>OZ244954.1:0-641330 GCA_965222545.1 Mycoplasmatales bacterium | reverse complement strand
TTTATTGAAGCCGCACTTGCTCTTTTCAAAGCATCAATAAAGATTAATAATTCCATTAAATTATCATTAATAGAATTATCATCTGTTGTATTTGTTGATTGAATAACTATTATATTTTTATTTCGTACAGATATTTCTGATCTAATTAAAATCTCTCCATCTATAAAAACATTTTTAATAGTTTTACCCAGGAAAACTCCAATCTTTTCAGAAATATCTGCCGCTATTTCCTTTGACGCAGAAAGACCAAAAATTATTCAGTCTTTTTGTTTTTTAATCATATTATTTTTTATTATACTTTATAAATTTTTTATTTATAAATAATTCAAGATGAACCTGATCCATTTAAAATTCTTTTTGAAAAACTATTTCGTAAATGCTGATCATTATTCACACTTAAGTATGGTTTTTCTAAGTCATTAAACAAATTAATAAATTTAATTGTTTCATTAGTTTTTATTTTTTTTAAAATTATTTTTAATTTTCTTTTATTTTTGTGAGTAACTTTTGCTATTTTATATATATCTTTAGTTAATGAAATATTTTTAAAATTCTTATATGTTTGTTGTTCTTTAAGTTTAATATTTTTAAATTCATATTTCTTTCCTCAATAAGAAATTAACGCTTGCTTATTAAAAATAAAAAACGGCACATCAAAACCAACCCTTAGCCCAATTTTGATTAATTGTTTATTAGATAAATTTAAATTAAATTCTTTATTAATAAAACTGATAAAATTACCAGCGTTACTACTTCCTAGTCCGAATCCTGAACCCGGCATATGTGTTTTTTTTATTGATACCTTAAATAAATAATTTGAGGGAATATATTTTTTCATTTCTTTTCAGGCTTTATATATAGTATTAGTTTCTCCTGTTGGAATTTTTATTTTTGGATTCTTGTTATAAATTATTAGTTTTGAAAAATTGCTTTTTTCTCATTGAATATTTATAACATCATATACACCTTTTATAGTATCCATCAAAGTAATTACGTTGTGAATTTTTCTAATTCTAGAATATGATTTAAGATATAAAAATAAATTATATTTTCCGTAACACTTTATAGTGGTATTCAACTTTAATCCTTTTTAGATATTTTTTTTTTAATATCTTCCGCATTCCTTTTCTTTGTACTATAGCATTTTTAGTTAAAAAATATTTTCAAAGTAATCTATTCCCTCAAATTTCCTTACTGTTTGTTCTCATTTTTAATTTGCTACCTTTTTCAAAACATCTTTTACAGGTATAATTTAAATAAATGAATATATGTTAAATTACCTTCACTTTTATCAGGGCGGTAATTTTGGGCATTTATTCTAAAGGCATTATTGATTTTTGCTATGGTAATGTTTTTATCTTCAATGTTAAGAATATTTATTCCCTATTTTTTATTCATTAAAATATTATACTAAAAAATTAATTATATAGTAATTAAAAAACACATTTGTAAAAATTATAAAGTGAAATATTACTTATTTCTTCTGCCCTAATTTTAGAATTATTGAAGTATTTTATAATCATTTTTTTAAGATAAGTTGTTTCAATATTTTTATGATTTTTTAAATTATTAAAAAGGGTTTTCCTTCTAGTTTTAAAGCATATTTTTATAAATAAATTATATTCTTCAATATCATCTATTCTATTCTTTTTTATTTTAAAGTTTAATACTTTGCTGTCTACTTTTGGCGCAGGGAAAAAATTGTCTTGATTTACATTACACACTTGTGATATCTCAGAATAATTTTTAAAAATTAGCGAGTTACTTGAATATTTTTTTTCACCAGGGTTTGCAATTATTGAGTTGGCCACTTCTTTTTGAAACATTAAAATGCATTGGTTAATTTTTGAACATTTTAATAATTTAAAAGCAATTTTTTTAGAAATATTATATGGTAAATTTGATATAACAATATACGGTTCACCATTAAAAATATCTTCATAGCTTATCTTTAAACAATCACTATTTATAAATTTTAAATCACTAAATTTTTTCTTTAATATAGAAAATAATTTACTATCTATTTCAACACCAATATACTTTTTAGCATCTTTAAGATAATTAGTTAAAGCGCCAATTCCAGGTCCGATTTCCAAAATATTTTTTTTATTAATGTTTTCAACTTGTGAAATTATTTTTTTAATAATTTTATTATTTATTAAAAAATTTTGTCCTTTGCTTTTAGATAAAAATACTTTTTCTCTTTTTAATAATAATAAATCTTCTTTAGTCATTATTTATATGTTAAATAATTCAATTGCGTTTTCAGATGTTATTTTGGTAATTTGATCAACACTACATTTTTTAATTCTTGCTATTTCTTTCGCAACCAAGCCAACAAAATGAGGAAAGTTTTTTTTGCCACGATGTGGGAAAGGCGTTAAGTATGGAGAATCAGTTTCAATAAGAAGGCTGTTTAAAGGAATTATTTCAACAATTTCTTTAAGATTTCCAGCGTTTTCAAATGTAACAATACCACTAATTGAAATAAAGTAACCAAGACTTATATATTCAAGGGCAATTTTTTCTGAACCTTGAAAACAATGAATGACCCCTTTTACATCTGGATATTGTCTTAATATCTTAATTACATCTGCGTGAGCTTTACCGTTATTGTTTTCGTTTCTTACGTGAATAATCAATGGCAAGTTTAGTTCAGAAGAAAGTTTAACTTGTTTAATAAATTCTGTTTTTTGTTTTTCAATTACCTCTTTGTTTGGACCGTGATAATAATCAAGCCCACATTCTCCAATACCAACAAACTCTGGTCTATTAGATCATTCTCTAATTTTTTCTAAATCTTTGCTAGATAGTGTTGTTCCTTTAGATATATAACTAGGATGTAACCCTCCAGCACAATATATTGAATCAAATTGAGTTGCTTGTTTTAAACATTTTTCAGATGTTTCAATATCTACTCCAACATTAATCATTCTCGTGACGTTATTTTTTATAGCGTTGTCTACTATTTTAGCCGTTTCGTTTTCATCATAGTGCTTATCAAATAAATGACAATGTGTATCAAATAATCCGTGTAACATTTTGTTCCTCTTTCTGTTTATATTTTAATTTATTTTCCCAAACAAAAATTATTAAAAATAGAGTCAAGTATTGTAATATTTGTTTTATTACCAATTAATTCATCAATTAGTTCAATTATTTTATATAGATAAATATTTGTTATGTCAAGAGAGATACTTTCGGTTTCATTCAAAAATAAATTTAAATTTTTAATTATTTTTTTCAGAATTGTTTTGTGTCGATAATTAAAAAGTGATACTTCTGTTCCTTTGTTATATTTATCAGCAAAATTATTTATCTTTATAAATACATTGTTAATGTTTCCGTTTAATGACGAAATGTTGTCATAATGTTTGCTTTTTTTGATATCTGCTTTATTATTAAAGATTAATACTTTTTCCTTTTTTATTATGGTCTCTAAAATTTTTTCATCATCACCATCCATTTTATCATTTGTAATTAGATATATAATTAGATCTGCTTTTTTTATTCATAATTGTGTTTTTTTTATTGCTTTTTTTTCAAGGATAGATTTTGTTTTTCTTATTCCTGCTGTATCAACTAAATTTACTGCTATTTTATCGTTAATTATTAATGATTGTTCAATACAATCTCTAGTTGTTCCTTTTATTGAAGAAGTTATTACTCTATTGTTTTTTAACAATTTATTAAACAATGTTGATTTTCCAGTATTTGGTTTACCTAATATAACGATGTTTATCTTATCGGTTTCTTCTATGTGGGTATTAACTCATAAATAATTTTCTTCAATATTTTTTAATATTTTTGTGATCATCGGCGTTACTTCTTCTTTTTGTAGCACCTTAACATCCTTATATTCTGGATAGTCAATGTTGACTTCAATATTCCCAATAATATCAACTATTTCTTTTTTTATTTCTACAAATGAATCAACAATATTGCTTTCTATAATTTCAAGATATTTTTCAGATTTTATTTTAGTATCTGCTTTGATTAGTTTATTTATGGCTTCTGCTTTAATTAAATTTATTTTCCCGTTTAAGAAAGCCCTTTTAGTAAATTCACCTTTTGTAGCCATTCTAAAATTATATTTTTCAAGAACCGAAAATATTTTTTTAGCAATAAAACTATTTGCGTGAAAATTTATCTCAACTATATCTTCACCAGTGTATGAATTAGGTCCTTTAAAATAACTTATTATTGTTTCGTCAATGGATTTATTTTTTTCTTTTATTTTGTGAAAGAAAACGCCACATTTTTCTAATGGTTTTTTATATCCCAATTTTGGTAATATTGTTAATGCATCTGCACCACTCATTCTAATAATTGCAACAGATGATTTTTTATCAATAGAGGTTATTAATGCAAATATGGTATCTTGAATATATGTCATAAAATTAATATACTATGTTGTGGATTATTAGTTTTTCTGGACGAATTTTATCTTTTCGTTCGTTTCATTTGCTTTTAATATGACTAAAAATACTCATTCCTTTATCTTCACCACTTTTCATTCTTTTCCGTTTTTTATTTTGTCATTTATAAACTAATATAGTTTGCAAAATCGTATATGTGCTTGAAAATATTCAATATATTCCAATAGAAATAGGTAGTTCAAATGCCATTATTATGAAAACAAAAGAAATAATATTGATCATCATTTTTTGCTGCTTCATTTGCTTTTTAGTTGCTTCAGTAATATGTTTTCCTTTATTTTGTTTTTTTGCCAAAATACTTGGTAGTTGATATGACATTACCTGTAGGGGAATTAAAAAAACTACTCAAATTAAATATATTCAATAGTGGTTAGTAAATAAGGCGTGAAAAGGTGACAAAATAACTTTGTATTGTTCGCTAAAGATTCATGAATTTTTCAAAATTCTCAATGAACTAAAAACACGATACATTGAATAAAAGAAAGGTAAAGTAATAAATGTTGACGCAAATGTTGCGATTGGATTAATTCCATACTTTTTATTCAAAGCCATTAATTCCATTTGCATTTTTTGTTTTGTTGCAAGATCCTTTCCTTGGTCTGCATATTTAGCTTTTATTTTAGCAACTTTAATTTGCATTGATTGCATTTTTAATTGTTGGCCAAACTGCTTATATGTTAAAAGCGTTATAGCTCCCCTTATTAATATTACAACTATAAAAATAGTAAAAACAAATGACACTCCGTCTATTTCCGAAGTTCCTCCCCCGACACCTTGTCCTATTGTTCTTGTTAATAGTGCAAAAGGGTAGACAAATAATCCGTAAAAGGGGCTTATTTGCATGGCTTTAGGAAAGTTTGTTAAAAAGTTATAGAAAATAAATCCTACACCGGTTCCTGGCGCAACATGTCCGTTTGTACAAACATTTGGGTTAATACAAATTTCAAACCCAGCTCCCGGTTCGTTATATGTCATAACGTTGCCGTCAAAAATTTGTTGTCCACAACCTCAAAATGATATAATTACAAAAAATAAAATAACAAGCGCTTTTGAAATTTTTCAAATTACTTTTCCTCAGTTTATTGGATCTCTTTTTTTTTGGTTACTTAGGAGGTCTTGGATCATTGTTTGATTTATTATATAATAAATTTATTCCTTTCATTATCATTTTTAAGTCTTCAAGTATTATTTTATCTTTCATATTTTTAATATCTTTTTTACAAATAATTATTATTTTTCCTTTTAAATTAACATCAAAACGCTCCCTTAAACATTTTCTTATTTTTCTTTTTATTTTATTTCTAGTGACTGCAATTCCGGTTGTTTTTTTTACACTTATTCCAATGTTTATATTTTTTATTTTTTTATCAAAAACGTAAAATGTTATAAATAAATTGCTTTTAAAAAATTTTTTATTGTTAATTATTTTTGAAAAATAGTGCTTTTTTTTTACTATTTCATAAGTCATTATTTTGAGATTGAATTTCTTTTTTTATCTCTTCTACGTTTTAAAACACTTTGTCCGTTTTTAGTAGCCATTCTCTTTAAAAAGCCATGCATTTTTTTAGTTTTTCTTTTGTTTGGTTGTCATGTTCTTTTCATTGTTTTTCCTATTATTAATGATACATTATTATTATTAAAAATTATGAAAAATATAAAAAACTTTTCCACACCTTTTTTTGTATTACAATTATATGTGGAAAACATTATGAATTTGCCTTTAGACAAGATATGACAAGAAATTTTAGAAAAGTTAGAAAAAATCATTATTGATAAAAATATTCTTAAAGAATTATATAAATGTAAATTATTTTTAATTGATAACGGTAAGGCTTATATATTGGTCAAGGATGTTCTTTGGTTAAATATCATCAAAATTAAATTCGTCCATCAAATCAATCAGCTTTTAAATGAAATATTAAATACTAGCATTAACGTTGAATTAATAAATAACGAAAAAGATATAAATAAAAAAAAATCATCAGTAGATAAATTTAACTTATCTAGAGTTAATTTAAATTATCGTTTTGATAATTTTATAATCGATAAAAATAACGAGTCAGTTCGTAAATTATGTATAAAAATGAGTAGTGATAAAAAATGTTTTTTTTCTCCGTTATTTATTTACGGAGAAAGCGGTTTAGGTAAAACCCATCTTTTAATGGCGATAGTCAATAATATTAAAAATTCAAATTCAAACATTGCATATGGTTATTATTCTTCTCCAGATTTAATTAGTTATATTATTGGTCTTTTTAGAAAAAAACAAAATAAAACTATAAATGAATTATATTTATTTTTAACTAATCTAGATTTATTAATAATAGATGATATTCAATTTTTTAAAAATAAAAAAGAAACCAATCAATTTCTTTTTAGGGTTGTTGATGCCTTTATTCAAAAAGATAAAAATTTGATAATTTCTGGAGATGAAAGGTTAGACAATATTAAAAATATTTCCAAGCGTCTTACAACAAGATTAAATAAAGGGGCAAACCTTTTAATCAACAAACCTTCGTTTAAATTGAAATTAAGAATTTTAAAGTTTTGAATTAAAAAAAATGAAAATAATGCAGATAATAAATTTAATCATAATTTTTCAGGTGAAGCAATTGAAACGATGGCTAATGTTAATGTAGATAATATTAGAGAATTAGATGGCTTATATAAGACTATTCTTTTTTGGATTATTAATAATAACAAATATATTGAAGTAATCGGTAGTAATTTAATTAAAAAAATAATAAGAGAAAAATATAAACAAGAATTTGTTAAAAAAAGAAATAGAAAAAATGAAACTAGTTATAATAAAATAATTTCAACAGTTGCAAAGGAATTATTTGTTTCTGAAGAAGAAATTTTAGGTAAAAAAAGATTTTATCACATTCAATTAGCTCGAAATTTTTCAATTTATTTTGTTAGAGAAAAAATTAATTTATCATATAAAAAAATCGCCTTTATTTTTAAAAGAGATCATTCGACAATAATAAGTTCTGTTAAACGTATAAAAGTGCAGATTTCTAAAGATAAAAAAATTAAAAAAATATATAAAGAATTAAACAATAAAATTGTTTAAAAAAAATATTTATCAACACCCTTATATGGCTTACAAACAATATATTTAGGACTTTTGAAGTTTTCCACATACCTTATTATTATTATAATATTTAATATAATATAGAACTGTCTTATGTTATAATAAATTAATAGTTAAAATCGTGGATAAGAATAAATATTTAGTAGATAATATACAAGTTTTAAGAGGGCTAGAACCTGTTAAGAAAAGACCTGGTATGTTTATTGGAAGTACTGATGTTAATGGATTACACCATCTAATATGAGAGATAATAGATAATTCAATTGACGAAGCTATTGGTGGACATTGTTCTATAGTTAAAGTTAGTTTAGAAGAAGACAGTACAATTTCTGTTGAAGATGATGGTAGAGGAATTCCAATAGGTATACATAAAGAAACTGGTAAGTCAGCAGTAGAAACTATTTTTACTACTTTACATGCTGGTGGTAAATTTGATAGCAATTCTTATAAAGTGTCAGGAGGATTACATGGAGTTGGAGCTTCAGTTGTAAATGCATTAGCTAAAAAACTTGAAGTAAAAGTTTTTAGAAACGGTAATATTTATAAGCAAACATTTATTGATGGAGGAATGCCTGTTGAACCGCTAAAAAATATTGGCAAAAGTAATAAAACGGGAACTAAGATTTCTTTTTTAACTGATTTTTCATATTTTCCAAATATTGATTATGATGAAAATATTATTCTTAAAAGATTAAAAGAACTTGCTTATTTAAATAAAGGATTAAGAATAATTTTTGTAAACAAATTAACAGATAGTAAAAAAAACTTTTATTTTAAAAACGGAATAGTTGAATATATTAAAGAAATAATTTTAGAAAATCAAAAAGTAGTTGATAAGATTCTTTACTTTGAAGGAGAATTTGAAAAAATACAAGTTGAAATAGCGCTAACCTACATTAATACTAACAAAGAAAATATCTTATCATTTTGTAATAACATTAATACAATACACGGGGGAACACATATTGAAGGATTTAAATCAAGTTTAACTAGATCGATAACAAGATATGGAAAAGATAAAAAATTATTTCCTTCAAAAATACAAATAATCAGTGATGATTGTAGAGAAGGAGTTGTAGCGATTGTTTCTGTTAAACATCAAGATCCTCAATTTGAAGGACAAACGAAAACGAGATTAGGTAATCTAAACGCTAAAAGCGCAACCTCGAAACTGACATATAAATTTTTACATCGTTATTTTGATGAGAATCCTAAAGTTATTCAAACGATAATTAAATATATTATTAATTCTGCAAACGCCAGAATAGCAGCGAAAAAAGCAAGAGAAAACGTTAAAAAGAAAATAACTCATTCTAGTTTAACACTTCCTGGTAAGTTAGCTGATTGTTCATCTAAAAATATTTATGAAAGAGAATTATTTATTGTCGAAGGAGATAGTGCCGGAGGAAGTGCAAAATTAGCAAGAAATAGAGTAACACAAGCGATTTTACCATTAAAAGGGAAAATAATCAATACACAAAAAGAAAATATTATTCGTGTCTTGGCAAATGAAGAAATAAGATCTATTGAAAAAGCATTAGGTACTGGATTAAAAAAAAATGATGAAGATAATTTTAATTATGATAAGCGAAGATATGAAAGAATAGTGATTATGACTGATGCTGACGTTGACGGAAGTCATATTGGAATATTATTATTAACATTTTTTATTAATTTAATGCCAGAACTAATAATTAACAAAAATATTTATTTAGCACAACCACCACTTTATAAAGTGGTTTTTACAAATAATAAATTTGTTTATTTGTATGATCTTGAAGAATATGAAATCTTTAAAAAAGAAAATAACAGAAAAATAAAATTGACTCAAAGATATAAAGGGCTTGGTGAAATGAATCCAGAACAATTATGAGAAACAACAATGGATCCTAAAAACAGAAAATTATTACAAATTAATATTTCTGATATGGCATTTTCAAAAGAACTATTTGAAAAATTAATGGGAGCTAAAGGAATTTCTTATCGGAAAGAATTTATTTTAGAAAATTATAATAATGCAAGGAACTTAGATGTCTAACGAAGAAAGAAAAGATATTATAATTGGCGAAATAAATCAAACAGAGATAAATGATGAACTAAAAGTTTCTTTTTTAGACTATTCAATGTCAGTAATTACAAGTAGAGCGTTACCAGATGTCCGAGATGGTTTAAAACCAATCCACAGAAGAATAATATATTCAATGAGTGAAATAGGTTTAACGCCAAATAAACCCTATAAAAAATCAGCAAAAATTGTTGGAGATGTTATTGCTAAATATCATCCACACGGAGACAACAGCGTTTATCAAACAATAGTAAGAATGGCTCAAAACTTTAATTATCGTTATGAACTTATCGATGGCCAAGGAAACTTTGGATCAGTAGATGGAGACTCAGCTGCCGCTATGAGATATACTGAAGCTCGAATGACTAAGATATCGTCAGAGATTTTAAGAGATATTGAATTTGAAACTGTTAATTATCAAGAAAACTATGATGGTAGCGAAAAAGAACCGATGGTTTTGCCATGTAGAATTCCTAATTTATTAATTAACGGATCAATTGGAATTGCAGTAGGTATGGCGACTAGCATCCCCCCCCACAATCTAAATGAGATAATCGATGCAACAATTTACTTAATTAAAGAAAAAAAATGTGAACCAACAGAATTATTACAATTTATAAAAGGGCCCGATTTTCCATTAGGAGGAAATATTTTTAACACTCCAGACCTAAAAAAAATCTATTTGAACGGCGCCGGGTTTGTTACCAATCAAGCTACTATTGAAATTGAAAAAGACATCGATGGCAACGACATAGCAATGATTATTAAAGACATCCCTTACATGACAAATAAAGCTTCAATCATCAAACAGATAGCTGTATTGATGGAACAAAAGGTAATAAAAGGAATTAGTGATATTCGTGATGAATCAAATAGATTCGGAATAAGAATTTATATTGAATTAAAGAAAAACGCCTTTACTAATGTTATTTTAAAAAATCTGTATAAACACACTTCTCTTCAAACAAAATTTCACGCCAAAATGATTGCGATTTTTAACGGTGGTCCCAAAGAGAATCTAAACGTTAAGCAGATTCTCCAATATTATATTAATCACCAAATAGAAATAATTACTAGAAAAATTAAATATATTATAAAACAAGATACCAAGAAACTTCATATTTTAAAAGGGTTGATAATTGCTAACAAAAATATTGATGAAATAATCAAGATTATTAAAAAAACAGGTACACATCAAGAAATCACAATTAAATTACAAAAGAAATTTAATATTGATCAAACACAAGCAAAAGCGATTTTAAATATGAGATTAAGCAGACTTAGCAGTTTAGAAAGCAAACAAATAATTCAAGATGCTAAAAAACTAGATTTGGATATTACAGAAAATAAAGCAATTTTAGAAAGCAAAGAAAAAATAAACGATATTTTAATTACAGATCTATTACAAATTAAAGAAAATTATGGTGACGCAAGACGAACAACAGTGATAGAAGGGATAGAAGATATTAATCAAAAGGAATTAATTATTCCTAAACCATGTATTATTTCAATAACTAAAAAAGGATATGTAAAAAGCGTTGATGTTACAGACTTTAAAATACAAGCACGCGGAGGCGTCGGAGTAAAAGGGTTAAAATTATATAAAGATGATAGCCTTTTAGAAATTATTCATTGTAAAAATACCGATCAAATGTTAGTTTTTTCAGAAAAAGGAAGAGTATATAAAATTTTTGCATATGATGTTCCTGAATATGCAAGAACAGCAAGAGGGGTTAGCCTTTCAAATATTATTGAATATTATAATAAAAATAAGGAAACCGGAGTTAGTGCGTTTTTACCATTAGGAAACGATATCGAAGATAAGGATCTTTTATTTTTAACAAAAAAAGGCATTATCAAGAAAATGAAAATGACTGACTTTAAATCAATATATCGCAGTGGGAAATTAGCAATTAATACATTTAAACATAAAGACTCAATTGTAACAGTTAGTCTTGTAAAAGACGATAGTGATATTTTAATAGCAACTAATAAAGGGAAAGTGGTTAGAATAAAATCTGCAAATCTAAAGAACAGAAGCAGAATTAGTTATGGGGTTAAAGGAATAAAACTTGCCCCTGAACATAAAGTAGCCGGAATGGCAAGTTCGATAAACGGAAACCTTGTTTTCACTATTTCTGAAAAAGGATATGGCAAGGCTTCTCCTATATCACTTTACAGATCTACTAAAAGAGGGGCAAGTGGAGTGCTTGGATTAAAGATTAGTAAAAAGACAGGAGACCTAGTTAATGTTGCATGTGTAAATAAAACAGAAAAAATCATTATAACAACAAATAAAGGAAAAACAATTCAAATAGAACTTAGCAAACTAAATACAATTGGGAGAAACACAGTGGGAGTAAAAATGGTTTCATTAAAAGAAAATGATAAAATTAACTCATTTACAATAAGTAGAGAATAAAAGAATATGCATAATATAAAAAAAATTTTAGAAAACAATACCAGATTTATAGAAAAAATGAAACAACGTAATGAAGATGTTGAATTAGAAATAAATAAAATAGAAATATTCTTTAAGAAAAAGGTAAATTACAACAAAGAACTCGAGCAAACTTCAATTGCAATAAATTCATATAATAGTAAACTGAAAGACATTTTAAATAATAAGGATGTCCCTAGGAATAAGCAAATTAAATTAATTAATGATCACCGTAATCAGTTATCTAATATATCAGAAAACAAGCAGGACCTTATCAAACTAATTAAAGAAGTAGACAAAAATATTTTTGGTATAGCCAAATATTTTCCCAATGTTTCACATGAAACAACACCTATTGGCAAAGATAGTAATGATAATAAAGTTTTAGATATACACAACAATAAATATAAAGCCACCCATAATTTGTCATATATTGATATCGCTAAAAAGCTGGATCTAATAGATTTTGAAAGATCTCAAGCAATATTTGGCACTAGAAGCGCTATATTCAAAGGACAAGGGCTTGAATTATTTAAAAAATTAATTGATTTCTCCTTAGAACATAATAAAAAAGAAAAATATACTGAAATATCTGCACCGGTATTATTACCAGAGATACTTTTATACGGAAGCGGACAACTACCTAAATTTGAAAACGATTTGTTTAAAATAACAGAAAGTAACAAATATTTATCACCTACAGGCGAGGTATCGCTAGTTGGAATATATAATAATTCTTTAATAAACTATGATAATTTACCAATAAAACTAACAACCGCATCTAGTTGTTTTAGAAGAGAAGTAGGTTCGGCCGGAAAAGACACAAAAGGGTTATTACGACTTCATCAATTTAATAAAGTTGAAATAGTGCAGTTTTGCGATCCAGAAGAATCAAGCGATATACATAATAAAATGATCGACCACGTATGTTCCTTATTAAATAAATTACATCTTTCTTATAGAAAAGTTGAATTATGTAGTGGAGACCTTGGGTTTTCATCTGCTAAAACTATTGATATAGAAGTATATTTTCCAATTCAAAAAAAATATATTGAGGTTTCATCTATATCAAATTGTTTAAGTTTTCAATCTAGAAGATCTAAAATAAGATATAAAAAGGACGGAAAAGTAATATTTCCGCATACCTTAAACGGTTCTAGTCTTGCAATTGAACGAACATTATCAGCATTAATTGAAACTCATTACGATGGAAAAAAAATAGTAGTACCCAAAGTGCTTAAATAATTAATATCATACAAAAATATGGTAAAATAAAAATACCATTACAATGGTGCACTGAATTAAGCCAGGTCAGAAATGGAGCAGCTTTAAGGTTAACATTATGTGTAATGGTCTTTTTTTATAAACCAAGGATTAGGATTTAATAAAATGAAAAAAATAATATTACAAGATATAAAAGACTCACACTTTTTAAAAGAGTTAAATAATAACGAAATAAAACAATTATGCAATAATATTAGAGAGTTCATTATTTGAGCTGTTCAAAAAAATGGTGGGCATCTATCGCCTAATTTAGGAACCGTAGAATCAATAACAATGATGCATAAAATTTGAGACTTAAAAAAGGATAAGTTTTATTTTGACATTGGACACCAATCTTATACCCATAAAATATTAACAGGAAGAGCTAAGGATTTTGATAAATTGAGACATTTAGGTGGAACAAGTGGATTTCTAAAAAGAAGAGAGAGCGTTTATGATATTTATGAAGGAGGGCACTCATCTTCAGCAGTCAATGTAGGGATCGGAAGATCTCTAGGAAGAGATTTAAAAAAAGACAATTATGAAGTTGTCTCATATATTGGTGACGCTAGTTTTTCAAATGGTGTTATTTTTGAAGGCTTAAATCACTTAGGTTTTCTTAAAAATAAGCATGTAATTATTTTAAATGATAATCATAAAAGTATTTCGCCTCCAGTTGGCGCATTAAGTGAAAAATTAGTCCATATTTCAAATAAGTTTTTAACAAAAGATATTATTTGTTTAAGAAAAACAGATCCAAATAATCCTTTTTTTAGTTTTAACATTAATTATATTGGTGTAATAGATGGACACGATATAGACTCGTTAGAATATGCATATAAATGAGCTCAAAACTGTAAAGAATCTTGCATTATACATATTGTAACGTTAAAAGGAAAAGGCTTAAAGTATGCTGAAGAGGATCGATATGGCAAATATCATAGTGTAAGCGCTGGATTTAATATTGAGACCGGCGAGATCAAGCCCACCAACACAATGGTAAGAGAACAATTAAAAACAGAAATACTATATAATTATATGAAAAGCGATAGCGATATTGTTGTTATATCTTCAGCAATGATGAATAAAGTTAATTTAGATGTTCACTCTTCTAAGTTTAATGACAGAATTTATGATGTGGGGATTCAAGAAGAACATGCATCACTTTTAGGAATCGGACTAGTGGATGCTGGAAAGAAAGTTTATCTTGATTACTATGCAACATTTATTAATAGAGCATATGATATGTTAGTTCATGATTATACAAGAATGGGAATTCCAGCCATATTAAGTTTAAACAATACAGGGCTAGATCCGTCAAGCGGGAACACTCATCACGTCTTATATCAACTTACCACAATAGCATCATTGCCAAATACGATCATTGCTCAACCTAGTTCAACACAAGATTTTTATGATATATATGAATGAGCATTTAATTATGATAATAAGAAAGAACAAATATTTATTAGAACTTCAGGATATCCAATAAAAAGAGAAGACCATAAAAATACAGTTCCTAATAAAATAAAAAAAGGACAGTGAAAAGTTGCATATAAATCAAATAAAGTTAAAGCGTTTTTGGTTTGTTATGATGCTCATGTTGAAAAATTTAAAACACTTATAGAACAAAAAAAACTACCAATTCAATTAATTAATGCTTTATTTTTGAAACCTTTTGATATTAAAATGATAAAAGAAATGCTCGCGATAAATAAACCAATTTGAATTTATGATGATACTTATTTTGACTCTGGCCTTGGATCTATTGTGTTAAATTATTTAAAGAAAAAAGATATTGATGTTAAAAACTTACATATAAAAGGGTTTGACAAATATTATCCACAGCACGGTACTTTTGAATCAATTCTAAAAGAATCAAATCATGAATGAAATCAATTATTAGATATAATAGTTGATAAAATAAAGGAATAAGAAATGAAATCAATTAAAATTACAGATAGTTTAACATGAGTAGGAGTAGTTGACTCTGAAATTGAAGTTTTTGATGTTGTTATGAAAACTAAACATGGCTCAACATATAACTCATATTTGTTAGATACTGGAGATGGAATTGTTTTGTTTGATACAGTTAAATTATTTACTGAAAATGACGGAATACCTAGTTATAATGACTTTGTCAAAAAACTTAAAGAAATCATCGGGGATCTTAAAAAAATAAAATATATTGTTGTAACTCATACTGAGCCAGACCACTCTGGATCTGTTTTAAAAATCTCAAAAGAATGTCACCCAGATTGTCAAATAATTGGAAGCGCTGTAGCTATTGATTATTTAGAACACATATTTAATAAAAAATTTAACGCTAAAGAAATTAAAGATCAAGAAGTAATGAAAATCGGAAATAAAACTTTGAAATTTTTCTCAATTCCTATGTTACATTGACCAGATTCAATTTTTACTTTAATTGAAGAGGATAAGACAATTGTAACTTGTGATGCTTTAGGGGCTCATTATGCTTTTAGTGATATTAAAATATCACTTCTTGACTCTTCAAAAGACAAAGAATATAAGGAATCTTTTGTTCACTATTATAATTGTATAATGTCCCCATACAAACCATTTGTTAAAATGGCAATGGCAAAAATGCAAGCAGTTCGTGATAAATTTAACGTTGTTGCAACGGGACACGGACCACTTTTAGATACGCCAAAGTGAATTGATTTTGCAATTAACTCATATAAGGAAAATTCAACTGTAAAAAAAGAAGAAAAAAAGAAAGTTATTGTTTTAGTATCATCAGCTTACGGTTACACAGATGAAATAAAAGAAGCAGTGCTATCTGGTATGAAAAAAAATGATCCAGATAACAACCTAATATTTAAAGAATATAATCTTGACGCTATTTCATTTACAAATGAATTAGTTAATGAAATAAAACAAGAAATTCATAGCGCAACAGCAATTTTATGCGGAACTCCTACAATAAACAATGATGCGATTCCGTTTTTTTATGAAATATTTAGCCATGTTTCACCAGCTGAAGATTATGGAAAATTTGCTGGTGTTTTTGGAAGCTATGGGTGAAGCGGAGAAGGGGTTGCAAATGTTACCCAAAGACTTGCTCAATTAAGAATGAAAACAGTTAAAGCTTTAAGAATTAGGTTTCGTCAAAGCGAAGATCAAAAAAAAGATGCTATTGAGTGAGGCAGAAAATTTGGTGAATATATTTTAACAAGAAAAACAAATCCAGAATTTATATTTAGGAATACAAAAATTGAGGAGATTTTATGAAAGTAGTTATTATTGGTTGTGGAGGTGCTGGAATTTCATGTGCTAAAGCCCTTTTACGTAGTGAGTTAGTTACAGAATTAGTGTTAGTTCATAATGAAAAAATAGATCCATATTACAGACCGTTTATTTCAAAGTGTTTTATTCAAGATAGAGAAAAGGTTGATGGGTTTTACTTAAATGATAAAGAATGATACAAAAATCAAAAAATTTCTCTTATTGAAAACGATGTAAAAGAAATTAACATTGATAAAAAGTTAATAATTACAAAAAATAGTGAAGAAATATCTTATGACAAATTATTAATATCAACAGGATCACATGCGTTTAAATTACCTAATTTAGATTATTCAATTCCCGGAGTATATCATTTAATAAACGATGAAGATGTTAGTAAAATTGGTGATTTTTTTAAACAATATAAACCTAAAAAAGCACTTATTATCGGCGGAGGAATTTTGGGCTGTGAAGCTGCTTATTCATTAAAAAATTTAAACGTAAGTGTTGAAATAGTTGAACTAATGCCTCAACTATTTCCAAGACTATTAACTAAAAAAGCAAGCAATTATTTAAATAAGTTTATTCTTGAAAAAGATATTAAGATAACAGTAAATCATTCAATTAATAAAATTTCTAAAAATAGTAATGGACAAATTACAGCAGAATTTTTAACTGCAAATGAAGCTAAAAGAATTTTTAGTGCTAAAATGAAAAACGAATCAGTAGGAAATATTGAAGTAATACGTAAAGGTGTATATGATATTATTATTGTTGCAGTTGGAGTGCGTCCAAACATTGAGTTTATTAACAAAGAGAAAATTAAAATAAACAAAGGAATAGTTGTTGATACAACTTTAAAAACAAGCGTTGATGATGTTTATGCTGCTGGAGACATTATTGAAATTCCCCCACATATGACAAAAATGCTATGATTTCCAGCTTTAGAGCAAGGCAGAATAGTTGCAAATAATATTCTTGGTAAAGAGGCGCATTATAATCCAGAAAAAGCTTATCCAGTGCTTTATAGCTCTTTTGATATGGTTTTAACATCAGTTGGAAGCCCTCTTGATATTAAAGATGATATGCAAAAATGTGAAAAAATAAAAAGTGAAAAGGAAGCGTCATTTCTAGTGTTTAACAAAAATAAAGATAAAATTTATTGAGGCGCATCTTTTAACGATAATAAAACTTCACAAATTATTTCTATGGCAGGATTTAAACCGCATAGCGAGTTAATCCAACAATTTATTGATTATGAACCCAAAACAAATAAGTAACGAATTAAAAAAATGTAACAAGGTTGCAAAATTACTAATCTATGGAAGAATTTTAAAATATAGCTTTCAAGAAAACCTTACTATTAAAAAAAGAAAAGTAATTCAACACCTGCGAGAATCAATAATTATTGGAGCAAACAATGAGGTTGTTATTTTATTTCACAAAAAAAAAGACAACAATCTTTTAGCAGAAATAGATGAATTAAAACAAGAGATATTAGATACTGATATTGATTATAAATTTATTTTTATTGATTCAAAAGAAAAAACTCAAGCAAAAGAAGAATTTAAAAAAAATAATAAGAAAATCGTCAGCGAAGATTGTAAAATAATAACAAAAGAAAGGAAAATAGTTTTTAATAATTTTAAAAATATTATGGAGGAAAAAGAAAATGTTTAATATGAATAATTTAATGGCTCAAGCAAAACAAATGAAAGCCACGTTAGATAAAAAAACAAAAGAATTTAACGAAAAGCAATTTACATGTGAATATCAAGGTGTTGAAGTAACAATGACAGGAGATCATAAAATAGCATCAATTAAAATAAATGAAAAAGATTTATTAGATGATAAAGATGATTTACAGGATATTTTAATTGTTGCAGTAAACAGAACACTTGAAAAAGTTAAGGAAGAACATAAAGCTTTTATGGGACCTTTAGCACAAGCGCCAACGGGATTGTTTTAAATCAAAAAAATAATGATTACAAAACTAGAGCGACTAATATATTTAATTAATAGGCTGCCTGGCGTTGGTAAACGTGGTTCTGAAAATATTGCCAATAATTTTATTTGTAATAAAGAAGATGCTTTAGAATTAGCAAACCAAATTAAAGAAGTTGTTAATAATGTGTTTAATTGTAAATTTTGTAATAGCTTTACTGAAGGGGAGGTCTGTTTAATTTGTGATGATGATACAAGAGATAAGAACACTATTTGTGTAATTGCAAATGAAACTAACTTATTTAAATTTGAAGATATGGAAATATATAAGGGGCTATATTTTGTATTGAACGAAGAGATTAGTTTAAAATTTAAAAACGAGTTACTTTCTATTTCTAAATTATTTAAAATGATTAATAAAAATAAATCTAAGGAAATAATAATCGCAACTAACCCAACAATTCAAGGTGAACTTACTGCAAAACATATAATCAAAACCTTAAAGCCATTAAAACTTAAAATAAGTCGTTTAGCATATGGTTTATCAATTGGATCTGAAATTGAATATATTGATAAGATTAGTTTAAAACACTCTTTTTTAAATAGAAGGAAAATATAATGTTTATTACTTTTGAAGGTAATGATGGTTCTGGAAAAACAACTATTATAAATGGTTTAAAAGACATATATAGAAAATGTGGGAAAAAAGTATTTACAACAAGAGAACCTGGCGGAAAAAATTGTTGAGTTGCTGAAAAAATTAGAAAAATAATTATGGATAATGATTTAACTCCAGAAATGGAGTTACTTCTCTTTATGGTTTCAAGACTAGAGCATATTGAAAAAGTTCTTAATAAAAAATCTAAAACAAATGATTTAATACTATGTGACCGTTATTATTACTCTAGTGTTGTTTATCAAGGATGTCTTCGAGAGTTGGGGATGAAAAAGGTTCTAGATATGAACAAAATAGCATTTAAAAATAATATTCCAGATCTAACAATTATTGTGCTTGTTAAACCTGAATGCGGACTTAAAAGAATAAAAGAAAACAACATGAAACAAAATAGATTTGACAAAATGAATATAGAAAAACATAATAAAATTTATAACGGGTATAAAAAGATTTTAAAATATGATAAAAACATTTATACAATTGATACAACAAACTATAATGCAAAACAATCTATAAAACTAGCAAAGGAAATCATTGATTTTAAACTAAATGAAAATAGAACAAACATTTCAAAATAATAATAAAAATTTATTCATAATTGCAACCCCGATTGGCAATATTAATGAAATAAATAAAAGAGCTATAGAACAAATTAAAAAAACTCAATATTTGTTGGTTGAAAGCCTATCGAAAACATTAAAATTATTTAAACTTTTAGAAATATCTCATAAAAACAAACACATACAATTAGTAAAAAAAGCAAACGAAAATAATCAATTTAAAATAAATATAAAAGAAAATTATTGTCTTTTATCTGATGCTGGGTATCCGTTAATTAGTGATCCAGGTTATAAATTAGTGAAAAAGTTTGAACTACTAAATTTTAATATAGTTGTTATAAATGGTAGCACATCAGTTATTCACTCTCTTATTTTATCTGGAGCGCCAATTAATAAATTTAATTTTTATGGTTTTTTGTCTAAAAAAAATAAGGCACTAAATGATGAAATTAAAAGTATTTATAATAGTAATATTACAACTATTGCATTTATTACAAGTAGCCAAATTTTGAAAATAATTTCTATTGTTGATAAAATATCAAAAACATGAACAATATCAATTTGTAAGGAACTAACTAAGATTAACGAAACTAAATATGTCTTTAATTCATCTAATTTTGATATTAGTAAAATTAATTTAAAGGGAGAGTTTACAATAGTGTTTTATCCTTCAAACCAGCAAGATAAAACAACAGAAAGTGATTTATTAAGAAAAATTAATTTTTATTTAAAAAAAGGAATTTCTAAAAAAATTATTTCTGAATTAGTTAGTGAAGAGTATAATGTTAGAAAAAATTACATTTATAAACTTATAATTAATAATAATTAAGATGAAAAAAATATTTGTAACTACACCAATTTATTATCCAAATGATAAATTACATATTGGTCATTTATATACCACAACTATTGCAGATGTAATTAGTAGATTTCATAAACTAATAGGCAATGAAGTATTTTTTACAACTGGAAGTGATGAACATGGACAAAAAATATTAGATAAAGCAAAGGAATCCGGTTATGAAGATCCAAAGAAATATGTTGATAAGATAATCTTAAATTTTCTAGAACTTTGAAAATCATATGATATAAATTATGATAAATTCATAAGAACTACAGATAAATATCATCTTAAAACAGTAGAAAAGGTTTTAAAAATATTAAGTAATAGCAATTTAATATATAAAGGTTTTTATGATAGTGACTATTGTGTCTCATGTGAAGAATATTTCACCTTGTTTCAAAATAAAACAAATAACTGTCCTAATTGTAATAAAAAATTACTTAAAATTTCTGAAGAAGCTTTTTTTCTAAAAACTAAAATTTTAGCTAAATGATTAATTGATTACTTTAACGATAATAAAGAATTTATATTTGAAAAAACAAAAAACGAACTTGTACATAATTTTTTAAATAATGAATTTACTGATTTATGTATTTCAAGAAAAAATTTAAAATGGGCCATTCCTATTAGTATTGAAAAAGATTTTGGTTTATATGTATGAGTAGATGCTCTTATTAACTATTTAAGTTCAACAAATATGTATGATGAAAAAAGCAAATTATATAATGAAATATGAAAAAATGATAACACTATAATTTATCACATAATTGGTAAGGAAATTACAAGGTTTCACTGTATATACTGACCTATGCTTTTAAAACATTTAAACATTAGACAACCTAATAGAATAATTAATCACGGCTGACTAATCACTAAAGAAGGAAAAATGTCAAAATCTAAAGGCAATATTATAGATCCAATGAAATTATTAGATAATTGAAGTTCTGATGTTATTAGATTTTATTTAATATCTGAGATAAGTTTTAAAAACGACCACTTATTTACTATTGAAAATCTAACAAACACTTATAATTCTCATTTATCAAATAATTTTGGTAACCTAATTTCTAGATATTTTGGCATGATGTTAAAATACTTTAATAATGATCTATCATTAATAAAAAAAATAAATATTAGTTCAATATCTAGCGAATATAAAAAAACAATAGTAAATGCACAAGTGTTATATGATGAAGCAATTAACTTTTATAAAAAATGTGAATTAGATAAAGCAATTAAAAATAGTTTAAAAATTTCAGAAATTGCAAATAAATTAATTGAGTTTAAAAAACCATGAATATTAATAAATGAAGATAAAAATAAAACTAAAGAATTATTTTTGGTAATAATGAATTTAATTAATTATACAAACTTTTTACTTTCTCCTGTTTTAGTTAAAAAATCTAATGACATAAGTAAAGCGTTTGGGTTTAATTATAAAAATAATAAACCTGAAATCAATGATAACAACATTAATGTAGAAAGTTTTAATTTCTTTCCAAGAATTACATAAAAAAGATTAAAATATTATTATGAAAAAAACATTAAAAAAAATAATATATCCTGCATTAATTTTTATACCACTGTGTGCAGTTGTAATCGTTGGTGGATATTTTGCAAGTGTTAAGTTAGCAAAAGATCCTTCTGACATAAAATATTCAAGTATACTAAAAAAACAATTTGATGACTATATCTCCTCACTTAAATCTTCTAAATCAATCTTAATGGTAAATAATAGTTTTGAAATTCCACTTCCGGCATCATATCCCACTTCAAATATTTCTTATATTACAACTGTAACCGTAACTCAAAACGATAGTAAAATCTATCAGTATTTTATTCAATTTTCTTTCACGCTTTCTATTTCAAGTACAGATAAGCAAACTTCTCCAGGACCATATCAACAGGTTATAGGTTTTGTTCCTAACAGTAATGTAAACTCAATAAATAAAGATAGAATTCAATTAGCTTTTACAACCGGAGATGTATATAATAAATCACATACTTTTGGGTTAGGGTGAACCGTTAAAAAATCTTAATAAATTTTAATGTTTTAAATTATATAATTTAATAATATTTTGAATAAGGCAAGAGATAGTTATTGGACC
Source organism: Mycoplasmatales bacterium (assembly GCA_965222545.1). Lineage (GTDB taxonomy): Bacteria > Bacillota_I > Bacilli_A > Mycoplasmatales. Next base: position 618,645 of record OZ244954.1, on the reverse strand, counting down.
AATACCATTTGGTACTGGAGTAACATAACCAGGCCTTTTTTTTACATCTTCAAAATTTATATCTCCAGCTATTTTATTATTTGCGTCAAATGTAATTCCAACATCAATTAATACAACATTATCTTTTATCATATTATTGTTTATTAAGTGAATTTTACCAGTAGCACTAACCAAAATATCAGCAATTTTTGTATATTTTATAATATCTAAAGTACTTTTATCACATATATTAAGTGATTTACAAGGGATATGGCCAAACATTGTAAACAACGGCTTGCCAACGATATCACCTTTACCAATAATCACAATATTTTTATTTTTATAATTAATATTATAGTGTTCTAATAACAAAAATATTGCATTTGGGGTACAAGGGATTAGCATGTTTTTATTGTTTTTTAGTAATAAAGATTTATTGGTTGTACTTAATCCATCTGCATCTTTTGACAAGGCAACGTTATTACAAATAATTTCTTTTGAAATATGTTTTGGTAAAGGAAACTGTACAATATAACTTGATATATTGTTATCTTTATTTATTTTTTGAAGATTAGAAACTAATTCATTTTGTGAAATATTTTCTGAAAATTCAAAAAGTTTTGTTTTCACTCCTAAAAAATTACATTTTTTTATTTTATTTCTTATATAAATTTTACTTGCATATTTATTACCGACAACAACTATTCCAAGAACTGGAAATTTGTTTTCTTTTTTAAAAATAACTTCAAGTTGTTGTTTTGATATTTTATTTAATTTGTTTGCTAATTCTAAACCATTAAGTAATTTCATATTAATTAGTATATTTTAAATTAACTACTATTATTGTGCTAATTTGATTTCATATAATATGATATATTTAAAACATCATAAGGTTTTAAACCAGTAATTCTTGTAATTTGACCTAACGTTTCTGGTTTAAATTTAATTAATTTATCTATTGATTCTTTTGACAATTGTTTTATTTTGGTATAGTCAATATTTATTGGAATTTTAGTGTTTTCCATATTTTTAATTTTATTTATATCTTTCTTCTGTAACTTTAGATAGCCATAATATTTTATTTCAATTTCACATTGACGAACAATAGTGCTGTTAAATTTTTTAACAGTGCCGGGTAAGTATTTGATAATTTTATTAATAGTGATTTCAGGTCTTTTTATAATTTCTACTGCAAAAACTTTAGTTTTAAGAACTGATGAAATTTTTAACAAAAGATCATTTATTTTAGATGATTGATGAAAATAAGTCTTGTTTAATATTTCCATTAAATCTTTAATTTCGCTTTCTTTTTTAATTAACACATTGTACCTTTTTTTAGATACTGAACCGTGTTTAAAACCAATTTTAGTTAATCTTCTGTCAGCATTATCTGATCTTAAGAGTAATCTAAATTCACTTCTACTAGTTAATAATCTATAAGGTTCTACTACACCTTTAGTAACAAGGTCATCAATCATTACACCAATATGCGCTTCGCTTCTTTTTAAAACTAATGGTGCTTTTTTTAATATTTTTAATGCAGAATTTACTCCAGCAATAAAACCTTGCGCTCCAGCTTCTTCATATCCACTAGTGCCATTTATTTGACCTGCAGTATATAATCCGTTAATTAGTTTTGTTTCTAATGTTTCTTTTAATTGGTATGGATTTATTGAATCATATTCAATTGCATATCCATATCTTAAAACAGTACAATTTTCTAATCCACGAATTGATTTTAAGATCTTATCTTGAATGTTATCTGGAAAGGATGTAGATATTCCTTGAATATAAATTGAGTTTGTATGAATAGATTCTTTTTCTAAGAAAACCTGGTGACGATCTCTATCATTAAACCTTACTATTTTATCTTCAATGCTTGGACAATATCTCGGACCAATACCTAAATTTTTATTGCCGCTATACATAGGTGATAATGATAAGTTATCTTTAATTATTTTGTGGGTTTTTTTATTTGTATGTGTTAAATAGGAAGGAATATTTGGTCTTACTATTTTCTTATTCATAAAACTAAAACATATATTTGGATCATATACACCAGCTTCAGTTTCTGTTTTTTTATAATCAATTGATAACTCTAATACTCTTGGGGGAGTGCCGGTTTTTAATCTTATTATTTCAAAGCCTAACTTCTTAAGTTGACTAGTAATAGTAGTTGTAGTTTCTTGTTTGTCTGGACCTTCATGAAGTAAACTATCACCTTTCATAATTAAAGAAGATAAATAAGTACCGGTTGTTAAAATAATTGATTTTGAAGATATATTTCCATGTCTTTCACTTATAACTCCGTTTACTTTTTTATTTTTAATTATTAATGATAAAACTTTATCTTCTAAAATATCAATATTTTTAATACTTTTCAATAGTTTTTGTGAATTTAAAGGATAATCAATTTTATCTATTTGACTTCTTAAACTTTGAACCGCTGGTCCTCTACTTGTATTTAGGATTTTCATTTGAATAGATGATTTATCAGCTAATATTCCCATTACACCACCCAAAGCATCTACCTCTCTCACTACAATTCCTTTAGCGCTACCTCCAATTGAAGGATTACAAGGGGTAAGTCCTATTTTATTAATAGATAATGTAATTAAAAGCACAGATAAATTATATTTAGAAGCAACATGTACTGCTTCTATTCCTGCATGACCGCCACCCACAACAATTATGTCATATACTTTTTTATGCATGATCTTTCTTTATTAGCTCACTATCTCTTTTTTTATGACCACAGTATAATCCAATAATGAAAAATACAAGCACTATAGATAATGAAATTAATATCCCATAATTATTTGGTGATGCTGGTAATTTATTTTCTGCCATTCCAATTAAATTTAAAAGACCAACAATAAAATAACAAATAAATAAAGATATATATAAGAACAATGAAAAACCAGCAAAAAAATTAACTAAAGAAGTTTGTTTAAAACTCTTCTCTTTTTTTTGTAATTTAAAAAATGAGCAACCTGTAATAATAAATACTACAAAAGTTATTAGTGATGTTGTACTTAATATAGTTGTGAAAACAATACTATCAAAATAATTTAAAATTATAAATAAAATTGCTATTGAACTAGAAATAAGTAAATCTAAATATATTGAAAATTTAAATTGACCATATTTATTTTTTTTATAAAAAGTTTTAGGCAAATACCCATCACGAGAAAGTGATGAAAAAATTCTTGAGGTTTCTCATGCATCTTGTAATCTTCCAGATGATTTATTTGATATCTGACTAATTATTAAATAAAGAGCTAATACAATACCGATAGGGCCGGCAGCATTATCAAAACCCGGCACTTTAATCGTTATGCCCAGTAATGTATTCACTACGTTTGGTCCAATATTATTTGATGCTGCACTACCAGAACCATCTTGGTGGACCATTCCTCCAGTAGATGTATTTGACCCAACAGAACCTAAAAATAGATAAAAATAAATAATATATGCTATGCCTATAAATAATGGAGCAAGCACTGTTGCTTTAACTATATTTTTTTCTGGATGAATAACGTCATTTCGCATTGTTGTTAAATTTTCTGATCCTTCAAATGCAAAGAAAATTAAAAATATTGCAGGAATCAATGTTGAAAATGTCTCTTTTATTGTTTTATAATGAAATTGACCGTTAGATACATATCCTTTGACAGTACCAGCGTTATGAAAAATATTTTGATTAAAATTATTAATTTTAGTTAATGCAACAATTGCTAAAAAAATAAAAACTGAAAGTTTAATAATCAACATAACGTTTAAATATTTATTTGTCTTAGCAAAGCCAAATATGGGAATTAAAGAAACAGCAATAAAAATTAAAAGTGCAAGACCATAAATTCACCATTCATGTGATATATTACTGTTTCCGTTTATTGCAATACCATTAAATATTCAAACTATACCAAGAGGAACAACAGCACTATAAAAGGGATTAATCAAAGATTGAAATATACCACAAATACCACCTACATATTTAGAATATGCATTTGTAGCATAGTGATATGCACCGCCATTATATTTAAATCTTTTTGATAATTTTCCAAAAATTAACCCAGATCCCATTGTTAAAAAACATGATATAAGGATAATTAATCCGGTATAGTTACCACCTTTACTAAAAGCGTTACCAATTGTTATTAAAAAAGAATATCCAAAAGCAGTATTAAAACCAAAAAAAATAAAATAAGGAAGGTTATACTTCTTATTATCAATTTTGGATTTAAATATAGAAATCATATTTTATGAATAAATATTAGCTATGAGATTTAACTAAAATTATAACCATAAAAAGTATAATTGATATAAATATACATACACTTGGAACTATATAATTAAATATAAGTTTTGTTTTCTTAGTATTAGCTTGTATTTTTTCTTTTTTAGACATATTAATAATAATATACTACAAAATCATAAAAAAATTCTTAATATTGAAAATATTTAATTGTAATTAGGCAGGTGTTGTTTGTTTAATACCATTTTTTTAAACTAATATATAATAAGGTAATTAAATTTTATAAAAAAATGGTAAGAACAAGATTTGCACCTAGTCCAACAGGAAAATTACATATAGGAGGAGCTAGAACTGCTTTATTTTGTTTTTTATTTTCCAAAAATAAAAAGGGCACTTTTATAATTCGAACAGAAGATACAGATTCGTCAAGACATGAAGAAGATATGGTAAATAAACATATTGATGAATTAAATTGATTGGGAATTAATGAAGACGAGTCAGTTTTAAAAAAAGGAAAGTATGGACCATATCGACAATCATCAAGAAAAACTATTTATGTAGACTATTTACAAAAATTATTAGATTGTAAAAAGGCATATTGTTGTTTTTGCACAAGAGAAGAAATTTTACAAGAAAGAGATTTGTTTTATAAAAACAATAAAACTAAAAATTATACATATAGTAAAAAATGTCGAAACTTATCTGAACAACAAGTAATAGATCTTAAGAAACAAAAAGAATACTCAATACGTTATAAAACAGAAAAAGATGAAGTATTTTCGTTTGTTGATTTTGTAAGGGGAAAAGTAACATTTCAAAGCAATGATATTGATGACATTGTTATTTTTAGACCAAACGGAACACCAACCTATAATTTTGCAGTTGTTGTAGATGATATTGAAATGGAAATAACACACGTTTTTAGAGGAGAAGAACATTTAACAAATACTGGTAAACAATTAATGTTATATAAAGCTTTTAATAAAAGTTCTCCACTGTTTGCTCATTTTAATTTAATTATTAAAGAAGATGGTAAAAAACTATCAAAAAGAGATAAGTTAATTTTACAGTTTATTAGTCAATATAAAGAAAAAGGTATTTTATCATCTGCAATTGTAAATTATCTAGCATTATTAGGATGAACTCCTATTAAAGCAAAAGAGTTATATATAATAAATGAGCTAATTTCATTATTTGATATTTCAAAAATGTTAAAAGCTCCATCAATTTATAATGAACAAAAGTTAATTTGATTTAATAAACAACACATAAAGCTTTTAAGTGAAGGACTATATTTAAAAAAAGTTAAACAGTTTATTAAAAAAGATTACTTTAAAAATGAAATTAAATATGATTTTTGCTTAAATCAAATTAGAGAAAAATTAGATTACTTTTCTCAAGCAGATAATGAAATTAATAATATTATTAAACCACTTTGAATTAGTGATGCAATTAAACAAGTTCTTAAAAAATATAATAAAAAATTAATTAAAGAAAACCTTATAAATGAATTAAATAGTATTGAGACTATAACAGTTGAAAATGCAAAAAATATAATAAATAATATTAAAGAAAAATCAAGATTAAAAGGTGAACAACTATATATGCCAATAAGAATATTATTAACTGGCGAAACACATGGACTCGATCTTCCTTCATTATTTTATATTTATGGGAAAAAAGAAATAAATAAAAGGTTACTTAAAAATGTTTAATGGTAAAACAATTAAAATTCATGACAGTATTTACAATAACATTGAGATTCCAGCCTTTGTTATACCAATTATTGATACTGTTGCTTTTCAAAGGTTAAAATATATTAACCAACTTGGCGGATTATATAATTATTATCCAAACGCAAACCACAATAGATTTGTTCATTCTTGTGGAGTTTTTTATTTGGCTTGCCAATTAATAAAAAATAATAGTTTTTATTCTAAACTAAGTGAATATAAAAAAAAATTATTAATATTATCTGCATTACTACACGATATTGGTCACGGACCTTGAAGTCATACTTTTGAAAAAATAACAAAAATTAGACATGAAGAATATTCTAAACAAATTATATTAGAAAATAAAGAATTAAATAACATATTAAATAAAATTAATCCTAAATTAGCAAATGATATTGTTTTAGTTTTAGATAAAAAATATAAACATAAATATATTTCAAATATAATTAGTTCAACGATAGATATTGATAGATTAGACTATGTATTAAGGGATTCTTTTCATACTGGTTTTAGTTATAAAAAGATAGAATGAAGAAAATTATTAACCGGAATTGTTATTGATAACAATGAAGTAGTATTTTCTAGAAATTTATCTATTGTGTTAGAAAGCTTTATATCTAATAGATATCATTTATTTGTTCAATTTTTCTATAACCCTAAAAATACTGCAATTGACATTCACTTGTTGTGCATAATAAAAAGAGTTGCGTTCCTTTTATTACAAAAATATAAGTTTAAAATCACTATTCATCCCTTGATAGAAAAGATATTATTAAAAGGAGATTTAAACGCTGATGAATACTTATACTTAGATGATAATACTTTTAATACTTTTATTAAAAATTTAGCATTTGAAGAAGATAAAATTTTAAATAAAATGGTTGATTGTTTTAGAAAAAGAAAATTTTATAATTATAAAATCTTTAAAACAAATGATGAGATGAAACAATTTATTAATAAGTTAAATTACACTGATGAAGAGAAAAAGAATTATATTTATATTTCTGAAGAAAAAACGCTTATGTTATTTAACAAAGATAATTTAAATGATAAAATTAACTCATATGACAAGGATAATAATATAATTAATTTACTTCAAAGTAATCCAATTATTTTAGAACATTTAAAGAAAAGAAACGCCCTTATAAATAAATATGCAGGTAGCGGGATGTTTTATATTAATCATGAATAAAATTCAAAATACTATAAAAAATATATTCAATAAATATATCACTGATAATAAAATAATAAATAGTGATAAATATTTTAAGTATCATATTAGTCCATTACTAGAATATCATATTGATCTAAAAACAGCATTTCAATTAACTAAAATTATTAAAAAAAAGCCACAAGAAATAGCTGATGAATTAAGTAAAATATTAACAACTAATAAAGAAATAATTTCTGAAGTATTTGTAAAAAATTGTTTCATTAATATTAAATTTACTGATAACTATTTAAATGATTGTCTAAAATGCTTTTTAAAAGATGAACAAATTAATATTATTAAAGGTAAATCTGTTGATATTGAAGTTGTTTCAGCAAACCCAACTGGAGATATTCATATTGGTCATATTAGAAACGGAATTGTTGGTTCTATTTTAGGTAATATTTATAAAAAAAAGGGATGAAGCACGTCATTGTCATATTACTTAAATGATGCTGGTGTTCAAATAAACATGGTTGGCTTAAGTGTTTATATAAAATATTTATCATATTATGACATTAATTGAAAGATACCTGATGCTTGTTATAAAAGTAAGGAAATAAATGATGCTGCAATAACTTTTAAAGATCTACATGGTGACAAATATTTACCAAACTCAAATAGTGAAGAAGTTAGCAAAGATTTACAAGATATTTTAAACAAGTTTTCAGTTAAATTTTTCTTTACTAGAATAAAAGAAGATCTAGATGAATTAAATATTAATATTGATAAATATTACTATGAATCATATTATTTAGAAAATAAAGACAAATTTATTGATAACTTAAAAAAGAAAAATGTTTTATATAAACAAGATGGTGCGCTATGAATGAAGACATCATTATATAATGATGATAAAGACAGAGTAATTGTTAAAACTAATGGAGAAATAACTTATTTCTTACCAGATGCAATATATCATTATGATAAGATAAGTCAAGATTATGATTTATGTATTGATATATGGGGAGCAGATCATCATAGCTATATGACAAGAATACTAGCAGGCATAGAGGCGCAAGGTGGAGATAGTAAAAAAATGAAATTTATTATTCTTCAAATGATTAGACTAGAAAAAGACGAAAAGACAATGAAAATGTCAAAAAGATTAGGAACTAATATTTCGTTTCGTGATTTAAAAAAAATTATTCCAAATGTTGACAACATAAAATTCTTAATAATTAATCGCTCATGTGATAGCCATATTAAAATAAATATTGATAACATTAATTTATTTGATAATTCCTATGAAGAAATAACTAGTAGTTTAAAAAAATTAAACAATATTAAAGAGCATGATTTGAAATCTGATAATGATAATAATTTAATTACCAATGAAAATGCAAAATTAATTATTCAAATCTCTGACATAAATAATGTCATAAATTCTTGTATTGCAAAAAATGATCCATTTCTTTTCTTCAATTATTTAAAAAATTATACACAGTTTGTTGATAAATATATAAATGATAAAACACCTTGATTATTAGTTCAAAACCTAAAAAAACATTATCAAAGAATATTTGAAATTTTGAGAATTAAATTTTAATAAAATATATAGTATTTGTAATCTATAAAAATTAAGTAGTAATATTAGTTTCTTCTAATTCACTAACATCTATATTATTTACTAAAAGATATTCATTAATACGAGATTGAACTCCGTTATTAGTGAACATTATATATATTATATATATAACTAGAAAAATAGGAAAAAAAATACAAAGAATCATTAATGGATTAAAAGATTTTTTTTGAGATTTTAAATAATTTATATATTTGGTTTGTTTTTCAGTCATGTTTACTCCTTAAAAAGATTATATAATATTTTAAATATATTTTATTTAGAAAAAGTATAGTATTTTTGCTTATTAATAAATTGATCTTGATATATCATAAATAAAGACTTATAAGAGGTACATAGTACCAATATTGTAACTATACAAGAAGTCAAGCTATCTAATCAATCTCCTGGCCAAATAATAGCTAATCAAAAACTCTTTATAAAATTATGTGTATTATTGATAGTTATAAAACTATCACCCAACACCTTTATAAATAAAAAAACTATAAAAATTAGTACTATATTTAATATTAAGTAAATTAAGTTCTTTTCTTTCATGTTTCTATAAATTACTATTAATAAAAAGCTATATAATGCTATAGTTTGTAATGCAAATTGTTGTCATATAATAATATATTTTCCTCCGCCAATAAAATATTCCAAAGCAGAAAATAATACTAGTAATATTAACGATCTGTAAAACCCTATTAGACCAATTGCAAGAATTAAAAATACTTTATGCAGGGCGTGGACATGTGGTATATATATGTCAATAAAATTCAAAAATAAAGTGCAGCCTAATAATATTCCTATTAAGGTAATATCTCTAATTGATAATTTAATTTTTTTTAAAGACATAAAAATATTGTATTATTTTTTATATTCCAAACATTTCCTTAATATTTATTCCTTCAATAGTTATAAATTTTTCACCAAATGTTGTTTTCATACATTCATAATTATCTCCGTCAAGAAGATCAAAATAATTTATACCCTCCGTGAATTTTTCAAATATTATATTTATTTGATCCTCTTTATAAATTAACTTTATAATATCAATTATAAGTTTAAAATTTTTTTTGATTAAAATTCTTTCTTTTGTAAATAAAAAATTATGTGAATGTAATAAAATATTTCTGTATTTATTAATTATAGATAGATAATTGTTTATAGATTTATATTCTATATCTAAAAAGTATAAAAATCTTTTGCAAATTTAGTTCTTTCATGATCTTTTAAAAATATATTCCGTAATTTTGATAATGAAGTGTTATGAATTTTTCCTTCAATGGGTAAAGCAAATAAGTATTCATATCTCAATCGTTTTTTATGTTCCTTTGCCAACGACATTATATAATCTTCACGCTCAAAATTAAGAATTTGGGTTTTTATAATATCATTAATTTTCTTTTGTTGTCATTCACCTCTAGTGTTATAAAAATTAGTAATAAGAATTTTTATATATTTTTCAATATTTCGGATTCAAATTATTAAGAAATTTGCGATTGCATCTTCATAATTAATTATTTTTTTTAAATCTTCTACAGGGATAAGATCTTTATTTGATAAAGATGTAATTTCATTTATTAAAATAAGACATTGTCTTTCTAACCAAAGTCTATCAGCTTTATTTTTCATTATTATAAAAATATTATATCTTAATTTTTTATTCTAAGGTGCTAATTAATTTTTTAACTAAAAATATAAAAAGTTATATTATTTACTATATTCAAGCCATTGTTTTAAATACTCTTCGTCATTAATACTTACAAATTTATCATCAAATACTTTTTTCATACATTCATATGTATTTTCCTCTAAAAGGTTAAAATTAATTACTTCCTCGCAAAATTTATGTAATATTGTATTTAACTGATCTTCTTGATCTCTATAAATTAATTTTATAATTTCTAGCATAGGCTTGATATATTTAATTATTGAAGTTTTATCTTTTTCAAATAAAAAATTATGTGAATGTACTAACTCATTTCTATAATCCACAATATCTTTAAATATGAAGTTAATAGTCCGGCCTCTATACCTATAAAGCAAGAAAACACTAAATTATGTTCATTAAAAAATTTATTTTTAAGAGACATTAACGAAATATGATAAATTTTTCTTTCAAAATTTAAATTTTTTATTTTGCTTTTCCTATTATAATCACACTCTGTTTTTTCAATTTGTGCTGTTATAAATTTCTCAATATCAGCTATATTTTTATTACAATGAAACATTGATTTTCTAATCACACTTTTTCATCATTTGTTTTATATATAATGCCTTCCTTTATAAATCTTTTTAATTGAGTTTCGCGAAATTCACGTTTAACAGTATTAATATTATGATCTACTGGTTTAACATTTAATACTATGAGATTTTTTTATTATTTAATTTGTAGAGTTTTCTTTTTCACATTAAAAAGGATTTAATTTTTTTTATAATTGAGTTTATATTTTTATTACTTTTTATTATTTTTTAGATTTAAGTATTGTCTTAAATATTTTTCTTCTTTAATAGTTATAAATTTATTGCCAAATATTTTCTTCATAGATTTATAGGAATTTCCTTTAAGAAGACTAAAGTCATCTATTCCATTTAAAAATTTATTAGTTGTTTCATCTTTTTGATATTTTTCCTTATGATAAATAAGTTTTAAAATTTTAATTATGAGACTAAAGTGGTTTTTGATTGAAATTCTCTCTTTTGTAAATAAAAAATTATATGAATGTAAAAGAGTATTTCTATATTTAATAATCATTGTTAAATGCTTATTAAGTGATTTATCTTTTATTTCTAAGAATTCATAAAACTCATTAGATAGTCTATTATTATTTTTTCCAGCTTTTAAAAATATTACTGTTAATGTTGATAATGCACAATTATGAATTTGTTTTTCGGTAGGTAATTTAATTAAATTATTATGCTTATCTTTATTTCTTCACCCCCAATTATTAGAAATTCCCTTTTTTATAGTTTGACTAATTATATTTCTTTTTTTCTGGTCCCTTGTTATATAGAAACCTGTAAAAATAGTTCTCATATATTTTTCAATATTTGTGACTCAAATTAATAAAAACTGTAAAAACGATTCTTCATATTTGATGATTTGTTTCAGATCCTCCAGAGAAATATTATTTTTTTGAGAGAGGTTTTTAATATCTTTAACAATAAGAAAACTTTGATATTTTAATCAAATCTTATCAGCATTTGTATTACATATAACACCTATTTTTTCAAATCTTTTTAATTGACACTGCAAAAATTCATTTTTATGAATATTAATATTTTCGTTTATTTTAGCTTTGTCTTTAGTGCCGTTATCTATTAATTTATTGTTTAATAGTGATGAGTTTTCTTTTTCAATATTAAAAAAAGCTTTAGCTTTTTTAAAATCATTCGTGAATCATCTGGATACTCATTAGGCTGTGTTTTATTAGTTGATTTTTCACTTTTTTTATTATTCATTATTATAAATATTGTATCATTTATTTTTTTGTCTCTTACGATATATTTTGTAATTTTTGCTTATTTTTTTATTTTAGTTATTTAATTTAGTGTAATTATTTTCATTTTGACCAATATATATAACAAATTTATTAAATGGTTTTTCTATATATTTATTTCATTAAATTTCAAGATTTTTCCCGCAACTTCTAAGGAATTTATATTTCTCTTTCTAGAAAAAAATTTATCTTTTTTAAACAATTTATCAATTTTTATTTTATTAATTTTATTTATCAACAAAAAAAATTCATGATGGAAAAAAATTCTTCTTTTTAATTCGTTTCAAAATAAAATTGGCCACGTAATGTGAATTATAAATAGCCATATAATAATTATATAGCAACAAACTTCTAAAAAATTATATAGATATATGTATATAAAGATAAATAAAACAAAATAAATAATTAATAAGTCCCAAAAAAGTCTCATTTAAACTAAACTATAATTTAAGATGAAAATTAAATATAAATTAACAAAACTTCAATCATTAATGCATGTTTTATTAAAATTTAACAGTAAGATATGTATCATATTAATATCACTTATTTTAATAATCACTATTAGTGATTTAATATTACATGCTTGTTTATTATCTTTTATTAAAGGTATTACTTCAAATCATAATAACTCATTTCCTTATAGCATAACAGCAATATATTTAGTTAGCATTTTTGTTACTATTTTAACTAGTTTATCATTATTATTTTATCGAGCAATATATAAAGATGTTGGGTATAACAATCGTAACTTTATTGTTATTTGAGTCTTCTTTGGTATCTTTATGTTTTTTATCGGTTATGTTCTTTATAGAACAATTGATTTAAGTAATACTTATGCATATTGACATGATCAATATCAAACTCTAAGTAAATATAAAGATATTAATCCTGATCCTAATTTTTTAAAAACTCTTCACAAAGTTTACAACGTTTATATAAGCTACACAGTGTTGTTTTTTGAATCAATAATATATCTTTTTGCAGTAATGTTATCGTTAATTATTATCTTTTTACTAACCCAAAGAATCTATGGAATAATTTATAAAATAAATACTAACTACAAGTGAAACAATATTGACTTAGAAGATCTTGAAAAAAGGATTAAATCAAAACGTTATCTAAAAAAATATTATGTTAGTCATGATATAAAAGATGAACCTGCAACAAATAAACAAAAATGATTTTTAGATAAACAACATATTAAATATGAAATTGATATATCAAAAAATGATGCAAGAGAAATGATAGCAAGTTCTTTAAAATCTAATTCTAATATTAAAAATAAAAAAAAGAAAACAAGTATATATCAACAAGCTACTGAAAAACAATTATGATTTTTAGATCTTCATAACGTTTGTTATTTAGATAGTATTTCAAAAGCTGAAGCGATTAAAATTATTTCTAAAATAAAAGAAGAAAAAATAGAAAGCAAAAAATAAGCATACTTAGCAATTCCATATTATTTAAATATTTTATTTTAATTCTTCTGTTCAACTTTTTATTACTTTTCTAATTACTGTATATGGTGTATCAGTTATTTGATTTATTTCCGAGAGAGTTTCGTTGTTTGAAAAACATTTGATCTTGTATCATTCAGCTTTTCTATCTTCAAAATCTTTACAAACCCATACTATTACAAAGAAAAGGTGGTCGTTATTAAATGAATATCCTTTATATGCTTCTATTAGAGTTTTAGTTTTATTTTCATCATAATCTGCTTTTGACTTTACTTCCATAAAAATATATTTTGAATTTTGATCATTTATAATAATTTTAAATATAAAATCAGGAAATGATTTAGTTTTTGTTTTTAATTCAGTAAATCTATCAAATGACAGGTCAGAAGGAAGAGATGGGAGTTTAGCTATTATTTTAATATGTTTAACAAACTTCTTATCTTTATCGTTAATTAAGTTTGAGACAATATTTCTCATTACTGTTTTTTCTGGATAAGAATCTAAAAATTGAATATATTCTTCACTATTATTTTTGTTTCTATATGCATAGATATCTTTAATTTCCTCAAAATTTTCATCATTAGAAGGTTCAATATTATTTTTATTTAAATATGTTCATTTTGATTTTCAAATAGTATAATCTTTTGGCAAAAGGTCTTTTTCGTTCTGAATAACATAATTCGGATTTAACATTTTATTTTTTAATTCTATATATCCTTCTCTAATTTCATTAATATAGTATTTAAAAATTATAAATAAAACATGAATATAATTATAACTATTATAATCATTTTTAATTATTAGCAATAATGGTTTAATAAATTTGTCATATTTAGCAACTAACTTTTGTGTTTCTATATATAATTCAATTGCATTAGACATCCCCCCTTCTGCATAAATTGATTTAGTAAAGTGAGCATCATTTTTACCAGTTGATCTAATCTTTTTTTCAATAAAATATAATTTCTGGTTATCTTTTTGTAGTATTTCACTTTGTATTTTTTCAAATATTTCCTCTTTATTTTTTTCTAATCATCCTTCTAATCATCCTTCATATTCTTTTTCTATTTTAGAATTTTCTTCTTTATTTATATAAATTTCTCCTTTTGGCCATTCTTCATTTATAAACTTATCTTGTAACCTATAATACGCAATTTCCCTACTAGGCAACTGTTTATTTGTGTATATATAAGATTTTCTCAGCATAACATTATTTTTTAACTCAGGGTGAGGATTTCTCATAATTCTTCCTATTGTTTGTCTCATTAATGTATTTGAACTAATATTTCGAATTTTTAACAGCATACAAGCTCTTGGTATATCCCAACCAGTAGCTGCTCCGACTTTAAATATTATTACATCAATTGGTGAATCATTTAGTGATATATTTTCTAAATTAATATCTTCTTTTAGATTTGATTTATTCTGAGTTTTATCTCCAAAATATATTACTCAACTTAATGATTTTTTTTCAATTTGATTTATTAATTTTTTTAGTTCTTTTTTAAATTTATCTTTTTCTTCTTTTCTTTCATTATCTACTTGAATTAAAACCGCAGGATTAATTTGACATTCAGCGGCCCTTTCATGTTCTTTTTTAATATTTTTAAATTTAGATAACGCGTGTTCAATTAGGATTTCATTTGATATTTTATCATATTTCTTATTACCTAATCCAGCATTTTCAATTGGTTTATTTTTTAATAAACAAATATTATGAGATAGACAATCATTCATTAAATCTTTTTTAGATAAAATAACTTGATTTTTAAATTTTCCTTTTGGTGTTGCTGACATTTGAAGAATAAAATTTGCTCTTTCTCGTATCTTTAATTCAAAATTTTTTTCTTTTTTATTAAATTTTGTTAAATCTGTTCCTCAGTGTGCTTCATCACGGATATATATTAATTTATATTTATCCGGCTCATCTAAATTACTTAAAAATTTTAAAAAGGCTCCACCTTTTCCTTTAGCAAAAAAAATTGAAGATGCTGTAAATGATGATTTACCAGTAACAATAACTTCTTTATTTCTAACGTGAATAGGTACCTCCATATCTTTTGATTTATTTTGTTGTTTTTTAGAAGGAGATTCAAGAAGTGTTGTGTTAAATTGAAACGTCAAAAATTTATTATATTCATCCAATTTTTTCTTAAATTGTTTCGGCAGATCTGCAGACGACATTGTTGATATAAAAATTAGTATTTTTTCAGTAGTTGGTTGATTTTGTAAAATTTGTGAAATAAAATTTGCAATTATAAAGGTTTTGCCAGATCCCGTTGGTGATTTAAATTCAACCTTATTTTTCTCATCATAATATATCTTTAAAAGTTCCTTTACTGCTTTTTCTTGTGCATTAGTTAAAGTAAGCATTATTTTATTCTTCTTTTTGTAATGGATTTAACGCATTTAAATCATAATATAAATCTATATTTTTTTTATTATAGTCTGAATTAAGTTTTTTAAGTTCATTACTCACTATATTTTCTAAATTATTTACATTTTCAGATTTTTCAACATTTTTATAATTAATATTAAAAACCCTTAATTTATTTTTTTCATAATAATCATTTTTTTCAATTCATTTGAATGATTCATTTTTTGTCCCCTTACCTTTAATAATTCTATGCAATCTTTCGTAACAAACATCTGTACCTATATTATTTTCATTATTAGTTATAAGTATAAATTGTCTTTCTCCACCATCTTCTTTATTAAGTTGCATTACAGCGTGTCCTGTTGTTCCAGATCCGGCAAAAAAATCTAATATTTTAAATTCTTTATTTTCTTTATTTTTAACTGAAACCGACTTACATAAATATTTAACTAAATCTATCGGCTTAGAAAAATCAAAAACCTTTTTATTAAATATGTCCTTTTGTTCATTAGAAGCAATACTAACATTAGAACCATCATAAAAATTTGAAATTTTTTGTTCAATTTTATAGTATTCTTTCTTATAACAAGTATTATTTTCCTTAAATACTATATTTCCTTTTAAAACTTCGTCATTAAAACTCTCATAACTATAATGTCATTTTTGGTGTGCTTTCAAGATCATTTTTTTGGCTGAAACAGGATTATATACACTATAAATCTGATTTTTATTTGCATCTCTCTTTTTGAAAAGTGCTCTTTCAAAATAATAACCATTTGCATCTTCGTGTTTATATTTTTTTCTATTAAGTTGCTTATCTTTCATAAAGCTTATAATCTCTTTATTGTTTAAAACATTCTTTCCATAACATAAAATATGTTCAGTTTCTTGTAATATAAACTTCTGTCCACCGCCTGCTTTGTGTTTTCAAATAATATCAGAAATAAAATTTATTTCTCCGAATATTTCATCTAATAATATTTTTAAATATGCACATTCTACATCATCTATTGAAATAAATATTATTCCTGTTTCCTTCAAAAGATCTCTTGCCATAATCATTCTTTCTTGCATTAAATTTAATCATCCAGTTCGACCAAATTTATTTCTATATATAAAATATTTATTTCCTATATTTACATCATTTAAATTCAAACTGTTTCCTTCTTTTGCTGTTGTTTCACAATTATATGGAGGATCTATGTAAATAATATCAATTTTACGACTGTAAGTTAATAAGAGATTTTTAAGAGCATCATAATTTTCACCAATAATTAGTTTATTTTCATCCTCAGATATCTTATTTTCACAATTTATATTTAATTCTTTATTTTCACTTACATACGCAATTCTGCCCTTAGCAACATCTGGCGCCGATTCAAATCGAAAACCAAATTTAACACGTTGGATAACAAATCTATATCATTGATCCACTTCTTTTTCAGGAGCATTCATTATTATTTTTTTTGCAATTTTTTTTTCATCTAAATTGAAAACATCACTAGATAATTTATTTATTTTTTCTACTGCTTTACATTTTGTCATAT
Organism: Mycoplasmatales bacterium; assembly: GCA_965222545.1. Taxonomy (GTDB): domain Bacteria; phylum Bacillota_I; class Bacilli_A; order Mycoplasmatales. Next base: position 601,011 of record OZ244954.1, on the reverse strand, counting down.
ATAATTATTAGTATATCTTAAAAAAGTCTCATTTAAGTTAAACTATAGTTTATGCTAAAAGCAAGTATAAATTAATAAAACTTCAATGTTTAAGTAAATATAAAACATTATTCCGTATAAAAGATGACCTGTAATAAATAAATAAAAATGATTTTTAGTCTTCATAATGTCTGTTACTTAGATAGTATTTTAAAGCTTAAACAGTAAAATTATTTCTAAATAAAGGAAAATAAAAAATAAATATAATCTCCTTATATATTATATTATTATTTGTTTTTAGAAGATAGAAAATTCATAAGACCACTTTCTTTAATGAACCCATCAAGTTTCTTTTTATTTTCCTTTTCACCAAAGAAGGCATATTCATCTCATTTTGATTTTTTTGCTGTTTTTATACCAAAGTATTTTTCTAGGTCATCATGAAATCCATATTTACTACTGTTGATAGTATTGATTTTTTTATTTATATCCTTATTTTTATCTGAATCCTTATCTGAATCCTTATCTGAATCCTTATCATATAATATAAAAATTTCATTATCAGAAAAATAATTTTGCTGACCATCAGCAGGCATTGCAATAACTTTATACAATTCATACATTCTTTTCTTTCCCTCATCCATTTCTATATGTGTTGATAGTATCATTACATTTTTAGAAGCATTTTCAATTTCTAAAATATAATTAAGTAATTTAACGTCATTATTTCCTTCGCAAAGTATAACTTTACTATAAAAGAGTAATTCAAATCACCTACTCCTATGTAGGTACTTATATTGATTTTTTTCAATATAGTTACTAAATTTAATTCAATCAGGGTTTATATTGTTGACAGGTTTTTTTGAATAAATTTTTGTTTTGTTTGTTGTATAAAAATAATTAAGTAATGTTGGAGAATGGGTTGCAAGAACCACATTAATTTTTTTATTAATTTTTCTAAGCATAATTGCTATTTCTTTTTTTAAAGAACTATGCAGAAATAATTCGGGCTCATCAATTAAAATAAAATATTCACCAATATTTTCAGCAGGAATAAGATCTATAAACGAACATAAAAATTTTATTTGGAAATAAACATACCTACCTGTTCCGTGATTACTCAAATAATCATTTTTATTTTTTAATAATTTTCAATTTTTAAAATTAAATTCATATAATTTTTTTTCAATATAAAATTCATTATTTTTTTTATTTGATATTATTGGACACTTAAATTGTTCAGGAATAAACGAAATCGTTTTATCAGATTTTAATTTTTCTCATTTAATCTCAAGATTTTCCTGAGTCATAGAAATATCATTCTTTTTTTTTATAGACTCAATTATTTTATTATTTTTTATATCATCTAGAAGTATTTTTTCTTTTACCTTAAATAAATTATTAAAAAATTTTATAAAATTATTAAATAATATGTTTTTATTGTTATTTATATTGCTATCCGGAGCATTATCTTTTTCACTATAAGATATTAGTATAGATTTTTCTTTATCACTTTTATCCATTATATCCCGTAACTTATTACTCTTACCACAACCATTAATACCGATATATACTTCACTTTTTATTTCATTATTATTTTTCATTTTTTTATTGTTTATAAAATTATTTTAATTCATTTATATTAAAATAATTTTATGTTAAATATACTAATAAATAGTTTCATATATATAAATGATTCTGGATATAATTATTATCATACACAAATAATCATTCCGTTTCCTTATATATTTTATTTACTTTGTATAGTTTATCAGAAGCAAAAAATTCTGATAAAGTACATTATCATCACTATGCAAAATATATATTATATGACTTTTTTACATCTGTATTTTGAGTTGCCTTTTTAACATTAATGATGCTGGACATGACACTATAAAATGACATGAAACGAAGCATTAAATATATTGCAAATTAGTAAAGAATTTCCATCAAAGGATTAAGTTAATAACGTTTACAAAGAGCTTTCGCTAAAATATCATCCAAGTAAACATCAAAATGATATAGCGTTTGAAAAACTCTTTGAAGCAATAATTGATGCAAAAATTATTTAATAAATGATTTTTCTATAAACAGATCTTTTAAAAGTGAAAATAAATCAAGAACTATTATATGTGGTTTATGCAAGATGATTTAATATTGACAGAAATACAAAACAAAAAATATACTTATGAGAAAATTCCATTTTTCATAATACATGTCTTTTAATAAAAAAACATTTTTTAATATGGATAACTATAATTAAATATCTTGTGCTTGCAGGAGTAATTGAAGTTATTTATGGTTATTATATGAATTTTTCATATACTAACATAAGAGGTAATGAGGAATCCTTTAATCTAGTTCAACGACTTCATCTTACAAAAGACTTCAATATTTTTAATGATTATATAGATAAACATATATAAAAGATTTAAATTCACTCGCATATCATCAAATTTTACTTTGTCGTTAGGTTTTTCTTTTTTAGTTATAGACATAATATTTATATTTATTTTAATATTATCAGTTGTCAATAATAAAGGAAAATTAAGGTTATTAAAAATATATTTAAAAAAAATAATAACCAAAGAAATTTAAATTAATATTTTTCACATAATTATAAAAACTTCGATAAATAATATAAATGCTACATTCATTAATCAAAACTTATAATTTATTTTCATATTAATATTATAATTATAAAGGGAATTATTTTCATAAAATAAGTTAAAATAAATACTTATTAGGAGTATTATTTATGGTTAATGAATATAAAAATTATGACTTTATTAAGATAGCAGAAGAGCTTATTAATAAAAAAGGGCAACCCTTAGAGTTTAAAGAAATATGAGGACATATTTGTGAAGGTCAAAAAATTTCTAAAGAAGATGCTGATCTTTTGGTTGGAGAATTTTATACAACCCTTTGTATGCATAAAAAATTTATTTTTACTGTAAATGATAAAAAAGAACTTTGATCACTTAAGAAATTTTATTCATTAGGTGAAATAAAAGAGATTAAAAAGCAAAATAATGTTACATCAATATTTTCAGATGATATATATGACTATAGTACAGACTCAAAAGAAGTAATTAAAGAAGAAAAAAAACATATTGAAGATACAAAAAAAGAATTAGCAAAAACTATGGCTACTGAAAAGTAGGTATTGACCATTAATGCTATAAAAAATAAAAAAACTAAATTAGTTTTTGTAACTGGCGGTGTGATATCTTCTTTAGGAAAAGGAATTGTTTCAAGTTCAATTGGTGCACTTTTAAAAGCAAGAGGATATAAAGTTTTTATGCTAAAAATTGATCCTTATTTAAATATTGATTGCGGAACAATGAATCCTGATCAACACGGTGAAGTATTTGTTACAAATGATGGTGCTGAAACTGATTTAGACTTAGGACATTATGAAAGATTTGTAGATATCAATCTAACACATGAATCAAATATAACAGCTGGTAAAATTTTTCAAGAAATATTAGAAAACGAACGACATGGTAAATATTTAGGTGATACAATTCAACTAATTCCTCACGTTAGTAATTTAATTAAATCTAAAATTTATAATCTCATGAAAAAAGATTTTGATTTTGTTATTATTGAAATTGGGGGAACCGTAGGAGATATTGAATCAAATATCTTTTTTGAATCAATTAGACAAATTAAAAATGATTTACCAAAAAATGTTTGTTATGTTCATTGTACTTTGGTTCCTTATATTGATGCAACAAATGAATATAAAACTAAACCAACCCAATCATCTGTAAGTGAATTAAGAAGAATTGGAATACAACCAGATATTATTGTTTTACGTTCAAACGATATGATACCTAAAAGTGCAATAGATAAGATTTCTTTATTTAGTGGAGTAAGTGTAAAAAGAGTAATTAGTTCAATTAATGTAAAAAACAAAATTGCTATCTTATTATTATTAAATAAACAAGAACTTGATCATGAAATTCTTAAGATACTAGAATTTAAAAAGGTTAAAAAATCTAATATGAAAATATGAAATAATTTAAATAATCAACTGAATAAAATAAAAGGTAAAGTAAACATTGCTATGGTTGGTAAATATAATCAAACAAAAGATGCATATCTTTCAATATATGAAGCACTAGAACACGCTGGAATTAAAAATTTAACCAATGTTAAAATAGAGCAATTAAATTCTGAAAAAATTAATCAAAGTAATTTAAAAAAAGTTTTAAAAAAATTTCACGGAATTGTTATTCCTGGTGGCTTTGGACAAAGAGGAGTTAACGGGAAATTATTAACAATTAAATATGCTAGAAAAAATAAAATTCCACTACTTGGGATTTGTTTAGGAATGCAATTAATGTGTATTGAATATGCAAGAAATGTTTTAAATTTAAAAGATGCTGATTCAACAGAATTTAATAAAAATACTAATAATGCCCTTTTTAAAGTTTTAATTGGTAAAGATATTGATTCTGGTGCTGGTGGTACATTAAGACTTGGAGCATATCAAGCACAATTAACACCAAAATCATATATAAGAAAAATTTATAATACAGATATAATTTTAGAAAGACATCGTCATCGTTATGAATTTAATAATGAATATAAAAAAGTATTATTTAGTAAGGATTTAGTACTTGGAGCTTTTTATAAAAAGCAAAATTTAATTGAAGCTTGTGAGTTACCTAATAAGATTCATCCGTTTTTCATTGGCACACAATTTCATCCAGAACTTACAAGCCGTTATAATCGCCCAAACCCCTTATTTGCAAAGTTTATTAATGTAATCGTTAAAAATAATTAAACTAATAAAGGAAATTATAAAAAAGAAAAATTTATTATAATATAATGAATAAAATATATTTAGGAGTTAAAATGATATATACAGATTATAAGGTTAAAAATTACACAAATATTAAAGAAATGTGTAATAAAGCAAAAGAAAATAAGTATGCTGTGCCTCAATTTAATATTAATAACTTAGAGTGAACAAAAAGTATTCTTGAAGTTTGTCAAGAATTACAATCACCTGTCATTTTAGGAATAAGTGAAGGAGCTGCAAAATATATTGGTGGTTATGAAACAGCTTGTAATATGATTGTTGGTTTAATGAAAGATTTAAACATTACTGTTCCAGTAGCAGCACATTTAGATCATGGTTCATCATTGGAAGTTGCAAAAAAAGCAATTATGGATGGGTGCGGATCTGTTATGATAGATAATAGTAAATATCCAATTAAAGAAAATTGTTCAACAACCCAAAAAGTAGTTAATTTAGCTAAAAAATATAATGTAAGCGTTGAAGCTGAAGTTGGATTAGTTGGTGGTGAAGAAGATGGTCATTATAACAAACAATCTGTATATGCTAAAATTGAAGATGTATTAGCTATAAAATCTATAGGAATAGATGTATTAGCTGCAACATATGGATCAGTACATGGTAAATATATTGATGAACCTAAAATTGGTTTTAGTAATATGGAAAAAGCAAGAGAAAAATCTCACTTACCATTAGTATTACATGGTGGTTCTGGTTTAAGTGATGAAATAATTAAAAAAGCTATTCAAAATGGTATTTGTAAAATAAATGTTAATACAGAAAATCAAGAAGCTTATTGTAAAGGTGTTAAAGAATATTTTGCAAACGGCATGGACTTAAAAGATAAAGGATATGATCCAAGAAAAATAAATAAAGCAGGAATCGATGTTATGAAAGAAGCTCTAATCCATAAAATAAAATTATTTGGATCAGAAGGTAAGGGGTAATTTATCAGAGATATATTTCGTAACAATTATGATGAACTATCAACCATTAATATAATAATAGATAGTACTAAAACACAAATAATAATTAAAGAAAATTTAGAAGAGGAAAGTTTTAATTTACCATCTATTTTATTTTCAAAATTTAAAATAATAAATAATTGAAAAATTAATTTATTAGATTTATTAGATATTATAGATATTATTGATACAGAAAAGGCAAATGATGATTTTCATGCAAAAATTGTTTCAATGCCTAAGTTAGATAGTAACGATAACTCGACTATTTCTAAAAAGAATACTTTATTTGAAATGATTAAAGAATATAAAGATAGCATAATTAATTTTTTAGAAATTTATTTTGTTAATAAAGAATCTAGATATTAAAATATTTTAAGTATTTTTGATAACCATTTTTTTTAAGATCACCTTTAACAATAAAGGTTAGACTAGCACTATTAATACAGTAACGATCTCCGTTTGGAGATTTTTTATCATTTTTAAAATAATGTCCAAGGTGTGTATTACCTTTTTTAGTTTTTACTTCCGTTCTTATCATTCCAAAACTACTATCTTTTATTTTTATAATACTTGTATCAGGTAATTTTTTATAAAAAGATGGTCAACCAGTGCCAGAATCATATTTATGAATACTTATAAAAAGTGGTTCTCCGCTTTGGATATCAACATAAATACCTGCTCTTTTTTCATTTCAATAATCGTTATTAAAAGCAGGTTCGGTTCCTCCACTAACAATTTTTTTTTGAAATGTCGTTAATTCTTTTTTCAATTTTACTTCTTATATATTTATTATAAAAAATTATAAGGCAATAACAGAATTTTATAATAAATAAAAACTATTAAAAAATAAATTTTATCTTTTTTATTTATAATAGTTTTGTTTAAATATACAATTTAAAATATAATACAGAGAAAAAGGAATTAATGGCAACGATAAATCAGTTAATTAGAAAACCAAGAAAAAAAGTTAAAAAGAAGAGTACCGCTCCTCTTTTAAATATTAATTATAATGTTTTAAAAAAGAAAATCACTATTGGTGCTAATCCTCAAAAAAGAGGAGTATGTTTGCGGGTAGGAACGATGACTCCTAAAAAACCAAACTCAGCATTACGTAAATATGCACGTGTAAAATTAAGTAACGGTACAGAAACACTTGTATATATTCCAGGTGAAGGACACAACTTACAAGAACATAATATTGTTCTTATAAGAGGTGGAAGAATTCCTGATTTACCAGGTGTTAGGTATACTATAATTAGAGGAACATTAGATACTACTGGTGTTGAAAATCGTAGAAAAAGTCGATCATTATATGGCGTTAAAAGACCAAAGGATAAAAAATAATGTCAAGAAAAAAACAAGCAGAGCCTAGAAAAGTTGAACCAGATCCTCTTTACGAATCTAAATTAATTGCTAAATTAATCAATAAAGTTATGTTAGATGGTAAAAAAAGTATTGCTGAAAAAATTGTTTATGAAGCATTTGCTTATATTAAAGAAAAAGAAAAAAAGAATCCGATAGAAGTTTTTGAAGTAGCGTTAGAAAATATTATGCCTGTGTTAGAATTAAAATCACGAAGAATTGGGGGAAGTAACTACCAAATCCCTGTTGAAGTTAGACCTAGAAGAAAAGTTATTTTAGGATTAAAATGATTAGTTACATATTCTCGTCTAAGAAGTGATAATGGTATGAGTTTAAAATTAGCTAATGAAATAATCGATGCTACCAATAAAACAGGTGGAGCGTTTAAAAAGAAACAAGATATACATAAAATGGCAGACGCTAATAAAGCTTTTGCACATTATCGTTGATAATATAAGGAAGTAATGTGAAAGATAATCTAAATAATATTAGAAATATAGGAATAATAGCGCATATTGATGCTGGTAAAACGACAACTACCGAAAGGATCCTATATCATACAGGTAAAATCCATAAAATGGGTGAAGTTCATGATGGCGGTGCTCAAATGGATTGAATGGAACAAGAACAAGAACGGGGTATTACAATTACATCAGCTGCTACAACTGCTTTTTGAAAAGGATTTCAAATCAATATTATTGACACACCTGGACATGTTGACTTTACAGTTGAAGTAGAAAGATCGTTACGAGTTTTAGATGGTACTATTACTGTTTTAGATGCCCAAAGTGGAGTTGAACCACAAACTGAAACTGTTTGAAGACAAGCAGTTAGGTATCATGTTCCAATTATTGTTTTTATTAATAAAATGGATAAAACTGGAGCAGATTTTTTTAAAGCTTTTAAATCAATTAAAGTACGTTTAAATGGAGATGCAATCCCTATTCAATTACCAATTGGCGCAGAGGATGATTTTTCTGGTGTTATTGATTTAGTTGATATGAAAACATATTTATTTGATGGTAAAAAAGAAGAAGATTTTAAAATTGTAGATATTAGTAGTGAGCATTTAAAACAAGCACAAGAATATCGTGCAAAACTAGAAGAAGAAGCGGTTCATCATTGTGATGAAAGTATGGAACTTTATTTAGAAAAAGGACATTTAAGTAATGAAGAATTAAAAAAAGTTATAAGAACCGCAACATTAGGTGGGCTATTTTATCCTGTTGTTTGCGGATCAGCTTTTAAAAATAAAGGAGTTAAACCATTATTAAACGCTGTAAATGATTATTTGCCATCTCCTTTAGATGTTAAAAAAATACATGGTATTAAAGATGATGATTCAGAAGAGGAAATAAAAGTAAACTCAACTGATTCTTTTGTTGGTTTAGCATTTAAAATTATGACTGACCCCTTCGTTGGCACACTAACATTTGTTAGAGTTTATCGTGGAATTATAAAGGCGGGTTCATACATTTATAATGCAACTAAAGATAAACAAGAAAGAGTTGGTCGATTATTAAAAATGCACGCGAACAAAAGAGAAGAAGTGAAAGAACTAAAAGTTGGTGAAATTGGTTGTGCGGTTGGTTTGAAAAGTACCGTTACTGGTGACACATTAACTGAAGTAAAAAAAGGATTATTACTTGAAAAAATGAATTTTCCAGAACCAGTTATTAGTCTTGCTATTGAACCAAAAACAAAGGCAGATCAAGAAAAATTATCATTATCTTTAAACAAACTAAATATTGAAGACCCTACCTTTAAAACACACACTGATCATGAAACTGGTCAAACTATCATTGCTGGAATGGGAGAGTTACATCTTGAAATTATTGTTGATCGTCTTAAAAGAGAATTTAAAGTCGGTGTAAATGTTGGTAAACCACAAGTATCATATCGCGAAACTATTACTGAAACTGGTAAATGTGAAGGAAAATATATTCGTCAATCAGGTGGCAGAGGGCAATACGGACATGTTTTTATTAAATTTGAACCAAATCCATTAAAGGGATTTGAATTTATTGATAAAATTGTTGGTGGTAGAGTTCCGCGTGAATATATTAAACCAGTAAAACAAGGAATAGAAGAAGCATTAAAATCTGGTGTCATTAGTGGATACCCACTAATTGATTTTAAAGCAACACTATACGATGGTACATACCATGATGTTGATTCAAGTGAAATGGCATTTAAAATTGCAGCAAGCATGGCATTAAAAGAAACAGTTAAATATTGTAAACCAATTATTTTAGAACCAATTATGAAAGTAGAAGTAAGAGTAGGTGATGACTATTTTGGAGATGTGATGGGTGACTTAAGTTCTCGAAGAGGTAACATTACAAATACTGAAAAAGATGGTTCAACTAATATTGTTCAAGCAGATGTTCCTTTAAATGAAATGTTTGGTTATGCTACTAATTTAAGAAGTTATACACAAGGAAGAGGTGTTTATACAATGCAATTTGAAAAATATGCAAAAGCACCAGAAGCTGAAGCTCTTAAAATTAAGGAAGCTAGATCAGCTTCCAAAAAATAAGATTTTTTAAAAAAAGTAAAAACTTTATTAGTAGTTACTTTATTTGATAAATAATTTTTTAAGATAGTATAATCAAGTACTATCTAACCCTATATAAGACTACTAATATAACGGAGAGCAATTTCTAATTATTTTATTGAGTATGTGGTGTATAGTATATAAATTTATAATGTCCATTTTTATTATATTGATTCATAACATCATTATATATATTTTCACTAGGTGGGTAATATTTTCAATTAATATCAATTTGATTTTTAAATATAAAAGTATGAGGTTCTCCGCCTCGACCTGTTATTATAAAATCAAATGTTGTATGAAGTTCAAATGCATAATCAGCAGAAGGATTAAAAGTAATTCCCCCGTTGGGAAAACCTGGGTCCATTTTTATATCTACTTTTTGAGCAGGTGTTCCTATATAAGAAAACCTTCAATCACCATTTTCAAGAAATTGTTTAAAAATAGCAAGAACAGTAGCACTTGATATTTCCTTATCATAATTATTACTTTCAATTTCTGAATCTACTTCCTTTATTTTAGCAGTAGTATCCTCTTCATTTTTTCAATCTAAGGTTATATTAAAAGGGAAAAAACTCATATTTCTTGTTTTTAGCGAAGTATTTTCATCTAACGTTACAGATCAAGTAGAATCTACATTTTTAATAACTTTAGTAGAAATAAATTTATATAAAGTTTGTTTAGAATTTTTTACTACTCACGTTATATTAGCTAAATAATCATTAACATATTTTTCAACCATACTTGAAATTAATACTGGTTGATTTGAATATCCTGATGCTTTTATAGCAGAAATAATCTCATCTGTATTTTCATCTTTTGGTATTAATCATTTTAATTTCAAAAAAATATCTTCATTTCCATCTACTGTAGTACTAGGTTTTAATTTTACAATAAATGCTCCATCATTATTTATCATAATATCAGTGCTAGTAGTAAAAGTTATTTGATGATTATTTATTGTTTCATATCATTTTAAATCTGATGTTGAAATTCATTCATTTATATATTCTATAATATCGTTTCCCGAAATTGAATCACTATTATTATGATAACCTATGTAATTAATTTCATTTGTCATCTGATTTCATATAACATTTTGAGAATAATTATAAGAATTTGCTCAATTTAATTTAATATCAATACTTTTTGAAACAACAGTACTTCCTATTGCTTTTATGTCAATTTTGACAATTAATTGATCTTTATTAGAATTATCTATTTTTAACGATTTCGCTTCATAATTCATTCTTCATGGTGTTTCCCCGTTTTTATAAAATCAAAGTGGTTTTATACTAGTGTTATGAATAAAATAACTATCTACATCATCTGCAATAGCATTTAAGTTTTTTCTAATTATCGTAGCTTTTTTAGGAATATAATTTCAGGCAATGATTCCAGCCCCCGCTCCGACCGCAACTACTGTTAATATAATTGCTATACCAATTTTAAATTTTTTTTTCATAAATCTATTATATCTTTTTTTTTATTTAATGTATAATTCAATTGCAAAAGATAATATAAAATATTAATTGTTTTTATCTTATAAATTTAATTTTAAAAATGAGAATAATAGAATTTTAACTTAATATTGAGGTTTTATTGACTAAAGATTTTCATTATTTAAGGTTAAAATATTAAAAGATATTTTAACCAAATATAATGATGATGGATATTATTACTAAGGTAAATATTTTTATTTACACCTAACAAATAAAATGATTTTTATATATTTTAAATATAAACTTGTAAGATAAGAACACTGAAATTTTAATTTGATATTGAGGTTTTTATTAATTAAAGATTTTCACCATTTAAGGCTAAAATATTAAAACATATTTTAACTAATATAATGCTGATGGATATTATATCACCAAGGTAAATATTTATTTACTCCTACAAATAAAATGATTTTTATATATTTTAAATATAAATTTATAAGATAAAAACAATTAATATTTTATATTATCTTTTGCAATTGAATTATACATTAAATAAAAAAAAAGATATAATAGATTTATGAAAAAAAAATTTAAAATTGGTATAGCAATTATATTAACAGTAGTTGCGGTCGGAGCAGGGGCTGGAATCATTGCTTGAAATTATATTCCTAAAAATGCCTTAACAATTAAAAAAGAAATAAATAACGTTGAAAATGATATAAGTAGTTATTTTACTGATAATATTTTTGTAAAACCGCTTTGATTTTATAAAAGTGATGAAACACCATGAAAAATGAGTTTTCAAAAACATTCAATAAGACAAGATTGTTTTAATAAAAATAAATTATTTGCAACAATTAATTTAGAAAAATTTAATAGTACAAAGCACAATATAAAAGCTATCACTATTAATTTAGATTGAAGAGAACTTGGTGGTTCTCGATATACTGAATGAAACCAAATGACAAATGAAATTAATAATTTAGGTTATCATAATAATAGTAATTCAATTTCTGGAAATGATGTTAAAAAATATATTGATCAATGAATTTTAACTTCTGGACTAAATTGATATGAAACAACAAATAATAATAAGATAACTTTTACCACAAGTAATGTTAAGATAAATAATGATGGAGCATTTACTGAAGACTTAATACCTAATAGTACAATAGATGGAAATAAAGATGTACATCTAGTATTAAAATGATTAAAAACAAAAGATGAAAATACAGATGAGATTGTTTCTGCCATAAAAGCATCTGGATATACAAACAAACCATCATTAATTTGAAGAAGTATGGTTAAACAAGAAGTTAACGATTATTTATCAGATGAAATATGAGTAATAAATGATTCTAAACGAACTCAATATAAGTTTATTGCTACTAAAGTTATTATTTCTAAAGATTCTAATTGAATTGTAACATTAGACCAAGATACTTTATTAAAAACAAGAGACTTGAGCTTTACTCCTTTTAATATAACTTTAGATTGAAAAGATAGAGATGATGCTACTTTTAAATTAAATGAAATAGATATACAAATTGCAAAAAATAATTATGGTAAAAAAATATCTTCTGATACTGTTCTTATCCTTTTTACAAATTTTATAAATAGTGGTATATGAACATTTTATAATGAAGGAGGGGTTGCTCAAAAAATAACTATAATGATTGACGAATATACTCCCGGCAGGGGAATTATTGCTAATCCTTCACCTGGTTATACATGAGAGATTTCTACAATGTTTAGTTATTCATCAAAATTAGCAGTAGTAAATATTGACCTTAATTGAGTAGATATGCCAAATCATGATAAAATATATAGCGATATTATGAGACAATATAATAAAGATAAAAATTATACATATGCATACAGACATAAATAATATTATTGATATATCAGGGTATGTTGCTTTACATTTGAAGTAGAAAGATCATTGTGGGTACTTGATGGTATTATTGATTTAGTGGATGAAAACAAATTTATTTAACGGAAAAGAAGCAGAAAATACTAAGATTAAAGAAGATAGATGAGCTACCAAAAAGTAAAACTCTTTAAAAATATTTTTCTAATTATTATTATATTAATAAGTGGATTACAATTATTTAATGGTTTTGAAGTAGGAAGGCTAACTCCAGGTTATATAACAACACCCTTTAAAATCTTATATATTTATCAAATAATAGGTTGATCAGCTTCATTAGTTGGTTTTATAATAATTATATTTAATATTATTTTTACAAATAAAATACAAAATAGAACTCTTCAAATCCTATATACAGTTATACTTTACTTATGTTTAATTTTATTTACAGGGATAACGATAACATTATTTGTTTTACAGCCAATACTAGCAAATCATTATGTTGGACATATAGATAAAATTCCTGGTCTATATTTTTATTATTCATATTCTTGAATAATTATGGGAATTCCTTTAATTATTCAAGTGTTCTACCAAATATATGTATGTTATATTAATACAAAGTATGCTATTAAATTTAATCAGGAATTCTATAAGATATCTAAACCCTTATAGTTTTAAAAAGAATTATAATTAATATAAGAAAAATCTATGAATAATGATGAAATAATGAAACAAGGTGATAAAATTAAAGCTCCTCAAAATAGCTTACATAATAATTCAGGTACATATATTACTTATAAAAATATTTCCTTTAGAATTAAGTTTATAAATAAAAATATTAATAATTTAAAATTACAAAGTTTTAATTTGTTTGAAAAGTTAATTGGTAAAAAAAGCTTACAAGCTAAAAAAATTGCTGAATATGAATGGGAATTAAATAAATTAAAGTTATTTTTAGATAACATTCCTGATTCAGGATACAAAGGAACTGAAATAATTTTTAAAGGATATGATGTTAATCTTTTGATTGAAAATAATTTCTAAAAACAACATATGAGAAAATAAAATCATTAATATTAATTTATTTATGTTAAAATGTAATGGTAAATTGTTAAATAGAAAGGAATAATTATGGCTAAAGAAAAATTTGACAGGAGTAAAGATCATGTTAATATTGGAACAATTGGACATGTTGACCACGGTAAAACCACTTTAACTGCTGCAATTACTACAATTTTAAGTAAAGTAGGAGGCGCAGAAGCAATGAAATATGCTGACATTGATGCTGCACCTGAAGAAAAAGAAAGAGGAATTACAATTAATACTGCTCATGTTGAATATCAAACAGATAAAAGACATTATGCACATGTTGATTGTCCAGGACATGCTGATTATGTTAAAAATATGATTACAGGTGCTGCTCAAATGGATGGTTCAATTTTAGTTGTTAGTGCAACTGATGGACCAATGCCTCAAACTAGAGAACATATTTTGTTATCAAGACAAGTTGGAGTTCCAAAAATGGTTGTGTTTTTAAACAAATGTGATATTGTTGATGATGAAGAATTAATTGATTTAGTTGAAGTTGAAATTCGTGAGTTATTAACAAAATATGGGTTTGATGGAGATAATACACCAGTATTTAGAGGATCTGCCTTAAAAGGACTAGAAGGAGATGCCAAAGCTGTTGAACAAATTAATGCATTGATGAAAGGTGTTGATGAATGAATTGATACACCAATAAGAGAAGTTGATAAACCATTTCTATTATCTGTAGAAGATGTATTTACAATTTCTGGTAGAGGAACAGTTGCTACTGGAAGAGTTGATCGTGGTAAACTAGTATTAAACTCAGAAGTTGAGATTATAGGGTTAAAACCAACTAGAAAAACAGTTGTGACAGGAATAGAAATGTTTCGTAAGTTATTAGATTATGCTGTTGCTGGAGATAATGTTGGGCTTTTATTAAGAGGTATTGAAAGAGGAGATATTGAAAGAGGACAAGTAATTGCTAAACCTGGTTCAGTTACACCACATACTAAATTTACAGCTCAAGTATATGCTTTAACAAAAGAAGAAGGCGGAAGACATACCCCATTTTTTGGAAATTATCGTCCCCAATTTTACTTTAGAACTACAGATGTTACTGGTTCAATGAAATTACCTTCAGGAACTGAAATGGTAATGCCAGGTGATAATGTTACATTAGAAATTGAATTAATTCATCCAATTGCCTTAGAAAAAGGAACTAAATTCTCAATAAGAGAAGGTGGAAGAACAATTGGTGCTGGTACTGTTGTTGATATTTTGAAATAAATATTTAATTATTTAGATTTATTAAGAACCATACATTGTATGGTTTTTTTATATTTTTTTTCCAAATTTTATTTCAAGCATTTTTTCTTTATAAAATAAAATTTCTTCTTTAGTTTTTAATGTTTGCGGTAATTTTGATAAATCATTTATTTCAGTCCGACATTTTAATAATTCAATTGATTCCCAAATTTTTTCATAAAGTTCCATTGTTAAATCTTTTCTTTTAGAAAGTTTTTTAATTCCAAACATATCATCATTTGCATATTTAATATCTTCATTTAAAAAACCTATTGATTCAATAAAATTTATTAAGTCAATGGCAATATTATTTGATGTTTTATTTCAATCAATATTATCTATATAAAGTGCTAATCTTTTCACATAAATATTATGATGTATTTTTAATAAATAATCAAAATTATAAATTAATTAAAAAGTAATAAAATAATAAAATATGAAAAGAAAAGAAATACCAGATAAATATAAGTGAGATTTGAAAAAAATCTTGCAAATCAAAAATATTAATAAGTTCTATATAGAAATGGAAGATATTTCACACGAAATAAATAAACTAAGAAAGAAAACTACAGCTAATATTGAAAACTTTCAAAAGTATCTTCAACTATCTCAAAAATTATCAATTATTTCTAGTAAACTTTCATCATTTTTATATAATACACAATCAAAAGATACAACAATTGCTAAATCAACTGAAGAATTATTAAAATTTGAAACAATAGACTCAAAAATTTCAAGTAAATTATTTTGAACCACTAACGAAATAATTAATAATAAAAAGAAAATAAGAAAATATTTAGAAACTGACAAATTAAAAGATTATAAGATTACTTTTGAAAGAATTTTTAGATCTGAAAAACATCGTTTAAGTGATGAATCAGAAAAACTTGTTAGTGAAATAAGTCAAGCGTTAGGAGCTCCAGGCGAATTATTTACTTCATTAACAGATGGTGATTTTAAATTTAATGATGCAGTTGATAGTAAAAAAAAGAAACACAAATTAACACAAGGAACACATGCAAAACTTTATAATTCAAAAGATGATAAATTAAGAGAAACATCATATAAAAATTTCTGAAAAACCTATTATCAATTTAGAAATAGTTTAAGTAATGCATATTACTATAATGTTTTAACAGCTAATAAAATTAGCAAAATTTATAAATTTAAAAACACTTTAGAATCTGAATTATTTTCCGATAATGTAGATGAGAAATTTTATAATAATTTAATTAACTATTCAAAAAAATATTCTTATTTAAATAAAAAATATTTAGAAATAAAATTAAAATTATTAAAAATCCCCAATCCAACACCTTGAATGTTAAATAAACCATTATTTAAAGATAGTTCAAAAGAATTTACAATTGAACAAGCACACACTTTATTGAGAAAAGCGTTAGCACCACTAGGCAATGATTATTCTAAGAAAATCGACTTTATTCTTGAAAATAAGTGTATTGATTATATGCCAAATGATGGCAAAAGATCAGGAGCATATTCATATGGTGTTTGAGAAGAGCTACCCTATATATTAATGAACTGAAATAGTAAATTTAGAGATGTATCAACGCTTATTCATGAAATGGGACATTCAATTCACTCTCTATATTCACAAGAGAAACAACCCTATCAACATTGTGGATATCCAATTTTTTTAGCCGAAATAGCATCAATAACTAACGAAATGCTTTTAATAAAATATTTAATTAAAAATAATAAAGATAAAGAATTTAAAAAATCAATAATTAATAGTAGTATTAAAGATTTCATAGCAACAGTTTTCAGACAATTACAATTTGCAGAGTTTGAACAATGATCACATACTTTTGTTGAAGATGGTAATGTTTTAACAGCAGAAAATATATCTAAAAAATGCAAGGAATTAAATAATGAATATTACCCAAGACCAAGCACGATGAATTATGATGATGATTATCAAGGACTTTGAGGTTTATATGTTCCACATTTTTATAGAGATTTTTATGTTTATAAATATGCGATTGGAATGATATGTGCTTGTGCAATTGTTAGTAAAATATATGAGGATAAATCATATTATAAAAAATATCTTTTACTTTTAAAAAATGGTAATAGAGATTGACCTTTAGATATATTGAAAAAAATTGATATTGATTTAAATAATAATAAAACTTATGATAATGCTTTTTCGTTTCTTTCTAAAATGATTAATGATCTTGAAAATCTTATATAATTTAGTATAATAATGATAGATAAATAAATGGAATTACGAGTAAAAAAAATAAAAAAACATAAAATAGGGAAAAGAATTACTTATATTTTTATTGCAATAGTTATAATTGCCTTTTCGGTAGCTGGAACTTTAGTTTATAATTTATTTTCATTTTTTAATTATAGTCAAGAACAATTTACAACTGCTTATGCTGTTGCAAATAGAAATCCATATGTAAAAGGACAAAATTTTGATCCTGGAATTTCTAAGGATATAGAAAGAATTAATAAATTAAGTGCAAATGCTAAAGCATTTTTTAAAGTTTCTAAAAATAATTTAAAAAGTGGCAAAACAAAAGATTTTTGAGAAGCTAGAATTGATTTACAAAATATTTTATTTCAACAGTTTAGAGGAGAAATTCCAGTTCTTGAAAATATTAGGCAGAGAATTTTAGATGCAAATCTTACTTCTTATACTCCTATTAAGATAATAGCAAATAATTTTATTCCAACATCAATTAAAACAATTAACACATATTTAAATATGGCAACAATAGACAAAGATGAAAACGGCAAAATAGATAGATCAGGAACAGACGATAATTATACAAATGCTTTAACTGATTTTTCTGTATCTTTTGCTCAATCAATTAAACAATTTTTTGTAGAAGGGATTGGTTCAGAAGTAAGTTTTTCAACATATAATGGTATTGATACTGAAAAAAGTACTGATATTCATAATTTAGTTAAATATATGAAAAATTCATTAGTTGATGTTGCTGCTTCTGGAGTAGTTACACAAAAAAATCTAATCATTAGTTTATATAATAGAATTGTAATTACAATTGGTGAATCATTAATGAGACCAGCTGCTTTCGCTCCAATAAATTTATTTGAAAATTATAAAAAAGAAGGCATTACAGTTAACAAATCAAAAGATGGACAAGTTAAAAAAGCTTTTGATTTTTATGGTCCGTTATTTAAAATATTTGTTAACCATATTTGAGACCTTTATTCAAGTAATGTAATTTTAGATGGAATTAATTATGTAATAAATGATCAAATAGCATTTATGATTTCACATCCTGTAATATTTAATGTAGATAAACAAAAAAAGATTTTAAAAAGTTCCTGTCAATTATTTTCTTATTATTTTACTAATTGCGTTTTACCTCCAAATCCAATAATAAATGAAGCAATATTTTATGTTAAAATTAATATTTATAAAGATTGAGAAGAGAAGGCTTGTAAAGAAGAAGTAGAAAAAAATTCAAAATACTCTCTTGCTTTGAACCAAACAGTTTCATCAAACAATTTATACACAGTCTCTCATACGTTAAGGGGAATGATTGAACAGAATTCACAACTATTTTACATAGATAAGGATGATAAAAACAAAAGTAATTATTCTAATGAATTTAATAACTTTTGATATGATGGGCCACTTGGTTTTAAAACTAGAGGATATTGAATTTAATCTGTTAATAAATAAATATTAAAATTTTCAGAAAACTATGTATAATAGATTTGTCTATATTTTATATAAAATATAACGATAGAAAATAAAGTATTATACTGTGAGTAAAATTAATAATAAAATTGTAAAAATAAGGCTAACCAGCTTTGATAGTAAAATAATTGACAGAAATGCTAAAAAAATTATTGAAATAATTAAATCAAATGGTGCCAAAGTAAGAGGACCAATTCCCTTGCCAGTTAAAACAGAAAAATTTACAGTTTTAAGGGCAACACATAAATTTAAAGATAGTAGAGAACAATTTGAACGTAGAACCTACAAAAGATTAATAGTTGTTGATAACGCTAATAAACCATTATTAAGTGAATTATCTCAGTTAGTTTTATCAGCTGGTGTAAGTGTTGAAATTAATTAAGGAAAAATATGAATGGTTTAATTGGAATAAAAGATAATCAAACAAAGGTTTTTAATATTAACGGTAAAGCAATACCGGTTACTATAATAAAAGTTACACCTAATACAGTTACTCAAGTTAAAACTAAAGATAGCAAAGATAACTATGACGCATTACAATTATCAATATCTCCTGTTAAAAAACAAAGAGCAATAAAACCACAAATTGGCCATTTTAAAAAAGCTAATTCTGATGTATTTAAGTATACAAAAGAAATTAAAGGAATGACTGGGCACAATCTTGGTAGTAAAATTAGTTGCAGTGATATTTTTAAAGTTGGAGAATTTGTTGATGTAACAGGAATTACTAAGGGGAAAGGGTTCGCAGGTGTTATTAAAAGATATGGACATAAAATTGGACCAAAAGGTCATGGTTCCGGTTATCACCGCGGGGTTGGTTCAATGGGACCAATAACTCAAAATAGAATTTTTAAACACAAAAAAATGCCAGGTAGAATGGGAACTAATCTAGTGACAATTCAAAATTTGGAAATTATCAGCATCGATGTAGATAGTAATTATGTATTAGTAAAAGGTGCAATACCCGGAGCGAAAAAAGGACTAGTGGTAATATATCAAGCCATCAAGAAACAAAAAGCTAATAAACCAACAGAACTGTTCAATTATGGCTTAAACAAAGAAACTAAAGAGGATATTAAGTTAAAAGCTCAAAAACAACATGATGTCGACGAAAAGAATAAAGCTGATCTAAATAAAGAGGTTATTGCTAAAGAAACAGCAGCCGGAGAGGTAGCTAAAAAAAGGCATACTGATAGCAATGATGAATTAGAAAACAAAGATAATGATAATAAAAAATAGATATTTCTAAAAATTAATATTATATTTATTTATATATTTAAATTAAATATTTATAATATATTATAATTATATAAAGATAAAAAAAATAAAATAATAAGTATAGCAATGGCGGGTGTAATTTTAACAACATCAGGTGTTACAATATTAAGTACTAAAGCAGTTCAAAGTAGAAAACTAACTACTACAAATGTTTTTATTAGTAATTTAACAAGTGAAAGTGGTAATCCGCTTTCTGCATGATTGAACGATAACGGAGGAAGACTTGCTAATCATATAACTCGTCACTTTGTTAATCCAATGTGTGAAGGTATTGATAGTACATTAAATAACATTAAGGTACCGTTTTATAATGATTTTAGAAATGCATTTCCTGAAGCTATAAGAGGAAAATTGATTCTTCAGTGCCACGTTTATATATAAAAGTAGTTGATAAAATAGCAAAAGAGCAAATGGTAGTAGTTGAAAAACTTAAAACTTTATTAACTAGTTTTGGAACAGGTAAAGGCCATAATAATATATCACCTGATCGATTTATTAATATTTTTGAAACAAAAGGAGTAAACGCCTTAATTGATGTTATAAACAATGAATATATAATACCAGCAAAACTTAAATTACTTCATGAATTTGAAAATTTTGCTGATCAAATTACATCATATATAAAAGCTGAAATGTTAAAACTAGTCGAAGAATCAATTCCAAATAATATTCCGTATGTTAATAAACAGGAAATGATTAATGTTGTTAAAAATCAATCAGATAGTGAATATAGTCAAATTTATAAAGTAATTTCTTATCAAGTAGAAAACTTTAAACTTGTTTTATATGATTTTAAAATTCTTCATACTAATAAAAAAGTAAATATTAATTTAATAAATCTTCAACACCAAAGAAAACCTGAAGAAAGCGCTTGAATGATTAAAAGAAAAATAGTCTTTAACATAATGAATCAGGTATTTATGCCAACTATTGATCGTTCAATGGTATCTATATTAGGTAAAGTAACAAGTGTTTTTAAAACACATGAAGATTCAGTTGAATCAGTTTTTGATCAGTTAGCAAGAATTGGTATACATGCTTTAAGTGTTGGATATCATGCACCTGGAATTACTATAAAATATAATGATTTATTAGATTCATTTACTAATTTTGAAAACTCATTTCGTAATGGTTTATTAGCAGACATAAAAAAAATTGAAAATAATGGTTTTTATAATGAGCTATTAAACTATAAATTAACTTATTAATTTAAATTAAGTATATTAAAATAAATTCAACTATTCATTGGTTGAATTTTTTATTTTATATTTAAAATTATAATATTTGGAATATTTAATTATTATGGTATAATGAATATATATAAACAAAAGGAAAATAAAAAATGAAAAACATAAAAACTAAAAAAAACATATTGATAAGCTTGCTAATGGGTGGTTTAATTTTAACATCATCAAGCGTTGCAATATTAAAGACTCAGGCTTCAAAATCAAGTCAACTTACTCCAAATATTACTAATAATTTAGGTAGTAAAAATAATAATCTTGGTGATGATGGTAATACACTTCCTGAATGATTAAATGAAAATGGGAAAATATTTAGTGATTATTTAAATAATAACTTTACTGTTCCAGTTTTGAAAAGTATTTCAAACACATTAAATGCTATTAAAACACCTTTTCAAAATGATTTTAAAAAAGCATTCCCTAAAGCTTTACAAGACGGAGCTAATAGGACAATAACAAATGATTTTGTAAAAATAATTGCTGATATAGCAAAAGAACAAACAGAGTTAGTTAATAAGCTTGTAAGTACATTAACTAGTTTTGGAACAGGAACTCACAATAAATTAACACCTGAACAATTTATAGATATATTAAATATTAGAGGAATAAATGGTTTAATTGACTTTTTAAACACTGACTTTTTAAACCCCGCGAAAACTAAAATTATTCATCAATTTGAAGATTATGGATATGGACTAAAATTTAAAATAAAGCATCAAGTTACAGAAATGATTAGTAATTCAATAGGTGAATTTAATCCAGTTGTTAATAGAAACAAAATGATTGATGCAATTCAAAACCACTGTGAAGATCAATTTAATGTAATTAAAGCAACAATTGATACTCAAGTTAAAAATTTCAGTACTATTTTAAATAATTTTGAAATTCCCCATATTGGGAAAAATGCAGTTGCTAATTTAAAAAATGTTCAAGGACTTAGATCAACTCAAGGAATTCCTGCAACTATTGAAAGAAAAATAATCTTTACTGTAATAAATAAACAATTTATGCCAACTGTTGATGGTCTAATGGTATCGTTAATAAAAGATGTAGTAAGTATTTTTACTGATCAAAATAATCCAATTAAAATAATTATTAATCAATTTGCTCAAATTGGTGTAAACGTAATTAAAGCTGGATGAACTCTACCAGTAAGCGCAATAAACTATGATAATTTAAAAATATCATTTAATCATTTTGGAACTAATTTCCACAACATTTTACTGCCAAAAATACAAGAAATTGGAAATGATAAATTTTATAGTTATTTACAAAATTTTAAATTAGTTTAATAATTTAAATCAAAGTATTTAAATAAATTCAACCATTTATTGGTTGATTTTTTTAATTTATATAGTAATTTATTATATAATTATAAAATAATGACTAACAATAAACAAACTAAAATTATTAATAAAATAAAATATAAAAGTGGTCAAACTACCCCCCCTTTGGAACAAAAAAAATGATGAGTTTGATAGTAAAGATAACTATGACGCATTACAATTATCAATATCTCCTGTTAAAAAACAAAGAGCAATAAAACCACAAATTGGCCATTTTAAAAAAGCTAATTCTGATGTATTTAAGTATACAAAAGAAATTAAAGGAATGACTGGGCACGATCTTGGTAGTAAAATTAGTTGCAGTGATATTTTTAAAGTTGGAGAATTTGTTGATGTAACAGGAATTACTAAGGGGGAAGGGTTCGCAGGTGTTATTAAAAGATATGGACATAAAATTGGACCAAAAGGTCATGGTTCCGGTTATCACCACGGGGTTGGTTCAATGGGACCAATAACTCAAAATAGAATTTTTAAACACAAAAAAATGCCAGGTAGAATGGGAACTAATCTAGTGACAATTCAAAATTTGGAAATTATCAACATCGATGTAGATAGTAATTATGTATTAGTAAAAGGTGCAATACCCGGAGCGAAAAAAGGACTAGTGGTAATATATCAAGCCATCAAGAAACAAAAAGCTAATAAACCAACAGAACTGTTGAATTATGGCTTAAACAAAGAAACTAAAGAGGATATTAAGTTAAAAGCTCAAAAACAACATGATGTCGACGAAAAGAATAAAGCTGATCTAAATAAAGAGGTTATTGCTAAAGAAACAGCAGCCGGAGAGGTAGCTAAAAAAAAGGCATACTGATAGCAATGATGAATTAGAAAACAAAGATAATGATAATAAAAAATAGATATTTCTAAAAATTAATATTATATTTATTTATATATTTAAATTAAATATTTATAATATATTATAATTATATAAAGGTAAAAAAAATAAAATAATAAGTATAGCAATGGCGGGTGTAATTTTAACAACATCAGGTGTAGCAATATTAAGTACTAAAGCAGTTCGAAGTAGAAAACTAACTACTACAAATGTTTTTATTAGCAATTTAACAAGTGAAAGTGGTAATCCGCTTTCTGCATGATTGAACGATAACGGAGGAAGACTTGCTAATCATATAACTCGTCACTTTGTTAATCCAATGTGTGAAGGTATTGATAGTACATTAAATAACATTAAGGTACCATTTTATAATAATTTTAGAAATGCATTTCCTGAAGCTATAAGAGGAAAAATTGATTCTGTAGTACCACGTTTATATATAAAAGTATTTGATAAAATAGCAAAAGAGCAAATGGTAGTAGTTGAAAAACTTAAAACTTTATTAACTAGTTTTGGAACAGGTAAAGGCCATAATAATATAACACCTGATGAATTCATTAATATTTATGAAACAAAAGGAGTAAATGCTTTAATTGATATTGTAAATAATAAATGTATAATACCAGCAAAAATTAAATTACTTCATGAATTTGAAAATTTTGCTGATCAAATTACATCATATATAAAAGCTGAAATGTTAAAACTAGTTGGAGAATCAATTCCAAATAATATTCCGTATGTTAATAAATAGAAAATGATTAATGTTGTTAAAAATCAATCAGATAGTGAATATAGTCAAATTTATAAAATAATTTCTTATCAAGTAGAAAACTTTAAACTTGTTTTATATGATTTTAAAATTCCTCATACTAATAAAAAAGTAAATATTAATTTAATAAAACTTCAAAACCAAAGAAAACCTGAAGAAAGCGCTTGAATGATTAAAAGAAAAATAGTCTTTAACATAATGAATCAGGTATTTATGCCAACTATTGATCGTTCAATGGTATCTATATTAGGTAAAGTAACAAGTGTTTTTAAAACACATGAAGATTCAGTTGAATCAGTTTTTGATCAGTTAGCAAGAATTGGTATACATGCTTTAAGTGTTGGATATCATGCACCTGGAATTACTATAAAATATAATGATTTATTAGATTCATTTACTAATTTTGAAAACTCATTTCGTAATGGTTTATTAGCAGACATAAAAAAAATTGAAAATAATGGTTTTTATAATGAGCTATTAAACTATAAATTAACTTATTAATTTAAATTAAGTATATTAAAATAAATTCAACTATTCATTGGTTGAATTTTTTATTTTATATTTAAAATTATAATATTTGGAATATTTAATTATTATGGTACAATAAATATATATAAACAAAAGGAAAATAAAAAATGAAAAACATAAAAACTAAAAAAAACATATTGATAAGCTTGCTAATGGGTGGTTTAATTTTAACATCATCAAGCGTTGCAATATTAAAGACTCAGGCTTCAAAATCAAGTCAACTTACTCCAAATATTACTAATAATTTAGGTAGTAAAAATAATAATCTTGGTGATGATGGTAATACACTTCCTGAATGATTAAATGAAAATGGGAAAATATTTAGTGATTATTTAAATAATAACTTTACTGTTCCAGTTTTGAAAAGTATTTCAAACACATTAAATGCTATTAAAACACCTTTTCAAAATGATTTTAAAAAAGCATTCCCTAAAACTTTACAAAACGGAATTAATAAGACAATAACAGACGATTTTGTAAAAATAATTGCTGATATAGCAAAAGAACAAACAGAGTTAGTTAATAAGCTTGTAAGCATATTAACTAGTTTTGGAACAGGAACTCACAATAAATTAACACCTGAACAATTTATAGATATATTAAATATTAGAGGAATAAATGGTTTAATTGACTTTTTAAACACTGACTTTTTAAACCCCGCGAAAACTAAAATTATTCATCAATTTGAAGATTATGGATATGGACTAAAATTTAAAATAAAGCATCAAGTTACAGAAATGATTAGTAACTCAATAGGTGTATTTAATCCACTTGTTAATAGAAACCAAATGATTGATGCAATTCAAAACCACTGTGAAGGTCAATTTAATGTAATTAAAGCAACAATTGATACTCAAGTTAAAAATTTCAGTACTATTTTAAATAATTTTGAAATTCCCCATATTGGGAAAAATGCAGTTGCTAATTTAAAAAATGTTCAAGGACTTAGATCAACTCAAGGAATTCCTGCAACTATTGAAAGAAAAATAATCTTTACTGTAATAAATAAACAATTTATGCCAACTGTTGATGGTCTAATGGTATCGTTAATAAAAGATGTAGTAAGTATTTTTACTGATCAAAATAATCCAATTAAAATAATTATTAATCAATTTGCACAAATTGGTGTAAACGTAATTCATGCTGGATGACATATAGAAGGAGTAATAAGCTATGATAATCTAAAAACATCATTTAATAATTTTGGAACTAATTTCCACAACGGTTTATTGCCAAGCATACAACAAATCGGAAATGATAAATTTTATAGTTATTTACAAAATTTTAAATTAGTTTAATAATTTAAATCAAAGTATTTAAATAAATTCAACCATTCATTGGTTGATTTTTTTAATTTATATAGTAATTTATTATATAATTATAAAATAATGGCTAACAATAAACAAACTAAAATTATTAATAAAATAAAATATAAAAGTGGTCAAACTACCCCCCTTGGAACAAAAAAAAATGATGAGTTTTATACATCATTACAAACAATAACTGAAGAATTATCTAATTATAATAAGGAGCTTTTTTGTAATTTTTCAGGTTTAAGCCCTTTTGATTGAGATTTATTTGATGAATTTCCAGAAATTCACGGATTAACATTAACGTTTAATAAAAATGGTGGTGTTGATGAATGTTTTCTTTATAAAGGTAATTTACAAAATGAACCAGAATTAATGGATGAGTCTGCAATTTTTAAATATAATAAGGCTGAGAATAAATTTGAAATTAATGGAAAAATATTATCAGGACCAAGATGTAATTTTTTAAAAGCCGTTATAACATTTGCTCCAGAATGAAAAATAAAAAAATGAACATTTAGTGGATACAATTCCGCTATAGGAAGAGGAATAGACGCATTTAAATATAATTTTGATGAATATGATTTAATAATAACTAATCCTCCGTTTAGCTTAATGAGACTTTTTTTAGATAAGGTTGTAAATGAAAAAGTGAACTTAATAAGTCTAACCGCTTTTATAAATAGGGTAAATCCGTGCGTAGGATTAAAATTATGAAAAAAAGAATTATATTTAGGATATGGGAGACATAAAAGTATCGAATTTGAAAATTGAGATCTTAATAAAATGGAATTAAATATAAAAAAGAAAAAAGTTGCATGCGATTGAATAACTACTTTTGATGAAAATGTTTACGAAAAACATAATAATGGATTTTTAACTAAAAATTATATTGGTGAATATGAAAAAATAAAAAGCATTATTATGAAAGATAATTCAAATCCAATATGAATAAAACACGTAGGAATTTTACCTGATGATTATTATGATTGGTTTTTTTCTTCTATCGGCTTATTTGATAAATTTAATCCTGATGATTTTGAGTGATATGGAACAAATTATAAAAAATTTTTTAACACTACAAAACCAGAACGTAATCCTTGTAAACATAAATTTACAAATAAAATGGTACCTAGATTTCACGGTATACTCGCAAGAAGAAGGAGAAAATAATGAAAATTAAAGTAAAGGAAATTTTTGAATGAATTGAATCCGGAAAATTATATTATGATAATACAACACAAAGGAATTTTATTTATCATATTTTACCTAAGATAAGGGTATATGATGGTAGCATTACGAAGGCCGGCAATGTAATAAAATCCATTTTAGAATATGGGATAAGACTTCCTGCACTTTATTTCTGAAAAAATGAAAATGGCACATATAATATTCATGACGGAAAACAGAGAATATTGTCATTATATTATTTTTGTAATCCATCGAATAAAGAGAATATAGTTATAACTACAAGAATAAAAAGTGATGAATTTACCTTTATTACATTAAGTCAAGCACAAAAACAAAAATTACTAGAATATGAGTTTGAAGTAACAGTAAGAAAAGGATGTAGAGAAGATGAAGAAATATCATTCGATACTATAAATAAAAATAGTATTCCATTAATTGAATATGAATGTTTACGAGGATTATTTTATGGAAAATGATTTAAAGGCTTTGAAAAATATATAAATGAAAAATCAAGAGTAACCGATGGAATAAAAAAAATTAGAAGAGGAGAGCAAACAATTTATTTTTTATACTGTTATTTAGGATTATTAGAGGAAAAAGAGAGTGATGCAAAAAGTTTAAGAATAAGATCTTCATTAGAAAAACAAAGAAATAATGATTTTTTTTCTGGCGAAATTTATGCCAAAACAATTGAATTATTTGGTATCTTAAAAAGGTTAATTGCTAATCCCAGAGATGATTTAATATTAGAACTTTCATCATTTATTATTAATAAAAAATGAAACATAGAAAAAATTATTGAAAATTATGAAAATTGTATAAAAGAAGATAATGATATAAAAAAATGAAATATTAACGTACATAAAATTTTTAATGATAGATTGATGACAAAGAATTTACAATGTCATTCACAAAGATTTTTTACTAAATCTCATAAAGATACAATGTATAAAATAAAATCAAAATGTAATGAAAGAGGTTGTGGAATTGACTCATATAATGAATTAGAACTTGACCATAAAGATCCTTGATCTGAAGGCGGAAGAACAATCTTATCAAATGCTCAATTATTATGTAAGGAACATAATATTAAAAAAAGTAATATATCATATGAAAAATGATTAAAAGAAAAAGTTTAGAATTAATGAATCTTTTTTTATTTTAGATCAGCAAAACAATTATTTATAATTTAAATTAAAGTATTTTAGAAATTAATCATTCATTAATTGAATTTTTGATTTTATTGACTAAGATTTTTTTAAAGTTTCGGGATTCATAATTTTTTTATATTTCAAATAATCCTTATGCATTTCTTTATAAATTTGATATTTTTTATCATGATATTTTTTAAACTTAGGATGTGGATAAATTTTATGCTTATCAGCACGAACAAACTTTTTAGTAATTTTTATATAATCTTTTTCAGAATTATTATGAGCAAGGTATGCATTTAATGCAGAACCTAGTAAAACGGCTTCTTTTTCTTCAGGTATAATTATTTTTAGATTAGTAACATTTGCTAATGTATAAATGAAAACTTTATTATGAACAAAACCACCTGTTAACACAATCTCTTTTATATTATATCCACCATTATTTAGTGTTTCAATAATATCTCTCGCTTCATAACAAAGACCTTGTATGGTCGCTATATATTGAATTATTTCATATTCATAATTTGTATTTAATTGTAATCCTGATACAACCCCTTTTAAAGTAGGGTCTGAATAAGGAGATCTGTTTCCTAAATAATATGGCAATACATGATAATTACTTGTTAGTTCTTCTCAGTCAGGCATTGACATAATCTTTTTTTCAAGATAGTCAAAGACAGATTCAATACTGTATTTTTGAAGATGGGTCTTAATACTAATTGAATATTTTAGAATATAGTCTATTAATGAACCAAACGCAGATTGCCCACATTCCTGTGTTCAAAAACCAGGCAATATTACTTCATAATATGGACCTCATAAGCCATTAATAAATTTTTTATCTTTACTTAAAGTCATCAAGCAATTTGAAGTACCAGCAATTAACGCTACTCTACTATCAATTTTATCAAAGTTTTCTAATTCTGTTCCAAGCATAGAAAGAGCACCAGCATGTGCATCAATCATTGATACAGCAACATCAGTTCCTTCTTTTAGTCCTAATTCATCAGCTGCTTTTTTAGATAATGAACCAGCTAATCTAGTTGGTGCCTCAATTTTATTACTAGAAATTTTATTTTTATCATCAAGTAGCTTTTTTAAACCAATATCTGATAATAGTTTTTCATCTCATTTTTTTTCAAACGGCATATAATTTCATTTACAACCAAGAGAACATTTTGACCTTACTATTTTTCCGGTTGCTTTAAAAACTAAAAAATCAGGCAAATCAAAAAAATACCGAAATTTATTAAAAAGTTGTTGTTTATTATTTTTTAATCATAAAAGTTTTGGAAGTTGCATCTCAATTGACACTCGTCCACCTAAGTATTTAAGTGATTCATATTTTTTTAAATTAATTTGATGTGTTTCTTTATTTGCTCTATGATCCATTCACAAAATAACATTTCACTCATCTACATTGTGTTTTCCAACAGATAATGGTTTGAAATTCTCATCTAAAGCAACAAGTGAACATGTTGCGTCAAAACCAATACTAACAATTTTATCAATAGGTATTTTACTTTCTTTTAATATTTTTTTGCTTGCTATACATATAGATGATCAAATGTTTTGTGATGATTGTTCGTGATATAGTCCAGCGTAAGTTTGTGTTTTAATTTCTGATTTAGCAACAGAAACTAATAAACCATTTTCATCAAATAAGCCAACTCTTGCACTTCCAGTACCAACATCAACTCCCAAATAATATTTCATTATTTTTTGCATTTTCCAAATAATGGACCATAGTTATTACATGCTCTGTAATCTGCAGATTCTAAATTATCAGTTCCAAATGACCCTCATACTTTAGGACGAAACACTTTATCATCTGAAACATTATGAAATGAAACAGGAATTCTTAGCATTGACGCTAATGTTATAAGATCTGCACCAATGTGTCCGTGAGAAATAGCCCCGTGGTTTGCACTTCAATTATTCATCACATCATAAACAGTTTTAAAACCATTTTTATTTAAAATTTTTGGAACAAATCAAGATGTTGGTCAAGTTGGGTTTGTTCTTTTTGTTAAAATTTCATTAATTTTATCTGACACTTTAACAGTTCAACCTTCAGCTATTTGTAAAACAGGTCCTTGACCTTTTATTCAAGCTAATCTTGACATAGTAACTGGCATGTTAACATTTGTAATAAACATACTAGATCATCCACCACCTCTAAAATATTCTAAAAGACCAGCACATCATTTTGTTGCCTTTAAACATTCAGTAACATTTTTTTGCGAAACATTTCAGTGCTCTTTTACAGTTGGTTTGCCATCTTTTGTCATTTGTGCACCAGTATAATCTAATGATGTAGAACCTGAATTACATAGATGAATCATTCCACCGTTCTTTTTAGTTATACCTGTAGAATCTTCTTTAGTTACTCTTTTAATTGCTTCGTTACTTCAAAATGTTCTAACATCAGAAAATTGTTGTGCTTTTCCAGTAAGTAAATATCCAAGTAACATTGATAATCCATTCATGCAATCATTTTCAGTTGCTACCATAAATGGTTGTCTTATTCCGTTTCAATCAAATGTAGAATTTAATATTGCTTCAGAAAAATCAGCGTTTGTCATATAATCAGTTCATTGTCTTTGACCTTGAAAACCTGAAACTAATGCATTATGTCCTAATGATTCTTCATATCATTTTTTACTTATGTTGGGGTTTCCAATCATTAAATCTCTAATAATGAGAGTCATTTTTATAGAGTCTTTTCAAGAGTTATCTTTTTGCTCTCTTGTTTGTTGATTTTTTGATGCATTTAAATCATCACCTTCTAAACAATTTTTCTTCGCTCATGATAATGCTTTTTCATATTCTACTTCATCAAAAATATTTTTTTTAATTCTTCTTGCTACTTCACTCATATCAACTACTTCATACCTCATTCCAAGATAATCATTTATGAAATCTGGTACAACTTGAGACCCCGCAATTCCCATTGATGTTCCACCAATACCAAGGTATGCATTATTTTTCATTGTAGCTTGTGCTAATCCTGCTTTTGCAAAACGAAGTATTTTTTCTAATACATCTTTATCAAATTCTAGCATTTCTTTATCTTTTACTTCTTTTCCATAAATTGTAAAAACAGGTTCACCAATTTGTTCATGACAAGCAGCAGCAGCTGCTAAATAAACTGCACCAGGTCTTTCAGTACCGTTTACCCCAATAATTGCTTTAGGTATTCCAGGAGTTGTATCAATTGTTTCCATCCCATAACATCAGCATGGCGTAATACTAATTGAAACACCAACATTATTTTTAGAAAATTTTTCTTGACATTTTGCTACTTCAGAATATCTTCCAATTGTAGTATCTGAAATAACACATTCAACGTTTTCTCCAGACGGATGATGCAAATTCTTCTCAATTATTTTTTTAAGTAAAATTGCATAATCCATTGTTGGTTTTTCATTTTCTTCTCTTACTCCATTCATTCTTGCATCAATAATTGGTCTTATTCCAATTTTTGGTAATTTTGTTAATAATTTATTCATTCTTTCTCTTTTTAAATATTATAAAATTTAAATTTAATTTTTATTAAAATATAAAAAACTGATAAAATTTAAATAATAATAATAATTTAAAATTATATTATAATAAATTTATGAAAATAAGTAAAATTCTAAAAATATTTAATATTTTGATCGGAATTGTTATATTAATTAGTCCAGTTATAATTGTTCAGAAAAATAATTATAAAATAAATACACCGGGAACAAGCAATAATGTTTCTATTAAAACAAAAGACAATTTTAATAAATGAAGAAAAAATAATTTAGGAGATGCTTGATCTAACGGTGGCGCAAATAACGAGTTATGAAAGTCTACTCCTAATAATGTTTTAACAACATATGAAACTGCTGATAAAAAACTTTGAGTATCTGCACCATTAGATAATTTAAATATTAGAACTATTTCAAATCCTAAACCAGGTTATAAAAATAATACATCTGCTGCTTTACCTACTTCCTTATTTTGTTCAAATGATGGAAAAGGTAATGAGTGAACTCCTATTGCACCAACACTTTTTGGTGCTGGCAAGGACGGGAATGAGCCGACAAATATTAGAGCAACTATTTATTCAATTTTTGAAAGTAAAGAAGGAGTATTGTTCGTTGGTGGTAAAAATCTTGGTGAACAAGGCAATGAATCTTTATTTTATTTAAACTCAGGTGGAAAATGAACAGCAGTTAAGCAATATCCTTTTGAACAAATAAAAGATGAGGGTTCTTCGCCGGTAGTTAAAACAATTTCTCAAACAGAAGACAACGCAATGTGATTTGGCGGATGATATCCCGATGGTGATTATAATGGTTCTTCATCACTATATAGAGCAGATAATGGGAAAATAAATGATGAAACTGAATATGAAAAAGTAACAAAATTCAGCGGAAGAAAACCTAACCATAGTACATATTTTAATGGTCCATCAATTAAAATAATTAAACAAACTGCTGACGGTACTATTTGAGTTGGTGGACACTCAATGGGAATTAATTTTAATGAATCTTTGTGTTATTTAGAAAAAGGCAAAAGTTGAAAAGATGCAGCAAATTGAATTAATGAAGAAACAAATATTTTTGCTCATATTAATAGCACTGTTAATTTTATTTATCAAAAAAAAGATAAATCAATTTTACTATTAGTATCTATTACTCCAGCAATTAATCCTATATTTTATAATTCTTCTAACAAACTTTATCGCTTAAATGGTGGAATTGGTCACTACTGACAACTAGAAGATACAAGTGATCTTGGAAATAAAAGCTTGGGAAATGTTAAACAACAATTTAATATATTATTTGAAACAGGCGATGGTAGTTTGTGAATCGGAGGAACATTCTTATTAAAGTCTGGTGGACAGAGAACCTTATTTAGATCAGGTGATGGAAAAGGTGATGATTGAAAACCTATTGATACTAACGGATATAGTTCAAGTTCAATTTATGGAGCTTGCGTTTATTCTCTACGTCAAAGTGATGACGGTTATCTTTGAGTTGGTGGATTTAAACTTGGATCTGCTGGTAAAATAGTCCTTTATAAAGCAAACATAGTAAAAAATATTATTACACCAGCCATGAGTATTCTTACACCAGCTTTGCCCATATTACATCTTATAAAACTAAATGGTGCTAATGGTTATTCATTAATTATTATTATTTCTATAGTAACTGTATTATCTATATTAGGTTTTATTGCTATAGGAATAACTTATTTATTAAAGAAAAAAAGAAAAGGGAAAAGAGAAAAAGTTATTGCTTTTGTAGTTCATAAACTAAAACAAATTCCTTTATTAAAACATTTTTTTACTAAAGTAACGACTCATACTAAAGCACATTCTTCAATTAAAAATAAGATAAAAAAATAATAATATTTCTTTTAAAATAAAGTGAAAAGTGATAGAATAATTATATGGAAAATATAAAACAAAAAAGAATAACATTAATTAGTATTTTAATAACTATTACTATATTACCCATTATAATTACTGAGAATAATAATTATAAAACAAACACATTAAATACAAATTATAAGCAAACAAAAGGTAATGTTTCTTCTAAAATAAAAAATAATTTTAATAAATGAAATACCTGATCTAATGCAGATCCAGATAACAAGTTACAAAGTTCTGGTAGTGATAATATTTTAACAACATATGAAACTCACGATAAAAAACTTTGAATATCTGTACCATTAGATAATATAAATCCTTCTAATTCTAAATTAAATTATAAAAATAATTTATCAGCAACTTTACCTTCTTCATTATATTGTTCAAACGATGGAAAAGGTGATGATTGAGCACCTGTTGAACCAGCACTTTTTGGAGCTGGTAGCAATGGTAAAGAGAAAAAGGGATATCGAGCAACTATTTATTCAATTTTTGAAAGCAATGAAGGTACATTATTTGTTGGTGGTGTAAATCTTGGTGTAAATAATGATCAATCTTTATTTTATTTAAATCCAGGTGAATCATGAATAGGACTTACAGGAGGAGAACCTTTTCAATGAATAGGTAATGGTGATCCCGCTCCTATTGTGAAAACAATTTATCAAACACAAGATAATGCAATGTGATTTGGAGGATGATTTCCTAAAAATAATCTTATTGGAGCATCGGCATCATTATATCGAACAGAAAATGGGAAAGTAAATACTACAAATAAATTTGTAGAAGTAACAAAATTTAGTACAAAAAGTACAACATCAATATATAATAGTCAATATTCTAAAGGCCCATCAGTAAATACGATTAAACAAACTACTGATGGCACTATTTGAATTGGAGGATATGCAATACCAAGTAGTCCTGTACAATCTTTATGTTATTTACAAAAAGGTAAAAACTGAAACACAACTACAGATTGAGTTGATGAACAATCAGATATTTTTGGTAAAAATGATAGTACTGCTGTTGATTTAATTTATCAAACGAACGATAAAACTATTTGAGCTTTAGTATCTAATACACCACCAAATAGTCCATTATTACATGATTATTCACAGAGCATTTATTGTCTAGATGGTGGTACTGGTCATACTTGAAAAAAAGTTGACACTAGTAAATTTGGAGATAAAAGTGAACAACAATTTAATACATTATTTCAAGCAAATGATGGAAGTCTTTGAATTGGTGGAACTTTTTCAATGGGTAAAACTGGACAAAAATCTTTATTTT
This sequence comes from Mycoplasmatales bacterium, assembly GCA_965222545.1. Classification (GTDB taxonomy): domain Bacteria; phylum Bacillota_I; class Bacilli_A; order Mycoplasmatales. Next base: position 565,631 of record OZ244954.1, on the reverse strand, counting down.
ATTCAAAAGATGGGAAAGGTGATGATTGAGCAGTTGTTGATTCAAAAGGATATAGTTCAGTTGATGGTGCTAGTGTTTATTCTATTTCTCAAGAAAAAGATGGTACTCTTTTAGTTGGTGGAGTTAAACTTGGAAGTGATGGAAAATCAGTTCTTTTTAAAGAAACTTTAGAAACAACACTTACACCTGCTATGATGAATATTTACATTCCTATAACCGATCTTACACCCTATAATAGTCCTTCTCATAATAATAATAATACAGGAGCTATTATTGGTGGAATAATAGGTGATATTGTATTAATTGGAATTATAGTAGGTAGTTATCTATATTTCTCTAAAAAGAAAAAACGTCTTCTTAAAATCAAAATGACAAAAAATAAATAAACTATTTTTAATTATAATAATTATATGAAAAATATAAAACAAAAAAGAATAACGCTAATTAGTATTTTAATAACTACTACTATATTAATTACACCCATTATAATTATTGAGAATAATAATTATAAAACAAACACATTAAATACAAATTATAAGCAAACAAAAGGTAATGTTTCTTCTAAAATAAAAAATAATTTTAATAAATGAAGAAATAAAGATTTAGAAAATAGCTGATCTAATGCAGATCCAGATAATAAGTTACAAAGTTCTGGTAGTGATAATATTTTAACAACATATGAAACTCACGATAAAAAACTTTGAATATCTGTGCCATTAGATAATATAAATCCTTCTAATTCTAAATTAAATTATAAAAATAATGTACCAGCAACTTTACCTTCTTCATTATATTGTTCAAACGATGGAAAAGGTGATGATTGAGCACCTGTTGAACCAACACTTTTTGGCGCTGGTAATAGTGGTAAAGAGGAAAAGGGATATCGAGCAACTATTTATTCAATTTTTGAAAGTAATGAAGGTACATTATTTGTTGGTGGTGTAAATCTTGGTAAAAATAATGATCAATCTTTATTTTATTTAGAAGGAAATGGATCATGAATAGGACTTACATCAGAACCTTTTCAAGGAATAGGTAATGGTCATCCTGCTCCTATTACTAAAATAATTTATCAAACACAAGATAATGTAATGTGATTTGGAGGATGATTTCCTAAAAATAATCTTATTGGAGCATCAGCATCATTATATCGAAAAGAAAATGGGAAAGTTAGTGGTATTATTATTGCAGAAGTAACGAAATTTAGTACAAAAAGTACAACATCAATATATAATAGTCAATATTCTAAAGGCCCATCAGTAAATACGATTAAACAAACTACTGATGGCACTATTTGAATTGGAGGATATGCAATACCAAGTAGTCCTGTACAATCTTTATGTTATTTACAAAAAGGTAAAAACTGAAACACAACTACAGATTGAGTTGATGAACAATCAGATATTTTTGGTAAAAATGATAGTACTGCTGTTGATTTAATTTATCAAACGAACGATAAAACTATTTGAGCTTTAGTATCTAATACACCACCAAATAGTCCATTATTACATGATTATTCACAGAGCATTTATTGTCTAGATGGTGGTACTGGTCATACTTGAAAAAAAGTTGACACTAGTAAATTTGGAGATAAAAGTGAACAACAATTTAATACATTATTTCAAGCAAATGATGGAAGTCTTTGAATTGGTGGAACTTTTTCAATGGGTAAAACTGGACAAAAATCTTTATTTTATTCAAAAGATGGGAAAGGTGATGATTGAGCAGTTGTTGATTCAAAAGGATATAGTTCAGTTGATGGTGCTAGTGTTTATTCTATTTCTCAAGAAAAAGATGGTACTCTTTTAGTTGGTGGAGTTAAACTTGGAAGTGATGGAAAATCAGTTCTTTTTAAAGAAACTTTAGAAACAACACTTACACCTGCTATGATGAATATTTACATTCCTATAACCGATCTTACACCCTATAATAGTCCTTCTCATAATAATAATACAGGAGCTATTATTGGTGGATTAATTGGTGGTGTTTTAGTAATTGGAATTATAGTAGGTAGTTATCTATATTTCTCTAAAAAGAAAAAACGTCTTCTTAAAATCAAAACGACAAAAAGTAAATAAACTATTTCTTATAAACATTAAAATATATTTATTTTTTATTATAATAATTATATGAAAAATATAAAACAAAAAAGAATAACGCTAATTAGTATTTTAATAACTACTACTATATTAATTACACCCATTATAATTATTGAGAATAATAATTATAAAACAAACACATTAAATACAAATTATAAGCAAACAAAAGGTAATGTTTCTTCTAAAATAAAAAATAATTTTAATAAATGAAGAAATAAAGATTTAGAAAATAGCTGATCTAATGCAGATCCAGATAATAAGTTACAAAGTTCTGGTAGTGATAATATTTTAACGACATATGAAAGTCGCGATAAAAAACTTTGAATATCTGTACCATTAGATAATATAAAAGACAATATAAATTCTTCAGATCCTAAATTAAATTATAAAAATAATGTACCAGCAACTTTACCTTCTTCATTATATTGTTCAAATGACGGAAAAGGTGATGATTGAGCACCTGTTGAACCAACACTTTTTGGCGCTGGTAATAGTGGTAATGCCAAAGTGGGATTTAGAGCAACTATTTATTCTATTTTTGAAAGTAATGAAGGTATATTATTTATTGGTGGCGTTAATCTTGGTAAAGAAAATGATCAATCTTTATTTTATTTAAATGCAAAAGGATCATGAATAGGAATTACATCAAAACCTATCCAAGGAAATAATAATGGTGACCCTGTTCCTATTATTAAAACAATTTATCAAACACAAGATAATGCAATGTGATTTGGCGGATGATTTTGTAGAAGTTATACGGAATCATCATCATTATATCGAACAGAAAACGGGAAAGTAGATAATACTAGTAAATTTGTAGAAGTAACAAAATTTAGTACAAAAAGTACAACATCAATATATAATAGCCAGGTTTTTAATGGTCCATCAATAAATACGATTAAACAAACTACTGATGGTACTATTTGAATCGGGGGATTTACAATGTCAAATAATTCCGTACAATCTTTATGTTATTTACAAAAAGGCAAAAGCTGGGATACAATAACAGATTGAACTGATGAACAATCAGATATTTTTGCTAAATATGATACTGCAGTTAATTTGATTTATCAAACAAACGATAAAACTATTTGAGCTTTAGTATCTAATACTGCACCACCTTTTCCTATATTTCATGATTATTCACAAAATATTTATTGCCTAAAAGGTGGTCCTGGTCATATTTGAAAAAAAGTTGACACTAGTAAATTTGGAGTTAAAAGTGATAAGAATAATAAACAACAACTTAATACATTATTTCAAGCAAGTGATGGAAGTCTTTGAATCGGAGGAACCTTTTTAACAAGTTATGGACAAAAATCTTTATTTTATTCAAAAGATGGGAAAGGTGATGATTGAGTAGTTGTTGATAGAAATGGATATAGTTCAGTTGACGGTGCTAGTGTTTATTCTATTTCTCAAGATAAAAATGGTACTCTTTTAATTGGTAGAATTAAACTTGGAAGTGATGGAAAATCAGTTCTTTTTAAAGAAACTTTAGGAACAACACTTACACCTGCTATGATGAATATTTACATTCCTATGACTGAACTTACACCCTATAATAGTCCTTCTCATAATAATAATAATACAGGAGCTATTATTGGTGGATTAATTGGTGGTGTTTTAGTAATTGGAATTATAGTAGGTAGTTATCTATATTTCTCTAAAAAGAAAAAACGTCTTCTTAAAATAAAAACGGCAAAAAGTAAATAAACTATTTCTTATAAACATTAAAATATATTTATTTTTTATTATAATAATTATATGAAAAATATAAAACAAAAAAGAATAACGCTAATTAGTATTTTAATAACTACTACTATATTAATTACACCCATTATAATTATTGAGAATAATAATTATAAAACAAACACATTAAATACAAATTATAAGCAAACAAAAGGTAATGTTTCTTCTAAAATAAAAAATAATTTTAATAAATGAAGAAATAAAGATTTAGAAAATAGCTGATCTAATGCAGATCCAGATAATAAGTTACAAAGTTCTGGTAGTGATAATATTTTAACGACATATGAAAGTCGCGATAAAAAACTTTGAATATCTGTACCATTAGATAATATAAAAGACAATATAAATTCTTCAGATCCTAAATTAAATTATAAAAATAATGTACCAGCAACTTTACCTTCTTCATTATATTGTTCAAATGACGGAAAAGGTGATGATTGAGCACCTGTTGAACCAACACTTTTTGGCGCTGGTAATAGTGGTAATGCCAAAGTGGGATTTAGAGCAACTATTTATTCTATTTTTGAAAGTAATGAAGGTATATTATTTATTGGTGGCGTTAATCTTGGTAAAGAAAATGATCAATCTTTATTTTATTTAAATGCAAAAGGATCATGAATAGGAATTACATCAAAACCTATCCAAGGAAATAATAATGGTGACCCTGTTCCTATTATTAAAACAATTTATCAAACACAAGATAATGCAATGTGATTTGGCGGATGATTTTGTAGAAGTTATACGGAATCATCATCATTATATCGAACAGAAAACGGGAAAGTAGATAATACTAGTAAATTTGTAGAAGTAACAAAATTTAGTACAAAAAGTACAACATCAATATATAATAGCCAGGTTTTTAATGGTCCATCAATAAATACGATTAAACAAACTACTGATGGTACTATTTGAATCGGGGGATTTACAATGTCAAATAATTCCGTACAATCTTTATGTTATTTACAAAAAGGCAAAAGCTGGGATACAATAACAGATTGAACTGATGAACAATCAGATATTTTTGCTAAATATGATACTGCAGTTAATTTGATTTATCAAACAAACGATAAAACTATTTGAGCTTTAGTATCTAATACTGCACCACCTTTTCCTATATTTCATGATTATTCACAAAATATTTATTGCCTAAAAGGTGGTCCTGGTCATATTTGAAAAAAAGTTGACACTAGTAAATTTGGAGTTAAAAGTGATAAGAATAATAAACAACAACTTAATACATTATTTCAAGCAAGTGATGGAAGTCTTTGAATCGGAGGAACCTTTTTAACAAGTTATGGACAAAAATCTTTATTTTATTCAAAAGATGGGAAAGGTGATGATTGAGTAGTTGTTGATAGAAATGGATATAGTTCAGTTGACGGTGCTAGTGTTTATTCTATTTCTCAAGATAAAAATGGTACTCTTTTAATTGGTGGAATTAAACTTGGAAGTGATGGAAAATCAGTTCTTTTTAAAGAAACTTTAGGAACAACACTTACACCTGCTATGATGAATATTTACATTCCTATGACTGAACTTACACCCTATAATAGTCCTTCTCATAATAATAATAATAATACAGGAGCTATTATTGGTGGATTAATTGGTGGTGTTTTAGTAATTGGAATTATAGTAGGTAGTTATCTATATTTCTCTAAAAAGAAAAAACGTCTTCTTAAAATAAAAACGGCAAAAAGTAAATAAACTATTTTTATATTATAATAGTTTTATCAAAAATATAAAATAACAAAGCCCAATAAAAACAATTAGTATTTTAATTATTGGTATTATATTAATTACACCCATTATAATTATTGAGAATAATAATTATAAAACAAACACATTAAATACAAATTATAAGCAAACAAAACGTAATGTTTCTTCTAAAATAAAAACTAATTTTAATAAATGAAGAAATAAAGATTTAGAAAATAGCTGATCTAATGCAGATCCAGATAATAAGTTACAAAGTTCTGGTAGTAATAATATTTTAACAACATATGAAAGTCACGATAAAAAACTTTAAATATCTGTACCAAATAAATAAATTATTTACTATAATTTTAAATATAATATTTATGCTAAAATCAAAGTTTAATTAAAATGATGATTTTATATTAATAATTAATTTATAAGAATTAGTTTTAACTATCTTAGGAGTTATAAAAAATGAGATATAGTATTTTTGGTTGCTTTTATGGTGACGAGGGAAAAGGGAAAATTGTTGATTTTTTATCAAAAAATGTTGATTTAGTTGTTAGATATCAAGGCGGAAATAACGCTGGCCACACTATTTATCTAAAAGATGAAAAATATGTTTTTAATTTATTACCATCTGGTATTCTTTATAAAAATAATACTAATATATTAGCTAATGGCATGGTCATTAATCTTGAAAAATTAGTTCTTGAAATTAAAAATTTAAAAAAAAGAAAGGTATGGTTTGATAATATAGTTATTTCAGATCGTGCTCATTTAATATTACCATACCATATTTTATTAGATAAAGATAATGAAAATAAAGAAAAAGTTAAAATTGGAACAACTAAAAAAGGAATCGGGTTTGCATATCAAGATAAAATGTCAAGAAAAGGAATCAGAGTGTGTGACTTATTATATCCAGATATATTTAAAGAAAAATTAAAATATAATGTTGAATATTTTAATAAATATTTTAAAAATAATCTTAATTATTTAGATATTTATCGTGAACATATGAATTATTTAAAGGAAATAGAAGGATATATTAAAAATACTACTAATTTTTTAAATAATAATAAAAACAAAAACATTTTATTTGAAGGCACACAAGGTGCAATGTTGAGCATTGAACACGGTACATATCCCTTTGTAACTTCATCTGAACCAACATCAATTTCGATACCTATAAATTGTGGAGTACCAAATAATTTTGTTGATAAAAACATTGGAATTATAAAATCATATATAACAAGAGTAGGTAGGGGCCCTTTTGTAACTGAAATATTTGGTGAAAATGCACAATACATTCGAGAAAAAGGAAATGAATATGGAACAGTTACAAAAAGACCAAGAAGAATAGGATGAATCGATATACCAATATTAAAATATGTTAATCAAATTAATAATATTGACTATGGTGCTCTAACCTTACTAGATGTTCTTGGTGAAATGAAAGATATTTTAATTTGTGATTATTATCTTAATCAAGATAATAAAAAAATAATAAACATATCAGCAAATTCTTATGAATATAAAACTACCATCCCTCATTATATAAAAGTAAAAGGATGAGAAACAGATATTTCAGAAATTAGGGAATATTCTGAACTCCCCTTAAATTGTCAAAAATATATAGAATTAATTGAAAAATTATCAGAAATTAAAATAAAATATATTAGTGTTGGTAAAGAAAGAAATGCCATAATAATAAAATAATGATCTCAAGATACACAAATGAAAAACTTGCAAATATTTGAAGTGAAGATAATAAATATAATATTTGATTAAAAATTGAATTACTTATTATTGAATATTTAAAAAATATTACTTTAATAGATAAGACTACTTATAATAATATTTGTAAAAATATTTCTTATTCAGTTTTAAAAATTTTAGAAAATGAAAAAATTGTAAAGCATGATGTAGTAGCTTTTATAAATACAATTACAAAAAACCTGCAAATAGATGGACGATGAATACATTATGGCTTGACTTCTTCTGATCTTGTAGATACAGCTAACTCATTGCGAATAAAAGAAAGTAATAAAATAATTAGTTTAAAACTTAACGACCTACTTAATAAAATAAATAAGCTTGCTTTAAAATACGAAAATCAATTAATTATTGGACGAACGCACGGTATTCATGGTGAATTAACAACCTTAGGGCATAAATTTATTAACTGATGACATGAACTAAAACAAGAAATAGATATTTATAAAAAAGCTTGTGAAATTGCTTCAGTTGCAATGATTTCTGGCCCAATGGGTAATTTTATGAAATTAGATAAAAAATGTGAAGAATTTGTTGCAAAATCACTTGGTCTTAATAGTGCTAAATATTCTAGTCAAGTTATTCCAAGATATCGTTATGCAAACTATTTTTATGCACTTGGATTAATTTCTTCAAGTATTGAAAAATTTGCATTTGAAATAAGACACTTACAAAGAACAGAAATTGCAGAATTAGCAGAAGGTTTTAGTGATAATCAAATGGGTTCTAGCTCAATGCCTCATAAAAAAAATCCTATTAAATGTGAAAAAATTTGTGGCTTATCAAGATTAATGAGAACAAATATAGTTACACAACTTGAAAATATTAGTTTGTGAAACGAAAGAGATATTAGTCATTCTAGTGTTGATAGAATAACATTTCCTGATTACATTATTATTTTTGATCATATTATTTCTGAATTTAATCTTGTAATAGATAATTTATATGTTGATAAAGATAATATTTTAAAAAATATTAATTTAACTAATGGTAGAATTTATTCACACTCTCTTTTACTTTTTCTTATTAAAGAAAAGCAAATAAAAAGAGAACAAGCTTCTAAATTAGTTCAAAAAATATGTTTTAATTCAATCAAAAACAATCACAATTTACAAAAAGAATTAACTGATAAAAAATATAATTTACTACTAACCAAAGAACAAATTAATAATATTTTTTCAAATAAGCAATATATTCAAGGAACTAAGTTTTTGTTTAAGTAATTAATAATATAATTTTAAAAGTAATCTGAATCTTTTAATATTACATAATTAACTTTTCTAATAGAGTTTAAACTTGTCCCACCAGCATAAGAAACGGAAGATTGTAAATCTTCTTTCATTGTTTTAAGGGTATTAAATATTGACCCTCTTAATTTAATAGTTTGTTTTTTTCCTTCAATGTATCTTTTTTCTTTTTTATTAAATTCAGAAGCAGAACCAAAATATTCTTTATAAACAATATTATCTTTAATTACTTTTTTTCCAGGACTTTCAATATGACTTGCAAATAATGAACCTATCATTACCATGGTTGCACCAAATCGAATAGATTTTGCAATATCACCATGAACTCTTATTCCACCATCTGCAACGATAGGAATAGTTGCTGATTTACGACACCAATTAACAGCACTCAATTGTCAACCTCCCGTTCCAAAACCGGTTTTTATTTTAGTTGTACATACTTTTCCAGGCCCAACACCAACTTTTATTGAATCAGCGCCTCACCTTTCTAGATCTCTTACAGCATCTGGAGTTGCAACGTTGCCTGCGATCACAAATGTTTTATCTCCAAAAGTATCTTTTATTTTATAAATAATTGATTTCATCATATTTGAATGACCGTGAGCAATATCAATTGTTATATAATCTGGCACAATATTATTTTTTTTCAGTTTCTCAATTAATAAATGATCTTCCTTTTTAACACCAATTGAAACGGAAATAAATAAATTATTTTTTTTCATGAGTTTACAAAAAGCAAGAACATCAACATTAAACCGATGCATAATATAAAAATAACCCTCTTTAGCGAGTTTAATACATAATTCTTCATTAACAACACTAACCATATTACTTGGAACCACTGGCATTTTAAAAGTTAGTTTCCCGTATTTAATTGAAGTTTCACAATCACTTCGTGATTTTACTACACACTTAACAGGAATAAGTTGAACATCATCATAATCAAATATTTTCATCAGTATTTTGCTTTTTAACATTTAAATTGTAGCATATTAAATTTATTTTATATTGTTATTTTTTAATAATATATATCATTAAATAACCGCACAAAAAGTAATTATTTATTTTATTAAAAAAATATGGTACTTTGTGTTAAAATGTTTAAGTTAAAAAAAAAGAAATTTTAAATATAGATAAAATAAAATGACCAATATAATAAAGAGTGGAAAAGGAAGTAATTATGAAGATCGAAAAAATTCTTGTAATTGATAAAACTGGTAAAAAAACTTCTGAATTAACACCTTCTAAAAAAATTTTTGATTTTAAGGCGATAGAACAAACTATTTTTGATACAATCTTATCAACAAAAGCTAACAAAAGACAAGGCACACACAAAACTAAAGATAAGTCAGAAGTTAGAGGTGGTGGTAAAAAACCATGAAGACAAAAGGGAACAGGGAGAGCTAGACAAGGGTCAATAAGAAGTCCTCAATGAAGAGGTGGCGGAGTTGTATTTGGTCCAACTCCTGAAAAAAACTATACTTTAAAAATTAATAAAAAAGTTCAAAAAAAAGCATTATTATCTGTTTTAAAACAAAGAATTACAAAAAACCAGATAGTTATTTTAAAATCAATGAAACTAGCAGCACCTCACACAAAGACAATTATTACCTTAATTACTAATTTAAAATGTAAAAAACCATTATTTATTTGCGACACTCCTAATATTACACTTCAAAAATCAATCAACAATATTCAAAATGTTGGTTTTTGTACAATAAATAACTTAAGTACAGAAAAAATTCTTATGCATGACTATTTAATTTTAAATAAGAAAACATATGAATTAATTGAGGGGATGTATAAAAATGGATAGAAGATTTTTTAACATCATTAAAGCTCCTGTATTAACCGAAAAAAGTTATAAAATAACTCAATTAGAAAATAAATATACCTTTGAAGTGAGAAGGGATGCCTCAAAACAAGAAATTAAAAAAGTTTTTAGTGTTTTATTTGCAGTTGAAGTAGCAAGTGTTAATATTATTAATAAAAAGAAAAAAATGAAAAAAGTTGGACGCTACCAAGGATTTAGAGGTGCTAAAAAATATGCTATTATTCAATTAGCTCCAGGAGAAAAACTAAATATATATAGTGATGGTAAAGAAACTAAAGATACAGCTAAAACAACACGTGAAAAAATTGAAGAAAAAATATTTTCAATTAAAGATAAAAAAGACAGCAAAAAAAATAGTTCCGAAAGTAAAACTAAAAAAAGCAATGAAACTGTCAAAAAAGTAAAAGATACAACAAGCAAGGTGTCTTCTAAAAATACTAAATCTGCTAAACCTATGGTAAAGAAAACAGTTAAAGATTTAAAAACAGTAAAAAAAGGTGGTAATAAATAATGAATATCAAAAAATATAAACCAACTACACCTGGTAGAAGAGGGATGACAAGTCTTGATTATAGTGATCTTAGTAAGGTTGCTCCAGAGCGTTCACTGTTAAAAAAAATAAAAAAACACTCTGGTAGAAATAATACTGGTAAGATAACCGTTCGTCATAAAGGTGGTGGTTATAAAAAGATTTATCGAATTATAGATTTTAAAAGAGATAAAGACGGTATTAAAGGCAAGGTTGCTACTATTGAATATGATCCAAATAGAAATTGTCATATTTCGTTAATTAATTATATAGATGGTGAAAAAAGATATATTTTAACTCCAAATGATTTAAAAATTGGTGATGAAATAATAAGTGATAAAATTGTTCCAATTAAAACAGGAAGCGCCTGTCTTATTAAAAATATTCCCCCAGGTACATTTATTCACAATATTGAAATAGTTCCAGGGAAAGGTGGTCAAATCGCTAGAAGTGCTGGTAGTAGTGCACAAATTTTAGGATTTGATGAAAGCGAAAAATATGCAATTTTACGTTTAACAAGTAGAGAAACAAGAAAAATCTTAATAAATTGTAAAGCTACAATTGGTGAAGCTGGCAATAAATATTACAATCTTGTTAAAATAGGAAAAGCTGGAAGAAATAGATATCGCGGAATTAGACCTACAGTAAGAGGTTCAGCAATGAATCCAAACGATCATCCACATGGTGGTGGTGAAGGAAGAACTGGAATTGGTAGAAAAGCACCATTAACACCTTGAGGAAAAAAAGCTTTAGGTGTTAAAACAAGAAAATTACATCACCGTACTGATAAATTAATTGTTAGAAGAAGGAAAAAATAATGGCACGTAGTTTAAAAAAAGGATTCTTTGCAGACGATCATCTTATAAAAAAAGTTGAGAATATGAATAAAGATGGCAAAAAACAAATTATTAAAACATGATCTAGAAGAAGTACAATTCTTCCAATTTTTATTGGACATACTTTTGGAGTTCATAATGGTAACAAACATATTCCAGTTTATGTTACAGAAGATATGGTTGGACATAAATTAGGTGAATTTTCAACAACTAGAAAATTTACAAAACATTCAGGTAATAGGTAAAGAAAATAATTATGGCAAATAAAATAGATAATAAAACAAAAAAGATCACTAAAGCATCTAGCTCTATAGTTAGAGGGAGCGCAAGAAAGGCGCGTTTAGTTGCTGATTTAATTAGGAATAAAGCAACAAATGATGCAATTGTTATTTTAAAACGTTGTAATAAAAGAGCAGTAAAACCAATTAGTGATGTTTTAAATGCTGCAATTTCTAATGCTGTTAATAATGATCAATTAAATGCTGATTTACTTCATGTATCTAAAATACTAATTAATGAAGGTCCAACTTTAAAAAGACTAAGACCTAGAGCAAAAGGAAGTGCAGATCGTATATTTAAAAGAACTTGTAAAATAATGATTGAGCTTTCTGAAAGGAGTGGATAATTTATGGGACAAAAAGTAAATCCGAATGGAATGCGGTATGGTATTTATAAAAAACATAAGACGGTTTGATACGCTAAAGATAAAGATTATGCAAGATTAATTATCGAAGATTATAAAATTAGAAAAGCAATTTTAGATACTTATGAAGAAAAACTAAGTATCACAGTTATTAAAATTATGAGAAAAGATGTCTTTTTAACTATATTAATTAGCACTCCTAAACCGGGATTAATTTTAGGAAATGATGGATTAATGTTAAAACATATTAAAAAAACAATTGCTAAAATTACAACAAAAGATACTAAAGTTCAAGTAAAAATTATTGAATTAAAAAATATGAACTGTAACGCTCAGTGAATTGCAAATAATATTGCTAAAAAACTAGAAGCAAGAATGTCATTTAAATATATTCAAAAAAAAGCTGTTATGAACGCAATGCGTGCTGGTGCTAAAGGTATAAAAACATTAACTTCAGGAAGACTTGGAGGAGTTGATATTGCAAGAAGTGAAGGGTATCAACGTGGTATATTACCTTTAAGTAGTTTAAGATGTAGAGTTAATTATGCTACTGCATTAGCTCATACCACTTATGGTGTTATTGGTGTAAAAGTTTGAATTTGTATGGGTGATATTATTTTAAATAAATCACAAAAAAGACCAGGACCTAAAAATAATAATGTAAAAGAGGAAAAATAATGTTTGTACCAAAAAGAACTAAATATCGTAAACCATTTAATGTTAAATATGATGGAGAAGCGAAAGGTAATAAATATATTGCTTTTGGTGATTTTGCTTTAGTCGCAAAACAAGGAACTTGAGTAACAAGTAATCAATTAGAAGCGTGTCGTGTTACTATGGTTAGACAGTTAAGAGCTGGAGGAAAACTTTGAATTAGAATTTTCCCACATAACGCTAAAACTAAAAAACCGATTGAAGTAAGGATGGGGAGTGGTAAAGGTAATCCGGAATCTTGAGTAGCAGTAGTCAAGAAAAACAGTATTCTTTTTGAAATTGGAGAAGTTGACGAAAGAATTGCAAGAGAAGCTTTAAGAAAAGCAAGTCATAAATTACCAATTCAATGTCAATTTATTAAAAGGGAGGGTTATGAAAAGTAAAGCACTTATTAAAAAATCAACAAAAGAACTTGTTAATCAAGCGGTTGAATTAAAAAAAGAGATTTTCTCAAATAAATTTAAAGGAAAAGTTGGAAAATTGGAAAAACCACATTTAGTTTCACAACAAAAAAAAGATTTTGCTAGAATTTTAACAATTTTAAATGCTAAAAAAATTAATATTGATTCTGAATTTCATAAATTATTTCACGAATTAAAAGTTCAAGCTATAAAGGATGCTACTGATAAAAAAGTTAGTGAAATAACACCCGATAAAAATATTAAGAAAAATTCTGAAAAAAAAGCAGCAGTTGCCTTTAAATCTACTCCTTTAAAACCAGCAAGTCCAACTAAACCTAAAGTAACTAAAAAACCTACTATTAAAAAAGCAAAAGTAGATCTTAAACCCACTACTTTAAAATCAGCAAGTAAGACCAAAACTAAAGTAACTAAAAAAGTTGTTAATAAAAAAACTAGTGTTAAAAAGAAAAAAATTGTAAAAAATCCTAAACAAATAAAGACAATAAAAAAGGATAAAAAAGGTTAATTATGAATCAAAACAAACCCATGAAGAAAATTTTAAAAGGGAAAGTAGTCAAAGTAAAACACAAAACAATTACTGTTTTGGTTGAAAGAAAATGAAAACATCCTATTTATAAAAAAACAGTTATATCATCAAAAAAATATCAAGTTCATGATAATGATAATATTGCTAAGCAAAATGAAAATGTAAAAATAATTGAATGTAATCCAATTTCAAAAACTAAAAGATTTACATTATTAATTAAAGAAAAGAAGGAGAAATAATGATTCAAAACGAAAGCCGTTTAAAAGTTGCAGATAATAGTGGCGCTCTTGAAGTTCTAGTTATTAGAAATCTTGGTGGATCAAAACGTAAATTTACTAATGTTGGAGATATTATTATTTGCACTGTTAAGAAAAGTATTCCGAATGCTAATACTAAAAAAGGACAAGTAGTAAAAGCAGTAATAGTGAGAACAAAAAAAGGTATTACAAGAAAAAATGGTGAAAAAATACGTTTTGATGAAAATGCAGTAGTTTTAATTAAAGATGATAAAACTCCTAGAGGAACAAGGGTCTTTGGACCAATTGCAAGAGAATTAAGAGAAAAAGGATTCTCTAAAATTATTTCATTAGCTCAGGAAGTATTGTAGGAGAAGATATGAAGTTGAGAAAAGGTGATAAAATTGTAGTGATTGCAGGAAAATATAAAGGGCAAACTGATGTTATTAAAGAAATCCTTGTTGATAAAGACCGTATTATATTAGAAAATATTATAAAACTAAAAAAACATATAAAACCAAGTAATACTTATCCAGATGGTGGGGTTATCACTATTGACGGAAGTATTCATATTTCTAATATACAATATGTTGATTCTAAAAGTGCTAAGAAAAATATTCCAACCAAAATTGGATATCGTTTTGAAAAAGGTAAAAAAATGCGAGTTTCAAAAAAAACCAAAAAGGTAGTTAATTAGGATTATTATGAAAAAAACAGACTTTAATAAAAAACTTCAAGACGAATTAGGTGTTAAAAATATTATGTTAGTTCCAAAAATAGCTAAAATTGTAATTAATGTAGGAGTAGGTAAAGCAACTGCTAATAAAAAACACATGGAAGATTGTTTAAGAGAATTACAACAAATAACAGGACGAAAAGCTTATGTTGCATATTCTAAAAAATCTATTTCAGCATTTAAATTAAGAGAAAAACAAGCAATTGGTGCAAAAATTAGTTTAAGAGGAAAACACATGGAAGCTTTTTTAGATAAATTAATAAAAATAGTATTACCAAGAATAAGAGATTTTAGAGGACTAAATCCTAATTCATTTGATAGTTTTGGAAATTATTCTTTTGGATTAACAGAACAAATTGTTTTTCCAGAAATTGAATTTGATAAAGTATCAAACCTAAGAGGCATGGATATCTCAATAGTAACAACAACAAATAATAAAAAATATGCTTATGCATTATTAAAAGCCAAAGGACTTCCTTTTTACGGGAAAAAAAGGTAGGATAATTTATGGCAAAAAAATCATTAAAAGTAAAACAACAACGTCATCCAAAATTCAAATCAAGAAGATATATTAGGTGTGAATTATGTGGAAGACCACATGGAGTTTTAAGAAAATTTATGCTTTGTAGAATATGTTTTAGAGAATTAGTTCACAAAGGTGAATTACCTGGAATAAGAAAGGCTAGTTGGTAGGAGGAAGTTATGTCAATGTCAGATCCAATTGCAGATTTATTAACAAGAATTAGAAATGCAATTGTAGTTAAAAAAAATAATGTTGTTGCCCCACATTCAATAATAAAGGAGGAAATTGCTAAAGTTCTTTTACAAGAAGGATATATTACAAAATATTCTTCTAGTAAAATTCGTAAAGGGGTTAAAGAATTAACCATAGTTTTAAAATATGTTAATAATGAATCACCAATTCACGAAATTAAAAGAATTTCAAGACCTGGACTTAGAAAATATGCTGAAGTGTGACAGCTACCTGTTGTTAAGCGTGGGTTAGGAATTTCAATTGTTAGTACTTCTAAAGGTATAATGACTGCTAAAAGTGCTCGTAATCAAAAAATGGGCGGAGAGGTTATTGCTAATATTTGGTAGGAGATAGTTATGTCAAGAATAGGGAAAAGAATTTTAAAAATTGAAGAAAATGTTAATGTATCATTTTCTAATAATGTAATTTCAGTTAAAGGACCAAGAGGTACTTTAACAAGAGAAATACCAAAAATAATAAAAATCATCATTAATGATCAAGATAAAACAATTGAACTTAAAGTTAATAATAAAATTAAAGAAGAAAGAATTTTACAAGGAACATATAATTCACATATTAATAATATGTTAATTGGAGTTGTAAACGGATATGAAAAAAAACTTAAAATTGTTGGTGTTGGGTATCGTGCTAAAATTAACGGTGAAATACTTAATATTAAATTAGGATTTAGTCACGATGTTAATATAAAAGTTCTTGAAGGTATTAAGGTTGAAGTATCTAAAAATGTTGATCTTAAAGTGAGTGGTATTAATAAAGAAAAAGTTACAGCTTTTGCAGCCAATATTCGCTCATATAAAAAACCAGAACCATATAAAGGAAAAGGAATTCGTTATGTTGATGAACATATTGTTAGAAAAGAAGGAAAAACGGCAGGTAAGTAGGTAGTTATGGGTTTTAATAAAATTAATAGAAAAAAAGAGCGAATTAAAAAGCATTTAAAAATAAGACAAAAATTTTTAGGAACAAAAAAAATTCCTCGTCTTTGTATTTATAAATCAAATACAAAATTAATAGCACAAATAATTGATGATGAAAACAACAAAGTTTTAGTTAGTAAAAATTCATCAAAAAGAACTATTAGCGATGGAATTTTATTAGCAAAAGAGGTTAGTGACCTAGCAAAAAAAGCTAAAATAAAAAAAGTAGTATTTGATAGAAGTGGTTATGTTTATCATGGAATCGTAAAAGAATTTGCAAATGCATGCCGTAAAAATGGATTGGAACTATAATGGAAAAAGCAAAAACAGCAATAGATACAAAGCAAAAACAAACAATAACTATTAAAAGAAAGAAAAATTTTAGTAAAAAACCGATTAGAGTTTCTCCTTATGAAAGTGAAATAATTAAAATAAAAAGAGTTGTGAAGGTAGTAAAAGGGGGAAGAAGGTTTCGTTTTAGTGTTTTAATTGCAAATGGTGATAGAAAAGGTAAAGTTGGATATGGAGTTGGTAAAGCAAACGAAATACCTAATGCTGCTAAAAAAGCTAGAAGCAAAGCAGAAAGAAACCTTGTTAATATTAATATTACTAAAGATAAATCTATTGATTTTGAAATAGTGGGAAAATTTGGAGCATCACAAGTTGTAATGATACCTGCTAAACCAGGGACAGGAATTATTGCTGGAGGAAGTGTTAGAACAGTTTTAAAATTAGCTGGAATTGAAAATATTTATACTAAAGCATATGGATCAAGAAATAAACAAAATTTATTATTAGCAACGTTTAATGGTTTACAAAAAATTATTTCACCTGCTAAAATAAATGAATTAAGATCAAAATCATCAGGTAAAAAAGCTGAAACTAAAGGAAAAGATAATGGAACTGCATAATTTAAAATCAACAAAAAATAGTCGTGAAGAAAAAACTAGAAAAGGAAGAGGTATATCACAAGGAAAAGGTAAAACCTCAGGAAGAGGTCAAAAAGGACAAAAATCTCGTTCAAATGGAGGAGTTAGGCCTGGATTTGAAGGGGGACAAACACCACTTTATAGAAGAATTCCCAAAAGAGGGTTTACTTCTGTTACTAAAAATAATAAATATATCCCAGTAAATCTAGATATAATTGAACAAAATTATAAAGCAAATGAAGTGGTTAGTTTAAAAACTCTTCAAGAAAAAGGAATTATTAAAAAATCAACCAAAAATGTTAAAATTTTAGGAAACGGAAAAGTATCAAAAGCACTAACTTTTGAAATAAAAAAAGTTAGTGCAAGTGCTCTTAAAAAAATACATGCAATTAAAGGGAAAGTAAAGGTAAAATAATAATATGCATAGATTAATTAGTTTTCAACAAATAATTACTGAAGCGTGAAAAAATAAGAATTTACGGAGAAAAATTCTTTACACTATTGGTATTTTAATTATTTTTAGAATTGGAACTGATATTACAATTCCAGGAGTAACATTGCCCCACGGATCAGTTGGCTCTGGCTCTGGTAATGGTTTTATTTCATCTTTAGGAATTTTAGGTGGGGGAGGAATTAGAAATTTTAGTATTTTTGCACTTGGAGTTTCTCCTTATATTACCTCATCAATTATTATTCAATTATTAGCCACCAATGTTGTACCTTTTTTAACTAATTTAGCAAAAACTGGTGAAAAAGGTAAAAGAACACAAGATATGATTACTAGATATTTGGCAATTATTTTTGGAGTTGTTCAATCGATTGGAATAACCTCCTTATTATTAAGTCAAAAAGTTATTCAGTTTAAATCTGGTGCTGAAACTTATATTTTTATTATTTTAATTCAAATGGGTGGTTTATTTTTAGCATTATGAATGGGTGATCAAATTAATGAAAAAGGAATGGGGAATGGTGTTAGTATGATTATTTTAAGTGGTGTTGTTGCAAATATTCCCTTTAATTTTATTAATATTTTTAAAAATAATGTTAAACTTGATACTTTAAGTAATTTTTCAATAACATTTGTTGAATTTATTTTTCTAGTATTCTTTTATTTACTTTTAATTTTAATAGCTGTTTATATGAGTCAATCATATCGAAGGGTACCCATTCAAAATGTCGGAAGTGGTTTAACTAAAGATCAAAACAAGGATAGTTATGTAGTATTAAGTTTAAACTCAAGTGGTGTTATTCCTGTAATTTTTGCCACTTCTTTACTAAGTATTCCCTTAACAGTTACAAAATATATCAGCAACCCCCAATTAACTAATGTTTTCAACTATTTATTTAATCGGCAGTATCCCACCGGTCTAATTACATATTTTATTTTAATTGTCTTGTTTAGTTTTTTCTATAGTAAAATTACAGTTAATCCCGAACAATTTGCCGAGGGCTTACAAAAATCTGGCTCCTACATTCCTGGGATCCAACCAGGTGTTGATACAAGCAAATATATTTCTAGAACAGTTAATAAATTAAATTTTTATGGTTCATTTTTCTTAGCAATTTTAGCAATTATCCCCTACATTTTATTAATAATTTTTAAACTACCGGCCTCCTTTGGGATTGGTGGAACAGGATTAATCATTTTTGTAAGTGTAGCAATTAATTTATTTTTACAAATTAAAGCAAGACTTATTCAAGTTGAATATCAAAACCTGAAGAAATCTACTGAAGAGGAATTTAAATTATGATAATAATTTTAATTGGACCGCCCGGATCCGGGAAAGGCACTATAAGCGAATGAATTGTAAATAATTATAAAAATGTTGAACATATTGCTCCAGGTGATAAGTTTAGAGAACATTTATTAAATAAAACTAAAACCGGTTTAAAAATTCAAAAATATATGGATAGTGGATGTTTAGTACCGCCTGCAATTGTTTTAGATATTATGGAAAAAGCTATTTTACAATCTAAAAAAGAAATAATATTATTTGATGGATTTCCAAGAAATATGGCTCAAGCAAAAGGATTAGAAGTTATTCTTTCTAAATCAAAAGAAAAACTAGAGGTAGTATTTAATTTAGTTGTAAGTCAAAAAATTACTTTCTCTAGATTAGTAAATAGGGTAATATGTAAAGAGTGTAAGGTTCCTTATAATTTAATTTCTAAAAAGTCTAAAGTAGATGGAATCTGTGATGTGTGTAAAGGAAAACTTATTAAAAGAAAAGATGATAGTGAAAATATTATTAATATACGTTTTAACACATATAATAACGAAACATTTCCTTTAATTGAATATTACAATAAACAAAATAAATTACAAAATATTAATACAAGTGATGAGTTAAAAAAATTAATTCAAAACATTGAAAGTAAATTAAATCATGAAAAATAAATATATAAAAAAGGATTGAGAAATAAAAAAAATGCGTGTTGCTGGTAAAGTGTTAAGAGAAACCAAGCAAGTATTAAAAACAAAAATAGTACCCGGCATGAATCTACTAATATTAGATAAAATAGCAAAAGATACTATTGAAAGATATGGTTGCGTTGCTTGTTTTAAAGGATATCAGGGATTTCCAAATTCAATATGTATTAGTTTAAATAATGAATTAATTCACGGAATTCCCAAAAAATATTATTTAAAAAAAGGAGACATGATATCAATTGATTTAGGTTGTTCTTATGAAGGTTATAATGTTGATTGTGCATTTACTGTTGTTTGTGGAGGAGCTACAAATAAACAATTAGAAATTATAAATATTACTAAAGAAGCATTGGATAAAGCTATTAATGGTATTAAAGCAAATATAAGGGTTAGAGATGTTTCAAAAATAATTGAAGACCATATTACATCTAAGGGTTATTTTTTAACACCAGATTATACAGGTCACGGTATTGGTAAGGATCTACATGAAAAACCTTATATTCCAAATATTGCAAGTGAAGCAAGTTCAGAATTATTGCCAGAAAACACTACAATTGCCATTGAACCAATGGTTTTGGAAAATAGTAATTTAACATATATTGGTGATGATGGTTGAACTGTATACCCAGAGGATAGTGGATTAACGTGTCACTTTGAAGAAACAATATTGATTACAAAAAATGGCTGTGAGGTATTAACATAATGAGTAATCAAAAATTTATTGAATTAGAAGGTGTAGTTCAAAGTATATTACCAAATACAAGATTTTTAATTAAACTAGAAAATTCAGCTGTTTTAGAATGCCATATTGGCGGAAAAATGAGAATGCACTACATAAAATTATTAAAAGGAGATCGTGTAAGAGTAAAAATAAATGCTTATGACCTAAAAAAGGGTATAATTATATATCGATTTAAGAAAGCACAATAGGGAAAAAATGAAAGTTAGATCATCAGTTAAAAAAATTTGTAACAAATGTCAAATAATTAAAAGAAAGAATGTTGTACATGTTATTTGTAAAAATGTTAAACATAAACAAAGGCAAGGATAGAAAAAATGATAAGAATTGCAGGTGTAAATTTACCAGAAAAAAAACGAATTATTATTGCGTTACAAAGTATATATGGTATTGGTCAATCACAAGCATATAAGATTTTAAAGAATAGTAAAATAGATATTAATAAAAAGGTAAATGAATTAAAAGAGAAGGACTTTCAATTAATTAGAAAAGAATTAGAGAAATTAACAATTGAAGGTGAATTAAAAAGAGAAAAACAGTATAATATAAAACGTTTAATGGAAATTGCTTGCTACCGGGGAATTCGCCATCGTAAAAAATTACCAGTTAGAGGGCAAAGAACTAAATGTAATGCAAGAACAAGAAAAGGAGTGAAAAAAACAGTTGCCAATAAGAAGAAGGCAACTAAATAATTAATTATGGCTAAAATACAAAAAAAAGTAAAAAAAATAAAGAAAAAAATATCTCATGTTATTATTAATATTCATTCAACATATAATAATACAATTATCTCTATTACTGATATAAAAGGAAATGTTGTCGCTTGACAAAGTGCTGGAACAATTGGTTATAAGGGTACAAAAAAATCTACCCCTTATGCAGCTAAAATTGCATTAGAAAAATGCTTAGAACTTGTTAAGGATGTTGGTATTCAAAAAATTGATATTAAAACTAGAGGGATTGGACCTGGAAGAGGTAGTTGTATTAAAGCGTTGCAAGATACCTCTTATGAAATTAATTCAATTAAGGATAGAACGCCAGTCCCTTTTAACGGTTGTCGTTTGAAAAAAAGATTAAGAAATAAAATTAAATAGGAAGAAAAATGGAAAAATTTAAAAAATTAAAAGTTAGTATGAAAGAATTAAAAGAAAATAAATCAGTCTTTGAAATTCAAAAGTTTGAAAGAGGGGTGGGAAGAACAATAGCTAATTCACTAAGAAGAATTTTGTTATCATCAATCCCCGGATATGCAGTATTTAAAATAAAAATAAAAGATATTAAACATGAATTTGCAACAATAAACGGAATTGATAAAAATGTTGCGTTAATTATCCTACAACTTAAAAAATTAGAAATTAAGGTTGAAGGAAATACATTTGATCTTAAAAATTCTGAAGATGATATTATTGAATTAAAGCTTGTAAATAAAATTGGAGAAATAGTAGCTAAAGATATATTATGTCCACCTGGTGTTTCAATCATTAATAAAGATCTACATATTGCTAATTCAGTTAAAGAAGGTGCTCTTAATATGATACTTTATGTTAAAAAAGGTAGAGGTTATAGTACTTCAATACAAAATGAAGCTGGAAATACTGAAAAAGAACAGATATTTATAGATTCTAACTTCTCACCTGTTAAACTTGTAAATTATGAAATTAGTGAACTTGTTACTCATAAAATCCTAGAGGAAGAAAAAATTATATTAAATATTGAAACAAATAATACAATTAGCCCAGAAAAAGCATTAACTGCTGGATGTCAAATATTAATATCTCATTATTCTGGAATTGGCAATACTGATGAAAACGAAAACCAAGAAATTATTAATAATGTTGACGAGAAAAAAGTAAAATACTCAATCTCCAGACCAATTGAACATTTGAAATTACAAATAAGAACATATAATTCTCTAAAGAGAAGTGGTATAATAAATATTTCACAAGTAGTTTCTAAAACAAAAGATGAATTATATAAATTTTCTAATTTTGGTGATAAAGCTTATAACGATTTAATTGAACAACTAGAAAAAAACAATTTAAAAATTAAGGATTAATATGAGTTATGTTTATAAAAAACCAAGAGATACAGCATGATTTAAAACAACATTAAAAAATAATTTAACTGATTTTTTTCTTCACGGTAAAATTAAAACTACAAAAGCAAGGGCAAAAGAAATTCAAAAACATGCTGAAAAAATAATTACTCTTGCTAAAAAACAAACATTAGCTTCAAATAGATTAATTATTAAGAAAATTATTAATAAAAAATATGATCAAAAAACAAATGTTTTATTTTACATTACCCATACGGTAGCTAAAAAATATAAAAGTAGAAATGGTGGCTATACTCAAATATTACAAATTGAAAATCGCAAAGGTGATAATTCAGAAATGGCTATATTAAAACTAATATAGTAGTAAATTAGTATAATAAATTAAAAAAATTGTTGTAAAATAGCTCTTTTATTAATATAATATCTTATGTTAGGTTAAAAGTGGATTGACAAAAATGAGTTTTTGAAAGAACAGAAAACTTTTTGAAAAGAAAAGTGGGTTTTGTTCACAAAGCAAGAGAAGAAATTCACCTTTTAACTGATAAAATATTATATTTAAATAAAAAATATTACATTCAAAATAACTCTGAAGTAACAGATTTTTTATATGATAGCCTTATCTATTTACTAAGACAATGAGAAAAGGAATTTCCGAAATTAATAAGAGAGAATTCTCCAACTTGTTCTTTAAAAAATATTTCAAGCGCAACAAAAAGAATTTCAATTAATCATTCTTCATCGATGATCAGTATTGATAATGTATTTAATAAAAATGAATTACAAAAATTTACAGAAAGAGTTTATAAAAAAATAAACTATAAAAATATTGAATTTATAATTGAACCTAAATTAGATGGACTAAGTCTTGCAATATATTATGAAAATGGAAAGTTAGTTAAGGCATTGACAAGAGGAAACGGAATAGTTGGTGAAGATGTTCTAGACTCTGTTTTGTTAATGGATAATATTCCAAAAAAAATTAATTATAAAAAAAATATTGAAATTAGAGGCGAAGTATTTTTAACTACAGAAAATTATCTGAAAATTAAAAAAATAAGAAAAAAAGAAATAGCGAGTTCTAGAAACATTGCATCTGGTCTTTTAAGAAGTTTTAAATACAACCCTAATGATTTTATATTCAAAAAATATTTAAGTTTTTTTGCCTATCAAATTATTGATCCATACTTATATAGTTTAAAAACCCAAGAACAAGTATTAAAAAAACTAAAAGAGCTTAGATTTGGAACTTCTTCACGAATTTTTGTATCTTCTGATGTTAAAAAGCTTATTTCTTTCTATAATTCAATAAATAATGATTATCAAAAAAATAAAATTAACTTTGCTCTTGACGGAATGGTAATAAAGGTAAATGATTTTAAATATTATAAAATGCTTGGCAGTACAAATAAATTCCCAAGATGAGCTATTGCTTATAAGTTTCCAGAAGAATTAAAAGAAACACAAATTACTGATTTAGAAATATCTGTTGGAAGAACAGGAAGAGTAAATTGTATTGGTATTATTAAACCTGTAATTATCGACAATACAATAATACAAAGGGTTACTTTGAATAATCCAAAATTTATTGATAAAAAAGACATTAGGAAAAATGATTATATTATCATTAAAAAATCTGGAGGGATAATTCCTAAATTTTTAAAAATTGTAAAAGAGAAAAGAAATAAAAATCCTAAATTTAAAATAAGTTCAAATTGTATTGTATGTTATAGTGCTCTTAAATATATCGGTCAATTAGCATTTTGTATAAACAAAAACTGTGATGCAATAAAGGTTTCAAAAATTATTTATTTTTGTTCAAATAAAATTTTAGACATCGTAGGACTAGGTACTAAAATAATTAAACAATTATATAAACACGAGTATTTAAAAAATATCACAGATATTTATAAACTAAAGAACAGAAGAGAAGAAATAATTAATGAAATTTTTGATGGTAAAAGAATAACCGCATTAATAATTGATAAAATACTTGGAGAAGTTGAAAACTCTAAAAATAAAAATTATGAAAAAATATTAGTTGGACTGAGTATTCCTTATGTAGGCAAAGCAAATGTCGATCTAATAACGAATAATTTTAATACAATAGAAAAACTTGAAAAAACTACAGTAGCCGAGTTAGAAAAAATTGATGGTATTGGACCTAAAGTAGCATCTGCAATATTTAATTTTCTAAAAAATAAAGAAAATATAAATATTATAAATTATTTAAAAAAACAGGGATTATGTTTTGAAAAGATCGGTAACAGTAAAAATAAAATGATATTTTTTGTTACCGGAACACTTCCGATAAAACGAAAAGAACTCGAGCAATTAATAAATTCTAAACAGTCAATTCTAAAGAAAACTTATAGTAAAAATATTAATTATTTTATTAAAGGGAAAAAACCTTCTGAAAATAAGATAAGTAAAGCAAAAAATGATAAATTAAAAATAATAAATTATACAAAGTTTAAAAAAATTATCAATAGCACTAATTAGCAAAATTTATAATAAAATATTAGTATGTCAGAAAACAACAAAATTATTGCTCTTGCTAAAAGAATAAAAATAAAAATAGATCTAAAAGATATCACTTTATATCAAAAAGAATTAAATTTATTTAAAAAAGATGTTAATTTATTAAAAACTATTAATGTAGATAATTTAAAACCATTTCATAGACCTGGTGAAATTATTAAAATAAATAATGTAAAACAAGGAGATTTTAAATTTTCTAAAAAACAAATATATAATAATTATCCTTCAAAAAAAGATAACTATCTTGTTATTCATGATAAGGAAATTAAAAAATAAGGATATTGAATAATATATGAAAAAAGACAATTCTATTATAACTAAAGTTAATATCATAAATAATCAAAAAGGAAAACTAAGTGGGTGAATATATTCTTTAAAAGATAATATTATTACTAGTAAAATTAAAACAACAGCTGGATCAAGAATATTAATGGGATATATACCAAGTTATGATTCAACTATATATGATATTTTAAGGAAAGATGGTGCAACGTTACATTCTAAAACAAATATGGATGAGTTAGGACAAGGAGGAATGGGTTACAATCAGCAATATGGCCGAGTACATAATCCGTGAAATAAAGAACGAATATCGGGCGGATCATCTTCTGGTAGTTGTTATCAGGTTGCTAAAAAAATAGTACGTTTTTCAATTGGAACAGATACTGGAGATTCTTGTCGCACTCCAGCTGCTTTTTGTGGTGTAGTTGGTTTTAAACCATCTTGAGGAAGGATATCTAGATTCGGAGTTATTCCGTATTCACCTTCACTCGATACTGTTGGAATTATAAGTAATTGCATTGATGATACAATTATAGTTTTCAACGAATTAAACGGTTATGATAAAAACGATATGACATCAATACATGAAAAAATCAATATTAAAAAAAGCAATTATACATTGAAAAACCTAAGAATTACTACCTTTAAAAACATAAATAAACAAATATATAATAAAGAATATCATATTAAATATAATTCATTAATTACTAACTTAAAAAAACAAGGTGTATTAGTTAAGGAAATAATGTTTGATCCAAAACTATTGAAAGTTTTATTGATAATTTATAAAATAATTTCTAATAGTGAATCAATATCATGTTGTGCTAATTTAAATGGACTTTCTTTTGGGAATAGAATTGATGGAAAAAATTGAGAGGAAATGTTTATAAATTCTAGAACTAAAGGTTTTGGATTACCTGTTAAGAAAAGATTTTTGTTGGGTTTATATTGTACAAAAGATAAAAATAGAGAAGAAATATTTGTTAAAGCAAAAAAAATAAGAAGGAAAATAGTTGAGTATTTTAATGATATTTATAAAGATACAGATTGTATATTAGGACCTATTTATGGTGATGTTGCTCCTTATATTAATAAAGATTTGCAATTAGATAATGATATCATTAATTATCTACTTGTAAATAATTTTTGTGGATCGCCATCGTTGTCAATTCCATTTGGAAAAATTAATAAATTGCCAATTGGTGTTAATATTTCAACTAATTATTTAGAAGATGAAAAATGTTTATTAATTAGTAAAGAAATTGAAAAATTAATAAACTGACAAGAAAATAAATAATGAAGATAAGAATAGGCATTGAAATTCATATTGAAATTAAAACAAAAGCTAAAATATTTTCATTTAATGAAAATAAAGAATATAAAGGGGTAAATGTTCTTACCAACCCAATTGATAATGGAGAACCCGGAACACTTCCTGTAGTTAATGTTGAATGTATAAAGAAGGCCATTTTATTAGCACAATCTCTTAACATGGATATTAATAATCAATTAGTTTTTGAACGTAAAAACTATTTTTATTATGACTTACCAAAGGGATTTCAAATAACACAAAAGAACGAACCAATTGCTAAAAAAGGAAAAGTAGTAATTAATCTTGAAAATTATTCTAAGGAAATTGAAATTGAACAAATTCAATTAGAAGAAGATACTATTAAACAAATAAAAAAAGACTCAGAAATATATTTAAATTTTAATAGAAGTGGTTCACCATTAATAGAACTAATTACTACACCTTGTTTTACCAACTATTCTGAAGTTATTGAGTTTTTAAAAGTAATGATAAATAATTTAAGATCATTAGATATAAGTGAAGCAAGAATGGAAAAAGGAGAATTCAGAGTAGATGTAAATATTTCACTAAGTAATACAGATAAACTAGGTATTAGAACAGAAATTAAAAATATAAATTCCTTAAATAATATTAAAAAAGCCATTGAATATGAAACAAAATATCTTGAAAAAGAAATAAATTTAAATAAAAAACTTATCTCATATACTAAAAATTTTGATGAAAAAACTAAACAAAATATTATTATGAGAAGGAAAATGTCTAATGACCAATATGTTTTTATTGTTGAACCAAATTTGCCAATATTTAATATTAAATCCTTAATTAGTGAATATCAAAAAACTAATGTTTTTACTTTTTTAAATCGTTATAATTCTTTCTCAAAAATAAATACATATAATCATAAATGAATACTTCTTGCAAATAATAATGTTTATCTATTGTATGATCTATTAATTAAAATGACAACTGTAAAAGATGCATTAAACATTGTAGTTAATATTTATTATGCAAATCAAGAAAAATTTGATAATAATTATCTTGATGTTTTTAAAAAAATATTTAAAAATTTAAAAAATAAGGAGATATATAATATAAAAAAAGTAGTCTTAGAATACGAAAAAATAAAAAATATTGATGAAGCAATTAATAGAATTAATAATACAGCTTTTATTTCTATGGAAAAGATCTCAAGTTTAGTTAATAAAATAATAAAAAATAACCCTCACCTATCTTTAAATAGTGAAAATAAATGTAAAAATAGAAAAATTATTTTGGGCTTAATAATGAAGGAATACTCTAAAAATGTTAATCCCAAAGATGTTATAGAAATACTAAACAGCTTTAGAGATAATTAAATATAATATAAATATATGAATAAAGATAAAACAATTGTTCTTGACGGTAATTCAGCAACATTAAATGGATGTTATTCTTTTTTAGAAGCTGTATTTATATTTCCAATTACTCCATCTTCTGGTTTAACTTATGGTGTAGTTAATTATGCAAATTTAAATAAAAAAAATATCTGAGGATTTGTACCAGAAATTCACCAGTATCAATCTGAATCAGGATCAGCTGCTGGTATGCATGGAGCTCTCCAACAATCGTTAATAACATCAACTTTTACATCAAGTCAAGGATTACTATTAATGATTCCTGAAATAAATAAAATGACTGGACAACTTCTGCCAGGAGTTATACATGTTGCAACAAGAAGTATTTCAAACAGATCATTATCTATTTATGGAGACCATCAAGATATTTATTCAATTAGACAAGCAGGACCTACAATGATATGCTCTAGTAATGTTCAAAATTGTCATTATTTAGGTGCTATTTCATATGCAATAGCTATAAATTCAAGTTATCCAGTTGTTCATTTCTATGATGGATTTACAACTAGTAATCAATTTACAAATATTAAATTATTAGATGAAACTTTTTTTAAAAATGCATTAGATAAAGATAAATTAAATTGCTTTAGAAATAAATCCTTAAGTCCAATGAACCCAATGTCAAGAGGTGGACATCTTGATGAAGATACTTATTTTCAAAGTCTAGAAGCACAAAATAAACATCACTTGAAAACAAAAGAAATAATTAAAACAGAATTAAAAAAACTTTCAAAGATAACTAATCAAACTTTTAAGCCATTTGTATATTATGGTCATGAAAAACCAGACAGAATAATTATTGCAATGGGTTCTGTATGTGAAACTATAAAAGTAAGTATAGATAAATTAATTCTTGATGGAGAAAAAGTTGGATTAATAGAAACAATTATTTATCGTCCTTGAATATTAGAAAGTTTTTTAGAAGTAATTCCGAAATCTGTAAAAAAAATTGCTGTATTAAGTAGAACTAAAGAAAATGGAGCAGCTGGCGAACCTTTATTTGTTGATGTTGTAACATCAGTAAATAAACTAAAATTAAACATCGAAGTTATCTGTAATGGAAGATATGGACTAAGTGGTAAAAATACTTCTCCAAAACACATTAAAGCAATTTATGATAATTTAAATAATAAAGATTATAAGGTTGATTTTACAGTCGGAATTAATGATGATTTAACATTTTTATCTCTTAATCCCGATGATAAATTTTCTCTTAATGATGATAAAAAATCTAAAAATATTCTTATATTTGGGTTGGGTGGTGACGGAAGCCTCTCCCAGGCTAAATATATTACTAATTTATATAATAAGAATCATAATAAAAATGTTCAATTACTTTCAGTTTATAATTCTTTAAAAACAAATAATATTACAAGATCAATGATAAGAATCAGTGATAAAAAGATTGTAGGATCATATTATTGTGAAGAATTTGATTATATAGTATGTAATTTTGATTCAATAATTTCAAGCGTCAATATAACTAAAAATTTAAAATTAAATGGAAAAGTTTTGATTAATACAAATCTTACAAAACAAGAATTTATTAATATTTTACCAACAAAAATAAAAAAAACACTTGCAGCAAGGAATGCAAAACTATACATTATAAACGGATCATCACTATCAATAAAGTATGAACTAGATAATAAAATATCATTTATTATGACCACCGCCTTTAACCTAATTAATGATAAATTACCTAACAATGATAAATTTTTAACAAATATAAAAAAAGATATTCCAATCATTTTAAATGGTCAGCCATCTAAATTAATTACTAATAATATTAAAGCTTTAGATGTTGTAAAAGGTTTTCTTGTTAAAATAAAAGTTGATCCTAAATGAAGCACTTTATATTTTAAAGAAGTTAAAAAAGAGAAAAGCTATTTTCAATTTATAGAAGATATTGAAAAATTAGAAGGAAATGAATTACCAGTAAGTAGTCTTGTAGAACAAGATGGTTTCAATTTACTTAGTGGATCAATAAAAAACGATAACATTTCATCTAAATTAGACAAAAAAATAAATAAAGTAGTTCCTAGATGATTAGCAGATAAATGTATTCAATGTAATAAATGTGTTTTAGTATGTCCCCATTCAACAATAAGAGCACATTTAGTTTCTCCTTTAGAGAAAGAAAAAGCGCCAGAAGAATTTGAAACATTATATGCAGTTGGTGCTGAAGGGTATGAATTTAGAATTCAAGTTGATGCTGAAAATTGTGTGGGCTGTGGTTTATGTGCTAAGGTCTGCCCCGTTGATGCATTAGAGATGGTTGATTCAGATGAAGAACATAATAAACATAGTGAATTAACTAAATATTTATATAAAGAAGTTCCGTATCGAAATGAAGATTTTGCTATCAGTACATATAAAGGAGCAACATTTCAATATCCATATATTGAAGCAAGTGGAGCTTGTGCTGGGTGTGGGGAAACGCCATATTATCGTTTACTAACACAATTATTTGGGAATAATATGTTGGTTGCTAATGCTACTGGATGTAGTTCAATATTTGGAGGTCATCTTTCAAGTCCGTGGGCAGTTGATAGCGAAGGTTTAGGTGTAGCATGAGTTAATTCATTATTTGAAGATAATGCAGAATTTGGACTTGGAATGGCTATTGCAAATAAATATAAAAATAAATATATTAATGAAATAATTAGCAAAAATATTAGTAGCTGTGAACCAAAATTGAAATCTTTTTTAAAGGATATATTAGATAAAAAAGATTCATTTAAAATAATAAAAAATAGAAAAGAAATTATTGCATTAATTAATAAAAGTAAAAGCAAAAACATTAAGAAGATTTTACAATTTAAAGATGAAATTGCTAAAAAATCACTTTGAATAATTGGTGGTGATGGATGAGCATATGATATAGGAATTAGTGGACTAATCCATGTTTTAAATAGTGGTGAAAATATTAATATTTTAGTATTAAATACAGAATCCTATGCTAATACTGGCGGACAAGATTCTGGCGCAAGTATTAATCTTTTGTCGAATACTACAGAATTTATGAACATTAGAAGAGACCTTACACAATTATTAATATCAAATAAAAAAGCATATGTAGCTCATGTTTCATTAGGAATGAATCCAAATCAAACAATTAAAGCATTTGAAGAAGCAGAAAAATATGAAGGACCATCAATTGTTATTGCTTATTGTCCTTGTATTTCACATAAAATAAATGGAGGACTTGTTAATCACCAAATAAGTGAAAAGGAAGCTGTTCTTTGTGGTTATTGAAACATTTATCGTTATAATCCAGATAGAATAAAAAATAATATAAACCCTTTAATAATTGATTTTAAATCTCCTAGATTTGATTTATTACCAAAATTTTTAAGAACAGAGGGGAGGTATAGTAAACAATTTAAGAAAAACCCCGAGGTTTTTTCTAAAAATGTTTCAAGCTTATTAATTGAGTTAAGAAATAATTTTGAGACATTAAAATTAATAGCAGATCAAGAATTTAGTAATGAAAAAGTAATTGATGTTAAAAAAATTAAAGAAATTATGTCTTGATATAACTAGTTTCTTCGTTTACTTCATTAGCATTAGTATCTTTGTGTGGGTCAATAAAATTAATTATATTAAGAGCGTCTTGTCTTTTAGAAAGAATTGTTATAACATCATTTTCTAAAAATGTTGTATCGGGTTCTGGCATAAATACTTTTCTTGTTCGACCCCTTCTAATAGCAATAATATTAGCAGAATATTTTTGTTTTAATTCAGATTCATGTAATTTTATATCAAATAAGTCAACGTTAGTTAGACAAACTGAAAAGACAATTAAATCTTTTGCTATTGATTCATAATTAATTGGAATTTGGTAAGCAGCTCTTATAGAAGCATTAACTCCCGCTTCTTGTTCAGGTCTAAAAATTACATGAGTTCCCATTTTTTTTAATATTTTTGAGTGTCTTTCATCAATAGCTCTTGCATATATATTTGAAATTTCTAATTCAGATAAAACTGATGCTGTTAAAATACTAGCTTCAATATCATCACTTATTCCAATAATAACAGTATTACATCTTTGAACACCAATAGCAATTAAAGCCTCTTTATTTGTTGAGTCAACTTGATGAACATCAATATCATAAGCACTTAACCTTTCAAGTTGTTCCATGTTTTTATCTAATGCCATTACTGGACATTTCATTTCTCTAAATTTTAGAACTGATGCTCTACCAAATTTACCAACCCCTATTACACAATATGGCTGGTTTTTATTTTGTCTATTATTCTTCATAGAAATATTTTACACTTTATTTTAATATATACAAATATATTATTTTTTATACTATATGTAAGATAATATTGTTTATATTTAAAAATAATATATAATTCATTGTTATAAAGATAATAAAATATGAAAATAAAAAACCCTATTTTAAATTTTATAATTAGCTTATTCAAAAAGTATTGATCTTCAAGAGCAAGACGAATTTTGTTTTTTTATTTAGTTATTCTTTTAATGGGTACAACTTTACTGATTTTACCTTTTTCATATAAAAGTAATGATGGAATGATTAATAGTAAAGCACATTGAAATTTTTGAAATTCATTATTTACATCTGTTAGCGCTATGACAAATACTGGATTAACAGTTGTTTCTCCTAAAGATGAATTTACAATTTTTGGCTCTGTAGTTATAATAATGCTTATGCAAATTGGAGGCATTGGAATAATATCATTGAAGGTAATGTTTTTCTTTTTTATTAGAAGGAAACTTACTTCAAATGATATTGAATTACTTGAATCTGAAAATGGATTGAATAAATCTGGATCAAATATTAAGATGATTAGGATAACGATAATAGTTGTATTTTTTATTGAAATTTTTGGAACAATTTTATTTAATATTCATATTTCGGCATTTTTACATCAATCATATGGATCAACATTATTTAAAACTTTTTTTCTTTCAGTTAGTTCATTAAATAATTCTGGATTTGATTTGTTTGGATCTATTGGCATGAGCAATATAGGGGCAAAAGTAGTATCATATTCATCACTTGTTAGTTTTAGTGGCGATGCTTTAACGTTACTTTATGTACCATTACTTATAATCTTAGGAAGTATTGGATTTCCATTATATTTTGAAATGTATGAAAATATGTGGGTTAAAAAATTTGGATTAAAAAGTAGAATAACTTATAGTTGAACTTTAAAATTTATTTTAGGAATATATTTTCTAATATTAGTTTTTGGTTTTATTGCGTTGTTACTTACCATCTTGTTACAAAATAAAAATATAGCAGGTTTTAGTAATAGACCTCTTATATATAAAATACTTAATATATTATTTTTAGATATTTCAACAAGAAATGCTGGTTTTTCAACATTTAATATTAATCTGCTACATGATAACACTAAAGTCTTAATATCAATTTTAATGTGAATTGGAGCAAGTCCCTTTTCAACTGGCGGAGGAATTAGAACAACAACATTAGCGATTGCATTTTTTGCAATATTCTCTCTCGCTAGAGGAAGAACACAAATAAAAATTCGTAAGAGAGCAATAAACAAAGACCTTGGTATTAAATCAATACTAGTTATTTTGACATCATTAATAATATTATTAGTTGCAATGTTTATTATTTCCTTTGGAATTCAAGCAAATCCACTATATAAAGAAAATTACCACTTTACGGGAATTATATTAGAAATTACTTCAGCATTTGGAACGACCGGATTAAGTAGTGGACTTACGTCCTATTTACCTATTTATTCATTATTGACTCTTTGTGTATTAATGATTATTGGACAATTAACGATATCAAACTCTCTTATGCTCTTTTATACTAATAACTCCAGAAATATAAATATGTTTCAAAATAAAGAAATTGATATTTTAATTGGTTAATATGAAAAAAATCGGAATTATTGGGTGAAATATTATTAATTTATTTATTTGTAAGGATTTTATAAAAAAAGGAATTGATTTTGATATTATTACTTCAAAAAAAATTAAAAGCAAGGTGTTTACTAACAAAAACATAATAATAAAAAGCAATCAAATTAAAGAATTTATAGAAAAATATACATCAATATTTATTAGTAGTGAAGATTATAATGATTTAAAAATATCAAAATCAATTTTAAATAAAGATAAATTTACAATAATTAATAATCGCTTAAAACAAAGAGAATTAATTAATAATTCAAAAAGCTCACAAGTGCGATATAAAAAAATTATTAATAAAAATGATATATTGTTTGCAAAGCCACCATTTTTTATATCCTATGTTGATTCTAAAAATAAAAAAAAGATATTAGTTGATAGTTATTTAGATAAATTAAAAATTGATGAAGTAATAAATTTAATAAATAAAGGTGATGATTTAATTTTAGAACAGGGAATAAACCCGTGAGAAGAATGAATATTTACATGTATTAGAACTAATAATAATAAAAATATTTGATTACAATTTGCAAGTATTTTATATAGAAATAATAAACTAATGATCATTCAACCAAATATACCAACAAAAGCTATGATAATTAATTCAAAAAAAGAATGTTTTAAAATAATGGAATATTATGATAAACCTGGTATTTATAATTTTAGCTTTATTGAAGTTCAACATGACCACGTATTATTAAGAAAATTAAATTTTAATATTGGTTTAGAAACACTAATAAGCATAAATAACTTCACTAAAAGTATTTACGAGAATATCCTTAATTATTTTGATAATAAGAATATCGAACTTTCTTATAGAAAATATGAAAATATTGGTGTTTTCTTTATTATTGGACAAGATAATTATGATAAGCTTTTAAAATGAAAAAATGAAAAAAATAACTTAGAAATTATTGATTTTGTTGAACACGGATGTGCTACAGAATATAAGGCATGTGTGATGCTTAACCGTTTTAATCATGATACTATGAAAGAGTGCATAAAAAACTTCCATAAATTTTAATTTTTTTAATATAATTAAATAGTCTTTATAAGATATTTGCCTAGTTAGCTCAGTGGTAGAGCAATCGGCTGTTAACCGATTGGTCACAAGTTCGAATCTTGTACTAGGCGCCATGGCCTGTTGGTGAAGCGGTCAACACACATGCCTTTCACGCATGCATTCACGGGTTCAAATCCCGTACAGGTCACCATATAGGGGTGTAGTTCAATTGGTAGAACAGCGGACTTCAAATCCGTTGGTTGTGGGTTCGAGCCCTGTCACCCCTGCCATTTAAAAATATATAATATTTTTAAATAGTTATTCAAACATCGATAAACTAATAGCGATTGTATCGCCCGATAACGCAGTTAAAAATAGTTCCATGATTGCAATTTCAACAGATGAATTAGGGAAAGCGTTTAATAATGCTTTTTTTGTATATTGAACATCTTTATGATTTGAATTTTTGTTTGTTTCAATATAAAATCTAATTTTTAACTTAGGATGTTTTTCTTTAATTTCATTAAATTTAATAATTAATTTTTTAATTGATTTTTCAAAACTTCTACATTTAGTAAATACTTCAATTTTTCTTTTATCTTGATTAATTCAAACACTAACTAAAACTCCCATTTTTGTTAATGCTAAATATTTAATCATTGATATTCTTCCATTATTTTTAAATGTTTCAAGAGAAAACGGATAAACAACTCCAAATGAATTACGATCATTTTCAATAATGCTTACAATTTTTTGTGGATCTGTATTTTTTTTGTCTAGTGCAATAAGCTTTTGAACTAGAGAAACCATATGTCTTCCAAAAATGGGAGAATCAATAACATGAATATTTTTAAGTTTAAGGTTTTTACTTATATTTTGGTAAATACTATAAGTTGCACTTATAAATTTTGGAATCGATAAAACGTATACATTATTAAACTTACTAGATAGTTCTTTAAGTAATTTACTTGTATAATCCAATTCAATTTGAGATGTTTTGTATATAATTCCTTTTTCTGTATCATTTAAAATCTTTTGTGACACATCATGATTATTATATTTATCTAAAACATCCTTAATAATTTCATTTGTTTTGGTATTTATTATTATAATTGGATTTTCGAATATAAATGGGTTTTTAGATTTTAATTCATCTCTAAAATTTGTTAATCCAGCAGATGAATCTATAATAATTGCTAATTTTCTTTTTTCCATACTAATCAATATTTTTATCACTTAGTGCTTTATTAGATTTGTATCATTGTAAGATACCACCTTTTAAGTAAAATACTTTTTTATATCCCATGTTAATTAAATTATAAGCAGATAATCGTGAATAAATATCTTGTTTAGAATATAAAATAATGAAGTCGTTTATATTATTGGTGTGTTTTTCTATTTCGCCTTCTAATATAGATCTACTAATTTTTATTGCTGTTGGAATATGAACTTTTTTAACTTGAATTTTTTCACAAATGTCAATTAAAAAGTAATTTTCTTGTTTTTTAATAATATTTTCTAATTCATCACAGTCAATAGATTTAAGGGTTTTAGAATATATTTCTAATAATTTTTTAATTTTATTATCCATAATTTCTTATTATATATTTTTTTATAGTATATTATCAAATAATGAAAGAAATATTATATTGATTTAGAAATATTTTAAAACGTTTTTGAGTGTTAATGTTGATGCTTATAATGATTATATGTATAGCGTTAGCATTGTTTTTAAATATCCCCTTAATTACAATTCTTGCTAACGGAAGTACAACGGTTTTACCATTGCTACAAAACTTAGCCCAAGATTGAGAAAATGGTGGAAAACATAATACACCAATTGCTGTATCTGGAGGGGGATCTGGTTTAGGAATATCAAATCTTATGAATAAAGCGTGTGATTTAGGAGATGCTAGCAGATATGCAAACAATGAAGAATATACATCAAATGAATGAAAGAGTTTATATACATGTCCTATAGCAATTGATTCACTAATGTTTGCTACTCAACTTAAGTGAAGTAGTAATGAACCTATTACATTAACGGTTTCTGATATAAATGGTATATATAGTAATAAGATTACCAACTGAAGTAATATAAAGGAACCAGAAGGACTACCTCCGCTGCCTAATAAAAAAATTAATGTTTTAAATAGAATACAAGGGAGCGGCACAAGAGATGCATTTTATAATGCATTAAGTATTTATAGTAAAATTGATAAGTTTGAAGCCGCAAATGGTAAAGAAAATATAAATAACGAAATTAATGCTAACTCTAATGGTCAAATAATTTTTGATTTACTTTCTAATAAATCATCAATCGGATATTTTTCGTTAGGTTATTTACAAAATCTTTTTAATAGTGACCATGTCACACCTAAAAATTTCAACATACATTTAATAAAAGTAGTTGATAATTATAAAGATTTATCACCAATAATATTACCACCAAAATCTGTATCAAACAATAACCTGATCAAGTTTATTAATTCAATATCACAAAGTATTTATACAGGTACAAATTCTAAAATATTTAATGCTTTTTGGCATCCAATGAATATTATAGTAAATAGTAATAATTCCATTTGAGAAGATAGCAATAATAACTTAAGGATAAAGAGTTTCATTAAGTGAATTTATGACGAAAAAACTCAAAATAGTATAATAAACTATGGTTATTTACCGATTTATAATAGTTGGATTAATGGTGAAAAAAAATATCCTGTATTTGAAAATGAAGTATTAAAACTTAAATCACATGATGAATGATTAAAATGATTGTTTAATAACGATGATGTTGATAAAAACAAAGTATTTGGCGACAATAAAACTTGATGATCAAATTGAATTGGTCAAGGAATTTATAAATAACATATGGATACATCATTATCAAAATACACATTAGAATTTAGGGGAAATAGTAAATTTTGAAATATTATTTATAAGCTTTCATTATTTGGTTTTTTGTTAATATTTATTTGTTTATTTTTAGGTTTAATAGGTTATGTTATTTATTCTGGTATTCACGGCTTTTCTTTATCTGGTTTTAGTCTTACAGGAAAAATATTCAACCTTAAAGATAGTAAATATGGCATTCAACCGCTAATAATTGGTTCATTAATAATATTAGCTATCGGATTAACCATATCACTTATTCTTTCAATATTTACTTCACTTTTTATATTTACTTTCTTTAGTTCTAAAATGAGAAGGTTTTTCTTTAGATTTATTGAAATATTAGCCGGAATCCCATCTGTTGTATTTGGTTTATTTGGTTTAGAAGCTTTAAGTGTTATAGGCCTTCATAGATCTATTTTATTAGCATCTATAGTTGTTGCGTTTTTAACAGTACCAATTATTTGTTTATTTATAAATATTAATTTAAACGCTATTCCTAAGAGTTATCATTATGCTTCGTTAGCATTAGGATCAACTAAATTTGAAGTTTTATGAAATATATATTTTAAAAATATAAAATCTGGTATTATTTCAGGAACATTGGCCGGAATGACAAGAATTCTCGGAGAAACAGTCGCGATAACATTATTAATTGGTAATGCGACATTTTTTAATGGTGTTAATACAACAGGAACAAATATTACATCAACAATCGCTCAATTATTTTCTGAAGCAGATAAAAGCGGAAGGGAAGCATTATTTTCTTGTGGGTTGTTACTTCTAGTATTTGTTAGCATAATTAATATTTCTATTATTATAATTACGTCAAAATCAAGAGGACTAAAAATTTATTCTAAAAAAAGAATTGAAAAGCAATTTTATAAACTTCAGAAGGGACATAAAGTAACATAAGGATTTACATAGATGAAAAATAAAGCAAATTTAAATCTAAATTCAAAATATTCTTGAAAAGATGTCGAAAATCTTTTTACTAAATATAGTAAGAGAAGACAACTTAAAAATATTTTAGGTACACTAATATTTTTATTATTAGCATTAATAACAATTGCTTTTGTTGTATGAATAATCGGTTTTATAATTATAAATGGATTAATTAGTTTTAAGTTCAAAATGATTACAGAGCAATACAACCCACTAAATCTAAATAAATATGGAACTACAGGAATAGCAGGACCAATTGTTTCAACACTATTATTAGTCTTTATAACTATAACGATTGCAATACCGATTGGTATTGCTACTTCAATTTATATGAGTGAATTTACAAATAAAAAATCAATTTTTAGAAAATCAATATTATCTTTCATAAATATTTGTAATGGAATTCCATCTATTATATTTGCATTGTTTGGATTAATAGTATTTGTATATGCATTAAAAATTGGAAGACTCGGACCTTCAATTTTAAGTGCTGCATTTACATTATCTTTAGTAGTATTACCAACCTTAACAATAGGTTCCTATGAATCATTATTAAAGATTGATAACTCACTAAGATTAAATTCATTTGCACTTGGAGCAACTAAAACACAAACTATTTTAAAAGTTGTTTTACCAGCTGCAACTATAGGAATAATAGGAACATTAATATTAACAATTTCTAGAGCAATTGGAGAATCTGCTCCTGTTCTTTTTACTATCGGAGGATTAAACGCTATTCCGAAATCAGCACTAGATTCTGGTAATTCTCTTACTCTATTGCTTTATAATTCATTACTAAATCCAAATCCTAAATCAAATCACTTTGTATATAGCATTGCATTTGTTATTATTATAATTATTGCAATCATTAATTTATCATTACGACTATTTTTAGTATTTGCCGATAGTAAAAAAAACAACAAATCATTTATAAAAGGTGTTTTCAATATAAAAGCTTATGGATCACAAAATATTATTAGATTAAAGAAAAAACAAACCTTAATTATTTGAAGAATTAAAAATCTTTTAAGACATTCAAATAATTTAAAAAATAATGTATAATCAAAAGAAATATTAAATATAGATATGGATAAAATCGAAGCTTTAAAAATATTAAAATTAAATAAAAATAATATATCGATTGATGAAATTAAAAGTGCATATAATATAATTTGTGATAATATTACAAAACCTATTAAACTTAAAAAAGCCACTAGAGCATATGAATTCCTTTTAGAAGATATTAAAACTAATAATAGCACTAAACAGGAAAAAGAGCAATTTCAAGTATATGACCCAGTTTATTCACACACTAATCAATCTGGTTTAGAAAATAAAGAAAAAATTCCTCCACTAGGTCAGATTTTTAATGTTAAAAACGAAGAAGATATTGAATTTAAAGTAAAAAATTTGTATGTATTGTATGGATTAAAAACTGGTATAAAAAATATTTCAATGGATATACCTAAAAAATCAGTTATTTCCTTAATAGGGAGATCTGGATGTGGTAAATCAACATTATTACGATGTTTTAATCGGATGAATGAATTATACCCTGGTACTTTTATTAAGGGAGAAATATTATTTAAAGGTAAAAATATTCACCACCCATCAGTTAAATTATCTAATCTTAGAGCACAGATTGGAATGGTTTTTCAAAAACCTAATCCATTCCCGATGTCTATTTATGATAATGTCGCTTATGGATTAAAAATACACGGTGTTAAAAAAAGAAAAATTAATGATAGCGTTGTACATAAGGCGTTACAAGATGCTGCAATTTATGAAGAAGTAAAAGATAATTTAGGACATAATGCATTAAATCTATCCGGTGGTCAACAACAAAGAATTTGTATTGCAAGATGTTTAGCGTTACATCCGAAAGTGATTCTTTTTGATGAACCAACATCAGCATTAGATCCAATTGCTTCTAGAAAAATTGAAGAAATCATTTTAGAACTAAAAAAAACATATACAATTATTATCATTACTCACTCTATTCAACAAGCTTTAAGAATAAGCAATTATACCGCTTTTTTAAAAAAAGGTGAATTAATAGAGTATAATAAAACAAAAAGAATTTTAAGTCGACCAAGACATATTGAGACAAGGAGATACATTCACGATTTATAGAAAAAAATGAAAGCAACAGATTTATTAATAAAAATTACCAAACTTACCAAAAAAACTGCAATATTTTGTAAAAAGACTTCAGAAGCAGTTGAAAAAAATGATTTATCTAAAATAGTAAGTATTATGGAAGATATTGATAAAGTTAGATATAAATTTATTATGTATTTTGAAGATGCTACATTTATTTTAAGATCACATACATCAGTTGCTTATGATTTCAGAATTTCACTATCATCAATATTAATTGCTAAACATTTAGAAGATATTGTTGTTCAAATTAAAGGAGCTATTTCTTTGTATTTAAAAATTAAAAATAAACAATTTTTTAAAAAAACACTTCCCTTATTTAAAATAATTAATAGTCAAATGAATAAACTTAAAACTGCTGTTTCCAAATGTGATCCAGAACTTTCTGAAGTCATTGTTAAAAATAGTATAAATATTCATGAAGAATATCGATCACAAACAACGGATATCCTTTTATCTAAAAAAATAGATAGCGCAGATAGTTATTTTAATAAATTAATGTTTATCAAAAAACTTGAAAAAATAGGAAATTATATAACGTTAATTTGTAATGAAATATATTATATTAGAAAAGCTACAAGGGTAGTGGTTGATTAGTGAAATCAAGTATTTCTAAAAAAAAAGACGAAAATTTAGATAAATGATACCAAGAGGTATGTTTGAAAAGCGAATTAGTTAGCAGAGGGTTAATAAAGGGACAAATTATTATGCGTCCTTTTGGCGTAAAGGTTTGAAAATTAATTCAAAAATTTTTAAATGATAAATTTGAACAGCTTGGATGTGAAGAAATTAAATTACCAACTCTTATTCCGTATAGTGAAGTTGCAAAAGAAAAAGAACATTTCGAAGGATTTAATCCTGAACTCGGAATAATTACTAAAAAAGGTGAAAAAATAATAAATGATCCGTTTGTTATTAGACCAACTAGTGAAATTATTATTACAAAATTTTTTTCTGATATATTAATTTCATATAAAAATCTTCCGATCATTTTAAACCAATGAGGAAGTGTTGTAAGGTGAGAAAAAAACACTAAAATATTTCTTAGAAATAATGAATTTTGATGACAAGAAGGACACACTATTCATGAAAGCGAAAGCGAAGCTAAAAAAATATGTTTTGATGTTTTAAAAATTTATGAACAATTAATTAATAATTATTTACTTATTAGTAGTTTTAGTGGCGAAAAAACTAAAAGTGAAAGATTTGCTGGTGCTGAAAATACATGAACAATTGAAACTATTTTACCAGATGGACAAGCACTACAATGTGCAACATCACATTTTTTAAACAAAAATTTTAGTAAGCCATTTTCAGTTAAATATCAAACAAGAGATAATAGTTTTGCAAATCCTTTTCAAACTTCATGAGGACTATCAACAAGAATATTAGGTGCTATAGTAATGTTACATGGAGATGATTTTGGATTAGTATTACCCTCTAAAATAACACCTTATCAAGTGGTTGTGTTAACAAATGATAAAATTTATATGAAATTAAAAAATATTATAACAATTGATAAAATTAAATACGACACAAGAGAAATTGATAATAATAAGAAAAGCCGTGAATGAAAATTAAAAGGTATTCCGATTGTTTTAGAAATTAACGAGAAAGACTTTGAGAAAAAACAGTTTTTTGCAAAAATTAGAATTAATAATGAAAAGAAAACAATTTCGTTTTCAGAAGTTAATAATATATTAATAACAATTTTAAAAGAACATGATAAAAAACTTTTTAAAAATCATAAAAATCTTTTAAACAAAAATGTTAAAAATATTACAAATATTGATGATTTTAATAAATATTTAAAAGAGGGTAATTTATTAAAAACTTCATTTTGTATGAATGAAAAAATAGAGTTAATAATCAAAAAAGATACTAGCGCTACCATTAGATGTATATTAAATGATAAAGTGGGCGACAGATGTTTTTATTCTAATAATTGTAAACCAAAAGCAGTTGTCATATTTGGACGTTCTTATTAGTAAATTTTTATTTTAATAATATTTATTAAATTATAATATTATATTAATGATAAAAATCATGATCAAACAACAAAAATTATTTATCGAAACACCAGTTTGAAAAGCAATCCCTAAGCTCGCTAAATTTACAATAATAAATTATTTAGGAACCGCTATTCTTTGATTGATAACAATTTTATTAATAGTACACTTTGGGAATGATTATATTAATAATGTTTTACATAAAACACAAAAATCTTTACAAATAAGTCAAATAGTAACCTCTGTTGGTTTAAGTCAGATTGTTATTAGTATGGCGACTGGGTTTTTAGTATCTGGTGCAGTAAGCGGATCATCTTTATTAATTCAAAAAAGTTCATTAAAAAAACACGAAGATGTTAGAAAAATTATAAATGCAATTTTTAGTTTTGAAATGATAATAATTATATTTCTTTTGTTTTTTGTATCATTTATTGGAATATATATTGTTATGCTACAAAATACTAAACTTCCGGGAAATTATAGAGTTTTAGCTCAAAGATTTTTATATCTTTCACTCCCTATTTATCCTTTTTTTGCTTATATTTATGTAGCATCAAATGTTTTAGTATCTGATGGACACGCTTGAGTTAATTCAATTACTGGTTTAATTCCAAAT
Source organism: Mycoplasmatales bacterium (assembly GCA_965222545.1). Taxonomy (GTDB): domain Bacteria; phylum Bacillota_I; class Bacilli_A; order Mycoplasmatales. Next base: position 521,659 of record OZ244954.1, on the reverse strand, counting down.
ATATTTTTTATAGCATTTATGTTTTTATTTAATTATGGAATACCTTCTGCATTTCACACTAATGAAGTACACTCTGACTGATTATTTTTAATTAATGAAAATGGAGCTTCATTAATTTTGGGACTTGGTATAACCGCTCTATTTTTATTTTTAATTAATAATTATTATAAGCGCAAGGGTGAATCTAGTCTTAGCTTTAAACTTTCAGAATATACATTTGATATTAAAGCAACTAAGATTATATTTTTAAATTCATTATCAATAATTGCAAGACGAGTTGGAATTAATACAGTTCTAATTGTTTATAATACCATGCTTCTTTTTGTTCCTAGAGGAGAAATAAAGCCAAATAACTTTCAAATTAATAATGAAACATATTGGCAATTTTTTACCTCCGTTACAAATCCAATTTTTAGTTTTGTATTATCCGGAATGTTTGCTATAGGAGGTGGTGGAACAAGAATGCTAACATCACATGCTGTAGCTCATAATAATTATGGAAGAGTTAGAAGAATAATAAAATGAGGTACAGTATATACTTTTTCATTTCTTTTAATTTGTACTCTTTTAATTATCATTTTTGCACCAAATATTCTTAATATTTTTGGAATTAAAGATAATGCAAAATATTATGTTGATAATGGAGTACATCGCGGAACAATAACCGCTACAGATCTAGGTAGTAAATCGCTAGTAGCTATGAGAGTTGGTTTTTCAACAATGCCGTTCTTTTTCCTACTACCATTATTAGCAAGTTATTATCTTGGAACAAGTAATCCAAAAAAAGCCTTCTTATTACTGACAATTGATAAATTTGTTATTGAATTAGGAGTAACAGTAATTGCAGGTTTTGTTGCGATGGCAACTAAATATTATCTTTGATTTTGAATAGGATATATTTTTCTAGATATGTTTAATTTTTTATATGCTTTAATATTTTTAAGATTAGTACTAAAAGATCTTAAAAAAAGAACAAAAAAATATAAAAGAATTAAAACTAAGATATAATATTTTTTATACAAAAATAATAAATGAGGAAATAATGAAGAAAATAGCAATAAATGGATTTGGAAGAATTGGAAGACTTGTTTTTAGACAAATATTTGATTCAGAAGAAGTTGAGGTAGTAGCAATAAATGACCTAACAACACCTGAAACACTTTCATATCTTTTACAACATGATTCAGCACAAGGCTCTTGAAACAAGGGTAAAATCAGTGTTGAAGGAAATTATTTAATAGTAAGTGGTAAAAAAATTAAAATTTACGCTGAAAGAAACCCGGAAAAATTACCATGAAAAAGTTTAGGAATTGATGTGGTTGTAGAATCAACTGGATTATTTTTAACTAAAGAAAAAGCAAATATGCATCTTAAAGCTGGTGCTAAAAAAGTATTATTAAGTGCACCAACTAAAGACGATATTAAAACAATTGTTTACGGAGTTAATCACGAAATATTAGATAGTGAAGACAAAATTGTATCAGGTGCTTCATGTACTACAAACTGTCTTGCTCCAATGATTCATGTACTTGAATTAAATTTTGGTATTATAAAAGGATGAATGGCAACAATTCACTCTGCAACTAATGATCAAAGAGTTCTAGATTTGCCTCACCATAAAGACCCAAGAAGAGGACGTAGCACATTAGTAAATATTATTCCGACAAGCACAGGTGCTGCAATTGCAGTTGGTAAGGTTATTCCGCATTTAAATGGAAAACTTGATGGAGTTGCTTATAGGGTTCCAACAGTTACCGGTTCAATTGTAGACTTAGTAGTTGAACTTAAAAGGAATGTTACAGTAGATGAAGTTAATAAATGTTATAAAAATGCACAAAGTGATATTTTAGGTTACACAGATATTCCAATTGTTTCTACTGATATAATTGGTGAAACACATGGTTCAATAATTGATAGTAAAATGACAAAAATAGTGGAATCAGATGGTAAACAACTTATTAAAGTTGTTTCATGATATGATAATGAAAACTCTTATGTATCACAATATGTAAGGACATTAAAATATCTTGCACATTTATAATCTATAATAAAAAAAATATAGAACCCCTCATATACTAATTAAGTATAGAGTATTTTTTTGTTATGAAATTCTCTTAACTATAATTACTTAAAAATAGAGGATAATATGTATTTATTAAAATGGAAAATTACTGAGTAAATGAACAAAAAAATAAAAAAGTTAAAATACTTCATTCAATATACTAAAGATCAGGAAATAAAAAATAAAATACCCATAATTATTGATGATATTGTTTATACTGGTAGAGCAGTAAAAGTTACCACTTAATGGTTAAATGATAAGTTTAAACCTAAAAAAATAGAAGCTTATTTTTTTTAATTAGATACATAAAGGAATTCATACCAAAAATAAAATACGATTATGTAAAAGAAATAAATGATGATAAATGAATTGCTGGTTAAGGATTTGATAACAATCAAAAAAAAGATATTTAAAGTACATTTATAGATATTAATTAACAGATATGGTAATATGATACACATAAAAAATAAAACTGAACTTAATTGAGCAGTTTTTGTGTCTATCAAATTATAACTAAAAACATCATAGCTCAATATATAAAAAGCAACACTAATGATAAATATAGTGTGTACCTAGGTAAAAATTTGCCAATATAATTAATTTTAATTAAAAAATTAAAAATTGTAAAGTAAGATTATAAAAATATTGGAAACGCTTTCCAACTAATGGTATTACAAATAATTATATTATAAAAGAATTCAAGGTAATGATTTTAAAAAAGAATATAATATATATGAAGATAAAAAAAATATGAATATAATAAATATAAAAAAATTAAAAAATAAAAAACCATTAAAAATAATTATTCCGATTGTACTTGGAATGATATGTATAATCGGAATCGGAATTGGAGTTTATTCAAAGTTTTCGCATTCAAAAATAACATCTATGACTATTAATCAAAATAGCGGTACTGTTGAGGATGAAATAAGTAGTTATTTCACTGATAATCCCTCAGCAAAACCGTTTTGATATTATAGAAATGATGAAACAACTTCATGAATAATTAGTTATAGAAAAAATTCATTAAAACAAGATGCTTCTAATAAAGAAAAATTAACTGCCGACATTAATTTAAAAAATTATAGTAATGGTGTACAAAAAAATATTACTATACATTTAGATTCACATAAATTTGGAGATGATACTAAGAATCTTATTTGAAAACAAATTACAAGTGAAATTAATAAGTTGGGTTATCACAATAAAGACGATTCAATTGCTATAAGAGATGTTAAAGAATTTATTGATAATTGAGCTTCAACTGATAAAACTACTTGATATGAAACAACTAACAATGATAAAATAACTTTTACTGCTGGTGATGTTAAAATAAATAGTGACGGAGCATTTACTACAGCTTTAAAACCTAGCACCACTAAAGACGGAAATAAAGATGTACCGCTCGCATTAAAATGAAAAACAAAAGAGGATTTGAAAGTAGAAGACATTATTTCTACTATAAAAACAGCAGGATATTCAAATGCACCAGCATATATATGAAGTATGGTTAAGAAAACTGCTAATGAATATTTAGCTAAAAATGCATGAGCAATAAAACCAAAATCCGCAGGAAATAATACTATAGTACCTGAATTTCATTTTGTTGCTACTAAAGTGATTAGAAGTAAAGATTCTAATTGAATTGTAACAATAGATAAAAAATCTTCATTAAAAACAAAAAACTTAGATTTTAAATCTTTTGATATAACTTTAGATTGAAAAAATCAAAAAGATGCACTTTATAATTTAAAGGATATAGATACACAAATGAAAGATAAGAACTATACTATAGTATTGACTGCTAATGATATTTATAACGTTTTTCATTATTTTTTAAGAACTGGTCGATGAGATTTTATCCCTGTTTGTCATCAAGGTGCATGAAGAGAAGTACACCCTGAAATTGACATAAATACTCCTGGCCGAGGAATTATCCCTAGTACTAAACCTGGAAATGCATGAACTATCAGTATAACATTTATATATTATAAACACTGAGAAGAGTGACCAGCTCATTACTGACAACGTTTTACATATTGAGGCATTATTGGACTTAAATGACAATTTGCAGCTCCGGGTTTTCCTGAAATAGCTACAAGTGTTGTAAATCAACTTAACATATTCCCGAATAATTTTATATTTAAATATACACCTTCTAAGTAAATAAAAATATTAATATTCATTTTTCATTCTCTAGTTCCTACATTTCATTTTGTTGCTACTAAAGTGATTAGAAGTAAAGATTCTAATTGAATTGTAACAATAGATAAAAAATCTTCATTAAAAACAAAAAACTTAGATTTTAAATCTTTTGATATAACTTTAGAATGAAAAAATCAAAAAGATGCACTTTATAATTTAAAGGATATAGATACACAAATGAAAGATATGAACTATAGTAAAGCATTAACTGCTGGTGATGTTCATACTATTTTTAAAAATTTTTTAGAAAGTGGTAAATGAGATTTTACCCCTTATCGTGATTCTCCTCCTTTTAGTGCTAATACTGTACAGGTAAAGCCAATAATTGATATAAGCATGACTGGCCAAGGAGTTACCCGTAGTTCTAAACTCGGCGACACATGAAATATCATTATAACATTTATATATAAAATTGATTGAGTCTGATCTACCCTCATTATATAAAAGATGATATAAGAACTTTTACATATCAAAATATTATTGGGCTTAGTTGAGAATTCATTACTCCAGCTTTTACCAAAATAGCTAGAAATGTTATACATCAACTTAACTTAAAACCAACCGAGTATAAATTTAAATTTACGCCTTCTCATTAAATAAAAATATTAATAATTAATTTTTTAAATTAATATTAAAATTATTTATACAATCATTAAATATATTATTTATAGATACTTGATTAATAGACCATGTAATATGATATATATAAAAAAAATAAACCTGAACTTAACTTTATAGTTTCTGTCTACTGAAACAATATCTAAAAATATCATAGCTTAATACAATAAAAATACTATGAAAAAAATAAGGCAAAAACCGATTATATAATTAATAAAATGGTTTGATTACACCATTTAACTGGATTATTTTAAATTCATTATGGTATATATTTTGAGGAATTTTTCTTATATTGCTGGTAATAATGATCTTTTAGTCTTCAGATGTTTTATTTATAATTACAATAATATGAGTTCTGTTTATATATTTGCCATTTTATTTTATTATAAAAATAAAATGTTTATTTCAAATATTCTAAGAAGAGAAAAAACTGAATTAAAGATGAAAAAATAAAAAAGAAAATAATAAAGTATAATAATAAAAGGATAAATAATAATTATGAAAAAAATATATTATAAGAAATATATAGAAAATTTAAAAAATATAGACTTTAAAAAATATCTATTAGTAATAAAAAACAAAAATTATAAACAATATATTGTAGAGTTAGATCGGAAAAAAGCATTAAAAATTGTTATTCCGATTGTATTTGGATTGATATGTATAATTGGACTTGGACTTGGACTTGGTTTAAGTAAAAAATCAAGCGGGCCAATAACATTTATAGCACTTAAACAAACTAAAAATACTGTTCAAAACGAAATAAATAGTTATTTTACTCATAATTATTCATTAAAACTGCTTTGAACTTATAAAAACGATGCTATAACATCATGAATAATGAGTTATAAAGAGGGTTCAATAGCACAAGATGCTTCTAATAAAGAAAAATGAACTGTAGTGATTAATTTAAAAAATTCTAAGAATAGGTATGATAAAAAAAATATTACTATACATTTAAATTTACCTAAAATAGGTACTTATGAAAGGGATGTTTGAAAACAAATCACAAGTGAAATTAGTAAGTTGGGTTATCAAAATAAAAGTGATTCAAATTCAATTGGTATAAGGGATGTTTATAAATTTATTTATACTTCAATTTCAAAAGATATACCTACTTGATATGAAACAACAAATAATAATATAATAACCTTTACTGCTGGTGATGTTAAAATAAATAGTGATGGAGCATTTACTACAACCTTAAAAGCTAGCACTACAACAGATGGAAATAAGGATGTATTCCTCACATTAGAATGAAAAGTAAAAGATGATATGAAATCAGATGATATTGTTTCTGCTATACAAACAGCGGGATACGTAAATGCACCAGTATATATTGGAAGCATGGTTAAAAAAAGTGTTAATGATTATTTAGTTAAAAATACATGAGGAATAAAACCAAAAGAATTAACAAATCATTCTATAGATCATCATACATTTCATTTAGTCGCTACTAAAGTGATTAGAAATAAAGATTTTATTTGAATTGTAACAATAGATAAAAAATCTTCATTAAAAACAAAAAACTTAGATTTTAAACCTTTTGTGATAGCCTTAGATTGAAAAGATCAAAAAGATGCAATTAATAAATTAATTGAAATAGCTGAACAAATTAAAAATATGCACTATACTAAAGAATTAAATGCTAATGATGTTCATACTATTTTTAAAGATTTTTTAGAAAGTGGTAAATGAGATTTTACTCCTTATCATGATGGCCAATCTCATAATGCTGCCACTAGACAAGTACAGCCAATAATTGATACATATACTAACGGAAAAGGAGTTATCCCTAGTTCTAAACGCGGGTCCTTATGAATTGTCACTATAACATTTACATATACTGTTTATGAAGGAGAAGACAAATATTATAATCCTTTTTGAAGAACTTTTATATATCAAAATATTATTGAGCTTGGTTGAAGTTGACAATTCACTGCTCCAGATCCTGCTGAAATAGCTAAAAATGTTGTAGCTAAACTTAACACAAGGCCAACCGAGTATAAATTTAAATTTACGCCTTCTCATTAAATAAAAATATTAATAATTAATTTTTTAAATTAATATTAAAATTATTTATATAATCATTAAATATATTATTTATAGATACTTGATTAACAGATCGTTAATATGATATACATAAAAGCTAAAGATATCATAGTAAATATATAAAAAATAATGCTAATAAGGAATATAGGTTTATATATTAGATAAAAATTTAACAATACAATTGATTTTAATAAAAAATCACTTTAATTTAATAATAAATATCTAACGATATTATAAATTTAAATACTTCAATACACCAAAGATCAAGAAATAAAAATTAAATTCTTGTAATTATTGATGATATATTTATATTGGTAGAGTATTTAAAGTTGCCCAAAATAATTAAAAAAAAAAGAATATAATATATATGAAGAGAAGAGAAAATATGAAAAAAATAAATTATAAGAAATATATAGAAAATTTAAAAAACATAGACTTTAAAAAATATCTGTTAGTAATAAAAAACAAAAATTATAAACAATATATTGCAGAGTTAGATCGAAAAAAAGCATTAAAAATTGTTATTCCGATTGTATTTGGATTGATATGTATAATCGGAATTGGAATTGGAGTTCATTCAAAGTTTTCACATTCAAAAATAACATCTATAACTATTAATCAAAACAGCGGTACTGTTGAAGATGAAATAACTACTTATTTTACTGATAATCCTTTGTCAAAACCACTTTGATATTTTAAAGATAATAAAAATACAGCGTGAATAATGAGCTATAAAAAAGGCTCATTAAAACAAGATGCATCTGATAAAGAAAAATTAATTGCAAAGATTAATTTAAAAGAATATAGCAACCTAAAAGAGTTTAGCTATAGTGATAAAGCCCCTATTATTATACATTTAGATTCACATAAATTCGGAAATGATAGTAAAAAAGCTATTTGAAAACAAATTACAAGTGAAATTAATAAGGCGGGTTATGAAAATAAAAGTGATTCATTTAGTATAAGTGATGTTAAAGAATTTATTGATAACTGATTTATAATTGATAAAACCACTTGATATGAAATAACTAACAATAATAAAATAAGTTTTACTGCTGGCAATGTTAAAATAAATAGTGACGGAGCGTTTACTACAACTTTAAAACCTAGCACCACTAAAGACGGAAATAAGGATGTAAATTTAGTATTAAAATGAATAAATAAAGAAAACCCAGATAACATTATTTCTGCTATAAAAGCGGCAGGATATTTAAATACAAAAGTACTTATCTCAAGTATGGTTGCGATAGATGTTAATGCTTATTTAGATGTTAATGAGTGAGCAAATAAAGGTTCTGGAGAGATTCCGTATAACTTTATTGCTACTAAAGTGGTAGGTACATTTTCTACTAAATGAACTGTAACAATAGATCAAAAAAAATCATTAAAAACAAGAAATTTAGATTTTAAACCTTTTGATATAACTTTAGATTGAAAAGATCAAAAGGATGCAACTGATAAAGTAAGTGAAATAGATACACAAATAAAAGATGGACCGCATTATATTAAATTATTAAATGCTAACGAAGTTCGTACTATTTTTACAAATTCTTTAGAAAGTGGTGAATGAGATTTTACCCCGGCCCCGAATTCCCCTAATGGTGTTCCTAATGGTGGAACTAGACAAATACACCCAAAAATTGACATAAATACTACTAACCAAGGAGTTACCCCTAGTCTTAAATCTGGGAATACATGAAATGTCAGAATAACATTTCCATATACTATTACGTACGAACAGTGACCTTATACAAATAGATGATATTTTACATATCATGATGTTGTTGGACTTCAATGAGTACTTACTGCTCCAGATTCTGCTGAAATAGCTAAAAATGCTGTACAACAGCTCAACCTACGAACTGGTTTTACATTTAAATTTACACCTTCTAAGTAAATAAAAATATTAATATTCATTTTTTCAACTTAACAATATTAAATGCAAGGGATATTAAAAGAATGAAATGATTAAATTTTTACATATATTTTGTAAAATAATTATATAATAAATAATAAATAGGATAAGAAAAATTAATAATAAAATTAAAACACAAGAAAAAAGAAATAATAGAAAAATATTAAAAATTATTATTCTGATTGTATTTGGATTGATATGTATAATCGGAATTGGAATTGGAATTGGAGTTCATTCAAAGTTTTCGCATTCATCAAAAATAACATCTATGACTATTAATCAAAATAGCGGTACTGTTGAAGACGAAATAACTACTTATTTTACTGATAATCCTTTGTCAAAACCACTTTGATATTTTAAAGATGATGAAAATACAGCATGAATAATGAGTTATAAAAAGGGTTCATTAAAACAAGATACATCTGATAAAAAAAACCTAACTGTAGATATTAATTTAAAAAATTCTATCAACAATAATGATAAAAAATTTATTACTATACATTTAGATTCACATAAAATTGGAGATGATACCAAGAATCTTATTTGAAAACAAATTACAAGTGAAATTAATAAGGCAGGTTATGAAAATAAAAATAATTCACTTTCTATAAAAAATGTTGAAAACTTTATTAATGTATGAATTCTATATGATAAAACTACTTGATATGAAACAACAAATAATCATATAATAAAATTTACTGCTAGTGATGTTAAAATAAATAGTGATGGAGTATTTACTACAACCTTAAAACCTAGCACTACAACCGACGGAAACAAGGATGTATCCCTTGCGTTAAAGTGATGAACAAATGCTGATAAGAAACCAGATGACTTGATTTCTGCTATACAAAAAACAGGATATTGAAATGCACCAGTATTTATCTCGAGTATGGTTAAGTCAGCTGTTAATGCTTATTTAGATGCTGATGAGTGAGCAAAAAAAGGTTCTGGAGAAATTCGGTATAAGTTTATTGCTACTAAAGTGGTAGGTACATTTTCTACTAAATGAACTGTAACAATAGATCAAAAAAAATCATTAAAAACAAGAAATTTAGATTTTAAACCTTTTGATATAACTTTAGATTGAAAAGATCAAAAGGATGCAACTGATAAAATAAGTGAAATAAATACACAAATAAAAGATGGGCCGCACTATATTAAATTATTAAATGCTAACGGAGTTCGTACTATTTTTAACAATTTTTTAATAAGCGGTAGATGAGATTTTATCCCTAATATTTATAAAGCTATAAATAGACAAGTATACCCAAAAATTGACCTAAGTGTTTATAACAAAGGAGTTTATCCTAGTGCTAAAGCGGACAATACATGAACCATTGCTATAACATTTGTATATACTAAAAAATATGTTGATGACCCTACAAAATATATTACATATAAAAATATTATCGGACTTAATTGACAATTTGCTGCTCCAGATTTTACTAGAATAGCTACAAATGTTACAATTCAACTTAATACACATCCAAATAATTATAGATTTAAATTTACGCCTTTCAATAAATAAAATATTAATAATTAATTTTCAGTTTTTAAATTATTAAATATCTTATTTAAATAAGATATTCTTAGATATTTTATTAATAAATCATAGTATATTATTAGTTAAAGATTGGCTTTAAAAAGTAAACGAAGAAGTTGTTATTGTTAATTTATATAAGGAAAATTTCTCTACACCAGCTCTAAACTCAAAAGATATTATTGTATGATAGCAAGACATGTATTTAAAATATGTTCAAAGCACCAATTATTAATTAAAAAAACAAATATATATACATATATATATCTTACAGCTGATGTAAAAAAAGCACTATTAAGCGGTTAGCCAATGATGATATTAAAACAATTGTTTATGAATTTAGCCATAAAACGTTAGATAGTTGAAGATAAAATTGCATAGGCACTTCACGTATTACAAACTGTCTTACCAAATAGTTCACGCTCTTGAATTAATTTTTTGGTGTTATAAAGGGGTGAACGGCAACAATTCACTCGCAACTAATATCCCCAAAGAGTTCTTAGATTTACTTCATCATAAAGACTCAAGAAGAGGTATAGCACATTAGTAAATGTTATTCCAACAAGTATAGGTGCTGCAATTGCAGTTGGCAACGTTATTCCGAAGTTACACGGAAAACTTGATGGAGTTGCTTATAGAATTCCAACAGTTACAGGTTCAATTATAGATTTAGTAGTTGAACTTAAAAAGAATGTTACAGCAAAAGAAATTAATGACTGTTATAAAAAAGCACAAAGCAAAACCTTAGGTTATATAAATGTTCCAATTGTTTCACCTATATAATTGGTGAAACGTACGGTTCAATAATTAATAGTAAAATGATAAAAATAGTGGAATCAGATGGTAAACAACTTATTAAAGTTGTTTCACGATATGATAATGAAAACTCTTATGTATCATACTATATAAGAACATTAAAATATCTTGCACATTTATAATCTATAATAAAAAAAATATAGAAAAAAACTCTTATACTATTTAAGTATAGAGTATTTTTTATTATGAAATTCTCTTAATTATAATTACTTAAAAATAGAGGATAATATGTATTTAGAAACACCATCTGTAAAGAAAGAAAGAAATGAACGGAATATTTTCATGTCCTATAATGAAATAATTTCATCTATTGAAGAAAAAGCTATAGAAATGAGAAAAAAATATATCGGACATGAAGATAAATATGTCTTCATTATTATATTGAAAGGTGGGCTTCATTTTTTTTATGAATTTTATAAATATTTAGGACTAGATATTAATTATGTATTTATTAAAATGGAAAACTACTGAGAAAATGCACAAAAAAATAAAAAAGTTAAAATACTTCAATACACTAAAGATCAAGAAATAAAGAATAAAATACCAATAATTATTGATGATATTGTTGATACTGGTAGAGCGGTTGATGTTACAACAAAATGATTAAATAAAAAATTTAAACCAAAAAAAATAGAGGGGTTGTTTTTCCTGATTAGATATGTAGATGAATTTGTAACAAACATAAAATATGATTATGTGAAAGAAATAAATTCAGAAAAATGAATTGCCGGCTGAGGATTTGATAATAATCAAAAAGAAAGGTACTTAAAGTATATTTACTTTGTTAACTAAAAAGTATAGTTTATAATAAAGAATCTTTTGAGGATTTTTTTATATTGTAGATAATAATTATTTATTAGTATTCCAATATTTTATTTATAATTGTAATAATATGAGTTTTGTTTATGATATTTACCACTTATTTTATTATAAAAATAGAATGCTATTTAAAATATTTTAAAGAGGGAAAAAACAAAAAATAAAAAAAAACATTAAAAATTGTTATTCCAATTATACTTGGATTGCTATGTATAATTAGAGTTGGGGTGGGGGTGAACATTCATTAAAGCAACATGATCAATGAGTTATAATAATAAAGAAAAATTAAGTGTAACAATTAAATTAAAAGATTCTAATACTATTAGAAAAGCAATTTATGCTAAAGTAACTTTTACCGATAAATGTACCAGTACTTATTTCAAGTATGGTTGCGACAGCTATTAATAATTATTTAGATGCTAATGAGTGAGCAAAAAAAGGTTCTGGAGAAATTTTGTATAAGTTTATTGCTACTAAAGTGATAGGTACATTTTCTACTAAATGAACTGTAACAATAGATCAAAAAATCATTAAAAACAAGAAATTTAGATTTCGAATCTTTTGATATAATTTTAGATTGAAAAGATCAAAAAGATACAACTGATAAGTTAGGTGAAATAGATACACAAATAAAAGATGGGCCCACTATATTAAATTATTAAATGTTAACGAAGTTCATACTATTTTTACAAATTTTTTAGAATGTGGTAAATGAGATTTTACCTTGGATTCTTCTAATGGTGTTCCTAATAGTGTAACTAGACAAATACATACACCCAAAAATTGACATAAATACTACTAACCAAGGAGTTACCCCCCTTAGTTTTAAATCTGGGGATACGTGAAATATCAGAATAACATTTCCATATACTATTACGCGAGAACAGCAACCTCGTACATTTAGAAAATATTTTATATATCAAAGTATTATTGAACTTCAATGACAATCATCTGCTCCAAATTTTATTGAAATAAATAAAAATGTTGCAGATCAACTTAACTTAAACCCATTAAATAAAAATATTAATAATTAAATATATTATTTATAAGATATTTCTAGACATTATAACATACATAAAAAAATAAAATTAAACTTAATTTTGTAGTTCTTCCGTCTGCCTAAACTATAACAAACTCAAAAGATATTGTTGCAGGATATTAAGGAATGTATTTAAAAGATGTTCAAAAACACCAATTATTAATTAAAAATTGTGATAATATAATATTTATTTTTCGGATTTGGTGATATCAAATGCCGGAATATTAAAAAGTAACAGATGAAAGTAAATAAGACAGAAATTGGCTATAAAATTAACAAAATAGGTCTTATTACGCCATTTCATATGATATATATTTTGAGGAATTTTTTCTTATATTGCAGGCAATAATGATTTATAGTACTCCAAGATATTTTAAGAAGAGAAAAAATGGAATTAAAAAAAAGTAAATAATAAAGTAAAATAAATAAATAATAAATATGAAAAAAGTAAATATGAAAAAAGTAAATATGAAAAAAGTAAATATGAAAAAATTAAAAAATAAAAAAACATTAAAAATAATTATTCCGATTGTACTTGGAATGATATGTATAATCGGAATTGGAATTGGAATTGGAGTTTCTTCAAAGTTTTCGCATTCAAAAATAACATCTATAACTATTAATCAAAATAGCGGTACTGTTGAGGATGAAATAAGTAGTTATTTTACTGATAATCCCTCAGCAAAAGCGTTTTGATGTTATAAAAATGATGAAACAACTTCATGAATAATGAGTTATAGAAAAAATTCATTAAAACAAGATGCCTCTAATGAAGAAAAATTAACTGCTGACATTAATTTAAAAAATTATAGTAATGGTGTACAAAAAAATATTACTATACATTTAGATTCACATAAATTTGGAGATGATACTAAGAATCTTATTTGAAAACAAATTACAAGTGAAATTAGTAAGTTGGGTTATCACAATAAAAACAATACAATTGCTATAAGAGATGTTAAAGAATTTATTGATAATTGAGTTTCAACTAATAAAACCATTTGATATGAAACAACGAATAATGATAAAATAACTTTTACTGCTGGTGATGTTAAAATAAATAGTTACGGAGGAGTATTTACTACAACTTTAAAACCTAGCACCACTAAAGACGGAAATAAAGATGTACTACTTATATTAAAATGAAAAACAAAAGAGGACTTGAATGTAGAAGACATTATTTCTACTATAAAAACAGCAGGATATTCAAATGCACCAGTACTTACCTTAAGTATGGTTGCGACAGCTGTTAATGCTTATTTAGATGTTAATGAGTGAGCAAAAAAAGGTTCTGGAGAAATTCCGTATAACTTTATTGCTACTAAAGTGGTAGGTACATTTTCTACTAAATGAACTGTAACAATAGATCAAAAAAAAATCATTAAAAACAAGAAATTTAGATTTTAAACCTTTTGATATAACTTTAGATTGAAAAGATCAAAAGGATGCAACTGATAAAGTAAGTGAAATAGATACACAAATAAAAGATGGACCGCATTATATTAAATTATTAAATGTTAACGAAGTTCGTACTATTTTTACAAATTCTTTAGAAAGTGGTGAATGAGATTTTACCCCGGCCCCGAATTCCTCTAATGGTGTTCCTAATGGTGGAACTAGACAAATACACCCAAAAATTGACATAAATACTACTAACCAAGGAGTTACCCCTAGTCTTAAATCTGGGGATACATGAAATGTCAGAATAACATTTCCATATACTATTACGTACGAACAGTGACCTTATACAAATAGATGATATTTTACATATCATGATGTTGTTGGACTTCAATGAGTATTTACTGCTCCAGATTCTGCTGAAATAGCTAAAAATGCTGTACAACAGCTCAACCTACGAACTGGTTTTACATTTAAATTTACACCTTCTAAGTAAATAAAAATATTAATATTCATTTTTTCAACTTAACAATATTAAATGCAAGGGATATTAAAAGAATGAAATGATTAAATTTTTACATATATTTTGTAAAATAATTATATAATAAATAATAAATAGGATAAGAAAAATTAATAATAAAATTAAAACACAAGAAAAAAGAAATAATAGAAAAATATTAAAAATTATTATTCCGATTGTATTTGGATTGATATGTATAATCGGAATTGGAATTGGAATTGGAGTTCATTCAAAGTTTTCGCATTCATCAAAAATAACATCTATGACTATTAATCAAAATAGCGGTACTGTTGAAGACGAAATAACTACTTATTTTACTGATAATCCTTTGTCAAAACCACTTTGATATTTTAAAGATGATGAAAATACAGCATGAATAATGAGTTATAAAAAGGGTTCATTAAAACAAGATACATCTGATAAAAAAAACCTAACTGTAGATATTAATTTAAAAAATTCTATCAACAATAATGATAAAAAATTTATTACTATACATTTAGATTCACATAAAATTGGAGATGATACCAAGAATCTTATTTGAAAACAAATTACAAGTGAAATTAATAAGGCAGGTTATGAAAATAAAAATAATTCACTTTCTATAAAAAATGTTGAAAACTTTATTAATGTATGAATTCTATATGATAAAACTACTTGATATGAAACAACAAATAATCATATAATAAAATTTACTGCTAGTGATGTTAAAATAAATAGTGATGGAGTATTTACTACAACCTTAAAACCTAGCACTACAACCGACGGAAACAAGGATGTATCCCTTGCGTTAAAGTGATGAACAAATGCTGATAAGAAACCAGATGACTTGATTTCTGCTATACAAAAAACAGGATATTGAAATGCACCAGTATTTATCTCGAGTATGGTTAAGTCAGCTGTTAATGCTTATTTAGATGCTGATGAGTGAGCAAAAAAAGGTTCTGGAGAAATTCGGTATAAGTTTATTGCTACTAAAGTGGTAGGTACATTTTCTACTAAATGAACTGTAACAATAGATCAAAAAAAATCATTAAAAACAAGAAATTTAGATTTTAAACCTTTTGATATAACTTTAGATTGAAAAGATCAAAAGGATGCAACTGATAAAATAAGTGAAATAAATACACAAATAAAAGATGGGCCGCACTATATTAAATTATTAAATGCTAACGGAGTTCGTACTATTTTTAACAATTTTTTAATAAGCGGTAGATGAGATTTTATCCCTAATATTTATAAAGCTATAAATAGACAAGTATACCCAAAAATTGACCTAAGTGTTTATAACAAAGGAGTTTATCCTAGTGCTAAAGCGGACAATACATGAACCATTGCTATAACATTTGTATATACTAAAAAATATGTTGATGACCCTACAAAATATATTACATATAAAAATATTATCGGACTTAATTGACAATTTGCTGCTCCAGATTTTACTAGAATAGCTACAAATGTTACAATTCAACTTAATACACATCCAAATAATTATAGATTTAAATTTACGCCTTTCAATAAATAAAATATTAATAATTAATTTTCAGTTTTTAAATTATTAAATATCTTATTTAAATAAGATATTCTTAGATATTTTATTAATAAATCATAGTATATTATTAGTTAAAGATTGGCTTTAAAAAGTAAACGAAGAAGTTGTTATTGTTAATTTATATAAGGAAAATTTCTCTACACCAGCTCTAAGCTCAAAAGATATTATTGTATGATAGCAAGACATGTATTTAAAATATGTTCAAAGCACCAATTATTAATTAAAAAAACAAATATATATACATATATATATCTTACAGCTGATGTAAAAAAAGCACTATTAAGCGGTTAGCCAATGATGATATTAAAACAATTGTTTATGAATTTAGCCATAAAACGTTAGATAGTTGAAGATAAAATTGCATAGGCACTTCACGTATTACAAACTGTCTTACCAAATAGTTCACGCTCTTGAATTAATTTTTTGGTGTTATAAAGGGGTGAACGGCAACAATTCACTCGCAACTAATATCCCCAAAGAGTTCTTAGATTTACTTCATCATAAAGACTCAAGAAGAGGTATAGCACATTAGTAAATGTTATTCCAACAAGTATAGGTGCTGCAATTGCAGTTGGCAACGTTATTCCGAAGTTACACGGAAAACTTGATGGAGTTGCTTATAGAATTCCAACAGTTACAGGTTCAATTATAGATTTAGTAGTTGAACTTAAAAAGAATGTTACAGCAAAAGAAATTAATGACTGTTATAAAAAAGCACAAAGCAAAACCTTAGGTTATATAAATGTTCCAATTGTTTCACCTATATAATTGGTGAAACGTACGGTTCAATAATTAATAGTAAAATGATAAAAATAGTGGAATCAGATGGTAAACAACTTATTAAAGTTGTTTCACGATATGATAATGAAAACTCTTATGTATCATACTATATAAGAACATTAAAATATCTTGCACATTTATAATCTATAATAAAAAAAATATAGAAAAAAACTCTTATACTATTTAAGTATAGAGTATTTTTTATTATGAAATTCTCTTAATTATAATTACTTAAAAATAGAGGATAATATGTATTTAGAAACACCATCTGTAAAGAAAGAAAGAAATGAACGGAATATTTTCATGTCCTATAATGAAATAATTTCATCTATTGAAGAAAAAGCTATAGAAATGAGAAAAAAATATATCGGACATGAAGATAAATATGTCTTCATTATTATATTGAAAGGTGGGCTTCATTTTTTTTATGAATTTTATAAATATTTAGGACTAGATATTAATTATGTATTTATTAAAATGGAAAACTACTGAGAAAATGCACAAAAAAATAAAAAAGTTAAAATACTTCAATACACTAAAGATCAAGAAATAAAGAATAAAATACCAATAATTATTGATGATATTGTTGATACTGGTAGAGCGGTTGACGTTACAACAAAATGATTAAATAAAAAATTTAAACCAAAAAAAATAGAGGGGTTGTTTTTCCTGATTAGATATGTAGATGAATTTGTAACAAACATAAAATATGATTATGTGAAAGAAATAAATTCAGAAAAATGAATTGCCGGCTGAGGATTTGATAATAATCAAAAAGAAAGGTACTTAAAGTATATTTACTTTGTTAACTAAAAAGTATAGTTTATAATAAAGAATCTTTTGAGGATTTTTTTATATTGTAGATAATAATTATTTATTAGTATTCCAATATTTTATTTATAATTGTAATAATATGAGTTTTGTTTATGATATTTACCACTTATTTTATTATAAAAATAGAATGCTATTTAAAATATTTTAAAGAGGGAAAAAACAAAAAATAAAAAAAAACATTAAAAATTGTTATTCCAATTATACTTGGATTGCTATGTATAATTAGAGTTGGGGTGGGGGTGAACATTCATTAAAGCAACATGATCAATGAGTTATAATAATAAAGAAAAATTAAGTGTAACAATTAAATTAAAAGATTCTAATACTATTAGAAAAGCAATTTATGCTAAAGTAACTTTTACCGATAAATGTACCAGTACTTATTTCAAGTATGGTTGCGACAGCTATTAATAATTATTTAGATGCTAATAAGTGAGCAAAAAAATGTTCTGGAGAAATTTTGTATAAGTTTATTGCTACTAAAGTGGTTAGATACATTTTCTACTAAATGAACTGTAACAATAGATCAAAAAAATCATTAAAAACAAGAAATTTAGATTTCGAACCTTTTGATATAACTTTAGATTGAAAAGATCAAAAAGATACAATTGATAAGTTAGGTGAAATAGATACACAAATAAAAGATGGCCCCACTATATTAAATTATTAAACGTTAACGAAGTTCTACTATTTTTACAAATTTTTTAGAATGTGGTAAATGAGATTTTACCCCGGATTCTTCTAATGGTGTTCCTAATAGTATAACTAGACAAATACATACACCCAAAAATTGACATAAATACTACTAACCAAGGAGTTACCCCTTAGTTTTAAATCTGGGGATACATGAAATATCAGAATAACATTTCCATATACTATTACGTGAGAACAGTGACCTCGTACATTTAGAAAATATTTTATATATCAAAATGTTATTTGACTTCAAAATAAATAAAAATGTTGCAGATCAACTTAACTTAAACCCATTAAATAAAAATATTAATAATTAAATATATTATTTATAAGATATTTCTAGACATTTGATTAATAAATTGTGGTAATATAACATACATAAAAAAATAAAATTAAACTTAATTTTGTAGTTCCTCCGTCTACCTAAACTATAACAAACTCAAAAGATATTATTGCAGGATATCAAGGAATGTATTTAAAAGATATTCAAAAACACCAATTATTAATTAAAAATTGTGATAATATAATATTTATTTTTCGGATTTAGTGATATCAAATGCCGTGATATTAAAAAGTAACAGATGAAAGTAAATAAGATAGAAATTGGCTATAAAATTAACAAAATAGGTCTTATTACACCATTTATTGCAGGCAATAATGATTTATTAGTACTCCAAGATATTTTAAGGAGAGAAAAAATGGAATTAAATAATGTATTTTGAAGCAATTCTGGCAAACGAAATGTTACCAATTATATAACCAAATATAAAAATAGTTAATGTTATTAAGACTGTATTTCACATATATCATAAATATTATAGTATTTATAATATAAATATTAGAATTAACAAATTATATTTCAAAAAAAGTAAATAATAAAGTATAATAAAGGAATAAATAATAAATATGAAAAAAATAAATATGGAAAAAATAAAAAATAAAAAAACATTAAAAATAATTATTCCGATTGTACTTGGAATGATATGTATAATCGGAATCGGAATTGGAGTTTCTTCAAAGTTTTCGCATTCAAAAATAACATCTATAACTATTAATCAAAATAGCGGTACTGTTGAGGATGAAATAAGTAGTTATTTCACTGATAATCCCTCAGCAAAACCGTTTTGATGTTATAAAAATGATGAAACAACTTCATGAATAATGAGTTATAGAAAAAATTCATTAAAACAAGATGATTCTAATAAAGAAAAATTAACTGCCGACATTAATTTAAAAAATTATAGTAATGGTGATACAAAAAATATTACTATACATTTAGATTCACATAAATTTGGAGATGATACTAAGAATCTTATTTGAAAACAAATTACAAGTGAAATTAGTAAGTTGGGTTATCACAATAAAGACAATTCAATTGCTATAAGAGATGTTAAAGAATTTATTGATAATTGAGCTTCAACTGATAAAACTACTTGATATGAAACAACTAACAATGATAAAATAACTTTTACTGCTGGTGATGTTAAAATAAATAGTGACGGAGCATTTATTACAGCTTTAAAACCTAACACCACTAAAGACGGAAATAAAGATGTACCGCTCGTATTAGAATGAAAAACAAAAGAGGACTTGAAAGTAGAAGACATTATTTCTACTATAAAAACAGCAGGATATTCAAATGCACCAGTACTTATCTCAAGTATGGTTGAGACAGCTATTAATAATTATTTAGATGTTAATGAGTGAACAAAAAAAGGTTCTGGAGAAACCCCATATAAGTTTATCACTACTAAAGTGGTAGGTACATTTTCTACTAATTGAACTGTAACAATAGATCAAAAAAAATCATTAAAAACAAGAAATTTAGATTTTAAACCTTTTGATATAACTTTAGATTGAAAAGATCAAAAAGATATAACTGATAAGTTAAGTGAAATAGATACACAAATAAAAGATGGACCGCATTATGTTAAATTATTAAATGTTAACGAAGTTCGTACTATTTTTACAAATTCTTTAGAAAGTGGTAAATGAGATTTTACCCCGGCCCCGAATTCCTCTAATGGTGTTCCTAATGGTGGAACTAGACAAATACACCCAAAAATTGACATAAATACTACTAACCAAGGAGTTACCCCTAGTCTTAAATCTGGGGATACATGAAATGTCAGAATAACATTTCCATATACTATTACGTACGAACAGTGACCTCATACAAATAGATGATATTTTACATATCATGATGTTATTGGACTTCAATGAGTATTTACTGCTCCAGATTCTGCTGAAATAGCTAAAAATGCTGTACAACAGCTCAACCTACGAACTGGTTTTACATTTAAATTTACACCTTCTAAGTAAATAATATTATTAAAAAATAAAATATGCTTATTTATAATTGCAATATTATTCTAAACTTTTAAAAAAGATCAAACAATATCATGAATAATGAGTTATAAAGAAGGTTTATTAATGCAAGATGCTTCTAATAAAGAAAATTTAACTGCAGATATTAATTTAAAAAATTCTAGTAACGGTGATACAAAAAAATTACTATACATTTAGATTCACATGAATTTGGAACAGATAGTAAAGATATTATTTGAAAACAAATTACAAGTGAAATTAGTAATGTGGGTTATAAAAATAAAAGCGTCAATCTACTATAAATGATGTTAAAAATTATATTGATGGATGATTAAACGACAATAAGGCAAAAATTATTTGATATGAAATAACAAATAATCATACAATAATTTTTACTGGTGGTGATGTTAAAATAAATAGTGATGGAGCATTTACCGATACTCTAAAAGCTAGTCCACAAAAGATGGAAATAAAACAGAAGTACTTATCTCAAGTATGGTTGAGACAGCTATTAATAATTATTTAGATCTTAATGAGTGAACAAAAAAAGGTTCTGGAGAAATTTTGTATAAGTTTATCACTACTAAAGTGGTAGGTACATTTTCTACTAATTGAACTGTAACAATAGATCAAAAAAATCATTAAAAACAAGAAATTTAGATTTCGAACCTTTTGATATAACTTTAGATTGAAAAGATCAAAAAGATATAACTGATAAGTTAAGTGAAATAGATACACAAATAAAAGATGGACCGCATTATGTTAAATTATTAAATGTTAACGAAGTTCGTACTATTTTTACAAATTCTTTAGAAAGTGGTAAATGAGATTTTACCCCGGCCCCGAATTCCTCTAATGGTGTTCCTAATGGTGGAACTAGACAAATACACCCAAAAATTGACATAAATACTACTAACCAAGGAGTTACCCCTAGTCTTAAATCTGGGGATACATGAAATGTCAGAATAACATTTCCATATACTATTACGTACGAACAGTGACCTCATACAAATAGATGATATTTTACATATCATGATGTTGTTGGACTTCAATGAGTATTTACTGCTCCAGATTCTGCTGAAATAGCTAAAAATGCTGTACAACAGCTCAACCTACGAACTGGTTTTACATTTAAATTTACACCTTCTAAGTAAATAATATTATTAAAAAATAAAATATGCTTATTTATAATTGCAATATTATTCTAAACTTTTAAAAAAGATCAAACAATATCATGAATAATGAGTTATAAAGAAGGTTTATTAATGCAAGATGCTTCTAATAAAGAAAATTTAACTGCAGATATTAATTTAAAAAATTCTAGTAACGGTGATACAAAAAAATTACTATACATTTAGATTCACATGAATTTGGAACAGATAGTAAAGATATTATTTGAAAACAAATTACAAGTGAAATTAGTAATGTGGGTTATAAAAATAAAAGCGTCAACCTACTATAAATGATGTTAAAAATTATATTGACGGATGATTAAACGACAATAAGGCAAAAATTATTTGATATGAAATAACAAATAATCATACAATAATTTTTACTGGTGGTGATGTTAAAATAAATAGTGATGGAGCATTTACCGATACTCTAAAAGCTAGTCCACAAAAGATGGAAATAAAACAGAAGTACTTATCTCAAGTATGGTTGAGACAGCTATTAATAATTATTTAGATCTTAATGAGTGAACAAAAAAAGGTTCTGGAGAAATTTTGTATAAGTTTATCACTACTAAAGTGGTAGGTACATTTTCTACTAATTGAACTGTAACAATAGATCAAAAAAATCATTAAAAACAAGAAATTTAGATTTCGAACCTTTTGATATAACTTTAGATTGAAAAGATCAAAAAGATACAACTGATAAGTTAGGTGAAATAGATACACAAATAAAAGATGGGCCCACTATATTAAATTATTAAATGTTAACGAAGTTCTACTATTTTTACAAATTTTTTAGAATGTGGTAAATGAGATTTTACCCCGGATTCTTCTAATGGTGTTCCTAATAGTATAACTAGACAAATACATACACCCAAAAATTGACATAAATACTACTAACCAAGGAGTTACCCCTTAGTTTTAAATCTGGGGATACATGAAATATCAGAATAACATTTCCATATACTATTACGTGAGAACAGTGACCTCGTACATTTAGAAAATATTTTATATATCAAAATGTTATTTGACTTCAAAATAAATAAAAATGTTGCAGATCAACTTAACCTAAACCCATTAAATAAAAATATTAATAATTAAATATATTATTTATAAGATATTTCTAGACATTTGATTAATAAATTGTGGTAATATAACATACATAAAAAAATAAAATTAAACTTAATTTTGTAGTTCCTCCGTCTACCTAAACTATAACAAACTCAAAAGATATTATTGCAGGATATCAAGGAATGTATTTAAAAGATATTCAAAAACACCAATTATTAATTAAAAATTGTGATAATATAATATTTATTTTTCGGATTTAGTGATATCAAATGCCGTGATATTAAAAAGTAACAGATGAAAGTAAATAAGATAGAAATTGGCTATAAAATTAACAAAATAGGTCTTATTACACCATTTATTGCAGGCAATAATGATTTATTAGTACTCCAAGATATTTTAAGGAGAGAAAAAATGGAATTAAATAATGTATTTTGAAGCAATTCTGGCAAACGAAATGTTACCAATTATATAACTAAATATAAAAATAGTTAATGTTATTAAGACTGTATTTCACATATATCATAAATATTATAGTATTTATAATATAAATATTAGAATTAACAAATTATATTTCAAAAAAAGTAAATAATAAAGTATAATAAAAGAATAAAGGAATAAATAATAAATATGAAAAAAATAAATATGGAAAAAATAAAAAATAAAAAAACATTAAAAATAATTATTCCGATTGTACTTGGAATGATATGTATAATCGGAATTGGAATTGGAGTTTCTTCAAAGTTTTCGCATTCAAAAATAACATCTATAACTATTAATCAAAATAGCGGTACTGTTGAGGATGAAATAAGTAGTTATTTCACTGATAATCCCTCAGCAAAACCGTTTTGATGTTATAAAAATGATGAAACAACTTCATGAATAATGAGTTATAGAAAAAATTCATTAAAACAAGATGATTCTAATAAAGAAAAATTAACTGCCGACATTAATTTAAAAAATTATAGTAACGGTGATACAAAAAATATTACTATACATTTAGATTCACATAAATTTGGAGATGATACTAAGAATCTTATTTGAAAACAAATTACAAGTGAAATTAGTAAGCTGGGTTATCACAATAAAGACAATTCAATTGCTATAAGAGATGTTAAAGAATTTATTGATAATTGAGCTTCAACTGATAAAACTACTTGATATGAAACAACTAACAATGATAAAATAACTTTTACTGCTGGTGATGTTAAAATAAATAGTGACGGAGCATTTATTACAGCTTTAAAACCTAACACCACTAAAGACGGAAATAAAGATGTACCGCTCGTATTAGAATGAAAAACAAAAGAGGACTTGAAAGTAGAAGACATTATTTCTACTATAAAAACAGCAGGATATTCAAATGCACCAGTACTTATCTCAAGTATGGTTGAGACAGCTATTAATAATTATTTAGATGTTAATGAGTGAACAAAAAAAGGTTCTGGAGAAACCCCGTATAAGTTTATCACTACTAAAGTGGTAGGTACATTTTCTACTAATTGAACTGTAACAATAGATCAAAAAAAATCATTAAAAACAAGAAATTTAGATTTTAAACCTTTTGATATAACTTTAGATTGAAAAGATCAAAAAGATATAACTGATAAGTTAAGTGAAATAGATACACAAATAAAAGATGGACCGCATTATGTTAAATTATTAAATGTTAACGAAGTTCGTACTATTTTTACAAATTCTTTAGAAAGTGGTAAATGAGATTTTACCCCGGCCCCGAATTCCTCTAATGGTGTTCCTAATGGTGGAACTAGACAAATACACCCAAAAATTGACATAAATACTACTAACCAAGGAGTTACCCCTAGTCTTAAATCTGGGGATACATGAAATGTCAGAATAACATTTCCATATACTATTACGTACGAACAGTGACCTCATACAAATAGATGATATTTTACATATCATGATGTTGTTGGACTTCAATGAGTATTTACTGCTCCAGATTCTGCTGAAATAGCTAAAAATGCTGTACAACAGCTCAACCTACGAACTGGTTTTACATTTAAATTTACACCTTCTAAGTAAATAATATTATTAAAAAATAAAATATGCTTATTTATAATTGCAATATTATTCTAAACTTTTAAAAAAGATCAAACAATATCATGAATAATGAGTTATAAAGAAGGTTCATTAATGCAAGATGCTTCTAATAAAGAAAATTTAACTGCAGATATTAATTTAAAAAATTCTAGTAACGGTGATACAAAAAAATTACTATACATTTAGATTCACATGAATTTGGAACAGATAGTAAAGATATTATTTGAAAACAAATTACAAGTGAAATTAGTAATGTGGGTTATAAAAATAAAAGCGTCAACCTACTATAAATGATGTTAAAAATTATATTGACGGATGATTAAACGACAATAAGGCAAAAATTATTTGATATGAAATAACAAATAATCATACAATAATTTTTACTGGTGGTGATGTTAAAATAAATAGTGATGGAGCATTTACCGATACTCTAAAAGCTAGTCCACAAAAGATGGAAATAAAACAGAAGTACTTATCTCAAGTATGGTTGAGACAGCTATTAATAATTATTTAGATGTTAATGAGTGAACAAAAAAAGGTTCTGGAGAAACCCCGTATAAGTTTATCACTACTAAAGTGGTAGGTACATTTTCTACTAATTGAACTGTAACAATAGATCAAAAAAAATCATTAAAAACAAGAAATTTAGATTTTAAACCTTTTGATATAACTTTAGATTGAAAAGATCAAAAAGATATAACTGATAAGTTAAGTGAAATAGATACACAAATAAAAGATGGACCGCATTATGTTAAATTATTAAATGTTAACGAAGTTCGTACTATTTTTACAAATTCTTTAGAAAGTGGTAAATGAGATTTTACCCCGGCCCCGAATTCCTCTAATGGTGTTCCTAATGGTGGAACTAGACAAATACACCCAAAAATTGACATAAATACTACTAACCAAGGAGTTACCCCTAGTCTTAAATCTGGGGATACATGAAATGTCAGAATAACATTTCCATATACTATTACGTACGAACAGTGACCTCATACAAATAGATGATATTTTACATATCATGATGTTGTTGGACTTCAATGAGTATTTACTGCTCCAGATTCTGCTGAAATAGCTAAAAATGCTGTACAACAGCTCAACCTACGAACTGGTTTTACATTTAAATTTACACCTTCTAAGTAAATAATATTATTAAAAAATAAAATATGCTTATTTATAATTGCAATATTATTCTAAACTTTTAAAAAAGATCAAACAATATCATGAATAATGAGTTATAAAGAAGGTTCATTAATGCAAGATGCTTCTAATAAAGAAAATTTAACTGCAGATATTAATTTAAAAAATTCTAGTAACGGTGATACAAAAAAATTACTATACATTTAGATTCACATGAATTTGGAACAGATAGTAAAGATATTATTTGAAAACAAATTACAAGTGAAATTAGTAATGTGGGTTATAAAAATAAAAGCGTCAACCTACTATAAATGATGTTAAAAATTATATTGACGGATGATTAAACGACAATAAGGCAAAAATTATTTGATATGAAATAACAAATAATCATACAATAATTTTTACTGGTGGTGATGTTAAAATAAATAGTGATGGAGCATTTACCGATACTCTAAAAGCTAGTCCACAAAAGATGGAAATAAAACAGAAGTACTTATCTCAAGTATGGTTGAGACAGCTATTAATAATTATTTAGATCTTAATGAGTGAACAAAAAAAGGTTCTGGAGAAATTTTGTATAAGTTTATCACTACTAAAGTGGTAGGTACATTTTCTACTAATTGAACTGTAACAATAGATCAAAAAAATCATTAAAAACAAGAAATTTAGATTTCGAACCTTTTGATATAACTTTAGATTGAAAAGATCAAAAAGATACAACTGATAAGTTAGGTGAAATAGATACACAAATAAAAGATGGGCCCACTATATTAAATTATTAAATGTTAACGAAGTTCTACTATTTTTACAAATTTTTTAGAATGTGGTAAATGAGATTTTACCCCGGATTCTTCTAATGGTGTTCCTAATAGTATAACTAGACAAATACATACACCCAAAAATTGACATAAATACTACTAACCAAGGAGTTACCCCCTAGTTTTAAATCTGGGGATACAGGAAATATCAGAATAACATTTCTATATACTATTACGTGAGAACAGTGACCTCGTACATTTAGAAAATATTTTATATATCAAAATGTTATGTATAATACAATAAAGGAATAAATAATAAATATGAAAAAAATAAATATGAAAAAAATAAATATAAAAAAAATAAATATGAAAAAATTAAAAAATAAAAAAACATTAAAAATAATTATTCCAATTGTACTTGGAATGATATGTATAATCGGAATCGGAATTGGAGTTTCTTCAAAGTTTTCGCATATAACATCTATAACTATTAATCAAAATAGTGGTACTGTTGAGGATGAAATAAGTAGTTATTTCACTGATAATCCCTCAGTAAAACCGTTTTGATATTATAAAAATTATGAAACAACTTCATGAACAATGAGTTATAGAAAAAATTCATTAAAACAAGATGCTTTTAATAAAGAAAAATTAACTGCCGGCATTATTTTAAAAAATTATGGTGTACAAAAAAATATTACTATACATTTAGATTGACATAAATTTGGAGATGATACTAAGAATCTTATTTGAAAACAAATTACAAGTGAAATTAGTAAGTTGGGTTATCACAATAAAGACAATTCAATTGCTATAAGAGATGTTAAAGAATTTATTGATAATTGAGCTTCAACTGATAAAACTACTTGATATGAAACAACTAACAATGATAAAATAACTTTTACTGCTGGTGATGTTAAAATAAATAGTGACGGAGCATTTACTACAGCTTTAAAACCTAGCACCACTAAAGACGGAAATAAAGATGTACCGCTCGTATTAGAATGAAAAACAAAAGAGGACTTGAAAGTAGAAGATATTATTTCTACTATAAAAATAGCAGGATATTCAAATGCACCAGTATTTATCTCAAGTATGGTTGAGACAGCTATTAATAATTATTTAGATGTTAATGAGTGAGCAAAAAAAGGTTCTGGAGAAACTCCATATAAGTTTACCGCTACTAAAGTGGTAGGTATATTTTCTACTAATTGAACTGTAACAATAGATCAAAAAAAATCATTAAAAACAAGAAATTTAGATTTTAAACCTTTTGATATAACTTTAGATTGAAAAGATCAAAAAGATACAACTGATAAGTTAAGTGAAATAGATACACAAATAAAAGATGGACCGCATTATATTAAATTATTAAATGTTAACGAAGTTCGTACTATTTTTACAAATTCTTTAGAAAGTGGTAAATGAGATTTTACCCCGGCCCCGAATTCCTCTAATGGTGTTCCTAATGGTGGAACTAGACAAATACACCCAAAAATTGACATAAATACTACTAACCAAGGAGTTACCCCTAGTCTTAAATCTGGGGATACATGAAATGTCAGAATAACATTTCCATATACTATTACGTACGAACAGTGACCTTATACAAATAGATGATATTTTACATATCATGATGTTGTTGGACTTCAATGAGTATTTACTGCTCCAGATTCTGCTGAAATAGCTAAAAATGCTGTACAACAGCTCAACCTACGAACTGGTTTTACATTTAAATTTACACCTTCTAAGTAAATAATATTATTAAAAAATAAAATATGCTTATTTATAATTGCAATATTATTCTAAACTTTTAAAAAAGATCAAACAATATCATGAATAATGAGTTATAAAGAAGGTTCATTAATGCAAGATGCTTCTAATAAAGAAAATTTAACTGCAGATATTAATTTAAAAAATTCTAGTAACGGTGATACAAAAAAATTACTATACATTTAGATTCACATGAATTTGGAACAGATAGTAAAGATATTATTTGAAAACAAATTACAAGTGAAATTAGTAATGTGGGTTATAAAAATAAAAGCGTCAACCTACTATAAATGATGTTAAAAATTATATTGACGGATGATTAAACGAGAATAAGGCAAAAATTATTTGATATGAAATAACAAATAATCATACAATAACTTTTACTGGTGGTGATGTTAAAATAAATAGTGATGGAGCATTTACCGATACTCTAAAAGCTAGTCCACAAAAGATGGAAATAAAACAGAAGTACTTATCTCAAGTATGGTTGAGACAGCTATTAATAATTATTTAGATGCTAATAAGTGAGCAAAAAAATGTTCTGGAGAAATTTTGTATAAGTTTATTGCTACTAAAGTGGTTAGGTACATTTTCTACTAATTGAACTGTAACAATAGATCAAAAAAATCATTAAAAACAAGAAATTTAGATTTCGAACCTTTTGATATAACTTTAGATTGAAAAGATCAAAAAGATACAATTGATAAGTTAGGTGAAATAGATACACAAATAAAGGATGGGCCCACTATATTAAATTATTAAAAGTTAATGACGTTCGTACTATTTTTAATAAATTTATAGCAGATTATGAATTAATATTTAGCCCTACTATTGCTGAAGCTAGCACTAGACCTATAAATGATCTAAAAATTGATGATACATTTGGAAATAAAGGGATTAAACCTAGTGCTCGGGATGGTTATAGATGAGAAGTTTAAACAACCTTTACATGAATATTTGTTGATCAAAAAAATAAGTTCTATACAAATAATAATACAATCGAAGTTAATTAAAAACTTCATCAAACTTATGATGCTGCAAATGATTATATTATAAAACAATTTAAAGCAAGCGATACTCATAACGGATATGCCTTATAAAAAATTTAAAATAGTTTAATATATAAAGATCAGGAAATAAAGAATAAAACACTGATAATTATTGATGATATTTAGATACTGATACACATAGGCGAGGATTAAAGTATATTTACTTTGTTAACTAAAAAGTATATTTTATAATATAATTATTTTAAATGGCAAAAAAAAATCTTATTATTTATTGTAACCCAAATAATAAAAGTTTAAATCATAGTATATTATCATCGGTTAAGGATTCACTTGAAAAGGAAAATGAAGAAGTCATTGTTGTTGATTTATATAAGGAAAATTTTTCTCCTATTTTAAACTCAAAAGATATTGTCGCAGGATATCAAGGCATGTATTTAAAGGATGTTCAAAAATACCAATTATTAATTAAAAATTGTGATAACATAATATTTATTTTTCCAATTTGATGATATCAAATGCCGGGTATATTAAAAGGATGAATTGACCGAGTTTTTGCATATAATTTTGCATATATTTTTAAGGATAATATCAATATTGGGTTATTGAAAAATAAGACATGCTCATTTATAATGACGATGGGAAATATTTTATCAAATCAATTGAAAGCTCATTTTTATAAAACATTTTCAGAAGCAATAACAGAGTTTTGTGGTCTTAAAACAAATACTTTTTATTTAATAGATCAAGTTAATATGAAAAAACAAAAAGAAATAGCAGTTAGTATTGATGAAATTAAAACTATTGTAAAAAATCATGAAATTTAATATAATAAAAAAGTAAACAGATGAAAAAAAATAAGACAAAAACCGGTTATAGTATTAATAAAATAGGTTTAATTACACCATTTGAATGAATTATTTTAAATTCATTATGGTATATTTTTTGAGGAATTTTTTCTTATATTGCAGGTGATAATGATTTATTAGTACTCCAAGATATTTTATTTATAATTACAATAATATGAGTTCCGTTTATGATATTTGCCACTTCATTTTATTATAAAAATAGAATGCCTATTTCAAATATTTTAAGAAGAGAAAAAATGGAATTAAAAAAACATAAATAAAAAGAATAAATATAAAAAAACAAAAAAACATTAACAACTATGACTGAAAAACAAAAAAGCATTAAAAATTGCTATTCTAATTGTAGTTAGATTAATATGTATATTTGGAACCGGAGTTGTTGGAGTAGTTTAAATAAAATGTATTCAATAACATCCGTGATACTTAAACAAAATAGATAGCGGCACTGTTAAAAATGAAATAAGTAGTTATTTTACCGATAATCCTTCAAAAAACCGTATTGATTTTATAAAGACGACGATAAAATATCACGAATAATGAGCTATAAAAAGGTTTATTAAGACAAGATGCTTCTAATAAAGAAAATTCAACCGCAGATATTAATTTAAAAAATTCTAATAATGGTAATATAAAAAGTATAATTATACATTTAGATTCACATGAGTTTGGAACAGATAGTAAAGATATTATTTGAAAACAAATTGCAAGCAAATTAGTAAAGTGGGTTATAAAAATAAAAGTGATGGACTTACTATAAGCATGTTAAAATGTTTATTGATAAGTGATCTTCAACCACAAATACGATATTAAAATATTAATTATTAATATTTAATTTTTTAGTTAATATCATAATATTAATAATTTATATAATTTTTCATATTATTAACCTTGTTAGGTATTATCTTAATATTAAATTTAATTAAGAAAAAGAAATATATAATAAATATGAAAAAATAAAAAGTAAGGAAATAATATCAAAAAAACTCTAAAAGATGTAAAATTAAAAGATAAAACTATTTTAATTCGATGTGATTTTAATGTTCCGATTGAAGATAATAATATAATAGATGATAATAGAATTATTCAATCATTGCCAACTATTAATTACCTACTTAGTAAAAATTGTAAAATTATTATTTTAAGTCATCTAGGTAGAATTAAAACTGAAGAAGATAAGGTTGGCAAAAGTCTAGCGATAGTTTCTGAAAGACTATCCTTATTGTTAGAAAAGGATGTAATATTTATTGAACACACACAAGGTATTGACGTAAATATTGCAGTTAACAGATCAAAAAACCAAGATATAATTATGCTACAAAATACAAGATTTGAAGATTTTCCCGGAAACAGAGAAAGCGGGAATGATCCAGAGCTTGCAAAATACTGGGCATCTCTTGCAGATGTATTTGTAAATAATGCGTTTGGTACATGTCACAGAAATCACGCATCTAACGTTGGTATTTCAAAATTTTCAAAGGAATCATGTTTAGGGTTACTTGTAGAAAAGGAGATAAAATTATTATCTAAAGCTATAAACGATCCCAGGAAACCACTTATTTCAATAATAGGAGGAGCAAAGGTTAGTGATAAAATTGATATAATTCTTAATTTATTAACTAAGTCAGATAAAGTTTTAATTGGTGGAGCTATGTGTTATACATTTTTAGTTGCAAAATCAATTGAGGTTGGTACAAGTCTAGTTGAAAAGGATAAAGTTAAGCTTGCAAAACAAATCATCAATAAAGCAAAAGATAAATTAGTTTTACCTTTAGATCATGCAATGAGTTTAAAATTTAAAAATTCTGTTCCAATAATATCTAAGGGGCAAGCAATAGATGCAAATAAAATGGCTTTAGATATTGGACCACAAACAATTAAATACTATTCTGAAATATTAAGCAAAGCAAAAACGATTATTTGAAATGGACCAATGGGAGTTTTTGAAATGAGTAATTATAAAAAAGGTACTCTCGCAATATGTAAAGAAATTGCTAATCTTAAAAATGTTTATAGTGTAATTGGAGGTGGAGATTCAGCCGCAGCTGCAATTAATTTAGGATTTGAAGATAAATTTAGTCATATTTCAACTGGCGGAGGAGCATCACTTGAATTTATTGAAGGTAAAAAATTACCAGGTATTGAAGCAATTCAAGATAAATAATGAACGAGGTAAATCTTTTAAAATTATCTATATTACAAATAAATTTAGATAAAATTATATTAAATAAGCATAATGCTAAAAATTTAAAAAAAATTAAAAAATATAAAACCTTAGCTTTGTTAGTAGAGATTGGTGAATTATCAAATGAAACAATGTGTTTTAAATTTTGAAAAAGCAATAAAAATATTGATTTTGCTAAGGTAAGAGAAGAGTATAGTGATTGTGTACACTTTATTTTAAGTATTGGAAATATCTTAAAATACAATTTCGCTAATTATAAAAATAAAGCAATACATAAAAAACAAGAAACTACACAAATTATTTTGAATCTTTATAAATATACAATGTTATTAAATAGTGAATTTAATATACCTAGATATGAAAAAGTACTTGATTGTATGCTTAATTTAGCAATTAGTCTTAAAATATCAACCTTTATGATTGAAAAAGATTATATTGCTAAAAATAAAATTAATATAACAAGACAAGAAAATAATTATTAGTAATCAAATTTATTTCTAATAATAAAATAATATAATATAGATAGCATTAAGAGGTGGAAATGATAATTAATAAGCAAGGATTTTGAGAAATTTTAAAAGGAGCTTTAGAAACAGATGCTCCAAGTGGTAGAGAAGAAAATATTATTAAATATATTTCTAATCACTTATCAAATAAAGTTAATATAATGGAAAGATGTGGAATGGGTAGTCTAATTGTTAACACTGGTAAAAAGAAGGGATTAAAAATATTAATTGATTCTCATTGTGATGAAGTAGGTTTTTTAATTAGAGAAATTAAAGATAATGGTTTTATAAAATTTACACCAGTAGGGGGGGTTTGAGGACATGCAATTTTATCACAAAGATTAGAAATAATAACTAGAAAAAATAAAAGAATTCGCGGAATAGTAGGATCTAAACCTGTTCATATAATAACTGTTCAAGAAAGAAACAGGGTTATTAAACCAGAAGATATGTATTTAGATATTGGGGTATCATCTAAAAAGGAAGTGCTTGATTTAGGAATAAATATAGGTAATGCAATTGTTAAGAAAAATGATGCTTGAAGAATGAGCAATAAAGATTATTTTTCAGGTAAATCCATTGATAATAGATATGGTGTAGCAGTAGTTATTTCGTTATTTAAAGAATTAGCAAGTGAACAGTTAGAAAATGATATATATGGAATATTTTCTACCCAAGAAGAAGTAGGATTAAGAGGGGTTAAAACTGCAACTAATATGGTAAGACCAGATATTGCAATTGTAGTTGATACAACGTTAAGTTATGATCAACCCGGAATGGAAAAAAATGAAACAAAAATCGGAACAGGTGTTGCATTAGAAGTAATGGATGCGAGTTCAGTTTCTCATAAAGGTTTTTTTAAATTCATGGAAAAACTATGTTTAGACAACAAAGTTAAGTTTACGTATTCATGTCTTGATGCCGGCGGAACAAACGCTGGAAATGTTTATCATGCAGGAAAGGGAGTGACTACAATGGTTTTAAGTTTACCTACAAGATATCTTCACTCTCATAATGAAGTAGGTAATATAAATGATGGTTTAGAAACTATTAAACTATTAAAATTATTTATTAAAACAATAAATGAAAAATATTATCAAAAAATATTAAATTATGATTTCTAAAGAAAACTATTTTATACATAATGGTCTTCTTTTAAATTTAGTAAAAAATTCAAAATCAAAAGCTAATATTTCTGTTAAATTAAAAAATTATACAACAACAATTATTTATCCTGAATTAACACCAATTTTTATTATTAAAAATATTATTAAAAAAGATTTAAAGTTTCAAGAAAATATTCATAAGACATATTATAAAAATCCTTTAAAGATTAACAATTCATTAGTTTATATTTTTAATACTCCCTATAAATTTAAAATAATAGAAGCTGCGAGATTTAAATATAAAATTTATAATGGT
Source organism: Mycoplasmatales bacterium (assembly GCA_965222545.1). Lineage (GTDB taxonomy): Bacteria > Bacillota_I > Bacilli_A > Mycoplasmatales. The sequence goes on along the minus strand of OZ244954.1, from coordinate 486,530 downwards.
AATCTTGACTTATATGGAAAACATAGTGTTTACGAACTGATGAATAAACTAAGTAATAAAATTTTTGATAAATATATTGAGAAAATAATTACTGATATTAAAAATAAATTATTTCCTGAATTAAAAAATACTCAATTTACTATTCAAAAAAGGTATATGACTACAAGGTGAGGTATATGTAAAATTAATCATAATAAGATTAGAATTGTCTTAAATACTCTTTTGATACATTATCCCGTAGATTTAATTAAGTATGTGATAATTCATGAACTTTGCCACATTAACCTTCCAAACCATAGTATAAAATTTTGAAAATATGTAGAAAGTAAGGAAAAAAAATATAAAATTCTTAGAAAGGAATTAAAAAGTTTTATCTTTAAATAATATGCACGAAATAAATTCAGATCAAAATCCATTAATAAAAAAGTATAGAAGTTTATATTTAAAAAAATATCGAGATAAATATAATTTATTTATAACAATCGGAAGTAAGACAACACTTGAAGCTGTTAAGTGTTTTAAATGCGAAGCTTTACTTACAACTGATAAAAAGCTATTCAAAAATCAATCTATAGAAAATAAAATTTTAATAAGTGAAAAGGTACTTAGGTCTTTTTATAAAAATAAAATGAGCCAGCCGTTAATTGGAATCTTTAAAAAAGAAAAACAATCAGAACCAAAATTTAATTCAAAAATTTTAGTTCTAGATAATATTCAAGATCCAGTTAATATGGGAAGTATTTTAAGAGACTGTCTAGCTTTTGATATTAAAAATGTTTTTATAACAACAGATTCTGTAGATCCTTATAATTACAAGGTATTAAAAGGTGCAACCAATCCTAAAATATATAAAAATATTTATTTAATTGACCGCAAATCAATTTGTAATCAACTTAAAATAAATAACTATAAAATTATAATAACATCACCCCGTGATGGTGAAAATATTATAAAAATAGACAATAGGTCTGCTGTAATCATTGGAAACGAAGGAAAGGGAATCAACGAACGCTTTATTAAAATATCAGATAGTAAACTGTTAATAAAAATTAATAAAAGTCTTGAGTCTTTAAGTGCAAGTAGCGCTACAACTATAATTATTTATAAACTATTTAATAGTTATGAATAATATAATTGTATAATTAATAATATGAACTATAAAGATAAGATAATTTCTGAATTTAATGCTGAAATAATTAATGTAAAAAACTACAACGATATGAATTTATTGCTTGAAATAAAATCTAAATTTATTGGTAAAAAAGGAATAATTGTAGAAAAATTTCTAAAAAATATCGCAAGTTTATCAAAAGAAGAAAAAATTGAAAATGGAAAAAAAATTAATGTTATAAAAAAAACTATTGAAAAACTTATTCAAGATAAAATAAAAGAATTAAATAAGCTAAGATTTATTGAATTAAAAAAATTTAAAATAATAGATACAACATTACCAGGTGGTAATTTTGAACACGGAACAATTCACCCTTTAAATAAAATAATTTATGATACTAAAACTTTTTTTGAAAAGCTAAATTTTGAATTTTATGATGGACTTGAAATAGATAATAATGAATATAATTTTGAAAAACTAAATACTCCTAAAGATCATGTAGCAAGGGATAACAATGATACATTTTATATTGATGATGATTTATTATTAAGAACACAATGTACAAATGTTACAAGTAGATATTTAACTAAACATTTTAAAGAATTAGAAATAAAAATGATTAGTGTAGGTAATGTTTATAGACGTGATACTAATGATGCTACTCATTCACACCAATTTATCCAAATTGATGGACTTTGTGTCGGAACAGATCATAATCTTGCAAATTTAAAATATATTTTAAAAGAATATTGTAGTTACATATTTGATAAGGAGGTGAAGATACGTTTTAGATCTAGTTATTTTCCTTTCACCACGCCAAGTCTTGAAGTTGATGTTAGTTGTATTCACTGTAATGGTTCAGGATGTTCAACATGTAAGCAACTTGCTTGAATTGAAATAATTGGTGCTGGAATGGTACATCCAAATGTTTTAAAATATACTAATAATAGTAATAAACAAGGGTGAGCTTTTGGTATTGGTGTTGAAAGAATTGCAATGATTAAATATAAAATTAATGATATTAGACATTTCTATAATAATGATTTAAGATTTTTAAGGCAGTTTAAGAAATAAAATGAGTATAAGTTGAAATTTAATAAATAAATATGTAGATATTAAAAAAATAAGTCGTGATAGATTAATCGATGATCTATTTTTAATGGGTTTTGAAGTTGAATCGTTTAAAGATACTCGTAATATTGATAACTTTATTATTGGTAAAGTTATTGATATTAAAAAACATCCAAATGCTAATAAATTATCAGTATGTCAAGTTGAAATAGCAAAAAATAAATATCAGACTATTGTTTGTGGAGCAAATAACCTTATTAAGGGAAAAATGGTAGTAGTTGCATTACCAAAAGCTATATTGCCAAGCGGTTTAGTAATTATAAAACGTAATATACGAGGTATTGAATCAAACGGAATGATATGTTCGTTAAGTGAAATAGGAGTAGATGTTAAATATCAAAGTAAAGATGATCTTAAGGGGATTCATAAATTAAATGATAATGCTAAGGTTTCAATTGGAGATAATGCATTTAGCTATTTAAATCTCGAAGATTTGATTTTCGACATCACATTCACAAGCAATAGGAATAATGCTACAGGTATTTACTATTTAGCAAAAGAAATTGCACAATATTACAACCTTAAAATAAAAGAATTAGAAATTGATGAAAAAATAGAAGGAAACATAAAAAATGATATTAATATCACAGTTAAAACAAATGATTGTTTAAATTTTGCATGAGTTAAAATTAAAGAATTTAATATAAAAGAAAGTCCAAAATGATTAAAAGATTATCTTTATTTAGCAAATATAAGATCAGTTAATAATGTAGTTGATTTAACAAATATGATACTTGTTGAATTAAACCAATCAATGCACGCATATGATTTAAATTATTGCGGAAGTGACATATTTGTGAAAAACTCAAATAATTTGAATAAAGTAAAAACATTAGATGATACACATCATGTTCCAAATAAACTAGTCTGTGTTGAAAATAATAAAGAAACATTATCAATAGGTGGTATTATTGGTTGTGTTAATGGAAGTATTAAAGATGACACTAAAAATATTTTATTAGAAGCTGCAGTTTGAAACCCTGTTTATATTAGAAAAGTAATTAGAAAAACTAAAATTAGTACTCAGTCTGGTATTTCTTCAAGTAAGAAAATATCTGATTATAATATGCCCTTAGCAATTAAAAGATTTATTTATTTAGCTAAAAAAATGGGAATAGTAAATAATTATAGTGATATGATTATAAGTAAACCATTATCTAAAGAAACATTTATTGATATTAAAGCGCAAGATGTAAAAAATCTTTGTGGATTTAATATTGATAAAAAAGATTTAGAAAATTTTTTATCTAAAAAATTTGAAATAAAAACTAACAAAGATAATATAAAAGTAACAATCCCCCCCTATAGAATTGATATTACTTGTAAAGAAGATTTAATAAGTGAATTTATGAAAAAATGAGGATTACATAATATTGAAACTCAGCCAATTAAAACTATTTTATCAAAAAATAATGAAGATGATTACTTAAATACTAAAAACAAACTTACTAAGTATCTTAATTCATTAGGATTATGTGAAGTAAAAACATATTCACTAGTAAATAATAATGATTGTGAAGAATTAAATTTTTATTCTAAATCAATCAAAGTAAAAAATCCAATTGATATTGAAAAATCCTATTATCGAAGAAATATTATGAGTTCTTTATTTAGTGTATTTTTATATAATAATTTTAGAAAATGTCAAAATATTAACATATTTGAAATTGGTAAAATATATCATTTTGAAAACAAGAATAAAGTTATTGAAAATGCTCATTTATCATTATTACTATCTAGTCCATTATTTTTAGATATTGTTAATAAACAAGCTATTAAGGTGAATATTAACAATGTACAAGAAATTATAAAAAATATAATTATAAATATAGGATTTGATGAATCAAAAATTAAATTTAACACTAAACAATATAAATGTAATTTTATTTTTAGTGAAAATAGTAGTATTGTTGAATATGATGGGAAAAGTATTGGTAAAATTATTACTGTTAACCCCAAAGTTCTTCATGAAAAGAAAGCAAATACTCAAGATGTAATAATTTGTGAATTAGAATTAAATAATATAGTTCACGATCATAAGCTAGTAATTAATAATAATTATAAATTACAACCAATAATAAAGGATTTATCATTTCTAGCAAGTAGAACAGTTGATAAAAATAAATTAATTAATTATATCCAAAACTTTAAAGAGATTGATAAATGTTATTTATTTGATTATTATAAGAAAGAAAATCATGAAAATGTTGGTATTAGATTATTTATAAAACAAGATGATGAAAATAGAGATAAAGAAATTATAAATAAACTTTTTAAAAAAATAATTAGCGATTGTGAAAAAATATTCAAAATAAAAATAAATCAATAAATATATACTTTATTTGTAAGCAAATATAATATAATTATAAGAATTAGGAGATAAAATGGCTGTACCTTTTAGAAAGACAAGCAAGTCTAAAAAAAATATGAGAAGAAGTCATCATGCTATCAAAATAAATAGCAATGCAACGTGTAACAATTGTGGACAGCCTACTAAAAGTCATAAAGTATGTATGGACTGTGGATTTTACAAAGGTAAAAAAGTTCTATAATTAGATGGAACATATTCCTGTTTTTAAAAATGAATTAATTAATTCTTTAAATATAAATCCTAATGGAGTTTATATTGATTGTACATTAGGTGGTGCTGGACACTCTAGACTTATTTTAAATAAGCTTAAAAACGGATACCTTATTTCATTAGATATTGATAGCTATGCTATTAATAGAGCAATAAAATATAAAAACTCTGCTAGTAAATGAAAAATAGTTCAAGATCACTTTTCAAACATTAAAAGCATTATTGAAAAAGAAGGTTATTCTGTTGTTGACGGAATTATTTGTGATCTTGGAGTTTCAAGTTTTCAATTAAATGATGAACAAAGAGGGTTTTCTTATCACAGAAATACAAACATTAATTTTAATTTCGACCTAAAGGGCGACTCATTAAAAACATTAGATTTCATTAATAATGAATCGCAAAAAAAGATTGAAAAAGTTTTAAAAATGTATGGTGATGAAAAATACTCATATCAAATTGCTAAAAATATTATTAAGGGAAGACAAAACAAAAAAATTACAACAACCTTTGATCTTGTTGATATTATTAAAAATTGTGTTCCTTTAAAATATAAAAGGACAAAACACCCAGCAAGAAAAACATTTCAAGCAATTAGAATTTATATAAATGATGAAATAAAAGAGTTAGAAAAATTATTAAAAATAGTTCCCGATATTTTAAAACCCAATGGAAGATTTCTTATCATAAGCTTTCATTCAATAGAAGATCGAATAATTAAAAATCATTTTAAGAACTTAACATTTAAAGAAGGAAATAAAATTCCTATCCATAATGAAGATCAATGCAAATTTTCATTAATATGAAAAAAAGCACAAAAGCCAACTAAATTAGAAATAATAAAGAACAGAAGGTCTAGAAGTGCAATTTTAAGAGGAATATGAAAAAAAAACTTATAACAATCATAAATATAGAAGATAAGATAATTCAGATATCTTGTTATATAAAAAATGAAAAACCACTTTTAATTTATAATGAAAATTATTCTATTAAAGAAAATTCTCCAGATTGTATTTCTAGTTCCTTTAAAATAATTTTTAAGCGTATTTATGAAAACTTTAAAATAAAAATAAGCGATTATTATGCAGTTATTCAATATAATGATGTGCAAATTCTTACAGAATTTAAAGAAAAAAGATTTGAATCTAAAACTATACCACCAAAGGATTGATATCCAAAATTATCATCTCAAATAACTAAAGAAAATTCAGATGATGAAAATATTTGTATTAACGTAGTTCCCACAGACATCATAATTAATGAAAAACGATATAAAGGAATCCCTCATGATATTAAAATTAGAAGCTATAAACTAGAGTTTAAAGTTTTCAAAATACCGAAAAAAATATATTTAAAGTTTATGTATAAATATAAATGTAAAATAGCTAAGTTAAAATCATTGATTCTTACAAACGTAGCTTTACAAATGTATATTAAAACAATTAATCTTAAAAAAAGATTCCCAAAAACATATGATAAAAACATTATTTTAATTAATTTTCAAGATAGACAGACAACAGTATATAAATATTCAAATCATCAAATAAAAATTCATAGTGCTGAGAATGGTTTTGGAATTTATTGAATATTTTATTTAAACCAAAAAATATTTAATTATGATTATAATCAATACACTTTATTCTTTTTTTCTTCAAGATCCACATCAAAAATCTTTGAAAAATATAATTTTAAAAAATTTAACTACAGCAATTCAGATGAACAAGCGATTTCCTTTACAGAAGCAATAAACTCAATTCAACAAAATATTGATAACTATATTAAAAAGCATATTTATGAAGGAGAAAAAAACTATATAATATTAGGGAGAATAGTAAAATATGCTTATCTTCAAGATATTCTTGACAACTATAAATCAATAACTTGATATTGCGAAAAAAGAAAAAATCTAAGAATGGAACTATCTGTATTTGTAAAAATATACGGAGCAATGATGTATATATTTATATAATAATATATTAGTATTAAATAAGTAGTTGTTAAAATTATTAGTTTGGAAATTTAATATTTTTATTTTATAATTAAAATATAATTATGATAATATTAATTAAAAATAAATATAGTATAATAATAGTAAGAAAGTAGTATAAAATGTCAAGCGAAAAAGATGGAAAAAAAAAAATTGTAAATAATATAGCAAAAGAAAATATTAAATTTGCTAAAATAATAGTAATTGGAGTTGGTGGTGGTGGATGTAATGCCATAAATACAATGATTAAAAATGAAGTATCAGGGGTTGAATTTTGAGCAATGAATACTGATGCACAAGCTCTCACTGGTTCTAAATCTAAAAATAAATTAGTTTTAGGGATGAATACCACAAAAGGACTTGGCGCTGGCGCTGATCCTAAAATAGGACTAACTGCAGCAATGGAAAGTAAAGATGAACTTAAGAAAATTCTAAAAAACACTGATATGTTATTTATTGCGGCTGGAATGGGAGGAGGAACTGGTACTGGAGGAGCACCTGTAATTGCAAAAATTGCCCACGAAATGGAAATTTTAACAGTTGGAATTGTAACTAGACCATTTTCTTTTGAAGGCGCAAGTAGAACATTAAATGCTAATGAGGGGATAGCAGAATTTGTAAAATATGTTGATTCACATATTATAATTTCAAATGACCGTTTAGTAGAGTTAGTAGGAGATATCCCTTTTCAAGAATCATTTAATGAAGCTGATAAAATCTTAACACAATCTGTTCAAACTATTACTGATTTGATTGCTATTCCTGCATCTATTAATTTAGATTTTGCAGATATTAGAAATACAATGAGTAACAAAGGAACTGCCGTTATTGGTATTGGTATGGCAAAAGGCAATAATAGACCAGAAGAAGCAGCTGAAAGAGCTATAGTTTGTCCATTAATTGATGTAAGTATTAGTGGCGCAAAAACTGCTATTGTTAATATTACAAGTAATAATGCAAGTTTGAACGAAGTAACAAGAGCAATTAAAGTTATTGAAACCAAATGTAAAAATAATATTAATATTATTTATGGAATGGCTGAAAACAAAGAATTAGATGATGAATTAGTTGTTTCAATTATTGCTACAGGTTTTGAAAATGAAGGTAATTCTTCGTTTGAAGATAATAATTATGACCCATTAGAACAAAATGAAGAAGGAAATAATAATTATAATGAACCAACAGAATCTGAAAGTATTTCAGATGATGATCAAAGACAACCAACTAGTAAAATACAATCTGTTTATGATAATGTTTCATTTACCGAACAATTAGATATACAAAAAAAGGAAATTATTTCTTCAAGAAAAGTTAGTAAAAATAAAATAGATGCCGAAAAGAAATCTGGCAAAAGAAATGAATATGAAAAAAATGCTAAAAGAAAGCTTCAAAAAGGAAAAAAAGGTTTTTCAATTATCCCTTCATTTTTAAGAAGAGATAAAAAAAATAAATAAATTATATAACAATAATTTTATATAGTATAATTAAAGAAAAGGAATTTAGAATAATGTTTGGTAGAAATAAAAATAAAAAATTAACCGCAGTAGAGAAAAAGCATCGTGATAAAATTAAAAACTATAGTAAAAATGCTTTTAATGTTAAATCTGATATAGCAAGATTTATACCTACAAATTATGAAAAATATGCAGTTGAAATTGCTAATTATTTAATGAATCATAAATCTGCGGTTGTTGACTTTCGTAAAGCATCAGATGTTGATTTTCAACGTTTAATTGATTTTTTAAGCGGAACAACTTATACACTAGGTGGTACAATTGATAAATTAGGTGATAGAATATATCTAATTGCACCTTCTTCAGTATCAGTTAAAGATGAAAAAGAATTAAGCACAATGAAAGATTCATTATTAAGCGGAGATAGTCCTGATAATAAAATGGATGCATTAGAATCCTCTGTTAATGATGATAATCCTTTTAATTAAATAATTAGTTAAAAAACAAGTTAAAAATTATTTAAGTTTCTCATATAATATTAATTGTTATGAATAAACCTTTTAAAATAAAAGATACACTTTTAATGTTGAAAACAACTTTCGGAATGAAAGGTAATCTTTCTAATAAAGAATTATTAATTCAAAATAAATGAAAAAAAGATAATGTTTATGGTGATCTTTTAGAAAAAACCAAAAATTCTCCTATAAAAATAATATTTGATGGACCTCCATATGCTAATGGAAGTATTCATATTGGTCATGCTGTTAATAAAATTCTTAAAGATATATATGTTAGGTATTATTTTGCAAATAATTATTATTCTGAATTTATAATGGGTTATGATACACATGGATTACCAATAGAAAATCAAGTATTTAAAGATAATATTAACAATTCAATGAATACAAACACATTAAGAACAAAATGTATGGAATTTGCTATTTCTCAAATAGAATTACAAAATTCACAATTTGCAATACTAGGTTTACTTGCAATTGATAACAAAAAATATGAAACCTTTAATCACTCTTATGAGCAAAAACAACTAGAATTATTTTTCAAAATATATGAAGAAAAGTTAGTTTATAAAGAACTTAGACCAATTAGATGAAGCTGAAGTAGTAAAACCGCATTAGCTGAGTCGGAAATAGAATATAAAAATGTTAAATCACCATCTGTATATTTAAAATTCAAAATAATATCTGGTGAATTAAAAGATAAATATGCAGTTATTTGAACAACAACTCCATGAACACTTCCTGGTAATTTTGCAATTAGTTATGGGTCTAATATTGTATATTCCCTATATAAATATAAGGGTGAAGAACTATTAATGGCTGAAAAACTTAAAAGCAGTATTGAAGATAAGTTAAAAACTAAATTAACTAAAATTAAAAATATTGATATCAAAATTATTAGGAATTCAACTTATTTGAATCATATCACTAAAAAAGAACATAAGTTTATATCAGCTGATCATGTTAAATGTGAAACAGGAACAGGACTAGTGCATACATCACCTTTTCATGGTGAAGATGATTTTATAGTTGCTAAGAAAAATAAAATTGAATCAAATCCAATAATTGATAAAAATGGTCATATGATCAATAGTAATAAATATAATTCATTATTTTATTTAAAAGCAAATAAAGTTATCATAAATGATTTAATAAATGATAACTCTGTTTTATTTCATGAAGAGTTTTCACATGAGTATCCTCACGATTGAAGAACACATAAACCCATTGTTTTTCTTGCAACAGAACAGTGATTTATTGATATAAAAATAAAATCTAAAGATATTATTTCATATGTTAATAAAATTGATTTTTATCCAAGTTGAGGAAAGAAAAGGCTTAGAAAAATGATTCAAGGGAGACAATCATGATGTATTAGTAGACAACGTAGGTGAGGAGTTCCTATTCCAATTTTTTATGATAGTAATAATAAACCTATTTTTGACAAATTAATTAACGAACATCTTATTTCACTGTTTAAAAAGCATGGCAGTGATATTTGATTTAATAAAAGTATCGATGAATTATTACCTAACAATTTAGATAAAGATGTATATAAAAACTGAACTAAAGAATTAGATATAATGGATGTTTGATTTGATAGTGGAATTGCATATGAAGCAACAAAAAATCTTTATAATAGAGAAATTAGTAATACAGACTATATATTTATCGAAGGAAGTGATCAATATCGAGGGTGGTTTAATTCATCTAGTATTATTTCTGGTATTTTTAGTAATGAAGGACCGGCAAAAGAAATAATTACACATGGATTTGTATTAGATAAAAATAATAATAAAATGTCTAAATCGAAAGGTAATGTTGTAAATCCACTAAAAATATGTTCAACTGATGGTGCTGATATATTAAGGCTATGAGTTGCAAGTGTTGATTTTCACTCTGATATTCCATTCAGTGATGAGTCATTAAAAACTATTCGAGATAATTATAGAAAAATTAGGAACACTCTTAGGTTTTTAATTGGTAATATTTACGATTTTGAATTTAAAAAATATAAGGATATATTAGATGGTAAGGAAATTATTGTTAATAAAACCATATTAAATGAATTTGATTCTTATATTATTTCAAAACTTAACAAAATAATCAATAAGTGCCATGATGATTATAAAAAATATAATTTATTAGCAATAATAAAGGCAATTACCAATTTTTGCATAAGTGATTTAAGTAATAAGTATTTAGATGTATCAAAAGATATTATTTATGTTGATAAAAAGGATTCTATAAGAAGAAGACAATTCCAGTTATCATTTTTGATTATTGCGTTATCATTAGTTAAATTATTAAGTCCGATAATTCCACATACTTGTGAAGAATGATATAGTTCATTAAAAGAAATTGTACCATTTAAAATTTCAAAATCAGTACACACACTAACATCAGCAAGACAAATTAAGTTATTGGATAAAATTAATTATGAAAAAATTGGAATCATTAATGATGAATTTTTTAATTCCTTAACATATCCTTGAGGGATAGCAACAAAGAATAGATCATTAGAAAATATTACATTTAATTCAACAATAAAAAACAAAATTGAAACTAAAATTGTCATTATTTTTAAATCTAACTATAAAAATATAAATCAAGAAGATATTTTGAAAGTCTATTCATTTGCAGATGTTATGATTTGTCAAAATAAAAATGAATTAAAAAATATAAAAGATGAAAATATTGCCTACTCAAGCTTAAAAGATAAAACTTTTAAGGATAAACAAAGTATATTTAAAGAAATAATTATCTTAAAACATGATGGTGAAAAATGTACAAGGTGTTGAAAATATTATAATTCTCTATCTAATGATGAACAACCATTATGTAATCGTTGTTTAGAAGTAGTTAAGTCATACCAATAATAATATGAATATTTTTTTTAATAAATATAATACAAACTGTTATATTATTAAAAAAAGTAATTATTTTTCACAAAACTGTGCAATTAAAATTATTATCCTTTTAAGCTTTATAATTATAATTCTTATTCCAGATCAAATAATTAAAAACCTTTTACTTCATCAAAAAATATTACTAAATCCAACTAATAATAACGTTATGAACCCAAATCTACACCATAGTGGATTCATTTATTTTACATATTATCTTAATACTGGGTTCAGTGGGGGATTTTTAGGAAATTTTATACCAGGATTAGCTTGACTTATAATTTTCCTTGTTTTGCTAATTATTGGAGTTTGATGTATTTATTTTATTAAAAATAGGATATATATAATTATTACTAGTCTTGGTATTGTTGGAGTTGTTAGTAATTTTACTGACCGTATAAATACAGGTATTAATATTCCGGTAAATAATTTACCTCATTCTCCTCAATTTAGTGTTGTTGATTATATAGGTATCTATAATTTATCTTGTAATCTTGGTGATATTGCAATATTTATTACTATCTGTTGAGCAATTTTAATATTAATATTAAAATTTGTTAAAAAAAGAAAGAAAGATATTGCTAATGAAAAAAATAATTTGTAAGAAAAAAACTAGAATTGATAAATTTATTAGTAATTTATATAGTGAATATAGTAGATTTAAAATTGTAAAACATATATTTTCTGGTAATGTTAAAGTCAATAATAAAGTTATAGTTAATAAAAATTTCATAGTAGCAATAGGAGATTGTGTTGAAATTTCTAAAATAATAAAAAGTAATAATGAAAAACCGTGAAACCACAACATTAATATTATTTTTGAAGATGATCAATTAATAATTATTAATAAAGAATCAAATTTAACGGTTCATCCAGGTATAAATACTAGTAATAGGACTTTGCTAAATGCAGTTTTATGGTATTTAAAAAAAAAGAATCAATATGCATATATTGTAAATAGAATAGATAAGAAAACAAGTGGTATTGTTATATTCGCTAAAAATGAAGCAAGTAAACAATTTATACAAGAACAGTTTAAAAATAGAAAGGTAAAAAAGGAATATCTAGCAATTGTTAATGGCATTATAACTGATGAAAAGATAAAAATAAATGCACCTATTAGTAAATCAATTAAAAACCCATTAAACCAAAGAATTGGAGGAGTTAATTCTAAAGAAGCGATTACAAAAGCTGTAGTTATAGATAGGTTAGAGAAAAGAAAGTTAACATTATTAAAATGTTTCCCTATAACAGGAAGAACACATCAAATAAGAATTCATTTTAAATACATTAACTATCCCATCTATAATGATGAGAAATATGGTATATATGTAAATGAATATGGTCAATATTTACATTCATGAAAGATTACATTTTTACATCCAAATAAAAAACTTCTTAACTTAAAAGCACAAGTTCCTAATGAATTTATGAAAATATTTGTTAAAATAAATGATTATGAAGCATATTAGTTGAGCTGAATATTTTGCAAAAATTTGTGAATTAAGTAGTCAAAGAAGCAAGGATCCAAATACAAAAGTAGGAGCTTGTATTGTTGATTCTAAAAATAGAATAATTGGAATTGGATATAATGGTCTACCAAACGGAATGAATGATAAGAATTTTATTTGAAGTGCAAATAAAAAAAGTGAAGAATCAAAATATCACTATGTAATTCATGCCGAACTTAATGCCATATTAAATGCTACATCAAGAGATCTTGAAGGTAAAATTCTTTATACTACACTCTTCCCATGTAATGAGTGTGCTAAAATCATTTCACAATCTGGAATAAAAAAAGTATTTTATTTATCTGATAAATATAAGGATGAATTAGATTATATTATTTCTAAAAAAATATTTAAACTAACTAATGTTGAGTTTGAAAAGTTAAAAAGAACTTAACATTAAATTAATTTTATTTCTTATATTTTCTGGAATATTTTTTTTAATTTTTTCATAGCAAATAAGCATTTTTTCTTTTGAATTTTTTGGATATGTTCACCTTACTTGCTTTTCTAAGAAAGAAAAATTTTTCTTATCAGATCAGTAATCAAAAAAATTAAGATAATTATTTTTATTTTTAATTAAAAAATTATAATTAATGCTATATTTTTGTGAAAGACTTTCAAAATGTTTTAAATAGTTAATATAACCAATTTGTGATGAAAGCGCTACTGAACGATATTTGGATTCAGCTTGAGTAACAAATTTAATAAATTTAACAATTGATAATAATTTTTCACAACTAGCCTTATCAATCACCTTAGCTTTAAGTATTTTAATAATAATTTCTTGTAAATACTCTTTTTTGAACTTTTTATTACTCATAAAATCATCAATAATTATCTTGCAATTATTTAATGAAAAATTTTCTTGAATTTTTTTTAATAAAAGCAAATGACCAATCATTGTTAGATCATTTTGATTTCATTTATATTTAACAACATTATTATTTATAAATTCTGGCGTCATTTTATAAATAAAAGAATAATTTTTAAAATTTTTATTTACATAATTATAAAGCTTTTTCATATTTAGTATTGTTGATTTTTTAGAATCTTGTATTAAATGGTTATTTTTAAGTTTATTATTTATTTGTTCATTAATTATAAATCCAGAAAATATATAAGATCCATAAAAGGAACTTTTATTATTTTCATCCAATCCTATAATTATTTCATTATACATATAATTATTACTAAATATTATTATACATAAACTATAATAAAAATATGAAAGTTGGAATTGATATAGTAAAAAACTCTCGTTTTGAAACTGGAAGTGGTATTGAAAATAAAATGCTTAGTAATTTTGAATTAGATATTTATAATGAAATTAATTCAAATAATAAAAAACAGGAATTTCTAGCATCTAGATGATGCTTAAAGGAAGCAATAATTAAAACAAACTCTAACCTTTTAATGAAAAACATTTCTATTATAAAAAGAGATAATAAACCATTTTATAATAATAATTATGAATTATCATTAAGTCATGAAAAGGAATATAGCGTTGCGATTGCTATTAAAATATAATGAAACAATATCTTGATCTTTGTAAACTAATATTAAAAAAAGGTATACTCTCAACCGATAGAACCGGCACCGGCACTATTTCATATTTTGGAACACAATCAAGATATAACTTAGAAGATGGTTTTCCACTTATTACTACTAAAAAGGTTTACTTTAGAGCAATAATATATGAATTAATTTGAATGATAAACGGTGATACAAATATAAAATACTTATTAGATAATAATGTTAATATTTGAAATGAATGACCTTATAATAATTATATAAAATCAACCGAATATAAGAATGAATCAATTAAAGAGTTTTGTAATAAAGTGAAAATTGATAACGATTTTAAAGAAAAATGAGGAAATATTGGACCTGTTTATGGAAAACAATGAAGAAACTTTGGAGGTGTTGATCAACTAAAAAAATTAATTAGCGATATTAAAGAAAAACCTAACTCAAGACGATTAATAATAAGTGCTTGAAACCCACCAGAAATAAAGAATATGAAATTACCACCTTGTCACGCTTTTATGCAATTTTATGTAAGAAATAATAAAATTAGTTGTCAATTATATCAAAGGAGTGGAGATATTTTTCTTGGAGTTCCCTTTAATATTGCATCCTATTCATTATTACTAACCTTGATAGCACATACTTGTAATCTAGAAATTGGTGAATTTATTCACACAATAGGTGATGCACATATTTATAATGACCATATTGATAAAATAAAACTACAAATAAAAAGAAAACCATTAAAACTTTGTAAAATTCAAATTTCTAAAAATCTTAAATCAATTTTTGATATTAAATATAAAGATATTAAAATTATAAATTATAAATCTCACCCACCTATTAAAGGCAAGGTTAGTGTGTAATATGATTAAATTTTCACTTGCATGTACAAAAGAAGGCGGTATTGGTTATAAAAATGGTATACCATGAAATTTAAAAGAAGAACTAGCGTTATTTAAATCGAATACAATCAATAGCACAGTTGTAATGGGGAGAAAAACGTTTGAATCAATCGGGAGTAAACCACTTATTAATAGAATGAACATTATCTTAACAAAAAAATATAAGAAGTATACTTCTAGTAAATATTTATTATTTACTGATAATATTGATTACATTAAAAAAACTGCTATTAAAAATGATATTTTTGTAATCGGAGGAAGTGAAATATTTAAATTATTTGAAAAAGATGTAAAAGAAATATATATATCTTTTATTAAGGATAAGTATGATTGTGACACATTTATTGACTTAAAAATTCTTAACAACTTTAAAATAACCTTAAAAAAAGAATATAATAATTTTAACTTTTATATATATAGGGGGTTAGATGTTTAAGAAAATATTATATTTACCAATTTTATTTATTTATTATAATAAATCTAAAAAAATTATTAGAAAAAACAATAAAACACCAGACTTTTATACTGAAAGTGATAAATATGGTTTTGTTTATAAATTGGCTAAAAATATTTTGAAATCACTTTCAGTAAAATTAGAGTTTCATAATATAGAAAATATATCTAATAGCTCAACACTTATTATAGGTAATCATGAGTCATATCTTGATCCATTATGTATTTTAATAGCATATATGGATTCTAAAAGAAAGAAACGAATTGGCTTTATATCAAAAAAGGAACTTGAAAAAAAATGATTATTTAAACCTTTTGGAAAATTAATAGATGTTATATATTTAGATCGAGAAAGTATTAAACAAGCTATACAAGCTTTTAATGATGCTAAATCATTAATTAACAATAAGAAAATACCTATTTTGATTTTTCCAGAAGGAACAAGAAATGAAAAAAAAGAATTATTAGAATTTAAAAGTGGTGCATTAAAAATTGCTTATCGTTCTGGTGCTCCTATTCAAATGGTAACAATAGTAAATTCTCATAATTGTTATAAAAATCTTACAAAAAATAAAATAATTCATGTTTATTTTCATAAAGAGATTAAATTTCACAACTATTCACATATCAATACAGTAAAATTATCTAATAGAATACGACTTGAAATGCAAAATAAGAAAAATGAGCTAATATCTAAATATTATTAAAATGTATATTACAAATAATAATAAATATCGTAGTGAAAAAATTGACCACCTAGTTATGGGAGCATTAATGGTTGCTCTAATTTTTTCTTTTAAATTTATTCAATTATCAACTCCGTTTATTCCTGTTTTTGGAGTATCAATTTTTCCTGAACTATTTTTAATACCAGTAGCAATATCCGCTATTTACTTACCATGAACCATGTCAACAATTGTTGCGTTTGTTGGTATTTTATCAACATTAATAATTCCAAGTTCCGGAGCATTTATTATACCAGCCGCCCTTCCTTTTGACTTTATATTTCCTTATTTATTCTTTTTGGTACCTGGATTAATTAGGCTAAAGTATTTTAAAGATAAAAAAAAGTATGAGTATTTAATTTATTTAAATATTTTACTTATTGTATCTAATTTATTGGTAACATATTCGCATACTATATCTGGTGTACTATTTTTTTCAAATGGAGCAAATGGTTCAATAACGCCTACTTCCTTGGGTATTAATATTTGGATTTATTCATTTTTAATAAATATAACATATGGATTTGTTACATTGATTTGCTCAGTTATTTTAATAAATGCTATAACTTCAACTATAATATTTAAGAATAAACATGACAACTCTTTTGTTAAAACTAAATAATTTCAACGGACCTATTGATGTCTTGTTTGAGTTAATTTCCAAAAAAAAAGTAAAGATTGAAGATATAAATTTAATTGAATTATGTAATCAATATCTTCAGTTTATTATGGATGCTAAAAATAATAACATTGATCTAGCAAGTGAATATTTAAATGAGGCAACTCATTTAATGAAAGTTAAAATAAATATCTTACTACCAAAACCAGATGAAGATATCAATATTGAAGAAAGGGAATCAATTGAAAGAGAAAAATTAATTAAAAGATTAGTTGAATATCAAAAATATAAGTCAACATTAGAATTCTTTAAGAATAATTATGAGGATAGAAGGCATCAATTTTCAAAAGAAATATGTGATCTTGGATTTTTAAATGAATTTTATGACAAACAAAAAAAAGAAAAAGATGAAGAATATAACTACTCAGGATTAAATTTAGATAGATTGAGTAAGTATATGTATGATGTATTAGTAAAATATAAAAAACAATTTGAAAATACAAATAAAGTAATTAACATTGATACTTTAACACCACAAGAACAATCATTAAAGATTATGAAATATCTTAATGAAAGCGATGTTGAACAACATTCATTATTTGAATTTTGTAAAAATAGCAATTTAATAATTTTTATAATTAGTTTTTTAGCACTTCTTGAGCTTGCAAAAAATAATAAGGTTTTATTAACACAAAGTAATAATAATAGTAATATAATATTTATGTTAAAAAATGAAAAATAATATAACTAATGAATCAATTGTTGAAGCCTGTTTATATATTGCTGGTGATGAAGGTATTACAATTTCTGAATTGGAAAAAATTTTAAAACTAGATAAAATTCAGATTGCTCAAATAATTTATAATCTATCTCAATGATTTAATACAACCTATCATGGTATAGAAATAATAATAACCGGAGAAAGAATAAAAATCGTTACTAAAAAAACAATCTACCCACATATTATGAAATTAATTAGTAATGATAGAAAAAAAGGAATTAGTCAAGCCGCTTTAGAGGCACTTGCGATAATTGCTTATAATAATGATAAGAATATTACAAAATCTGTTATTAGTAAAATGAGAGGTGTTAACTCTGACGGTTTAATAGCTAGTTTAATTAATCGTAATTTAATTAGGATTTCAGGAAGATTTGAAAACCAACCAGGAAGGCCAGCAATTTTAACAATAACTAATAAATTTTATGATGTTTTTCAAATTAATGATTTAAAAAACCTCCCACCCTTGCCTGAAATAAAAAATCAAAACGAAGAAGATAGAAATATATTTGAATTAAACAGAGACAGAGACAATGATAAAAAAAGCAATATTACTGATGAAAAACCTATACTTGATGATGATTGAGGCTAGTTTTTAATTAAAAGTTTTTTATATTTTTCTTTTGATAATGAATTAATTTCTTCTTCAAATTTAGAATATAGTTCTTGTGATTCTTTTAGGATTTTAATTGCGCTATCTCTATTATAAAAATTATTTACCTCAACTTTTTTATTTTCTAATAATTTATATGTTGAAAAGAAATGCTTAATTTTTGCTTTTTCTGAATCGCTAATATCATTAATGTCGTTAATGTGAGACATTTCAAAACAATCATCAATTACCGCAATCAGTTTATTATCAACTTCCCCTTGATCAATCATTCCCATATATCCAATTATTCTTACTGTAACTACGCAACCAGGTAGTAATTTAACTTTAGGAAAGACTAGTATATCTAGAGGATCTCCATCATAATCCATTGTATTATCTATAAAACCATAATTACATGGGTATTTATTTGATCCAGATAATATTCTATCAACTACAATTTTATTATTTTTAAAATCATATTCATATTTAATATTTGAATCATAAGGTATTTCTATATATGCATTTATTTTATATTTCATTAATCATCCTAAATTTATTTATATATTATTATATAAAAATGAATAAGAAAATACTAAAATATTAACATGTATTGAAATTTTAGAAATCGAAGAATATTTAATCAAAGAAAAGTGAGAAATAAATTAATAGATAAAAAAATTATTAAAGATGATGATAGTGAAATAACTTATGAAATAATTGAGAAAGGAGATGAAACTAAACT
Organism: Mycoplasmatales bacterium; assembly: GCA_965222545.1. Classification (GTDB taxonomy): domain Bacteria; phylum Bacillota_I; class Bacilli_A; order Mycoplasmatales. The sequence goes on along the minus strand of OZ244954.1, from coordinate 466,993 downwards.
TTATAAGGAACTTAAGAAGAACGGAAGCATAAATGCAAAAATGTTGTCTTATGAAATAGAAATTCTTTTGAATAAAATAGAATTTAAGTCTAAAATTATAAATACAAATATGAATTGTGGGTATAACCAATCAAATATTATGAATGAAAATAAAAATGAAAAGAGAATTTTACAAGACATTAAAACAAAAAGATTTGAAATACAAAATAAGGATTATAAGTTAAATAAATGAAATTAAAAATAAAACAAAAAAAACCTACAGAAAAGAAAGAAGCTTCTAAAATTTCTATATTTGATAATAACGCCCTCGTTTTTTGTGGTAAATTAAATTCTTCATGTGAAAAAATAGCATATAGTCTTCATCTTAAAACTCAAAAAGAATATATATCTTTTGAAATCATTATCAAATCTTTAATTAATTATATAATCACAAGAATGTCACCTGGTACTTCGGTAATGATTGGTAAATCTATTATAAAAAACGCAAATTTTAAATATAAGAGTGGTAGATATTATATTGATGATATCGATGTAACAAATTCTGGCAAAACACCTTTAATTAGAGAATTTACACATAGTTATTTACAAAACCCATATTTATTAAATAAGTTAAATGATATTTATAATTTATTAATTGAAGAGTATGGTAATAATATTATTTTCTCTATTCCTGGATTTATTCCAAATAATAGAAAAAATGGATTTATTTTTTTAGTAAAATCCTCTATTAAAGATAGAGAATTAAATTTAATAAAAACACAAGAAGGATTTGGTTTTACAATTAATCCTGAAACTTCCAAAAAACAAATTTCCGCTGACGAAGAAGTTAATAAAAAATCCTTTAGCTCTCTTCGTGAAAAAAATGCTGATATAATATTAAATTTTTCTAAAAATAAAAAAAATATTTTAAAAGAAATAGAATTTTTATATCAAAAAAATATTTCTAGAAAAGAAAAATAATGAATAAAAAATTTACTGTAGCTTTGGTAGGTAGACCTAATGTTGGAAAGTCAAGTATTTTTAATAGAATTTCTCAAAAAAAAGTTAGTGTTGTTCATGATAAGGCTGGTATAACAAGAGATCGTATTTACAATGTTTGTTTTTGACAAAATGCTGACTTTTTATTAATTGATACGGGCGGGATTGTTTTTACAAAAGCAACACCTCTTGAAGAAAGAATAAGGTTACAAACTGAAATAGCAATTTCTGAAGCAACTTTAATTTGTCTGGTGGTTGAAAATGAAATACTATCTCCAGTAGATACAAAAATTGCAAAAGAATTATTAAAGTCAAAAAAAAAAATATTATTAATTGTAAATAAAACAGATAATGCTAATAATATAAATTATAAGCATCATAAATTAGGAATAGAAAAAATGTTTTATGTTAGTGCTTCACATGGTACTAATTTTGGTGAATTATTAAATTATATTTCTAAGTTTGATAAAGCTAAAAAAAGCAATTATGAAGATCTAAGATTTTGCATTGTTGGGTTAACTAATGCTGGAAAATCAAGTATTGCAAATAAATTATTAAATACAAATAGAATGATTATATCTGATGAAAGAAATACAACTAGAGACTCAACTAATTCAATTATTGAATATAGGGATAAAAAAATAACATTAGTAGATACACCAGGATTAACTATTAAGAAGACCAGAGATACTATATTAAGACTTAGTCATTTAAGTGGACTCTTTGCCATTAATAATTCTAATATATGTGTTTTAGTTATTGATATTAAGGATGGCATAACAACTGAAATTAAAAAAATTAGTTATTTGGTTAGTGAATTAAATAAACCTTGTATAGTTATATTAAATAAAATAGATTTAAAATCATTAAATATAAAAAAAGAAAAAATATTAGTTAGGGATCAATTGCAAAACATTAAGTATGCTAAAATACTTTTTACAAGCGCATTAAAAGATATTGATATTGATAAAATATTGCCATCTATTATAGAGATATCAGAAAAAATAAAAATAATTATTCCGACAAATAAAATAAACAGTTCTCTCCAACAAATTCAATTTATAAATTCTCCAAACATCATTCATAATCGTCAATTAAAAATATTTTATGGTTTTCAAAAAAAAGATACGGATATACCCACTATAGTGATTTATATTAATGATCCAACTTTATTATCTGAAAATTATAGAAGATATGTTAAATCTAAAATTTATGAGCTTTTTGATTTAAAATATATACCAATAAGAATTAGATATAAAAGGAGAACTAGTGAAAATAGCAATTTTGGGAAGTGGTAATTTTGCTACAGCAATTGCCTCAGTTTTAGCAGATAATTTACATGATGTTTTAATGTGATCAGTACGAGAAGATGAAACCAAATCTATAAATGAAAACAACATAAACCCATATATATCATATTCTATGCCTTTAAGCAAAAACATAAAGGCTTCAACAGATTTTTCAAAAGTTATTGAATATAGTGATTTTTTAATTATTTCTATACCTTCTTGAGCTGTTGAAGAAATTATTGAAAAATTAAACAAAAGTAATGCAAAAAATAAATTCATTTTAAATACAAGTAAAGGGTTTCATCCTCAAACAGGACAGTTAATGAGCTCTGTATTTGAAAAATTTTTAAATAAAAAAGTATTTGGTTCAGTATCTTCACTTATCGGACCATCGTTTGCAACTGAAATAATTGAAAAAGAAATAACACACATCAATATTGTTGGAAAAAATAAAAAAATTAATGATAAATATTGTGAACTTTTAAATAATCAATATTTTATAGTTACACAAGTAGATGATGTTAAGGGTGCTGAGTTTATGAGTTCTTTAAAAAATTCATATGCACTTATGAGCGGAATGATCGAAGAGATTGGACTCGGGAGTAATTCTAAGGCAATTTTTAAAACAAAAATAATTAATGAATCTAGAGAATTGTTAAAAAGTCTTGAATATAACCCCGAAACAATATTATCTTATGCTGGAATTGGTGATTTATTATTAACATGTAGTTCAATACAAAGCAGAAATTTTATGACTGGAACACAAATAGTAAAATTAGGAATAAGTCAAATATTACTCAACATAGAAACTAACTCTATTACTGTTGAAGGGATAGGGAATACCTTATTAATCAATGATATCCTTAAAAGAAGGGGAATCAACATTAATAAATTTCCAATTTTTGCTGCAAATGTAAACATTTTAATTCACAAAAATAATCCTAAAAAAACTATTTTAAAAGCATTAATAAAAAAATAATAATAATTAATAATTTATTATATAATAAATGCCGAAAGGATAAGTATGTCAAAAGATCAACTTTGTGAAAAAATAGCTTCTGATTGTGAAATTTCAAAATCTAAAGCTAACGAATGTCTTAAGTCATTTACAAGTAATATTGGTGAATGTCTTAAAAAAGGTGAATCTATTTCTTTAATGGGTTTTGGAACATTTAAAATAAGCGCAAGAAAAGCTAGAATGGGAATTAATCCAAGAACTAGAGAACCTCTTAAAATTAAAGCATCAAAAGCTCCAGTTTTTAAAGCTTCAAAAGTTCTTAAAGCTAAATGTAATTAAATAATATAATTACTTATTTAATTATGAAAAAAACAAGCAATGCTTGTTTTTTTATTTTTATTTATAAAATAAATTATAATAAGTTACTATGTCAATTGAATTTATCTTCTTTTTTTGTTCAATACTTGTTATATTCTTTTATTTTGCTTCTAAAAGTATAAGTCATTCTTTTTTTAAAAAAAGTTTTTCTGAATACAATACATATCAAAATAAACCAAATATAAACGGTTCAGAGGTTGCACAAGAGGTATTAAAAAATAAAGGCATTAATGATGTTAGTATAAAAAAAATTGAAGGTATGTTTATAGATCAGTATAACCCAATACAAAGATGTATATATTTATCATCAAATATATTTCTTAATAGGTCAATTAGCTCTCTTGCTATTTCATGTCACGAAGCAAATCACGCTGTTCAATTTGAGAAAAAAAATATATTAGCACTTATAAGAAAGGATCTTGCTTCATTAATTAAATATTCACAAATTATATTAATTCCCATTATTTTATTTGCATTACTTGGAAGTCGAGAAATATTTTTTATAATAGTGTCTATAAGCTACTTTATAGTAACAGTATTTGCGTTATTTACATTACTTTTAGAAGCTGATGCATCTATAAAAACATTAAAATTTATAAAAAATACCAAAATTAGTTTTAGTAAAAAGGATTACTATGGTGTAAAAAAGGTTTTATGAGCCGCTCTATTTACTTATATTGCCTCTTTTTTATCTAACTTCGTTGTATTATTACTTTCTTTGACATTTACAATTGTAATATTAATGTAAAAATAAATATATCTAAATATATTGAAAATTTTATAATAAAATATAATATTATGAATTTAAATAAATTTACATTATTGTTAATAAATAATTATACTAATCTTCAAATTACCGAAAAGGAAGCTTTTTTTCTTCTTGTTTTTTATAGAATTGTTTATATTGATAAGACCTTATTGCCTACTACTGAATGCATAGTAAAAGAAACAAATATGAGTTATGATGAAGTTTCTATGTTATTAGATAAATTTTTCAATAAACGTAAATTTATTTGCTTTAATCCTATTAAACCAGATCAAAATTCATTATCACTAGATGGTTTATTTAAAGAATTTGCTCAATTTAACGATGTTGAATATAATAATCAAAATTCTATTGAATATAATATTGAAGATTTCTATGATATACCAGATAAACCTATCAATGTTTCTAAAAGAAAATCAGAATTACTAAAAATTAAACGTAGCAATTGAATTAAATAAATCTAAATTTAAAAGCAATTTTCCTTTGTAATTTTTAATTTCAAACCCATATTTTATAATTAAATTAATTTCTATACTATTTTTGTTTTTAATTTTCATTAATTTTGTTCAAGGAATCATAATATACTTATCATATTTATAAAAATAAAAAATAATTAGTGACAATCCTCATCTATTAAAGTTAGTAAGGATTATTTGTTGATTTTGAGATATTTTATGAAGATAAAAATATTTTTTATTATGAGTTTCTTTAGCTTCTATAGCAAAAGTTTTCTTCTCTGTAATAAGTAAAAAGTCAATATAACCATGTTTAATATAATTATTTTTAAGCTTAAATGGGTTTAATCTAATAAAAAATCCAATCTTATTTTTAATAAGTGATTCGTGTATTTTGGTTTCTAAAAAAATTCCTTTTAAAATATATGCTCCTTTTTTAATGTAAAATATTATTTGAGGTAAATATGAAAATTGATAAATATATTAATGTTACTACAGAAAAGATTTCTAAAATTGATTTTGGTTATGAGAATAAGGGATATAAAAGTGTTAATGTCGATATGATATTAGATAGTATTGTTCATGACCTGAATAATTTAGAAAAAGTATTATTGAGTAAAGAATATGATATTTCACAATTAAAAAAACAAATTTTATTTTTAGAAGAAAATATAACAAATTTATCTAATCGTAATAAACAACTTCAAGAAAGAATAGATGTGTTGAATGAAACTTCTTGACCTGATGCTGAGCTTGTCAAAAGAGTTAGTGATTTGGAAAAATATAAAAAATAATGTTTTTTCTTTATAATTAATAAGAGTTTGGTTGAATGCTGTTTATGACAGAGGAAAGTCCACACTCGGAATATCTGTGATGATATTAATGTTCATGCTAGGTGAATACATAAGCCTAGATACTTAACTGTAATGGCTATTGAAATGACTAAGGGCAACTATGTTAAAGTAAATTATAAAAGTGCAATAGTGACGAATCTTGAGGGAAACCTTAAGGGTGGAACGCTGTAAACCCCATGACCGAGAAACTCAAATTTGGTAGAGGAACTTAATCTCTTTTAATTAAGAAGAAGAGAAGGCGTAAAATTATTAATTTTGCGAGATAAATATTCAACACATGAGAATGTACAGAATGTGGCTTATAGAACTCAATTAGAAAACACAGTAATGTGTTTTTTTATTTCAATCATTATTACTTTATAATAAATGTATGAAATCAGTAATTAATCGAGTTCTACTTTCTATATTAGTAATTTTATTTATAATTACCTTTATAACAAATATAACCATTCTCATTAATACGGTTAGTAGTTTTGTTGAGTTTTTTACAGCTTATACTATTATTTGAATGTTATTTAGCATTTATTGAGTTATTTCGATTTATAAATTGATAAAGGATTCATTTTTACTATCACCATCTTTTATTATATTGTTTGTAATATTTTCAGTAATAAGTTTTAGTATTAATTTAAGGGGATTACTTACTTATGAAAATAATAATTTTATGACAATATCATTTCTTATCAGCGTGATCACTACATTTGTAAGAATCATACTTTTGGGTATATATTATTTACTTTTTTATGTAAATTATTTTACAAATATTATAGATAAGGTACGACCTAAAAAAGTAAATAAAAAAAACTTTAGAAAGAAAACATTTAAACTTAGTGAACTTCCTGTTAATTATTTAGTAATTTTTAATAAAGATATAAATAATAATAGATCAATATATAGAAAAATGATCGGTCCTTGAAATATTAATGATTCAGATCTTAAAAACATCAACAAGATATTTTTAATAGAAAAGAATGAATTAATAGGAATATATGAGTTTAAAAAATCATTCAAAATGATTAAAATTACTGATAAGAATTATAATGATGTTAAAAAACTAATACAAGACCTTGGTAGCCTTTCAAAAGTTAGAAATAAGTATATTCTAAATATTGAAAATAAAAACTATATTAATACGGTTATTTATCGTAAATATATTTCTAAAAAAATAATTCATAATGAAACAAATGAATATTTTATTACTTAAAATATTTTAATATTAATTAAAGACTTCGGTTATAAAATTCAACAATTAAACCTTCGTTAATTCCGCTATTAAGCTGATCTCTTGTTGGATATTTTAAATATGTTGCTGAGTATTTATTTTTTGTATCAACCTTAATAAAATCTAATGTAGTTACTTTATCTTTAATATTTTCATTAACATATGTATTTTTCTTTAATTTTTCAGATAGTGAAACAACAGTACTAGGATCAATAATGAACGAAGGAATAGTAACTTTTCTACCATTAACAAGTACTAATCCGTGATTTACATATTGTCTTGCTTGTTTTCTAGTAGAAGCAAAATTCATTCTATATACTAAATTATCAAGTCTAGATTCAAGAATAAAAAATAAATTATGTCCAGTTATTCCTTTTTTCTTTCTTGCTTTTGCAAAAGTATTTTTTAATTGTTTTTCGCTAAGACCATAAACATATTTAAGTTTTTGTTTTTCATATAATTGTTTTCCATATGAACTTAATTGTTTTCTTCTTCCGTGACCATGCTGTCCTGGAATTGTATCTCTTTTTTTACCTTTTGAAAATTCTTTATTATTTTCTAAAATACTAAATCCAAGACGTCTTGCTTTTCTAAATGTTGAACCTGTATATTTATTTTTCATTTTTTTACCTATTTACCTATTTTAACATTATAAAAGGCATCAGGGCCTAAAAACTTACTTTTTTCACCAAGACATTTTTCAATCCTTAAAAGTTGATTATATTTAGCAACACGATCTGTTCTTGCCATTGATCCAGTTTTAATTTGCCCAGTATTAAATGCAACTGCTAAATCAGCAATAGTTGTATCTTCAGTTTCACCACTTCTGTGGGAAACAATTGTTGTTCAATTATTTTTTTGTGCTAATTGAATCGCATCAATTGTTTCAGTTAAACTTCCAATCTGATTAACTTTTATTAAAACTGAGTTTGCGGTTTTATTTTCAATTCCTTTTTTAACTAGTTTTGGATTAGTTACAAAAATATCGTCACCAACAATCTGTACCTTATCACCAATTAATGAAGTAAGTTTTTCAAATCCATCTCAATCATTTTCATCTAAAGGATCTTCAATAGAGATAATTGGATATTTTTCTACTAAATTAACAAATAAATCGATCATTTCATTAGTAGATTTAAAAATTCAATCTTTTTCAGGAAGTTTAGCATTTAATTTTTTAAAAACATATTTTTTTCCATCTCATAATTCAGAACAAGCAGAATCCATTGCGATTGCGATTGCTTTATCACCTTTTCTTGCTGGATTATAACCAGCTTTCTTAATCGCTTTAACTAATAAATTTAAAACTTCATCTATTGATTTACAATCAGGAGCAAAACCGCCTTCATCACCAATAAGTGTTGAATATTTATTTTCAGATAATATTTTTTTAAGATTATGATACACTTCAGAAGCCATCTTTATAGCTTCACAAATTGATTTAGCACCGACCGGCATAATCATAAATTCTTGAAAATCTATATCATTTGCAGCATGTGCTCCACCATTAATAATATTTAGCATAGGAACCGGCATAATATGAGCATCTGTCCCACCTAAATATTTGTAAAGAGGTTGTTTAGTTAGCTTTGCACCAAGTCTAGCAACAGCTAATGATATACCTAAAATAGCATTAGCACCAAGTTTAGCTTTATTTGGTGTACCATCCAATTTAATCATAAACTCATCAATTAATTTTTGTTCAGTTATACAATAACCTTGAGCAATTAATTTAGGAGCAATTATTTCATTAATATTTTTTATTGCTTTCGAAACACCAAGACCCATATAGTCAGATCCTCCATCTCTTAGTTCAATTGCTTCCTTTTCACCAGTTGATGCACCAGATGGTACCATCGCTCTTGCATGTTCGCCAGATTCTGAACATATATTCACTTCTACTGTTGGATTGCCCCGTGAATCCATCACTTGTAAACCATATATTGATTTTATTTTAAAATTTTTCACTTTACCCTATTTCCGATTATTAATATATTATATTATAAGTAATTTATAATGTAAAATAAGAATATATTTATGATTAAACAATTATTTATGATTTTAAAACATGTATTTTTATTATTTATACAAATAATAAATTTGTTTTTAATCTTTAAAATATTTCAACTTAAACAATTTGTAAAAAATACCATTTCTTTAAATAAAACTAAAATTTTTATTTTTAATTATTTTTTGCTAACTACATGAAAAAAATGTTTTATTGCATTACCGGTTATTAAAGAGTTAAAAAAAATTGCTAATACTAAGGGTTTACCATTTATAGTTGTGGGAAGTAATATTTATGTTTTAAATTGATTGATGAATAATAAGCTTGCTGACGGTTATATTTACACACATGATATTTTAAATCCAAATATTAGTTTAATAGATCTTAACTCTGCATATATAAAAATATTTTATAAAAATACTAATGATGAAAGAAAAATATCAAGCTCTAGAGAATTTATTCAATACTTTATGAATAATTATGTTTGTGAAGAATTAGTGTGAATAAATCTGCCAATCGTCTCTTCAATTTTGTTTTTATTAGTGCGTTTAGGACAAAAAAAACAATTCATAATGTATCAATCAAAATTTTTATTTGATAATGCTCTTTCTATAATTGTTTTTTATATTAATAAACTTCTTTTATTTGTAAGTGTACCTAAAATATATTTTTATTCTAATAGTGAATTTAAGATGTTTGAGAGTTTAATGAATAAATATATTAGTGATTGAAATTATAAAATTAATGATAATAGTAATTTATTTACAAGGGGTCTTATTCCCATTACGTTACAAAAATTTATTAAGGAACATAAAAAAAAAGTTTTTATTGTTGCTGTTGAAACAGACTCTAACTATAAACTTATTAATCCTGATATTTTAGGAAGAGCATTAACTCAAATAAGTAAAAAAAATAATTTATATCCAATATTTATTTATCGAAAAGGTGATGAAGATTTTTATGTAAGGCAAATTTTAAAATCATATAATTTTTCTAACTTTCGTTTATTAAGAACTGGTTTAGCGTGAGAAGATATTTATTCAATAGCTAGCGAGGTTAAGTTTAGTATTTGTTTTGAATCTAATTTTACACAATTTTTTGCACAATGTGGTTTTAACTCACTATGTATCTCTGGTCTTTTTAATAGTAACATTATTATTCCTTATAAAAAAGAATATTTATCTAAAAAACAGCATTGTGAGTGGATATATTTTAAAGATAGCAAACCAACCTTATTTACTGGTTTTAGTTTTAAGAAAAATCTTTATTTGCTTAATACAATTAAATCAGAAGATATAGTTAAAAAAACATATAAAATAATTAAAAGTAATAGTAATTTATTTTATAATTAATTAAATAAGGAAGATGATGGAAATTAAAAATTCTAAAGAATTAAGCAACAGAAAAGGTTGAGTATTATTAAAATTATTTACAACTTGATGCGGTCCTTGTAAACTATTAAAACCTGAATTTGAAGCAGCAAGTAAACTAGTTACTAATATTGAATTTTTAGAAGCAAATGTTGAAATAGCAATTGATATTAAAGAAAAATTTGGAATCCAAAGTATTCCTGTAATAATTTTGTTAAAAGATGGAGAAGAAATTGACCGTTTTAGTGGTTTTAGACCAAAAAACACTATTGTTGATTTTATTAATAAACATATTAATTAATGTGAATAAACCAAGAATTGCTTTTATTGATCTAGATGGTACATTACTAAATGTTTTTGGTAAAGTTACAAGCCAATCAGTTAAAGCAATTAGCCTATTGAAAAATAATAACATTATCCCTATTATTGCTACAGGAAGACATGATGAAGGAATAAATCATATCGCAAGTAAACTTAACGTTGAATATTATATTGCAAATAATGGTGCCTATGTTTATGATGTTAATAAAAAAGAAAAAATATTTAAAAGCACAATAACTGCTAAAAAAATAAAGGAATTTCTTTTAAAAATGGATAAAGAAAAAATGTTTTTCTTGGTATATACCGATGGTGGTGTTTTTCGCAATAGTGATCGCTATAAAGTATTAACAAATAAATTTTTAACAATTTATAAAATGAAAAATTGAAAGGAATTAGATTTAGATTCTGATCTTGAAATTTATAAATTATATGTAATAAGAAAAATGGGACCAATTAGATCAAAAAGAGATATTAAATATTTTAGTGAATATCTAACTAACCTTTACATACATAAAACGTTTTCAAGTGGATGAACAATTGTAAGTAAAAATACTGATAAAAGTACTGGAGCTGAATTTTTATTAAATAAGTTTAATCTAACATGAAAAGAAGCAGCAGCATTTGGAGATGGTATGAATGATTATGAAATGATTCGTAAAGCGAACTATGGAATAGCTATGGGAAGTGGATGATCTGAACTTCATAAAATTGCATGACATACTTCTAGGAAAAACGATTATAATCGTTTTTCTAATAGCGTGAAATATTTAATAAATAACTATTAATTTTTTATATCGTGAATTTTCATAATTATTTAAATTTAATGATTATAATATATTCAATAAATAAATTAGGTTTATATAATGGATGTAAAAAAACAAAATAACAAAATTATTAATACTAAAAAAAGTATGAATATATTATCATTAACTGAAAATATTATTGAGTTTAATAATGTTAATTTTAGATATAAACAAAACACAAACAATATTTTAGACAATGTTAGTTTTTCTGTAAAAAAAGGGGAATTTTTTACGATCTTGGGACCATCTGGATCCGGTAAAAGCACAATAATACGTTTAATTGGTGGATTTGAAAAGCTTAGAAATGATAATGGTCAGATACTATATTATGGGAAAAATATCAATGTGATATCACCACAAAAAAGAGATTTTAAAACAATTTTTCAAAATCTTGGATTATTTCCTCATTTAAATGTATATGAAAATATTGCATACAGTTTATCTGTAAAAAGAGAAAAGCCTAAATTTATAAGAAAAAAAGTTAGTGAAATGTTATCACTTGTAAAACTAGAAGGTTTTGAAAAAAGAAAAATTAATGAATTGTCGGGTGGTCAAATGCAAAGGGTAGCGATTGCTAGAAGCTTAATAACAAACCCAGATATTTTATTATTAGATGAACCTTTTTCTGCAATTGATATTAAATTAAAAAAAGATTTAGAAAGAGTCTTAGTTCATATTCAATGAAAAACAAAAATTACATTTATATTGGTAACACATGATCAAGAACAATCATTATTTTTAAGTGATAGTTTAATTGTTATTAATGAAGGAAAAATTATCCAAAAAGGAGAACCACAAAATATTTATAATGAACCTATAAATAAATGGGTTGGATCATTTATCGGTTATTCTAATATATTAGAAAATGCCATATGAAAGGGCAATAAGCAATATAAATACGGCAATAAGGTTTTGAAATGTATTGATGAAGGATTTAAAGTTGGTGAAAAAGTTGATGTATTAATTAGACCTGAAGACATCAATGTAGTGAAAAAAGGCAAAGGAAATTTTAACGGAATAGTTACCGATACTTTATTTAAAGGTATTCATTGAGATGTAACTGTAAAAACAAATTACTATACTTTTAATATTCACACCACAAAACATATTAAAGAAGATATTGAAGTAGGAATTTTTTGAGATATAAATGATGTACATGTGATGAAACAAATTAATAGGAACAAATAGAAGGGAGATAAAATGGATAAAATTTTAGTAAAAAGTAAACCAATGATGAAATATTTATCACCATTTTTACTTCTCACATTATTATTAATTATTGTACCAACAGTAATATTAATTGTATTGTCGCTATTGGGAGTTCATTTTGGGCAATCTTTTGAGTATATCTTTGATAATAGTAGTTATTTTGTTACTATTTTACATTCTTTTATATTGGCTTTTATTACCTCATTAATTTGTTTATTAATTGGCTATCCAGTAGCTTTTGTCATGTTTAAGATAAATAATAGAATTTCTAAGAAAGTATTGATTAGTTTTATTATTGCGCCAATATTACTAAATTCATTATTAAGAATGTTAGCGGTTAAAACTTTTTTAGAACCTTTAAATTTACTTGGTACTAATTATGCTTTAATTATTGGACTGACATATCTATATATTCCCTTTATGATTTTGTGTATTTACAATTCACTTTGTAATATTGAAAAAGATATTATTAATAGTAGCTATGATCTTGGAGCAAGTCACTTTCAAACTTTTATAAAAATAATTTTACCATTATCTAAAAAAGGTATTTTTACGGGAATAATACTTACACTATTTCCATCAATAACTACTGTAATTGTATCTTATGCATTAGGTAATGGTATTAATTTTATGATTGGTAATATTATTATTAGCTTATTTAGTGGATCAGATAATAATATTTATATAATGGCGGCTCTTTCGTTAATAACTTCTTTTCTAATTATTTTATTTATAAAAATATTAAATATTATAGCAAGGCAAAAACCATTGAATAAAATATTAAAGTTTAAAAAGGTCAAAAAATGCTTAGAAAAATAATTTCAAAATCTTGATTACTTATTTTTATGACGTCATTTTATTTACCTGTTTTATTTATGTTTTTGGGTTCAGTTAATGAAAACGGTAACGGTAATGATATTAATAATTTTTCATTTAGTTGAGCATATTACGGGAAATTATTTACAGAAGGTCCTTTTATAAATTCAATATTATTAAGTGTTTCAATCGGCATATTAGCTTCACTTATTAGTGTAATAATTGCTTTTTTTTGTTGTCTTGCCTTAAGCAAATTAAGACCATTATTTAAAAAAACATTTTTTAGTTTTTTAAATATCCAAATAGTTAATGCAGATTGTGCAATTGCTATAGGTATTGTATTTTTGTTTATTTTACTAAATATAAAATTAGGGTTTCTTACTCTTTTAATATCACACATTACAATGATTTTACCATATGCAATGTTTATTATTTGACCACAAATACAAGCAATTAAAAAACAATATGTTGAAGCAAGTCTTGATTTAGGAGCATCATGGTTTTATACAATTAGAAAAATTATTATTCCATTATGTCTAAGATCAATAATAATTGCTTTTATGATTGGTTTTGCATTAAGTTTTGATGACTTTATTTTCTCATTTTTAAGTGGGGGAGTTTTACAGACAAGTTCAGTTTTTATTTATACATCTAAAATGATCCGGCAATACTTTTTTTCGTTTGGGATTCTTATTTTTGTTTTAATAATAATTGCTATTATCATTTATGTTATTTGAACAGAAATTAAAATAAAAATTAAAAGAAAAGAAAAAAAATCTAAAAAAATAATTTATATAAAAAAATGAAATTATATATTTGTAAATACTAGAATTAGTTATATTATTTCAATTAGTAAGCAAAGCACAATATTTGTAGCTATTATAGGAGTTATTACATTAATATGTTTCTTTATCATCAATATGTTAACTAATTCAATTACTTTATTTGCTTTTGAAGGAGATATTGATTCATCAACCATATCTGATTTTACTAAAAATACAAAAACTAAGATAAATGAAATAACTTATGATACAAATGAAAATTTTTATGTAAAAGCAAAATATTCTAATTATGATATTGCAATGATGAGTGATTATGAAGTAGCAACTCAAAAAAGTCGCCTTCATAAGTGAAGTAATGCTGATATAAAATTATTTACAAATTATTACTATAAATATAATTTATCAAAATTACCAGGTCAATTTAGTGATATTTTAGATGATGATGTATGAGCAAAAACAAAAAGTTATAAACTTCAAGATAAAGATAATTTATCTGATTATTTTTTACCTTACTCTGTTGGAGCATTAAGCTTTGTGTTTAACAATGTCTATAGTTCTTATGGTAAAGGAAATGATCCGTATAAAACGTTTTATGATGATGCTATGAATAATAAAACTCTTTTAATAAATGATGATCCAAGAGATATTGTTTATTTTGGAATGAAATTATATCAAGCAACTAGTCCAGATGGGAAAACTAATATGGATATAAATGAAAATGGTAATTTATTATTTACCAAAAAAAATATTCAAGATGGTTCAATTGCATTAAATTCAATTGAAAAAAAAGATAAAAATATCATTTTAACTAATGATGATGTACCAACAAATTTTAAAAATGGTAAATTTGCTGATGCTTATATTAATAATTATGCTTATGCTTATTGATTGAATAATTTATCTTATAAACCACAGTCACTTATATATGATATTCCGGACAAACCTTTTTCAACAAACTATTGAGAAGATGGTTTTACTATCGCAAATAACCTTTCAAAAGAAAAAACTAACCAGTGTATTAAATTTATTGCTTGAGAATATTCAGATCCAATTGCAAGTCAAAACATCAACAGTAATTGTTTTTACATACCAACAAAATATGAAAAAAACATAATATTAAAAACCCCTAAATATCAAACTAATAAAGGCAAATCAATTTTAATTTTAATTAAATCAGAGATTGATTCATCAAAGATGTTTACAAATAACTTTGAAGATTATGTTAATAAAATTTATGCTCAATTTAAAGTAAAAATCATAATTTAGAGAAAATAATCGTAAAATATTATATAATCATTAAGCATAATGGTGCCGTCGCCAAGTGGTAAGGCCAGGGACTGCAACTCCCTTATCGTCGGTTCGAATCCGACCGGCACCTCCAAAATATAATGTTATATGATGGCTGCGCCTATAGCTTAACTGGATAGAGTATTTGGTTACGGCCCAAAAGGTTGAGGGTTCGAATCCTTCTAGGCGCGCCAACGGGAAGTAGCTCAGCTTGGTAGAGCACTTGGTTTGGGACCAAGGGGTCGCAGGTTCGAATCCTGTCTTCCCGACCATTTTTGGGGCTGTGGCTCAATTGGGAGAGCATCTGCCTTGCACGCAGAAGGTTGTGGGTTCGAGGCCCATCAGCT
Source organism: Mycoplasmatales bacterium (assembly GCA_965222545.1). Lineage (GTDB taxonomy): Bacteria > Bacillota_I > Bacilli_A > Mycoplasmatales. The sequence continues at coordinate 451,150 of OZ244954.1, read as the reverse complement.
CCACCACATTAGGCGGGGTAGCTCAGTTGGTTAGAGTGTCCGGCTCATACCCGGAAGGTCGAGAGTTCGAATCTCCCCCCCGCTACCATTATAATAATGTTCACATTCTTTTTTATGTGAATATGGATCATTAGCTCAGTTGGTCAGAGCTCCCGGCTCATAACCGGTTGGTCGCAGGTTCGAGTCCTGCATGATCCACCATCGGAGGTGTACCCAAGTCCGGCTGAAGGGATCGGTCTTGAAAACCGACAGGTGCCGAAAGGTGCGCGGGGGTTCGAATCCCTCCACCTCCACCATTTATCGCGGGATAGAGCAGTTGGTAGCTCGTCAGGCTCATAACCTGGAGGTCGTAGGTTCAAGTCCTACTCCCGCAACCAAGGTCTTGTAGTGTAGCGGTTAACACGCCTCTCTGTCACAGAGGAGATCGCGGGTTCAATTCCCGTCAAGACCGCCAGGGTTCGATAGCTCAGTCGGTAGAGCAAAGGACTGAAAATCCTTGTGTCGGCGGTTCAATTCCGCCTCGAACCACCATGTTAAAATAATCACGATTAAAAGTGATTATTTTTTTTATTAAATAGTTATAACTATATTTTAATAAATGTTAATAAAACTTTTAAGGTATGATATTAATATGAAAACAGTTCATAATTTCTTATATACTCCAGAGAATTCATTAAAATATTTCTATTTAAGAGATAAATGAGATAAATATTTAAATAGTAGTATATTATTAAACAGATTTGATAAAAATTTATATACTAATATTAAAATTAATTCAAATGAAGAAGATTTCTTTTTTAAAAAATTTAAAAGAAATTTGTTATGAAATTTTTATAAAAATTATCGACCAAAAATAATGAGTGATACATTTATTAGAACACTAGAAGCAAAAATAAAAACATTAAAGATTAAATTAAATTTTACTGATCTTGAAATTATGAATAGTTTAAGAACTGAAGCATTTAATAGTTATCGTATTCTTAAAAAACTTCCTGCACCAAAAAATAGTATTAATTCTAAATGAATATATTATCAAATTGAAAATTGTAATTTATATCAAATACCTAAAATAAACTCAAAAAATAAACAAATTGAAAATTATTATAAAAATACAAAAATAATAATCCAAGGTTTATTGTATTTTGGAACAAGATCCTTTATTTTTGAAAACCCTGATAATAATAAAATAATTGAATTTAAATATTCAGAAATTGAATATTTAAAATGTTTCAATAATTATATTATTATTGAAGTAAATGGGGAATCATATACTGTAAATATCTATCTAGACAATGTTAATTTATTTAAGTTAGGGATAATTAGATTAAAACTTCGTAAAAAAATTAATAAACCCGAATAATTATTCATTAAAATAAAAAACTAATCTTAAATTTTGTATATAATACATTTATAGTTTTATAAAATGAATACTTCTAAAAAACAAAAATGAACATTTAAAAAATTTACCTTATGGGGTTTTAATTTTATTGTAGGATATGCTTTTATTATTGGGATAAATAGTTCTTTTGCTCCACTTGGACAGTGATCTATAGTGACATTAATATTAGGGGGAATTATTGCTTTTGCTTGTGGATTTGGATTCGGAAGATTATCAAATAAATTTTCAACAAATGGTGGTGCCTTTTTATATGCAAGAAAAATTATGGGTAAAAAGATGTCTAGTGTTGCTGGGTTTTTTCAGTATATTCAAGCTCCTTTTATTGGTTTAAGTGCACTCTTTGGAATGTTATGAGCGTTTCAAGGTATTGAAGCTGGTGCTCTTGGTAATTTAGCACATTCTTATATTACATATATTGTTGCGCTTGTTTGTTTTTTTGCCTCTTGAGTTGTTTTATCTTATGGATTTACTACAACTAAATTAACTTTATATATATTGTGAGCATTAAAATGAGCAGTATTAATATTTATTATTATTGTTGCTTTACTTAGAGCTCCACATTTTGCTCAAAATATTAACGGTGCAAACAGCTTTAAACCTAAAGGTGGTATTCATTTTGTTTCCTTTATTAGTTCATTATTTACTTTCTTCTTTGCTTTTGGTGGATTTGAAGGAATTGCAACTGTAGCAGATGATGTTGAAAATCCAGAAAAAAATGTTAAAAAAGCATTAGTTACAATTATTTTATTAGGAACATTATTTTATATTTTCTTTTATTATATTTTATTAGGATCACTGGGAAGTACTAATCATATACCTAAGCCAAATGCATATAAACCATTACCTTTTAATAATGGAGGTGATTATAATCCAATTAATGAGTTGTTAAAAACAATCGGAATAACTAACAGTTTTACAGCGGGAATAGGCTCTGCGGTTATTTTAGTCTTAATTGTTTTAAGTCAACTAGCTAACAAAAGTACATCTAGAATTCAAAATGGTTGAGTTAATGCTAGAATTCTTTCTGTAATAGCAAAAGGTGGATTTTTACCAGAAGTCTTTGAAAAAGTTGATAAATATAGTCAATTCAAAGCTTCATTATGATTAGATAGTGTAATTACATTTACTTTATTTATAATATTTTATCCAATTTATTATTACACTAAATTTAATATTGCAGGTGCTCTTGATTTATATACTGTATCAGCATTTTTTCAATACTTAGTAGTAATGATATGTATTCTTAAATATAAAATTACAAATAAAAAAATTAAACATAGTATAAAAGGCAAAAAAGAATCACCTTCATTTCTTACTGGAATAAAAATGTTTTTCTTTGATATTTTATTGATCTTGGTTTTTGTATTTGGTCCTTTATATATTAGTATTGCAAAATTATTTAATAAAGATGCTAAAATTCCAAAAAAATATTTATTTACAGATAATAAACTACCTGAAATTAAAAAGTTTGAAATATTTGGATACTTTATAATGTGTTTTATATTAATATTATTATTAACTTCATATTTTGTTTTTGGTTTTCAAAAATTTGCAGGCGATCCTGGTGTTACAAATATAGAAGATGCTCAAATTGTTATCACTACATTTACATATTTATTCCTTTTCGGAGTTGCTATATGTCTTTATTTTGTTGGTAAAAAAAGAGGATGACATAAAAGAGGTGAACTATACCATGGTGAAATCTCTGATTTAGAATATGCTAAACATAACAATTTAAACGATATTGAAATATTAAATTAATAACAAAATGATTGTAAGTAGTGAATCAGTTGGAGATGGACATCCAGATAAAGTAGCTGACCAGATTAGTGATGCTATTTTAGATTTATTTATTAAACATGATAAAGAAAGCAAAGTAGCAGTTGAAGTTATTGCTTGTTTTGAAAAAATTATTGTTGCAGGTGAAGTTAAAACCAAATATCATTATAATAAACAAGAACTTATTAATATAGTTAAGCAAACATTAAATAATATTGATTACTATAATGATTCTCGCATTAATGTTAATAATTTGATAATTGAAATTTATTTAAATAAACAATCATGTGAAATTAATCAAGCAGTAATTCAAAATAATAAAGTTAAAGCAGGTGACCAGGGTTTAATGTTTGGATATGCATGTGATTACTTTAATGAATATACTAATGATGATTATTTACCACTACCTATTTCATTAGCCCATTCAATTATAAGGTATGCAATTAAACAAAGAAAGCAACGAAAAATTAAATGACTTTGTCCAGATTTTAAAACACAAGTAATCGTTAATTATGATCCTCAAGGGAAAAATGGTGTCTTTATACAAGAAATAATTTTTAGTTGCCAACACACTAATGATATTAATTTAAAACAACTAAAAGAAAATGTAAAAAAAATGATTATTATACCGGTTTTAAAATTATCTGGATTATATAACGATAAAATTATATATAAGATAAACTATGGTGGTTTATGACATGTTGGAGGATGATTATCTGATACCGGGCTAACTGGAAGAAAAATAATTGTTGATACATACGGAGGATGAGCGCATCATGGCGGCGGATCCTTTAGTGGTAAAGATGGATCAAAAGTAGATCGAAGTGCTGCCTATTATTTAAGATACATTGCTAAAAATCTAGTAGCATCTGGATTATGTCATGAAATTGAAATTCAAGCTTCATATGTAATAGGGAAAAGTAACCCCTTATCAATAAATGTTATGAGTAGAGATAAAGATAATTTAAAATCTGATGAGCAATTAATTGATATAGTAAGGAAGGAATTTAATTTAAAAACATACAAAATAATAAAAAGTATGAAACTTAAAACCATTAAATATCTTCCCTTAGCATGTGGTGGACATTTTGGTAAAAATGCTTTAGATTATCCGTGAGAAAAATTAGATAAAGTGAATGATTTAAAAAAATATTTAAGTAAGTAATAATTTATTTTTAATTTCATTCATTTCTTTTTTAGTTACAGATATTCGTTTTGATTTGAAATTTTTAACATTATTGTTATATCTGGGAATTAAATGTCAATGAAAATGAAATACTTCTTGACCGGCACATTTATTAATATTACTAATTATATTATATCCTTGAGCACCCATTTTATTAGTACCTTTATAAATAATTTTTTTCATAACTATGTTCATTTTATCAAGTATTTTATTATTAACACTTAAATAATTTTGATAATGTTTTTTGGTAATAATTAATACATGCCCTTTTTCAATAGGAAAAACATCTAATATTGCAATAAAAGAATCACCTTCATAAACTTTAAGACTTGATAATTTACCAGTAATTATTTCACAAAAAACACACATATATTTTCTTAATTAATTGTATAATAAAATAATATGAATTTACTTAAAATAAACAACTTAACAGTTAGTGCAGACAACAATAAAATAATAAATAATTTAAATATTGTTTTAAAAAAAGGTGAAATACATGCTATATTAGGACCAAATGGTAACGGTAAAACAACTTTATTTCATTCAATTATGGGATCACCTAACTACAAAATAAATAAAGGTACTATTCAATTTCTAGATAAGGAAATACAAAATTTAGAAGTAGATGAAAGATCCAAAATGGGAATTTTTTTAACTTTTCAAAATCCAGTTGAAATTGATGGTGTTGTAAATTTAGATTTTTTAAGAATGTTTATAAATTCTAAAAATCAAACTGATATCTTTTCTTTTTATAAAAAGATTGAAGATAAAAGTAAGGGAATTAAACTCCCCCATAATTATTTAGAAAGATATTTAAATCATGGTTTTAGTGGTGGTGAAAAAAAATCATATGAACTATTACAATTAAAATTAAGTAAATGTAAATTAGCACTAATTGATGAAATTGATTCTGGTTTAGATAGTGATTCATTAAAATCAGTAGTAAAAACAATTAATATACTACGAAAAGAAGATAAGGACTTTGGAGCTCTTATTATTAGTCATTATGATAAAATGTTTGATCATATTAAAATTGATAAATTTCATATTTTAATTAATGGTTCAATTATTACATCCGGGGGAAAAGAACTTTTAGAAAAAATTCATAAAAGCGGATATGGATGAGTTTATGAAGAATTTAATATTTCAGATAGTAAAGAAAATCAAAGTATTCTTGATTCATGTGGAATAAATAAATAAAGTGATGAAGATTACTGATATCAACAAAAATAGTGATATTACTGTTAAAAATGATACTACTTTTAATATATCAAAAGATAAGGTAAAGCTAGGAATTATTTATGATATGAATAAAGAAACAAATATTATTTACAATATTTCTAAAAATATAAGATGTGAAATATTTATTTATTTTAAAAATGCAAGTATTATTAATGAAATAGTAAACATTAGTGAAAATTCACATTTTTTAAAAAATAAAATAAATTCAAGATCAATTGCTGTTCAATACAATCAAGATATTAATCTAGATAAATTAGCAAAATTTAATGGGATTTATGGAAGTTATTTTCATGAAAATAATAAGGAAGTAAGTCAAATTAATATTAATCACAATGGTGTTAGAAGTGTTAGTTATGTCATTACACGTTCTATTGTCAAAAAAGGAATGGTTGAAATTAATTGTATTAGTAATATAAATAAAAAATATGATGATTGTATAACAGAACAAGATCTCAAAACAATTATATTGTCTGATTTAGGGAAAGCTTGAAATAGACCAATTTTAAATATTAATAATAATAATGTTGTTGCTAAACATGGTTGTGCTATCGGAAGAGTAAACGATGAACAACTATATTATCTAATGACTAAAGGATTTACTAGAAATATTGCAAATAAATTGATAGCAAACGGATTTTTGAAATTACTAATTAATAAAAATTATAAAAATATTAGTTTATTGGTTGAAAAGGATATAAATGCTTAAGTTAAAAAAGGATTTTCCAGTTTTTAAAAATAATCCAAAAATTGTTTTTTTAGATAGTAGTAGTGGTTCATTAAAACCTAAAGTAGTTATTGATTCAATAAAACATTATTATGAAAACTATAGTTGTAACGTTCAACGAAGTGAATATCATATTAGTAGAGAAGCTACAAAAATAATCGAAGAAACTAGGGAAGACGTAAGAAAATTTATTAATGCAAAAAAGAATAGTGAAATAATTTTTACATCAGGTACTACTGATTCCACTAACAAAGGTGCTTTATCTTTTGTTGATGTTCTTAAAAAAGATGATGAAATAATTATTTCAAGAGCTACTCATTCAAGTAATGTATTACCTTGAAAAGAAGTATCACTTTTAACTGGTGCTAAAATTGTGATTATGGAATTAGATGATAATCAAAAAATCACTTTAAAACAAATTAAAAAATATATTACAAATAAAACTAAGGTCATTAGTATTGAAACAATAAGCAATGTTATTGGTAAATCTAACGAATGTATAAAAATTGGTGAATATATTAGCAAAATGAATATTTATTATTTTTTAGATGCAGCACAAAGCATTGCTCATGTAGAAACTGATGTTCAAAAATTTAAATGCCATATGTTAGCATTTAGTGGAAATAAAATTATGGGGCCGACAGGATCAGGATGTTTATATATAAATGAAAAAATCCATAATATTATTAAAAATAAAATAAAAGGGGGAGGAACAATATTAAACATTAATGATAAATTAAAAAGTATACCTAAAAATTATCCATCTTGTTTTGAACCGGGAACACCAAATTTAGCGGCAATATTTGGATTAAAAGCTGCAATTAAATATCTTAACAATATTGGATTTAATAATATTATTAAACATGAACAAGAACTTTTAAAATATACATATGAACAACTTCAAAAAATTGTTGAAGTTACAATATATAACCCAAATGCTAATATTGGAATTATTTGTTTTAATTACAAAGGAATTTTTTGTGAGGATCTTGGAAATAAACTGGGACGTGATGATATATGTGTTAGAAATGGTGATAACTGTTCTAAGTTGTTAAATAAGTTTAATGAAACAAATATGTATGTAAGAGTAAGTTTATACATATATAATGATAAAAATGATATTGATAAATTTATTAATTCTTTAAAAAATGCTAAGGAGTATTTAAATGAATTCTTCTCATAAACTATCACCTCTTTTAATGAGACAAATAATTATTTCTCATTATAGTAATCCAACAAATGTATTAAAGAGGTTTGATAAAAATAACACTGGATTAATAATAAAAAAGAATGGCAATATAATTGAATACATCATATATAAAAAAAGTCAAACATGTGTTGATGAATTTCACATTTCTTTATTTATTAAAAATAATATTATTCATAATATATTCTTTGCTGGCACAGCTTGTAGTATATCAACGGCTGGTTTAGATATATTATGTGATTTATTAAGAGATAAAAATTTAAAAGATGCTATAAATATTATTGATAATTATTTATTACTTGTAAATGGTAAAAAATATGATCCAGAAATAGCAGGTGAAGCTATATGCTTAGTAAATACATATAAAATACCTTTAAGAATTAAATGTGCAACTATTGGACTAGAAGGAATAACAGATATATTGAAAAGGATAAAGTATAATAATTAATATGGAAAAAAAACAAAGCGAAATAAAAGATTGAAGTTATAAATATGGTTTTCACGATAAACATAAAAATTCATTAGAATTTGGAACAGGAATTAATGAAGGTATTGTTGAAATGATATCACAAGAGAAAAAAGAACCATCGTGAATGTTAGAATTTCGATTAAAAGCTTATAATTATTATAATAAATTTCCATATCCACATTTTGGACCTGATCTTAAAAAGTATATTGATGTTGATAAAATTAAATTTTTTATAAAAGCAGATGATAAAATTGCAAATAATTGAGAAGATGTTCCTAAAAAAATAAAAAACACCTTTGCTAAATTAGGAATTCCGCAAGCTGAACAGAAATTTTTAAGTGGAGTTACCACTCAATATGATAGTACTGCTGTTTATCATAATATCAATAAAGAATTAGATAAATTAGGAGTTATCTTTTTAGATACTGATACTGCTCTTAAAAAATATCCTAAATTATTTAAAAAATATTTTGGTAGCGTAGTTCCTCCAAATGATAATAAATACGCTGCATTAAATAGTGCTGTTTGAAGTGGTGGTTCATTTATTTATGTTCCTAAGGGTGTAAAACTTAAAAAACCATTACAATCATATTTTCGAATGAATTCTGAATCCTTTGGACAATTTGAAAGAACATTAATTATAGCTGATGAAGGATCAGAATTTACATATATTGAAGGGTGTACTGCTCCTATTTATAAAACAGATTCATTACATGCAGCAGTGGTTGAAATAATTGTTGAAAAAAATGCTAAAGTTAGATATACTACTATTCAAAATTGAAGCAATAATGTTATTAATTTAGTAACTAAAAGAAGTTTAGTTAAGGAAAACGCTTCAATGGAGTGAATAGATGGTAATATTGGTTCTAAAATTAATATGAAATATCCATGTTGTATTTTAGCTGGAAGAGGTGCTAGAGGCTTTACAATAAGTACAGCTGTTGCAAAAGATGGTATGATTCAAGATGCTGGCGCAAAAATGATTCACTTAGCTCCAGATACTAATTCACACATTATTTCTAAAACTATTGCGTTTAGAAATGGACAAAGTGATTATCGGGGAAGAGTTTTTATTGATAAAAAAGCTATTAATTCTAAATCTAAAGTTGAATGTGATACTTTATTATTAGATGATACTGGTAAATCTAAAACATTACCTGATAATGTTGTTTTAAATAGTAAATCCTATGTTGAACATGAAGCTAGTGTTAGTAATATTAGTGAAGAACAAATGTTTTATTTAATGTCACGTAATTTATCTAGAGAACAAGCAATGCAAGTTATTATTTTAGGGTTTATTGAAAAATTTTCACGTGAACTTCCAATGGAGTATGCAGTTGAATTAAACCATTTAATAAAACTTGATATGGTTGGATCAGTTGGATAGTTATATAAAATATCTATAAGACCTATTGCTAATAATAATCATCATCATTTTCATTTATTTTAATATCATTATAAGATTCTCAATCATCATTAAGTTGTAAAGTAAAGGTTTTCCCTGTTAAATAACTATATCTTTCTTGTGTATTATCTATTCATCTAAATATTTCTCGATCAATACCGTTATGTGTATTATTTTTTTTGCTTGATAACAATTCAACTACACAGATATTATTAATTTTATCTATACTTTTAATTATTACAAAATGATAGTTAATTTTTGGAAAAATACCAAGTTTACTATTTCTTACATTATAAATTTTATTAACTTTTTTAATACTAATATCATTATCAATAATTTGGTTCATAATTTTATATTTTTATAAATCACAAACCTAAAGTCTTATTATGTTCATCAGTAGCATTATTTCAAGTATCTGGTTTAGCAATGATAATATTCATTTTAGTTAGATTAGTATTTTCACCTAATGCTAATGTGTAAGGAATATATGGTGTTTTTATGCCTGTATTTACTATAATTATTCATTTATTTTCTTTTAATTTTGCTGGTTCAGGTTTTTGGAGTATAATAATGTTTTTTTTACCAGAATCTGAAAACCATTTATTCTCTAATATAAATTTATTAACTGTATTTTGAATATTTGATGGTGTTAGAGGTGTTGGTGATGGTATTAAAGGTGTTGGCTTATTTTTAATACCAAAATAAATACCTGTACCAATGCCTATTGCTATTAATAATGAAAGACCCAACCCTACTAGCGGTTTTATTCTATTATTTATTATTTCATCTTTCATTAATTCCCCTTTCTATAAAATTTATTGTAAACATATTATATAGTTAAATTATATCAAATATATAATATTAAATAAAGTAATTATTAAATTTATTACCATCAATTTTTTGATTAGCAATATCACTATTATCAACTTTTAGTCCAAGCACACCTTCAACTTCTTCTAATAATATAATTTCAACACCCTCTTTTATATGAGCATCTTGTAATGTACAACTTAAGCATGCTCCTTTTAAATTAATATGAACATAACCATCTTGAAACTTAATAAACTCAATATCACCTCCATCTCTTCTTAAAAAAGGTCTTATCTTATTTAGCGTTCGAATAATTTTAGTTTCTATTTTCATATTATTATTTTACTTAATTATTACAAAAGAATAAAAAATATAAATAAAATACTTTTATTCTATTTTAGTTATTTTTAATCCTCCGGGATACTTTATTTTATACGGATCATTAGTTATGTTTAATGAGTTCTTAAAAAAAGTTATAATATCATTTTCTGAATATGAGTTTTGATGTTTATTTAAGTTTTCGTTATTACTGAATTGAAACAAAAGTTTTTTATCATCAATAATATTTTCAGTTAAAGTAAATTTATTTCCATTAATAGTTATTGATTTACTAATATCCTTATTGATTTCAAATCCAAAGGTTTCATCATTATGATTGTTACCTTTTTCATCATTACTATAAGTAATTTTATAATTAGAATCAATATTAAATTTATTAACTGCATTCCAAAGAGCTTGTTTATTAAATGTACTACTTGCAATATTAAAATAAGCAATTATAATTGTTATGATAAGAACGCCTGCACACAAAATACCAATAATTATCGTTTTTCTTTTATTTATAGATTTATTTTTCATAAAATTATTATACTATAAAGATTTTTTTAAAATATAAATAATATAAAATATAGTAAAAATTACTTTTTTTTATTATAATTTAGGAGTCATTTTATAAATGGAGTGTTAGCTCAGCTGGGAGAGCAATTGCCTTACAAGCAATAGGTCACAGGTTCGATCCCTGTACACTCCACCATATTTGCTGGTATAGCTCAATTTTGGCAGAGCAACTGACTTGTAATCAGTAGGTTGTAGGTTCGAGTCCTATTACCAGCACCACACGGAGGGGTAGCGAAGCGGCCAAACGCATCTGACTGTAACTCAGCTCCTTAGGGTTCGGGGGTTCGAATCCCTCCCCCTCCACCATATTTTGGGAAGTAGCCAAGCGGCAAGGCACTAGGTTTTGATCCTAGCATGCGGAGGTTCGAATCCTCCCTTCCCAGCCAAGTTGGTCTCGTAGCTCAGTGGTAGAGCAAATGGCTTTTAACCATTAGGTCGAAGGTTCGAATCCTTTCGGGATCACCAATTATGGCCCAGGTGGCGAAATGGGTAGACGCAGAGGACTTAAAATCCTCCGAACAGTAAAACGTTCGTGCCGGTTCAAGTCCGGCTCTGGGCACCAACGAGCAGGTGTAGTTTAACGGTAGAACTTCAGCCTTCCAAGCTGACTGTGAGGGTTCGATTCCCTTCACCTGCTCCATTTTATTAATTTAATTTTAACTATACGTTTTAATTAATAAAGTGTTTTAACTTAAATAATTAATAATTTAACAAGTTCTAATGTAAAATAAATAAATATGGAAAAAATTATAAATAAAGAAATAAAAATATCCAAAATGCGAAGAAGTTGAAATAACTTATCTGCTATGTATGAGCTAACAATGGTTTCTTTTATGCAAAATAAGGGGGCAATATTTTTTACATTATTTTTCCCGGTTTTATTACTTGGAATATTTGGAGCAGTCTTTAATAATATGGGTAGTGGAGCAATGCCAAAAGGGATTTTAAATTCAACAATCGCTGGAATATCAGTTGCTGCCATTACTGGTAATGGCTTAAACGGCTTAAGCGTTAGATTAGCACAATGAAAGCAATCAACTATTATTAAAAGAATAGGAGCCACTCCTTTAAAAAAATGAGAATTTTTAGTAGCAGCATTATTTTTTTATATTAATATTATGATGTTTCAAGCTATATGAATTGTAATTTGATCTTTTATTTTTTTTCATAGTCAAATTGGATTAAGTGGAGAACATTCTACTATTATTACGCAAAAAGCAGGTAAAGCAGTAACCATTACAAAAATCATTCAACTTCATCCATTTTTTATAATAGTTGGTTTATTATTAACGATGTTGTTTTCTGTAAGCCTAGGTGTTTTATTAGCATCATTTTTAAATGATGTTAATACAATATCATCTATCGCTATAATGATTTTTTTACCAGCAGCTTTTTTATCTGGTCAATATATTCCATTATCAACTATTGACGCTGGTCCTCCCAACAGTGCTCTTTCGATTATTTCTAAAATTTGACCCCAAAGATATTTGGTAGCATGAATGTATCACGGATGAGGAGCACTACAAGTACATACCCAAAACGGAATCCCAAATAGTATTATTGATGCTGTTGATTGAAATACTCAAAATATTATTTTAGGAATATTATATCCACCAATTATATCTATAGGAGCAATTGTTTTAGCAACAAAACTTTTTAAGTGAGAATAAAATGGAAAAAATAATACAAAATAATAAAAAAACACATTCTTTTCATATATCTGAAAATCACTATGATGTACAGCACGATCCCAAAAGTAATACAATATTAAAATTAGAGAATATCCACAAGAGATATGGTTCTAAAAAAGTTTTAAAAGGAATTAATCTTGAAATTAAAAGAGGAGAAAGAGTTGTTATAATTGCAGCTAATGGTGCTGGTAAAACAACTTTAGCTGAAATAATTGCTCAAATTAGAATCCCAAACAAAGGAGTAATTCATTATAATTTTGCAAAAGAAGGTGAACCAGCAACTAAAATTGGTTTTCAATTTCAAGAATCCGTATATCCAGGAAGATTAAAAGTAAAAAATATTTTAAAATTTTATTATTTATTATTTCAAGATAAAATTGATCCAACAAGAGTAGAAAAATTATTAGATATATTTAATCTAAAAGAACTTTTAAATAGACCAATTGCTAAGATGAGTGGTGGTCAAAAACAAAGATTTAATGTTTTATTGGGAATACTACATACACCTGAATTATTAATACTAGATGAATTAACTACTGGGCTTGACATAGAAGCTAAAACATACATTAAAGAATTTATTAGAGAGTTAATTAATGCTAACAATTTAACGTTATTTTTAATTTCTCATAATGCTGATGAAATGGATTATTTAGCTAATCGTTTTATTATTTTAGAAGATGGAAAAATATATCAAGATATTAAAAGAGCTGAGGTTATTAAAAAATATAAATCAGTTAGTCATTTTGTTGAACAATATTTTTATAAACATAAAAAAGATATTGTAAAAACCCATAAGGAAATGGAAGAAATTAATAAAAAAGGAAAAGGTGTAGACTTACCACTTGGCATTAAGAAAAAAACTATAAAAAAAATGCTAAATTATCTTCCACCAAAAGGTTCTAACCTTTCTAAAGAAAATGAAGAAAGTCATGATGCAAATATATCAGAAAGAAGTAAATAGTCTTGAATAGATTTATACAAGATAAAATGCATTCTAGTACTGGATTAATAAAGGGATTACTTTTATTAATAGTACAAGTAATTTTACCATTAATTATTACTTTAGTAGTAACTTTAATATTAAAAAATTCTCCCCACGTATTAAGTTCAAAAAAACTTGTTTGAGAACCATTATTAATTGGATCATTGTTTACAATTATATTTGCTTATTTAACAACATATTTCTCTGTTAAGAATGAATTATGTCATTTAGATCAAATTACTTTAGTTACGCCTGCTTTAGCAACAATTATTTTTTTAATATGAGCTAGAATATATACAATTCCATGATGAGGATATATTTTTGGAATTCTTTTCTTTTTACTTGCATCAATTGCATTAGGTAAAATAATTTATTCTCATATTAGAACAAAGATAAGAGTTGATATATTAGAAGATACTGGTAAAATTTATGGAGATGAGGATTTATCTAAACATGAAAAAGAATATTTAAGTGATTTTATTGATTTTTCAACAGTAGATAAAAAAACTAAAAAGAAAAAGGGAATTAAAAATATATTTAAAAAGAAATAGTTTTTTGATTTTCTAAATATTTTAATTTATCTTTATAAATATTTTTGAAAACAGCTTCACCTTTAATCATATATCAATAAAGAGCTCAACTACCGTTAATAATTTTTTCAATAATAATATATTTATATACTTTATTAATGTCTACATTATGACCATAGTTATTGCAAACAAGTTCAATTTGATGTTTTTTTAGTTTAAGCTCACCACAAAGCGATGCTAAATCATAATGAAAGTCATTTATCCCAGTAAAGTCTCAATCAATTATTTTAACTTTCCCGTTAATAGTTTTAATATTTTGAAGATGTAGGTCATTATGACATAATACTAAGTCATTTTCATCTATTATTATAACATCAACTAAAGATTTGTATTTTAGGAAATGATTTTTATTACTTTTAATATTATTAATAAATCAATCATTAATTTTCTTTAAATATGTATTATCAGTTTTAGCAATTTCTATTTGATGAATTTTTCTTATTTCTTGAACAATTTCTATTAGAGTATTATCATTAATATTATCAATGTTTTGTAATTGCTTACAATATTTATATTTACTTATTAAATAATTATTTTTAATACTTGAGGAAATATATAAATCATCATATTTAGATATTTTAGAAAAAAGATATTTTAAGTTACTAATATTTAAATATTTATGATTATTAATATTAAGTTTTTTAATAAAAATATTATCTTTTATATTAATATTATTCATAAGTGAATATTTTTTATTCATAGGTTTATTTTAGTAAATTATATGCATTAGAGTTATAATAATTTAATATGGCTAAAAATAATTATAAATTTTTTCAAAACAAAGAATGTGAATTCTTCCCCTGTCATAAAATAGCAAATAAAGATGATTTTAATTGTTTATTTTGTTATTGTCCAATATATGCTATGAAAGATGATTGTGGTGGTGATTTTCAAATATTAGAAAACGGTGTAAAGGATTGTAGTGCTTGCTCTTTGCCACATATTAAAGATAATTATCAAATAATAGTTGATAGAGTTAGTGTTTTAGTAGATAGGGTTAAAATTAATGATCAAAATTATAAAATTAGAAAGCTTTTGTTCGCCACCTCTAACAAAAATAAAATAAAAGAGTTTAAAAAAATATTTAAAAAAAATAATATAAAAATTTATTTATTAGATGATTTTCCAAATATTGCCGCTCCAAAAGAAACTGGAAAAACTTTTAAGGAAAATTCAATTCTTAAAGCTAAATATTACTCAAGAAAAACAGGCTTACCTACAATAAGTGAAGACAGTGGACTAATTATTGAAAAACTAGATGATTTTCCGGGAATTAATAGTGCAAGATGATTATCTAACGAAAGTTATGATGTGAAAAATAAAACAATTATTAATATGCTAAAAGAAAAAAATGCATCTGGTTCAAGTGCAAAATATTTTTGTTCACTTACTTTTTATGATAATAAGATTAATTTTAATAGAACATTTTTTGGAGAGTGGAGAGGGACAATTGCAACTAAAATAAGTGGTAAAAATGGTTTTGGTTATGATCCGATATTTATATGTGATAAAAACAAACAAAGCGCTGGTGAATTAGATAATGAAATTAAAAATAAAATCAGTCACCGCTATAAAGCAGTTATTGGATTTATATCATGATTAAATTATTTTTCTTAACCCAAATCTGCTAATTGACTTTGAGTTAATAAAGCGTTTATAATAGATATTTTTCCGCCTTTTATTGTCAAAATAAATGGAGCGTTAGATAGTTGATCATATCTTAATCCTCTAGTAGCACCAGCATCTGTTGAAACACTTCCGTTTTGAAGAATTTTTTTAGTAAAATTGCTTGTTGGTATTATCGGAATTGATTCTTTATCTGGATTAATTTCATCTGACAAATATGTTTCTTTATTATCGCCACTTCCGTGAATAACAAGTATGTTATCAATAAATGTTCTTATGTTAGTATTATATTTTACACTTTCAGAACTAGAATCATTTTTAAATAAAAAAATGTGGAAATTACTATTTTTACCATAACTAGTTTCGGTATTAAATTGTTTTGCTAACTCTTCTAAAGGACCTTTGTTATGTCATTTATCTTTTCAATATTGTCCTAAATGAAAAATATTAAAGTATTTTCATTCCTTTTCACTAATATTTATTAAATAATCATAGTAATCAATATCTTTATAACCAAAGATATAATAAAACGTTTGCCCACTGTTTGTACTATTCTGAGAAGATTTATAATCTGCAAATATTTTATTAACAAATGGATCATTTTGAGTAGTGTTTCGCTTCATTACACTTTGTGTACTTACAATATCATTATTAGATAATCAGTCATTTTTTAATTGATCATCTTGATTACCACCATTAAATAATTGAAAAAACGAAAACATTAAAACACTTGAAACAATTAAAATAATTAAAATTAGTAAATAAATAAATTTATGCTTTCAAATATTTTCAGAACTTATTGTTAGACATTTTTTTATTTTTAATTTTATATTGCTCATTATTATACGGTAACCTTATATCCAGATTCCAAGAATGCATTTGTTAATATTGCATTTGTTCTTAAGTCAGCTGTAGTAGAAACCTTAAGCATTATATCTCAAGGAAGTGCTATTTTAAAAACCTGTTTATCAGTATCATTAGTAATTGTAAGTTCAATATTTCCGTTCCGAACAGCAATTCTATTAGTTATTGTAACTTTTGGAGTTGTAATGATTTTATCATTAATTTTTTTATTTTTAAGATAACTTGTTAATAAGTTTTGGTAATCAGTATCATTTATAGTATTAGCTGTAAAATTAATGTTTTCTGAATCTTGTGCTCAAAAAGGATTATTACAATGTGTATCATCATTTTCAATTGGACCACTATTTTCTGAATATATATATTCTAGATATTTATGTAGTTGATCTTTATTTAAACGACCTTGCTCTATAAATAATTTAGTTGTATAGTTTCCGCTTCTAATTATTTTACCGTTATTATCTCCAGAACGTTGACCATAATAATATACTGGCACCTTGTGAACTGCACACACTAAAGGAATTGCATCAGAGATATTTTCTTTATATGGTGTAAAAGCCGTTTGATTAACAGAGAACATATTTTTAATTTTTCTTCATTCTGGGGTTTTATCTTTATCACTTGTTAATGTATCACTCGAACCATTAAAGGTAATTTGAGTAGCATATTGACTAGTTAATCAACTTGCAGTATCAGAAGCGTTTTGACTAATATAGTTATTTGATGATTTATTATCTTTATATCTATTATCAATTTCATTAAAAAGAGCATCATATATATGTGAAATATGATTATCTCCAGCATATTTTACTTGTCCTTTTATATCATCTGCATTAAAACCTGGTTGCTCATATCCAGACACAAAACTTGTATTACTTTGAATACGATTTTTAATTCCTATAAATTTTGGTGGAAAATAATTATTATCTTTAGAATCTAAATATTTATTTCAATTTGGTATAGAAGATAAATCTGTTTCACCAAGGTTAGGTTCTTTTTTTCACGTTTTATTGAATATATTTGAAAAGCCTGATGCTTTATTTAGCGATGCATAATTGCTTAATGGACCTTCATTTGCTCAATAATTATATAATATTGGATTATTATTAACATGATCTCATGAACCAGAATCGATATCTACTAGATCTCTGCATGCTGAACATGCTGATGAACCTAAAGTAAAAATATCACCATCTTTTAGAAAATTAGAAGTAGGATTTTCTCCAAGACTATCAAATATATTACTAATTAATGTAGATGATCATGTATTTATTTGTTTTTGCTTAAATGATGTTTCGTTTCCCTTTAAAAATGTGTATTTATTAAAATCATTATAAAAAAATGATTTATTTGTCATATAAATAGTTAAATCACTATAAAGATTTTCAGGAGTAGCTTTACTACTGTTTTGAATATTTTGTTTATTATTAATTGAAGTAGAATTTAAAATATTATATCCATATCTTTTTAATGAATCATCGAAACACTGATCAATCTTTATTTTATCATTTTCTTTAGCAATTTTATCTGGTACAGAAAAAGTTATATTATTTGAACTAGCCGGGTTTGCTTCCGTTTTGTTCATTTTTGCATCATATGTTCAAGGTTTATCTGTGTAGTTTTTATCAATATTTTTTTGGCGAAAATTATTATTAACTATATTTTTATCTGAAGAATATAGTTGAGTTTTAATTCCCCCAATTTTTTCAGAACTTTTATGTAATCCAAAAAAACCAACACCAACACCTAAGCCAATTGATAAACTAATTATAAATAAAATTGAAAAAATAACAATTACTCTTCTATAAGTGTAAATTCACAACTTAAATGTTTTATACTTAAGAGTTTTATTTATATATATTGATTTATTAACTTTTTTTTTATTCATTATTTGTATTTATTTTATATCTTTCTAATTAGTATAGTATATAATAATTTTGATTTAAATAATAAATATTAGTTTAAAAACTATGCTAAAATAAAATTATGAAATTTGAAAATAAGTCACAAAAGAGCCCTATTCTCTCTTTAATTAGTCAATTTTTTGTACCATCATATTTAAAAACAAAAGAAAGTAAATTTAGAACATTTACTGAAATTACTTGAATTTTATTTGGAGCATTTTTAGCATTTATAGGAATACAATTTTTTATTAAAGATATATTTTTTAATTCAGGTTTAACAGGAATTGCTTTAATAGTATCACAAATAATTCATAATACTTCACCAAATATCACAAAAATTGTTCCGTTAATAATATTATATGTATTATTAATTATTATGAATATTCCGTTTTTTATATTTGGGTGAATAAAACTTAGTAAACGAATTACTATTTATGGAATTATTTTTATTTTAGCAATATCAATATTTGGTTTAACGCTTGGAACATATTTTCAAGAAAACGATCCCACTTGAATTTTTAAAACAATATCAATAATTAGAATATTAATCCTAAACAATCGTAGTATTGAAAATATTTATACTGAAAGTATTTTTATAGCAGTAATGGGAGCAGTTATCTTTGCAACTGGAGTTTATTTGAGTTATCGAAGCAGAGGTTGCTCTGGAGGAACTGATTTTCCTATTATATATTATTCATCAAAAAAACATCACGGTATAGGGCATTATACGATTATAATTAATATTATTGTCTTATTTATCGGAATTATTTCTTTATATTGAACTGATCCATTGAAAACTAAAGAAGGTTATACTTTTTTACAATATGCAACTTCTTATAAAATTATTGGTAGTGTTTTATATTTAGTAATATATGGTATTGTAATAGATATTTTATTCCCGAGGTCTAAAAAACTGAGTGTTTTTATTATTACTACAAAAGCAAAAGAAATTATTTCAGCATGTAAAAAAGATAAATTTATTCATACATTTACTTCTATCGATGTTACAGGTATGTATAGAAATACAAATAATAAATGTTTAATTAGTGTTATGAATTATTATGATTATATTTATGTACTTGGAGCAGTTAAAAAAAACGATCCTAAAGCATTTATCTTTTCACATAAAACAAAAGCAGTATTTGGTAATTTTAGTAGTAAAGTTGATCTTTATTAATTACATTATGTAATGTTAAAAAAATTTGCTAAATGGCGACCAACACCTGCTTCATCATTTGTATATTTTGTTATATTATCTGCAATCATTTTAACATCTTCAATAGCATTTTTCATTGCAATACCGTTTTTAGCTCATTTGATTGAAGAAATATCATTATCTGAATCACCAAAGGCAATTGTATTTTTAGGTAAAATATTAAACATTTTTCTTAAATATTCTCCACCTTTACCCTTAGAAGCAGATTTCATCTGTATATCATAAACAACACCTTCAGTATGTGAATGAAATATTTGTCATTTATGAAAAATTATATCTATTGATTTTGATAAATTAATAAATTTTTGTTCACAATTTTTTTTAATTTCTACAATTATGGTAGTGATGTTTTCAACTCTCATAAGATCTTCTGGTTCTTGAATTCAATATTTTTTACCCATATCAATATTACTATTTGATAATATACAATTTGAATGTGTTGATAAGTAGTGAAGTCCATCAATATAAACATAAAAGCAACTTATTAAATCACGAAATTTTTTCTCTAGCATTTGTTTTTTAATTTTATTAGTTATTGGAATGATTTTTGGTTTAAATAATTTATCTGAAAAATTATTAATAAGAGCACCTGAATTAAGAATTGAAGGTGTATTTAGATGTAAACTCTTATAGATATATTCAGCGCCGGTTTCAGCTCTTCCGGTAGCTAAACAAACAACGTTACCCATTTTTATTAATTTATCAATAATATTAATATTAAAAGTAGGAATAGTTCCGTTTGATCTAATTAATGTTCCGTCAATATCTAAAAGAATTAAGTATGGTTTAAAGTCCGATTGCTTCATTAATTTCCTTTATAGTTTGACTAGTTATTTTTTTTGAAGCATTTTGACCTTTAATTAATATTTTTTCTAAAACTTCTTGTTTTCTATAATAACAAAATTTTTCTTGAATTTGTATCAAAAATGATTTAACAATTTTACCTAAATCTTCTTTAAATTCTTTATACCCTTGTTCTTTATATTTTTCTTCAACTTCTTCTTTTGTTGTATCACTAAGTCCACAATAAATATTTATTAAATTACTTATTCTTTTTTTATTATTTATGTCAAAATAAACCTTATTTTCAGAGTCAGTTTTTGCTTTAATAATTTTTTTATATGCTATATCTGGATCATCATTTAATAAGATGAAAGAATTAACATCACTGTCAGATTTACTCATTTTCTTTTGCGGATCTACTAGACTTTTAATTTTAAATAATTGTTTTGAAATCATATCACTTGGTAAAGGAAATATGTTTTTGTAGTTTTTATTAATAAATTGTGCAATATCTCGACATAATTCTATATGTTGTTTTTGATCACTGCCAGTTGGTATAAAATTTGGTTTATAAAGTAAAATATCAGCTGCCATTAATGTTGGATAAATTAATAAACCAGTGGGTATACTTGTTATTTTTTTATTTTTAATAGTTTTATTTTTATATTGAGTCATTCTTGATAGTTGACCTATTGTTGTAGTACATTGTAAAATATATGCTAAATAAGTATGATCTTTATTATTACTTTGAATAAAGATATTTGCTTTATCTGGATTAATTCCGCATGCCAAATATAAAGCAATAATATCTAAAGTTCTATCTTTTAATTCTTTAGCACTAGATCGCTGGTAAAATTCACCAGATATTTGAGTTAGAGCATGGAGATTGGCTGCAAAAATATACATTTCATATTTGTCTTGAGAACTTACTAATGTTTTGATAGCACCTAAATAATTTCCAATAGTTAATTGGCCACTTGGAGTAATTCCTGTAACAAGTCTTAATTTCATAAGTAAATTATAATATAATTTAAATTATATGATTAACAAAGTAATATTTAAAATTTATAGTAGTGATAAATTATTAGAAATAAAAAAATCACTAAAACTTTTATTAATTAAAAATAGTTATGAAATATCTGATTATAATTATACGCATATTATTATATTAGGTGGTGACGGAACTTTTCTTAAAGCATGTCATGATTTATCACTTTATGAAAAAAATATTAAAATAATACCAGTTAATTGTGGAAAGCTTGGTTTTTTATTAGCTAACAAATACAGTGAAATTGAAGAAATAATTTTAGATTTTAAAAAAAATAGTCTTATTGAAAATAATATTCCTGTTTTTCAAATGATAATTAATAATAAAAAAAGATTTCATTTCATTAATGATGTTCACTTTATGAATAATCCTTTACCTTGTAAATTTAATCTAAATATTAATGATAAAATTATTAAAAACAATTATATGTCTGGTTTTTTAATATCAACAGTAATGGGAAGTTTTGCTTTTAATAAATCTTTAAATGGACCAATTTATTTATTTAAAGATAATATATTAATTTTTAATCCAGTTGCTCCAATAAATAATCTATTTTATAAGACTATTATTAATCCATTAGTTATAAGAGATATTAGTAATTTTAAGATTGAAGACATTACAAATAGTGATGCACTAGTAATTGATGGAAAACTAATAAATATTAAGAATATAAAAAATATCACTTTTTCTTCTAAAATTAAAATAGTACAAACGTTATCATTGAAAAAGGAAACGATAGTAAAAGGGATAGTGGAGAAAATTTTATAATGTTTTTTAGAAAGAAAAAAGAAATAAAAAGAGAAATTATAGGTATTAAACAAAAAAGTGACCTAAACAAACGCTTTAATGTTAATGAATTAATAGTTAAATTAGGGGGAAGAAAAAATATTATTTCTGTTACAAGTAAGGGTACTCGTGTTAAATTTGTTTTAAAAGATAATAAAAAAATTGTTATGACTTACTTTAGAACTCATAAATATATATATGGTTTATTTTTAGGGGAAAATAATATTGCTTTTATTATTGGCAATGATGCAGATAAATTTGCAAATGAAATTGATGATATTTGTTTACTTAGTTTAAGAAAAAAGACTTTAAAATAATTAATTATTAATTAATTTAACAGGAATAACTAACGGATTTCTTCTTTTTCTTTTGTGAATAAAACTACTAGCAATATCACAAATTCTTTGTTCAATTATTTTTTGATCAGTTTCTTTTTTTAATTCTCTTTCAATATCTTTAAATATTTCCATTCTTAATTCATAAAGCATTTTTAAGTTTTCTTTTACATAAAAAGTACCCCTGCTTGTTATAATTGGTTTAATTATTTGGTATTGTGATTTATTATTTAATATATAAATTACAATTATAACACCACTATTTAATAATGTGTTTCTGGCGGTCATAATATTATCTTTATAAGGGGTAAAATTATTCCCGTCAACATAAATTACTCCACTTTTAATAGTTTCAGCAAAAGACACCTTGCCTTTATTTAAAGAAAGACGATCACCGTTTTTACATATAAAAACATTATCTTTATCTACACCCATTTTAATTGCTGTTTTACAATGAGCATCTAACATATTATATTCACCATGAATAGGCATAAAGTTTTTAGGTTTTAACATTGCAAACATTCATTTTTGTTCATTTATAGGAGCATGCCCGCTTGTATGTAATGGTTGTAGAGAACTACTTTGAATAACATTAGCTCCAAGTCTAGATAAGCGATTAACAATAATTTTTACAGGTAAAAAATTTCCAGGAATTGGATTACTTGAAAATATTATTGTGTCACCTCTTGTAATTGTTATATCATTATGTTGTTTTTTACTAATTCTGTTTAATACAGCCATAGGTTCACCTTGGCTTCC
Source organism: Mycoplasmatales bacterium (assembly GCA_965222545.1). Lineage (GTDB taxonomy): Bacteria > Bacillota_I > Bacilli_A > Mycoplasmatales. The sequence continues at coordinate 427,451 of OZ244954.1, read as the reverse complement.
AGTACAAATAATTAATATTTTGCTATTATCAATTGAATCTGCTTGTTTTGGTTTAATAAATATATCTCTTGGATTATGACATTTAATATATTTTAATCTTAAAGATGCTTCAATTCCTCTATCCATACTTCTTCCAAAGACAAGTATCTTTCTGTTATATTTAATTGCAACATTAACAATTTGTTGAATTCTATAAATATTTGAAGAAAATGTTGAAACTATTATTCTCCCCTTGGCAGATGCAAAAACATGATCAATATTTTCTAAAACAATTGCTTCACTTCGAGAATAACCCGGAACTAGTGAGTTAGTTGAATCTGCTAATAAAAGATCACATCCTTCTTGTCCAGCCTCTGTAATTCTATGAAAATCTGTAATTGGTCCAATTGGAGTTAAATCAAATTTATAATCACCAGAAGTAACTATTTTTCCATTCGGTGTATCAATTACTAAACCAAATGCATCTGGTATAGAATGCACTGTAATAAACGGTTTAATAGTAAAATATTTTGTTTTTAATACAAAATCATGATGAGTTTCAATTAATTCACACTTTAGTTCTTCTAAATTAATTTTATGTTCTTTAAATTTTCTTCTCAAAAATTCACAAGCAATTCTTGGAGCATAAATTTTAGGACAACTTATTTGTTTTAAAAGCCAAGGGATAGCACCAATATGATCTTCGTGACCATGAGTTATAAATATTCCTTTAAATTTTTCAATATTTTCTTTAATATGTGTAAAATCAGGGATAATGGTTTCACATCCAAGATCCTTTTGACGCGGCATTTTTACTCCACAATCAATCATAATTATTTCATCATCATGTTCTATTGCATAACAGTTTTTACCCACTTCCTCTAAACCACCTAAATGGTAGGTATATGTTAATTTATGATTATTTTTTTCCATTTTTGACCTAACTAAAATAAACTATTTGAGAATCCTAATTTAATTATACTATAAACTATTATTTTAATTATATTTTTATTGAATTGTTTAATAATCTTAAAGGATCTTCTTTTGGTATTAATTTATCAATATAAAGCATACCGTTTAAATGATCTAATTCATGTTGAATTATTATTGCTTCTAATCCACTAAATTCCTTTTCGATTGTTTTTTTTGAAAAATATTCAAAACCTTTTATTGTAATTTTTAAATATCTATTCGTTAATCCATTTGTTTTTTCAGGTACACTTAAACAACCTTCTCCATGTTCTAAATGACACATAATAATTGATTTATTAACAATAATTGGGTTAATCATAAATATTTTGAAATTTGTTTTTTCTAGATGTGCATAAAATGCTTTAATAGAAAATCCAACTTGAATTGCAGAAATTCCAATCGCTGGTAATAATTTATTTTTTTTAGCTTTATTTAAATCAGTAGAATCATTTACATATTTAATCATATCTTTAAATAATTTATGATGTTTTGATGATATTGGAAAAGATATTTTTAAACTTTTAGTTCTCAAAAGCTTATTATTATTTGTATTCTTAATAATTAATGGATATTGCATTACTTTTTATTATATAAAATAAATAATGATATGCGCATAATTAATGGTCTTAAAAAAAATAAAAAACTAGTTTGAAGAAGTGACTCAGTAACTAGACCCATGAAAGAGAGAATTAAGATATCTATATTTGATATTATTTATGAAAATATTTTAGATGCTAAGGTTTTGGATTTATTTTCAGGAACCGGACAATTAGGAGTAGAGTGTTTAAGCAGAGGTGCAAAGCATGTTAGTTTAGTTGATAATGATAGCAAAGCTATAAAATTAATAAAGGAAAACTGTCAACCGTTTGATATTAATAAATATTTAATTTACAAAAATAATGTAATAGAATTTCTTAACAAAAATAAAGACTTATTTGATTTAATATTTATTGACCCCCCTTTTAATAATATCGATATTTCAAATAAATGCCTTGAGGTTATTTTTTCAAATAAGTTGTCTAATAAAATAATAATTATACAAATCTTGAAAAAGAATATTTCTAAAATAATATCACATATTAATTGAAGACAAACATTTTACACATTTAATAATAATGTAATCATAATTTACATTTTTAAATTGTAATAGCAATTATTTGCTAAAATAATAATATGAAGTTAAATAAAAAAAGTAATGGTATTTTATTATTGTGAAAAAATGTAATTCGTTCATTATTTAAAAATAAAATAGAAGCAATTTCAATTGCTATTATTGTAACTATAGTTTTAACAATTGTAAATGGATTTAGCGGAATAATAATCTTTTTAAAATATGATACAAATAAAATACTACAAACTGGTAATTCATCCCAAATTCAGTATTTATTAAATGGCCAAGCCAAGCGAGGAGAAGGAAGGTTATTTTCTGGATTTACAAACTCTTTATTTGATTATTATCCGCCACAAAAACCTACAACATCTGCAAGTAAAAATGGAGAATCGTTATATCTAGTTGATGATAATACAAAAATTATATCTAAAATATTAACTGCTGAAAATAAAGCAGGTATAAATGCTCATTTTTCAATGAGAACTGATAGAACAATTGAAAATACTAATGGAACAATTTTTAAAATTATTGGACTACCGTATTGGTTTTTAGATGATGCAAGATTTAATGATAATTCTGATCCTACTAATGATAAAAAAGGACTTCCTATCCCAATAAATTCATTTCCTGACCCGATGTCGCTATACACTAATAATTTTCATTTAGATATTAATTATCATAATATTGAATGAAACTATCTTCAAAAGAATTTTTTTAATAATAAAGATAAATGAGATACTAGTTCAACAGGAATGAATAAATCATTTACGGATGCATATTCTGTTCCCACAACTTATACATATAAAAACCACAATGGTAAAAGTATTACAAAGAAAAGTAGAAAATTAATAAATTCTCCGTTTTTATTAAACCGCGCTGATGATCCTTCAGATATAACTAGTACTCCTGGTAAATCACATTGACCAAGAGGTCCAAATCAAGTATTGATTTCAAGAAAATATGCTCAAAATAACAACGTTAATATTTTTGATTTTAAAGATCCAAGTAAAATAAACACAAAAAATCCTTTTTTTGATTTACAGAAGTTTGATCCTAAATCAAACTTTAATGAAAAATTAATAAATGCAGCTATTAAAGAAAATGCAGTTGTTAATGTTTCAGGAACAAATTATATAGTGACAGGATATGGTATGGCTCCAAGTTTTATATATCCACAATTTTCTAAATATAATATAACTCCAAATAATGAAAATCAAGCTCTTATTTTTACTCCTAATTTAAGCTATAATGAATATTTTAATAATCATTTTTACGTTAATAGAGGTGCTATTGAATTAAATACATTTATATATATATCTAAAAGTAAAACTGATGACACCTTAGCACCTTTAGATTCACAAGTAGTAAACAAAGCGTTAGCTGTTGCTAAATCTGTTTATGGAAATATAAGCCTAAGAACAAATCTACCTAACGGACTTGGAGCCAGAACTGAATTTAGTATTCGTTTGTCTAATGTTTTGTTTTCAATTGCAATAATACTTATTAGTATTATGTTAATTGCTTGTTTCTTTTTATTAGCTCTTATTATAAAAAAACAAATAAATTATGATGCTAAAAAAATAGGTATTTTAAAATCATTAGGTTATCGTCCACAAATATTAGCAACCATGTATATTATCTCTCCAATAATAACAACTATCTTCTCATTGGTTATTGGTATATTTGTTGGAGCTATGTCTTGATTATTTGTTACTAACATTTTAGGAAGATACTTTAATTTTTATACAAATAAACAAGATATTATTCCGCTTTTATTTAATCGTGATTCTTTAATTGTTGTTGTGAGCGCTCTTACAATTTTATGCTTTATAATTTCAATTGCTTTTATTATTACTTTTAGATTAATTAAGATCGATACAAAAAAATTAATTTATGAAAAAGATTCTGTTAAAAATTCAGGTTTTATATTAATAAAAAAACTTATTACACCATTTACAATAATTTATACTAAATGAAAGAAAGTTTTTAAAACTAAAGCAAAAAATACTACTTTTTATAAAAATGTTAAATATTCAATTATAACAAAACCCAAAATACACAATATTATATCTCAATTTATAATCTCTTTTAAATTTCAAAGAGGGGTTATTTCAAAAAATAAAAGCAAAGTACTTACAATTTTAACAGCTCTCGTTGTTGTTACACTTATAAGTTTAATAACTGGTATTATTCCGATGGTTATGTCTCAATTTACTAATGCTTCAACCAAGTATATTACTCCGTTTTCGTCATATACTAATCTCCAACAAGCACCAACTATTTCCACAAGTGATGGATATTTACAAAATACACCATCTCATTATCATTCAGTATTTAAATTTAATAAAGATAAAGAAGAAGTGGAAAGTAATATCTTATCAGATGGTATATCGCCATCATATTCAACATTTGATTTTGATAATTTTAAACATGATAATAATAATCTTAATCTTGAAAACCTTATTGGTGATAAGTCTTCTAACCTTGATCCAAAAATAAATCTATATAGTGAATCTAGTGATATAAAAGAGCGAATTGGAACCGCTTATAAAAATGCAAATATATTAAAAAAAATGTATTTATCTTTAGTTTATTATCTTGGATTTGATGGTAAGACAGGAGTTATGGAAAATCCTGGTCTGGGAGGACTAACATTTGTACAAAATCAATTATCAGCATTAAAATATATCGATTCATATTCACATTATATATTTAGCCAATATGCACTCCTTAAAAATGATTTCTTTTCAAATAAAGAAAATTTACCACAAGAGCTTCAAAATAAAACCATAAATGATATTAAAGCAACATTAATGAGACCTTGAGCACTTTCTAAACTTATCTCTTCGTTTATTGGTTCACTTTTAATTGATAATGATGTTCAAAGTAGTGCTATAGTTTATTTTGAAAGATTTAAAACAGTATTAGTTTACACTACTAAAAAATTTACTTTTCAACAAATATTTAAACTACTTAATGCAATTGCAAATACGGGTCTTACTACTGAATACACAGTACAAGATCTTTTAAATTGTACTAAAAGTTTTGATACAAAAACATATGGTGAGTATAATTCTTATGGTTTTTCACAATTATTAATCGGCACAATCGGAGTTTATTCACCATATTTTATTAAAAGTAAATTTACAAGTGATTTTACAAAAATTGATAATTACTATGATATAGTTGTTGACCAAGATAAAGCAAAAGCACCAACTTCATACTTAGGGAAAGGTGGAATCAAAGTTGAACATTTTTCATTAAATAATAAAAAAGCATATATTAGTTTTGGATCTACTCCATATTCAAAGGATAAGGATGAATTATACACAGAATTATCTGGTGTTATTGATGGAAAAAATAATTCTGAGATATGAGGTCTTAATGAAAATAGTAGATTTTGAAATGGCAATCAAGTTGAAAAAAATCAGCTAATACAAGATAATGCATATGCTAAAATAAATGATGATACTTTACAAGATGGAATGTCAGGTTCTAGTGCTATTCCAGTGTTAGTAAATAAAAGTTTACAAATAACAGGTAATTTTCATGTTGGACAAATTATTAAATATAGTGTTCCAAGAAAAACTAGAACAACAATTACTAGATATGACAAAAAAGACCATAAAACTGTTATTACTAGAGGAACTGTATATAATGAAGTAGTTTATTTAAAAGTTGTTGGATTTTTAAAACAATATGGTCCGCAGATTTTATATACAAGCAGACAAGAAGCAAATGCTTTAATTTTTGATCGTAATAATGGAACTCCCGATATTCATCAACAATATAATTGACAATATAATTACAGTGATAAAAAAGCAGTAAATACAGATAATGATCATACTACAGATGCTTTTATAACTTATGAAACCTATTATTCTCCTTTACCTGGTACAAATAAAAAATACCCACAATCTCCAACTGCAGCAGATGGATTAGGATATTATAATTCTGTATTTCAAGAACGTCCTATTAATAGTTCATTATATGGTCTTGAACTTGCAACTGAATCTACATATAGTTTTGCTGGAGGATTACTATTTGACTTTAGTGGAAAAAACATTATTAGCGGTAACTCGATCGTTTCAGGTATTAATAATTTTACATTTCTTACAAACTTTATAAGTTATATTTTATTAGTAGTTTTAATGGTTATTGGGATGATTTTATTAATTACTGCTGGTAAAATAATCATTGATTATAGTAAGAACACATATTGTTTATTAAAAGCCATGGGTTATTCAACAACAAGGATTATGTTACAAAGTTTAAGTTTTTACTATATATTTGGAGTTGTAATTACAATAATTTTTGCATTACCTTTATTTAAACTTTTAAGTACTCAGTACATTAACTTTATTTCATATATTTTAGGATTTGGTGGATTACATATTCCACAAATTGAACTTAGTTTAATATTTATTGGTATATATGTTGGTATTTTAATAATTCCTTATTCACTGTTTTGATTAATTTCCTTTATAGATATTAAAAGATTAAAACCTAAATTAATAGTTGATGAATAAAATTTTATTTTCTAAATTTTTAAGATATAATTTTAATTAAAATGAACGGAATAGAACTTAAAAATATTTATAAAAATTTTTACGAAGTTGAAGCACTTAAAGGTATTAGTATTAATTTTAAATACGAAACTATTAACGGACTCATCGGTTATAATGGTTCTGGCAAAACAACAATTTTTAATATTATTTCTAATTTAATTGAAGAATATAAAGGAAAAGTTTTATTTGATGGCGAAAAAGCAAATGATGAGACATATCGCAAAATTGCCTATTTAGGAACAACTTCAGAACCAACAAATAATGATAAAACAATAAGTTACTTACTTTTTGTTTCTGGAATTATGAATTATTCAAAAAAAAATGCATTAGTAAAAATTAATAAGCTAGCAAAACTACTAGATTTTACTCAATTTCTTAAAACACCAATAAAAGCGTTATCAAAGGGAAATCAACAAAAAATTAAATTAATAATAACTTTTTTAAATGAAAAAAGCAAGTATTTATTATTAGATGAACCATTTGATGGTATTGATCCGGTGATGGCTAAAACTATTGAAAAATTAATATTAAAATATAAGAAAGGAAGAACGATCATCATTACTTCGCATCGGTTAGATATTATTGATGCTATTTGCGATCAATATTTTTTAATTAAGGATGGAGTAATTGTCAAGGAAAGAACAAGAAATGATGCTAAAAAAGTTATTTCAGTACATGTAAATAAAGAGACAGATCTTAAAAAAATTATTGACCTACCATATGTAGTTAATCTAATAACATATAGTAGAGAAAACATTATTCAAATAAAATCCTTAAAAAACTATAAGAAACTTAATAAAATATTATTAGATAGGGAGGGTTTTGTTTATTGTAAAATAGAGGGGGGAAAGCTAAGCGACGACGTCTTTGATGAATATGGTAAATAATAATAAATATATAAAAAATAAGATTCTAAGCAAAGGAACTCTTACTATTTTAAAAAATGAAATGATATATCAAATGTCAGGAAGTAGAATCGCTACCGGTATTAGTGGTTTAATTTTTGCTTGTTTAATGTTTATTTTGAGTTTGTTTTTTATTAAAAATAGTAGGCACGTTCCCCAAGATCAGTATAATTATTCAGCAACAGTTGTGTTTATTGTATTATTTACGACCTCTGCTTTTTATATGTGCTGACCAAGACTTAGATTTTTTAAGGATGAACGATTAACTGTTGAAAAAAATAAAATAATGTATTTGTTTTATAGTAAAAATCAAATTTCAATTATTAAATTATTTTGTGATGTATTTTCATTATTTATTTTATGTATGATTTCATTGATAATCGGACTTATTGTCTTTTTTGGAAAGGGACTCAAAATACAAACAAATTATATCGGGAGTAATATGCCGAATACTAATTTTTGATTAATTATATTTATAACAATAGTTGCAATTTCAATCATTTATTTATTTATGATTTTTACGGCTAGATTAATAATTTATTCTTTTAGAAACATAAAAATCGGTGATATCCTTGGAATTTTATTTGGATTATTTATTTCACTTTCAATTGTTGCTTTATTAACAATAGTTAGATTTAGCATACCTGTTACTAGTTGAATTAGTCAGCACAGAATATTATTTTTTGTGATTCCTGGATTAAATATTTATTCACCAATTTGTGTCCAATACTTAACACCTGGACAATTTCCGCTTATTATTGTTACAATTTTAGAATACGGAGTATTTATTTGTATTTTTTGAAAATACTTTGCTAAGAAACAGAAAAAAGCACTTTGTGTAGTTGGATAAAATGGATATACCAAAAATTGGGTTTGGAACATGAGAGTTATTAGGAAACAATATAATTGAAAAAGCGATTATTACTGCTATTAATAGTGGATATAAACACATTGATACTGCTCAAATATATAATAATGAATATCAAATTGGTAAAATATTAAAAAAATATAATATTGAAACTGATAAAATCTTTATTACATCTAAGGTATGAGTTTTAAATTATCGATATCATACATATAATTCTGTTAAACAATCATTAAAAAGATTACAAGTAAAAAAAATTAACTTAATGTTATTACATGTTAGTGCAGATACTGAAGATAACATAATTGCTTATAAGGAGTTAATAAGGGCAAGACAAGAAGGGCTTATAGAACACATTGGTGTTTCAAATTTTAGCATCGATCAAATTGAAGAAATTTTTAATACTACACAAGAGTATCCATATACAAATCAAATTACAGTTTCACCAACTCAAAGAATTGAAAAACTAGAAAAATATTGTAATGAACATAATATAAAGATAACTGGTTATTCAACTATAAGGTGTTATTATAATCCAAACATTCATTTAGGAAATACTTCAATTTTATCTGATCAAGAAAAAGAAATTATTAATAAAATCGCAAGAGTACATGATTGCTCTCCAGCAATAGTTCTTTTGAAGTGATCAATAAAACATGGTTATGATATTATCCCAAAATCAAAAACACCTTCAAGAATAAAAGAAAATTTAATGGTTGATAAAATTGATTTATCACAACAGGAAATGATGACAATAAATCAAATGAATAAATTTAAATACGTTGATTTTATTAATCTAATGAACACTTTAAACTGACATATATTTAAAAACTTAACAAACAAGCAATATGTAAAAGGATTATTGTTTGATAAAAATTTTACTGAGTAAATCTTTAGTAAGATCAATACATCTGTAAATTAATATTTAAATTATATGTAGTTTCAGCAAATTCATTATATTTGTGATACTGATTTGCAGGAGAAACATTTATAGGAAATTTTGGTTCTTTAGATGTAATTGCAAAAGCGATTCCACTTGAAATTTTTTGATTTTTAAGTATTTTAGAATCATCATTTGTAATTAAAGCTATTGTGCAATATTTTATAGTATCGTCATTAGCAGATTTAGCTTTTACAGTTATACTTGTAACTTTAAGAGATAAATTATTATATGTAAACATTTCTTTATCTCCTATTTGTTGTGCTGTATTATCCGTTTTATATTTAAAAACATCATTAGGATTAGATGCATCGGTAATATTAATATTACCTTTTATAGTTATTAAAGCTTGATCTAATAAGTTTTTCTTACTTACTTTTTTATATGTATATCAATTAAATTCTTGATCTACAATTTTAAATGATTTAGTAACAGCATTATCGTTAATAATTGATTCATGATAATTGGTTTTTTTATATGGTTTAAATATAGGATTATATTTACTTGGAACTATTAAGAAAAGACAACTAACAATTAAAATAATTATTGCAAGAAAAATAATTATTTTTACAATCTTACTCATATTTATTATTATATACTTATTTTAGATTATTTCAAAATTTAAAAGTATATTAAATAAAAAATGTCTTTTTTACTTATCAGTTTTTTTATAAAATAAACGTTTTGTTTCGTTTCCAAGTATTTTATTTCATATTAATCAATATATAAAATATATGATAGCTAACGGAACCATTAAATAAGCTGTTAATATAAAAAAAATTAATATAAAAGGAGTAAAAGCAAAATAGGCTTCATTTTTTTTAAAATTCTTTTTTACTTCCTTTTCTTTATAATTATTTAGTTCATCAATAAATTTCTTATCATCATTATTTTTATTATTCAATGCGTACTCCTGTACCATATCCAAATATAGCTATGTGATTATTTCCATACGAAACATCAATTCTCATTCCTACAATGGCATTAGCATTCTTTTCGACAGCTTCCTTTATCATTTCAACAATAACTTCTAATCTAGACTGTTCAAGTAAATCGTTTAAGAAAACTAAATTACCACCAACAATACCCTTAAGGCCAGTTAAAAGACTAGTTCCAACATTTAATGTCTTGGTGATATTATATTTTATAAAACCCTTATATGTAACCTTAACCTTTTTAGAGTTTTCAGATATATCCATTGTATAAATTTTAAAATCATACTTTCTTAATATTGCATCTAAATCAATTTTTTCCATTATTTATTCCTATCTTTTATAAACATAATTATTATATAAAAAAAATAGATTAGTAATTTTTATGTTTAAAATGTATTATTTTTTATTTTTACATTCACAAGAATTAATTTTTTCTTGATATTTTTGATGATATAAATTAAAATCATTAATATTTTGATAATTAACATTATAAAAATAATTATTTAATAATATCATCACAAAATAATAATATTTACCTATAATAAAAATATTATGCTTTCAATATTTGAATCAATAAAAAAATACTTAGTAAAAAATAACCTTCATCCCAAAATTATTTTTCCAGAAGGTGACTCTAAAATAGTACAAGAAGCGGCGACTAGACTTATTAAAGAAACCAATGTTTTACCAGTATTACTTTTTAAAGAAAAATCATCTGTTCCTTTAAATCTTTTAGATAAGATAGAAATAGTAATTATTAACGAAACACAAAAAGTAAATTATGTAGATAAGTTATTTGAATTAAGAAAAGGAAAAATGACAAAAGTAGAAGCAACTACTAATCTTTCTAATACTAATTATTTTGCAATGATGATGTTGTATACAAATGAAGTACAAGGGTTAGTTGGTGGAGTTAACTTTGCTACTATTGATATAATCAAACCAGCATTACAAATTATTAAAACAAGTGATGGATTAGCATGTAGTGTTTTTATTATGAGTAAAAATAATAAATATTATTTATTTGGAGATTGTGGATTAATACCTGAACCTTCTGCCGAACAACTTGCTCAAATATCAGAAAAATATGCTTTTTTTGGTAAACAATTTGAATTATTTTCTAAACCTAAAGTTGCATTATTATCATATTCAACTGGTTTTAGTGGTAAAGGAGATAGCGTTGATAAAGTAAAAAAAGGTTATGAAACATTAAAACAAAATAATAAAATTAAAATCTTTTATGGCCCGATTCAATTTGATGCTGCTTTTGATAAACAAGTACAAATTAAAAAAATTAAAAATTGTCCTTTAGAAGGACAAGCGAATGTTTTTGTTTTTCCAGATTTAAATTCAGGTAATATTGGCTATAAAATTGCTCAAAGAATGGGAGGTTATGAAGCTATTGGTCCGATAATTCTTGGCTTAAATAAACCTGTTATGGATTTATCGAGAGGGGCAAACGCTGATGATATTTTTCACACTAGTTTATTAGTTGCTAAAATGATGAGGGAAAATGAATAAAAAAATATTAATTATAAATTGTGGATCAAGTTCTATGAAATTTCAATTATTTAATATTAATGAAAATAAGTATATTTCAGTTTGTAAAGGTTTAGCTGAAAAAATATTTATTGATGGTAATTTTATTTTTGAACATAATGATAAAAAAACTGAAACTAAAATAAATATTCCCGATCACGAAAGAGCAGCTGAAATTATTGTTAAAACATTAATAGACAATAAAATTGTTAAGTCGTTTGATGAAATTGATAGTGTTGGACACAGAATTGTTCACGGTGGTGAATTTTTTAAAAAATCATCTCTTGTTACAAAAGATAGTATTGAAAAAATTAAAAAATGTTATAAATTAGCTCCTTTACATAACCCACCCGCTATTATAGGTATTGAAGCATTTCAAAAAATTCTCAAAAATGTTAAAATGACATGTGTTTTTGATACATCATTTCATACCACTATTCCTGAATATAATTATATTTTTCCTGTCCCATATAAATGATATAGAGATTTATCAGTTCGTCGATATGGAGCACATGGTACTAGCTATCGTTATATTTTATTAAAACTTAGTAAAATACTCAAAAAGAAAAGTAAAAAGATTAATACAATTGTTTGTCATTTAGGCAATGGTGCGAGTATTTGTGTTATTAAAAACGGTGAATCTTTAAATACAACAATGGGATTAACACCACTTGGTGGATTAATGATGGGGACAAGATCTGGTGATCTTGACCCTTCAATTTTAGACTATATTGCAAGTTCGTTAAAATTAGAAACCGCAGAGATTGTAAATAAATTAAATAATGAATCAGGATTTTTAGGTGTTAGTGAAATTTCACCCGACTTAAGAACTGTTTCTAATAGTGCTGAAAAAGGTAATAAACAAGCTATTTTAGCAATTGAAATTTTTACAAATAGAGTTGTAAATTATATTATTAGATATCAAAATGAATTAGCAAATAATATTGATGCCCTTGTTTTTACCGGGGGAATTGGTGAAAACTCTGTTTTAATTAGAAAAATGATAATTGATAAAATAAAAATTCTTAATATTAAAATTGATGCAAAACAAAATGATATATCATATGATGACTATAAATTAATCTCTGATAGTAATTCAGAAATTGATGTTTATTGTATAAGAACAAATGAAGAATTAGTAATTTGCTTAGATACTATAAAATTATTGTATAATATTAAAAATGAAAATTAAGCAAAATGAATGAGTAATTGTAGTGAACGATTCAGTTGACCCTTTTTTTAATATAGCATCAGAAATATTTTTAGCAAAAGAAGAACCTTTTGGTAAGAAAAATATCTTTATGCTTTGACAAAATTATAATTCAATCATCATTGGAAGAAACCAAAGTGTTGATACCCAAATACATAATGATGAAGTAAAAAAGAATAAAGTAAATATTGTTAGAAGATTATCTGGCGGAGGAACTGTATACCAAGACAAGGGAACTTTAATTTATACATTTCTTGTTCAAAATGACTTTTTACCAGAGGATAAAACCTCTCTTTATGCGTTCTTTATTGAACCAATTACTTCAACTTTACAAAGTCTTGGTGTTGATGCTAAGGTTTTTGGTAAAAATGATATTTATATTGGTGATAAGAAAATTTCTGGAAATTCACAAATAAAATATGAAAATAGTTTTCTTCATCACGGAACAATATTGTTTAATGAAAACGTTGAAGCAATTTATAAATATTTAAATCCTAATCTAATTAAATTAAAAAGCAAAATGATCGATTCTAGGCGTTCACCAATAGCAAATGTTAGCGATTATATGTCAAAAAAAATTAGTATAAATGAATTTAAGAAATTTCTAATAGATTATAATTTTAAAGATGTAAAAAAAGTTCACTTTAATCAACAACAAATTAAAAAAATCAAAAAAATAGCAAAAGATAAACTGATGAACAAAAAATGATTGTATATTAAAAAATTCAGCAGTAATTTATCAAGAATAAAATACTTTCCTAAAGTTGGATTAATTGCAGTTAAAGCAAAAGTTAATAATAATAAAATTAAAAAGATTAATTTTTTTGGTGATTTTATTGGAAAAAGAGATGTTAGTGATTTAAATAAACTTTTAACCAATCAACAATATAACGAAAAGGATATTAGAGAACTTGTTAGTGATAAGATATTAAAAGAAATTTTTGGGAATAATTTTGTTATAGATGACTTTATAGTATTTTTATTTGGTAATAAGTCTTAATAAAAAATATTATTATTTATGATACAATCATATACATAGAATATCTTAAATGGTTTTCTTATCTGCAATAAGGAGTATAATTTGTTATATAATAAATATAAATCAATTGAAAATAAAATTTTTCAAATCATGGATAAGGATGGGAAAATATTAGATGAAAAGCTAATGCCAAAATTATCCAAAGAACAACTTTTAAAAGTATATGAAGTTATGATGAAAAGTAGACAATATGACTTTTGAATGTTAAAGTGACAACGACAAGGAAGAACCTATGGTTTTTTAGAATCATCTGGACAAGAAGCGCTACAAGTGGCTTGTGCTATGCATTTAGAGAAAGGTAAAGACTGATTAGCGCCAGCATTTAGATCAAATGCAGCGTGAATTTGACTTGGTTTTTCAATGAAGCAATCAATGATATACTGATCTGGAAACGAGATTGGAAGTGTGATGGAAGAGGGAGTAAATGTCTTACCTGTATCTATTCCTATTGCAACACAATCATCACATGCAGCTGGTCTTGCTTTTGCTGAAAAATATAAAAAAACTGGTGGAGTAGTTTTATCTTTTATTGGTGATGGTGGTACAAGTGAAGGAGAATTTTCAGAAGCATTAAATTTTTCTGGTGTATTACAATTACCAACTATTTTTGTTATTCAAAATAATCAGTGAGCATTATCAACTCCAAATAAATTTGAGACAAATGCTGCTAATTTTGCATTAAAAGGAGTTGGAGCTGGAGTTAAAAATATTGTTGTAGATGGTAATGATTTTTTTGCTGTTTATCAAGCAATGAGTGAAGCAATAACTTTCGCTAGAAACAATGAACCATATTTAATAGAGTGTATAACTTATCGAATCGGAGATCATTCAACATCTGACGATTCATCAGTTTATCGAACTCCTCAATATGTTGCTGAAAAAATGAAACTTGATCCAATTCAAAGATTAAGAAAATATTTAATTAAAAATAAAATTTTAACTGAAAAAGCAGATAAAGAAATTACTAAAAATAATGAAAAAGAAATAAAAGAAGATTTTAAAATAGCTTCTATTAGTAAAAATAATGTTTCAATTGATGATATTTTCGATCATACATATTTAAATATACAAGATGATTTAATAAAACAAAAAAAAGTATTAACTAATGAGCTAACAAAAAGTGAAGACTTAATGAAAGGGTTAGAAGATGATCAAAGTAAATAATATACAAGCGTTAACAAACGCTATTGATACTGCTATGGCAATGGATAAAAAAGTTATTGTGTTTGGAGAAGATGTCGGTTATGAAGGGGGAGTCTTTAGAGCTACAAAAGGTTTACAAAAAAAATATGGTAGAGAAAGATGTTTTGATGCAGTATTAGCAGAAGCAGTTTTAGCTGGAGCTGGAATTGGGATGGCAATTAACGGTTTAAGACCAATTGTTGAAATGCAATTTCAAGGTTTTTCATATCCATGTCTCCAACAGATGTTTACTCATGCCGCTCGTTATCGAAATAGAACAAGAGGTCAAAGATCAGTACCAATGGTTTTAAGAATGCCAATGGGCGGAGGAGTTAATGCTATGGAACATCATTCAGAAGCTACAGAAGCATTGTTTGCTCACGTTCCTGGATTAAAAGTTATTATGGCATCAACTCCATATGATGTAAAAGGATTAATGTTATCTGCTATTAAAGATAATGATCCGGTTATTTTCTTAGAACCAAAAAGAATGTATCGAGCTTTTAAACAAGAGATTCCTGAAACACCTTATAATATTCCGATTGGGAAAGGACATATTATACAAGAAGGTACAGATATTACAATTGTAACATATGGACCACAAGTGATGGATTGTAAAAAAGCAATTGAATTGTTAAAACAATTAAAACTCGACTATAGTGTTGAATTAATTGATTTAAGAACAATTAAACCATGAGATAAAGAAATGGTCTTAAATTCTGTTAAAAAAACTGGTAGATTATTAGTAGTCCATGAAGCTGTCCAAAGTTTTTCAGTGTCATCTGAAGTTATTGCAACAGTTGCAGAAAATGTATTAGATTATATAAAAGCACCATTAAGTAGATTAACATCTCCAGATATTACAGTACCATTAGCAATAGCTGAAAAAAAATATTATGTAATTAAACCAGAAAGAGTTGCTAATAGAATTATTAAAATTATGAAAGAGGTTTATTAAAATGTTTAAATTTAAATTTCACGATATTGCAGAAGGCGTTAATGAAGGAAAAGTGGGGGAAATATTTGTAAAACCTGGTGATAAGATTAAAGAAGGACAAGATTTAGTAGTTGTTGAAACTGATAAAATTACAACTGAACTTACTTCTCCAGTTGATGGAGTTATAAGTAAAGTAAATATTAAAACTGGTCAAGATATCACTGTTGGAGATGTAATTATTGAAATTGATGATAATAGTACAAACGATAAACCTGAAAAAAGTGTTCCAAAAGATGGGAAAAAATCTCTTATTGATGTAAATAAAGAAGTTAGTGAAAAATTGAAAAATCTATTACCACCAGATGAAGAAAATGCAAGTGTTGTCGGAACAGTAACTGTAGGTGATGTTACATTATCACCAAGAATTGGTAATGAAGATTCAGAAAATAAAGTAAAATCTGGACCAATATTAACTAGTCCTTTAGCAAGAAGAATTGCAAGAGATAATAATATTAATTTAAATAATATTCAAGGAACTGGTCCTAATGGTAGAATAATAGTTAGTGATCTTAATATTAATAATACCGTAGTAGATATTAATGTTAACTCACAAAATGCCATAATTAATCAACAAAGTGGAGAAATTAATCCATCCTTACAAGTTGTTGAAACTGATAATGAATATACAGAACCTATTTCACAAGTTAGAACTGCCATTGCTAGAGCAATGACACAATCAGTATATACTATTCCTCACACAACATTAATGGATGAAGTTGATTTAACTAAAATCTCAAGAATAAGATCAGATTATAAAATTCAATGAGATAAAGATAAAATGCTCTTAAGTTATATGCCTTTTATTATTAAAGCAGTAACTATTGGGTTAGAAAAATATCCAATTATAAATGCTCGACTTGATTTAAATAAAAAACTTATTATCTTTTATAAAAAACATAACATTGGTGTTGCAGCTGCTACCAAAACTGGTCTAAAAGTGCCAGTTATGAAAGATGTAAAAAGAAATAGTGTTAAAGAAATCGGTGATAAATTAAAAGAAATAGTAGTTAAAATAAAAGCTGATAAATTTACAATGAATGATTTTATAACAGGAACTTTTACAATTACAAATTATGGATCATTAGGTGCTCAGTTTGGAACACCAGTTATTAATTATCCAGAGTCTGCTATTCTTGGAGTTGGTAGAGTTAATTTAAAACCACGATATAATAAAGATCTAGAACTTGAACCAAGACAAATGATGGGGGTTTCAATTGCTTTCGACCACCGTTTAATTGATGGTGCAATTGCAGCTGAATTTCTAACTTTTATTAAAAAAATACTTGAAGATCCAAGTCTTCTTGCAATCTATTAAAAATAAACTAAGGTAAAAAAAATGAATGAACAAAAATATGACTTAATAATCATCGGCGCAGGTCCTGGAGGATACGAAGGTGCTATTTATGCTGCTAAACATGGCTTAAAAGTAGCTATTATTGAAAAAGGAACATGGGGAGGAGTTTGTTTACACAGCGGTTGTATCCCAACAAAATCATTATTAAAATCAGGCCATGTTTATAATAGTGTTAATAAAGAAGGGAATATTTTTGGAATTAATAAGTTTAAAGAGATTTCTCCAAATTGAAAACAATTTCAAGAACGAAAATCAAAAATAATTACTTCATTAAATGGTGCTATCCATTCTTTAATGAAAAGTAATAAAATTGATGAATATAAAGGTCTTGCTAGCGCTGTTGATAAAAATACAATTACTATAAATGGTAATATATTAAATGCACCCAACATAATTATTGCAACAGGAAGCACCCCTAAAACATTACCAATTAAAGGTTTTGATGAAGGTATAAAAAAAGATTATATTTTAAATAGTTCACAAATATTAGATTTAAAAGCAATTCCAAAAAGCATTACGATAATTGGTGGGGGAGTTATTGGGATTGAATTTGCGTTATTATTTGGACAACTTAATAGCAAAGTAACAATAGTAGAAGTGCTACCATCTATTTTAGCTAATTTAGATGTTGGAATTGCTAAAGAAATTACAAAGGTTTTAACATCTTATAATGTTGAAATTATAACTAAAGCAAATATTAGCGATCTTAAAGAAAAAGCCTTAAATATTGTTGATAGCAATGATAAAAAAAGAGCAATTAAAAGCGATATTATTTTTCAAGCTGTTGGTAGAAAACCAAACACAAAAGATTTAACGGCTTTAAATTTATCACTAGATAAAAGAGGATTTATAATAGTTAATGAATATTTTCAAACATCAGAACCAAATATTTATGCAATTGGTGATGTTAATGGTACATTAATGTTAGCACATGTAGCAACTGCACAATGCCAATATGCTGTTAAACATATTCTTAATAAAGTAGATAAACCTTTAAATATTAATAATATTCCAAGTGTTGTTTATACAGAACCTGAAATCGGTTGTGTGGGAAAAACAGAAAAACAATTACAAGATGATGGTATTGATTTTGTTAGTGAAACAATTCAAATCAAAACAATTGGAAAAGCTTGAGTTGATAATGCAACTGATGGCTATATTAAGGTTTTAACAGATCCTGTTTATGGTCAAATATATGGAGCGACTGTCATAGCAAATGGTGCAAGTGATATGATTGCATATTTTGCATTAGCAATGCAATGTGAAATTACGATGCTTGATATTGCCCAAGTTATCTTCCCTCATCCAACAATATCAGAAGCAATTATGCAATTAGCTCATAAATGAGTTGAAAAACACTTTCATAAATAATTATATTTTTTAATAACTAAAAATATATTATTTATAAATTTAATTATTTGTGCTATAATACTTAAACTCCATACGGAGTTTAAGTATTATAGTGTGAACAAAAATATTGAAAAGAAAATTATAGAAACTATTAACCAATAATCTGGTATATTTTCTCTAAAAATAATTATTTTAAAAATTAAAAGTTTTGTTAATAATGAAAAAATTGATTATGATTCAAAAAAGATACCAACATTGGTTTCAAGAACGATTAATAATATTTTAAACAGAAATGATAAATCATTAAAAAGAATTAGTCAAGGTGAATATTTCTATATTACAAGTCGATATTCATATATAGAGGTTGATGATATTAAAACTAATAATTTTAATATTAAATCAATACAAATAAATGATTATTTTATTGATAATGCATTTAAATATCGATTGAAAAACGCAATTGCTTCAGCAACAATTGAAGGTAATGTTATCAGTAATATTGGTGAATATAATAAAGCAAAAAAAGAAGATAAGCGGGAAATTAAAGTTGCCATTGGTATTGAAGAATATCTAGAGGATGAAATGAATAAGAATGGTATTTCACATAGATTATTAAGTGATATTCATGCTGAATTTAAGGGAGTAAAAAATTTAAAAGGTGTTACTGGTGAATATAAAAAACAACAAAACTATGTTGAAAATGGTTATTTACCATGTGATCCTCTTTGTGTTAAAAATGAATTAGATAAATTTTTTATTTTTTTTAATCAGAAACCAGAAAACTTTTGTGATGGATTATTGAAAAGTGGAATTGTTCATGCATGATTTGAAAGAATTCATCCTTTTGCAGATGGGAATGGTAGATTGGAAGAATTCTTATTGAATATTACTTATATATTCATGAATTAAATAATAAGGTTGCTTTTGATATTTTTCAAACTATTAATTTACATAGAGCTAAATACTACCAAAAATTAAATAATATTAACGTTAAAAATAATTATTCAGAGTGATTAGAGTTTTATACATTTTTATTAAATGAATATTATATTTATTCACAAGAAAAATTAAGCAAAATATCTAACTATTCTAGATAAAAGATAATTATTAGTCTAATTTATTAATTATTTCTTTTAGTTTAGTAAAATTAACTTTATTAAATGCATCTATATTAACTACATATTTTAAGGAATTTAATCAAATAAAATCCATTTTATTATTAAATATACTATCAATGCTTTTATTAAATGAATCAATTTTATTATTATCAATATAGATATCATGAAGATCTAAACTAATTTTAATATTAGAAATATTTGTTTTTTCATTATATTTAAACCAATTTTCTGTTTTATCAATTAATTGCTTATGTTGTAATTCACTTTGTTTTTTTAATATTTTAATTAATTCATAAATATTAATTTCACCATTTTTTAATTGTATTAATAAATAGTAATTAATACTTTTATCTCTATTTGGAAAATGATTAATTGTACAAGTTTCTTTATCAGAAAATGTACCCTTAATATCTAACTTAATATTAATATTTTTATCAGTTATTAAATTAAAATCAAATTGACTTTTTTTATATAGACTTGCAGAATATCGAAATTTATTTTTATATAAATGATATGCAAATAATAATTCAGCCATTAAACCAATTTGTTCTTTTTCTTGTATAGATTTTAATGAAAAAAAGTTTTTAATCCCTTTAATAGAATCATGAATGTTATTTGAATTATAATTTTTAATTATATTTATAATTGTATAAAATCAAAGATCAGATATATCTTCAAATAAAATTACTTCACAATTTAATATATTGTTATCATCATCTTTAAAAAAATTACCACAGATATAACTAAAATTTGAAAAAATCATGCTTTTATATTCAACATCCTCAGTCCTATTAATGACACATTTTTTAATAATATCATCATTAATACTTCTATAGGTTCATATTTCAAATTTTCCTATAATATTTATTTTTTCAATTAAATCTAATTTATTATCATTATTCAATTTCATTATCCTTTTTTACTGTAAGTTCTTTTGATCTTAATATTTGACATCATTTTTTATCAATTTCCTTTTTAATTTCTTGATTAAACTCTGAATTATTTTGTTTAATTAATTTTTTAGAAAAAGAATTTATTTCTTTTATAGCTAAATATCTTTTGGAACATTCCTTGGTTAGAAAAATATTAATGTAATCCAAATAATCATATCTATCTCCAAATCATCTTGCTCTTTGTAGTAATGTTGATTCACGAGTACTTTTAGTTTCATTAGTCATAACAGTTGTTATAAGATTATTAAATGTTATTCCTCTTCCGAGTAGGTTACCACCAATAATAATTATATTTTTATCATCTTCATCATCAAAATTAGCATATTTACTTGACTTCTGATTTAGTATTACTACAGAATTTTCATCTAATATTTCATCAACTAGATCTGATATTTCTTCTATATAACTATGTTGATCTGATTTTACTATTTTGTATTCATCAAGAATATTGTTTAATTTTATGATGCCCGTAGCAGAGGTTTCACGAATTTTGTTTAATATTATTTTAATATTTTTCTTAATTTCTATATGAATTTTATTTTTAACTGTACAATTGAATATCATTTTTGTTAGTCTTCAATTATTATTAAAATTCCTCTTCATTCTTATAGTATTTACTAAATAACGATATATAAAATTTTCTATATATTCAATCCCATCTCATTTATCTATTGGAATAATATATTTATTTTTTTCATTATTATCATTATGGAATATATTTAGACCACAATATTTAGAGTAATTATCTTTATAAATAATATATTGTGGAATCATATCTTTATTATCTACTTTTAGATTTCTATATGGTGTTGCACTTAATAGAAAAAAATTTATATTCTTATTTTTATTATATAAATAAGCTAGTTTTTTATTAATTTCACATATTTCGCTATTTTTTTTAATTGTTCCATAATCACACTCATCAATAATTATTAAAATATTATCGTTAATTCTATTTAGAGTGCGGAGGCTGTCTAAATCTTTTCTTGTATTTTTAATATATATTAATTTGTTACTACCATTAAAGTGAATTTCTTTATTAGTCAAGTTTGATCTATATCATTTATGTTTTTTTATAAATTCTTCAAAGTCTTCATCTTGTTCATGAATTCTATTAACATTTTGGTGATGTAATTTATTTAAATTACCAGTAATGTAAATTATAAATCGATATTTTTTACTTTTTATTACTGGTGTAATCACATTATCAATAATATAATTAGTTTTACCAGATTGAACATCTCCAAATAACATTACTAGTCTATATGTATTAATTATTGATAGCATCTTCACATCATTAATATCTTCATTATTTTTAAAAATATTATCGTTATATATTAATTGCTTCATGTATATAAATTATTTAATGTTTGAATAAATTTTGCAGCATCATTATCATTATTTTGTGATTTTAACAAAATATAAAAAGCAATTCATTCTCTGACAAATATTAATAAACAATGTATTTGAAATGTTTTAATAACTTTTACATTATCATTTTCAAGCATTTTTCTTCATATTTTAGATGAACAATAAACAATCAATGTATCATCTAATTTATATTCAATTTTTATAAAAGAGTCACACTGATCATCAGCAATAATCATGACATTATATTTTTCTCCATTAAGATTCATTATATACATTTTTTTTATTGAATTATAAACTTTATCTAAAACACCTAATGTGTATAACTTACTTTGATTATTGCTTACATATTTAGATAATTCTTCTTCATTAAGTTCTTTAGTTTTAAGTTTTTCCCCCGGAAGCAACTGAAAATTTATATCATTTTTGACTCTTTCTTTTATTAACTTTTTATCATATTCAAGATCACTTTTATTTGAATTTTTATCATTATATTGCTTGATTGTTTTAGAATAATTAAGAAATGTAGTAAGTAAATGTACACATAGTATTTTTCCACTTTTTATAAATAATTTATAAAAAAGAGAATCAGGACTATTACAATCACCAAATTTACTTATAAATCTTGTTTTATTAATAAGTTCCTTTTTATTATTATCAGTATTAAAACAACTAGGAACTAAAATCGTTCCAGTAATTCTTGATCCATAGGAAATTTTATTAGTTGTTTCAAAACTAGCGCTTTTAATTTTATACATGAAAATCCGTTTTTTAAATGGTTCATTATTATCACCAAAAATAATTAACTTATCTTTACCCTCAATAGTATATCCTGTATTTTCATTTACATTTGTTTGAAATTTTAGATATTTGGCTTTAGGGTTCTTCATATTATCATTAGTAATTCAAGTTGATATTACAACTAAATGATTCTTATGAGTATTATTTTCACATAATTTACTATCCGGAATATTACAATTATTTTCGATATTAATATTATCTTGTCATCGTATGATGGTATCTTTTATTTCATTATTTTGTAATAGTAAACATTTCTTAAGTTGTATTAAGGCCTCATATTCACCTAATTTTGAATATGACTTAAAGTATTTCATTAAATTTTTATGAAAAGCTTCAGAATATTCTGTTAAAAAATATTGCTCTTTTATATGTTCTTTAAGTTCTGGTGTATATATAGAATTATAAAGTTTTTCAGTACATATATTATATTTATCATTACATTTATGAGTGAGAAATTTTACTAATTCATTCCATTTCTCTTCATTAGTATCATAATTATCAAATCATTTATTTATATTAATTGATTTTTTATTTACTGGTATAATATTTTTTCCACATCTTCTATATTCATAATTTTCACAATATTTTGATAGATCATCATCATCAATAAAAATATTTATCTCAATTCCAAAACCATTACCATTTTTATTTAGATATTTTTTATACTTGTCAGCAATATTTTGTTTTAATCTATCTAAATTATTATTTGATTTTTCAAGATAATCAACAGTTTTATCTGTTAATTTAGTTATTGTAATTATTGTTCCGTGCTTATAATTTTTAAAATTAAATTCTTGAGCATTAATACGATGTGTTAAATCTTTTTCTATTTTTATTTTTATAGGGTTTTTACTTTTATAATGCTTAAAATGAACTTCAGTTTCTTCACCTATTCCAATAATTGCTGATTTAAAACCATCATTAAATTCTGATCAACTTTCTAGATCCCTATGTTCATTATCAACACAATCTACATATTCTCAAATTCTAGTAAAATCATTATCAGATTCACAAAAACCAATAGCATTATCTTTTATTATTACACTACGAGTTGTTAGTAAAATTTCTATTTCTGGTTGAAACCTACTATTGTCTAATTCTTCTCTAATATTATCATCACTATACATTTTTCTAAATGATTCAATTGAATTATCAATTAATTCAGATAAAAGAAAAATAAAATGATTAGCTCGACCCGTAAAATTATCATATGTTGGTTTTCCAGGTGGTATTTTTAAAATATTTTCATAATTTTTATTATCAGTAATCTCTTTTAAAACTCTATTTTCACTATTATTAATATATTTTAGTTTTTTATATTTTTTTTCCATATACTCTCCTATTTTTTATAAACCACATCCACCGGTTAATGAACTACTGCACGCTCTTATTTTTATTTTTTTTCATTTTCTATTTTTTCTTTTCATAGCTAAAATTCCTTTTTTATCCTTTTTTTGACAATAATCTAGCAGCAAATCATTTATTAGGCCAGATTTTTTAAGTTTTTTTCAATCCTTATAATTGTCATTCTCTTTTGCCAAATATCCATATAAAATTCACAAAGGAATACACGCTCCATCAAAATATAAACCATACTCAAATTTTTTAGAATTATCACAATTTCTAATATCAACATCATATCTAATTAATTTTTCAAAATTTATATAGTCATCTTTAAAAATATCTATTCATCCCATTCCCATAACACTGTCATTTCTAAAAGGACACATGAAGCAAGCTGACCTTTTTATTGAACGATTATTTTTATTTAAATATTCAATAGTTTTTATATAATCTAGATTTTTATCTATTAAGGGAAAAAAATATTTAGTATTTTCATTTTCATATTTTTTCATCTTATCGGCACGATGTATCTCATCTTTTGAATACCCAATATAAATATGTTTCATAATATTATTTGGAATTCTTTTATTACCGATGCCTAATTTTAGCTTTATAAGTTTATTAATTACAGAATGATTTGGAGCAATTTTATAACTACCAGTACAGGTTTTAGGGTGAGTACCATAATGATTAGTTTTAGAATTATATGTATAAATAAACATTCTAATTGATTTTCTAGTTCCTTCAAGATATTTTGAAAGCATATCAAACATATCATTCTTACATTTTGCAAGATGAAAAATCTTTCTGACCTTTGATATTTTTAGTCAGTCATTTATTTGCTGATAAACGTAATTAGGTTCAAGGCCTGTATCTGAGAAAATTATATAATCTAAGTCAATTTTATTATCTAAATAAAGTTGGATTATCGCAGAAGACTGTGACCCCCCCCCACGAAAGGATTTTGAAAATATTTTTATTTTTATTATTAAAAATTATAGAATCATTTTTTTCTGATTGTAAATTTTCAATTTTCATAAAATATATTATAATATATTTAATAAAAAATATCTCAAAAGTGTATTAAAAAGGTATAAATTAATTTTCTTTTCAACACTTGTGTACTATTAAATCGATTATACCGTTAGAACATCAATATGTTTCGATCGATTTATTAATATGATCAATAATATTTTTTTTATCTTTAGTACCATTAAATTTACGATATAGGTAATATGCTTTTGTATATGCATCTTTATTATGTCTTTCAGTTAGTTCAGTAACCGTATTTTTATTAAGTGCACTATTTAAATTCCTTGGTAAAAGTTGAAGAACGCCAATATTTTTACATGCTTCAAAACTAAGTTTTGCCTCTAATGTATCTTGAGATGGATTATGTTGAATAGTTCAAGGAATGTGATTCCAACTACCACTATTATCTTGATCATAAAATATTGTTCTACTCAATTTATAAATAATGAATTTATTAATATTATACTCACCAAGTTTAATATTTGTAATTCTATAATTGCTTATTCTTTGTTTATTAAAAAATTCTTTAAGAAATATTTTTATTTTATTATCTAGATTTGTTTGTATAAGGTCTATATTTCTTTCATTAATAATTATTCGTAATTCCTTTATTGCACTATTAAAATTTTTTCGTTTGCCATCAATATTAAAAATAGTTAATCAAAGAAAAAAAAGTATTTTTGGGATATTTAGATTTTTATTTAATTTAATTTGAGATTTATATTCTGAAAAATAAATTAGACCAATCATATAATAAATAATATCATTTGAAAATTTAAGAATAGTTTTTGTTAAAATCTTTTCTGTACCAAGTTTATAATAAAAAATATTTTCACATTTTTCATTTAAAGTTATAAAAATTTCCTTAAGATTTTTAAAAATTAATAGTAAATCATTATGATATTTTTTTTCAGAAAACATTTTTTCTAATCATTCTCTTAGTTTTGTAATATTTTCGGGTGTTGGATCAAGACTTTTATTAATTACATATAATACTTGTCAAGAAAACATTTTTTGTATATTAGTAATATTTTTTAGGTATTTCTCACCAATAATATTAAGGGATGTAAGAAATATTTTAGTTGTAAGTTTATTTGGATTAAAATCACTATTCTTTTCTATATCTATTCCTTTTGAATATTTATTTTTATAATCCTTTTCATATACAGATATAATTTCTTTAAATATATTTTTATATTTATCATTATTAATTTCATTCATTTTTATAGAAATTTTATGATCTAAAAAAATATTATTACGGTCCCATTTATCAAGGCGTACTGAATTTAAATTTACTCTTTGAAATATTTCATTTATATTTGTACTATCTCCAGTATAAAATATGATTGGTATTTCTAAATCATTTAGATATTCATATTCTTTTTTATTTTTTGATAAAAAATTATTTATTATACAAAAACGTTGTCAACCATCATATATTTTAATTCTTTTTTTATTACCGTTTTTTTCCTTAATTGCTAAAAATGTACCAATAGGAAAATGTCTTTTTATTGAATCTATTAATTCTCTAGATTTATTATTATCTCCTCATACAAAATCACGTTGAATATTATCTTTTACTGCAATATTCATTAAATCTTTAAACTTTCATTTCTCAATAATCCAGTCTGACTTATAAATATTTGATTTATTTTTATTCATAAACTTATTATATAATTTAATTATATAAAGAATACTAAATTTCTATAATCCCGGATAAACTTCTTTTCAAATTCTTTATGAACAGCTTTGGTAGCTTTTAAATCTATCAATATTTTAAAACCAAGTAAAAAAGCATGGTCAATTGTATTTTTTATACAATATTCTAGTGCTAAACCAACTATTAAAATTTCATTAATTTTTCTTTTTATTAGATAATTATAAATTTCACCTTTATTTCCTTAGTATCAAAAAAAGGACTATTTAACTGAATATCTTTATTTTATCGTTTATAAAATGATTTATGGATAATTCACTTTTTAAATTACATAGAAATTTTGCACTATTCATATTTTGAATACAATGTTCATTTCATTTTGTAAATCTACTATTAAAAGACATTTGTTTATATTAAAAATTATTACAAAATATTAAATTTAATATTTATTTATATATTATTTAAAAAATTCATTTAAATAAAAAATATTTTTATAATATAATAATGCTATGAATAAAATTATAAAAAGTATACATAAAATTAAAAAAGAAATCAAAAAAGTTTTTACTATAAAACCATTTATTAGACCTAAAGGTGTTTATTTAGTGCCTGAAGATAAAATGAAAAGTATATTTTGAATGTGTGCTGTTGCTGCTGTTGCTACAGGTACATCAAGTTATGTTGGAGGGATCTTAAGTAATCCAATTGCGCATACATTATTAGCTTCTCATCCTGGTCATAATTATTCTAATACAATCATTATTATTGCATTAACATTTGCTGTATTAGTTGGTTATCTAATTGGTAACCTTATTACACCCATTTTTCTAAAAAAGATAGGAGCTAAGAAATTTTTAGTTTTTGCTTTAATATTGCAAGCAGTGGCAAATATATTATTAACTACACTTGGAGTAACAGATCCCTTTAATCATATTTGATTAGTTTTATTTGCATTATTTCAACTGATGAGTGGTTTTGGTTTTGGTTTTGCAATGACAACAATTAATTTTTTAGTTGTTTCAGCATTTAAAAATAATGATGAATCAGGAAGTTGATTAACAAAAGTACATGGTTGTTTTGGTTTGGGAGTTGTAATAATTTCGTTTTTAAGCGGAATAATTTTAACAGGAGCTGGAAATCAACCTACTATTTGAAGAGCTTCCTTTGCCATAATTAGCATAATATTATTTGGAGCAGCATATATTGTGTGAAAAATAAAAATTAATGAAAATAAAAAATATTTTAAAGAATCAGAGTTAGAACAAGGGAAAATGATTAGGAAAATTCATGCATCACATTCTAATATGAATTCTCATAAAAGAAAGATTGCTTCTAGAGATAAAACACTTTGATCAAAAATAAATTGAATAATTTTAATTATTGGGTTTGCAATGTTCTTTTATTTATTTTTAGAAGATAGTTGTACCTTTTATTTAAATACTGCATTTCGTACTTCATATCAACTTTTTTCTGAGGATTCATTACTACCAATTTTAACTGGACTATTTTGACTTGGAATAACATTTGGAAGGTGGTTTTTTGGAATTTATTTAATTGGAATTAAAAAATTTAATAAATATAAATTAGTAATATTTTCAATTACATGTGTATCAATTTTATATATATTGATAGTAATATTATTAATTACTAATAATTCCATTACAAACGGTGATAAAGCAAATCCCAATCAACACTTTAAACCAGGTGATTGATATGGTATTAAGCCTGAAATAAATTTTGCTGCTGGTAAATATATTGTCTTAATAATAACATTTTTCCTCGGATTATTTTGTTCTTCAGTCTATCCGATGACTATGACAATTGGTATGGAAAAGGGTCGTTCAACTACCGCATGAACAACAGGTTATTTTGTTACAATGGCAAGTTTAGGAGGAATATTTTATGATTTCTTTGCAATTTTTGCTGGTTTACCAAGTAGTGGTGGTAACCCAGTTGGTAATGGAATTTGATGATTACCAATATTATTTCCCCCTATTTTAATTTGATTAGTAATAGTATGTATTCACGTTATTAATAAAATTAAAAGTAAACAAGATAAAGAAGAAAGAAGAGCAAAAAGATTACTTAAAAAATAATATTCAAATAATTAAATAAAATATAAAAATAAAATATAAAAATATTATATTTATGCTATAATCTTTTTTATCGTCTTTTTTAAAGGCGATAAATTCATATATTTTTGTATAAAAGTATAGTGAAGTTCTTTGAAAACTAGATAACCAAAGTAAGACTTAGGATTTTTGATTATAAAAATTTTTTTAAGGTCAAGAATATTAAATAACTAAATTGCTAAGGGTATATGGTGGATGCCTTGGAAATAGAAGCCGATGAAAGACGTGGTTACCTGCGATAAGCTTCGGGGAATTGGAAACAAATTATGATCCGGAGATTTCTGAATGGGGCAACCCACTATTACGAAACTAATAGTATTTTGTAGTGAATACATAACTGCATAAAGACAACCTAGAGAAGTGAAACATCTCAGTACCTAGAGGAAAAGAAAGCGAAAGCGATTCCCCGAGTAGCGGCGAGCGAAACGGGAACAGGCCAAACCAGATTTATCTGGGGTTGTAGGACTGTATATATAGAGTTAGAAATCTTATACATAGGAGAATTACCTGGGAAGGTAAGACGCAGAGGGTGAAATCCCCGTATCTGAAATGTATAGGACTCTTTACAGTATCCTGAGTAGGGCGGGGCACGTGAAACCCTGTCTGAATCTGCGCAGACCACTGCGTAAGCCTAAATACTCTCTATTTACCGATAGTGAACCAGTACCGTGAGGGAAAGGTGAAAAGCACCCCGGGAGGGGAATGAAATAGTATCTGAAACCATATACCTACAAAAAGATAGAGGGCGTTAATGCCTAATATCGTGCCTTTTGTAGAATGAGCCGGCGAGTTATTGTTGCAAGCAAGGTTAAGTGTTTTTAAACACGGAGCCGAAGTGAAAGCGAGCCTGAATAGGGCGAATGAGTTTGTAGTAATAGACCCGAAACGGTGTGATCTAGCCATGAGCAGGTTGAAGGTAGGGTAAAACCTATTGGAGGACCGAACCGACGTTCGTTGAAACGCCCGCGGATGACTTGTGGCTAGGGGTGAAATTCCAATCGAACACCGTAATAGCTGGTTCTCTCCGAAATGTATTTAAGTACAGCGTTGAGTCTATATGAATGGGGGTAAAGCACTGAATACATGATGGCTCCATCTAGGGGTACTGAATATAATCAAACTCTGAATACCATTCAAAATTGCTCAGCAGTGAGACAGTGGGGGATAAGCTTCATTGTCGCGACGGGAACAGCCGAGATCATCGTCTAAGGTCCCCAAGTTTATGTTAAGTGGAAAAGGAAGTTAGGTCGCTAAAACATCTAGGATGTGCGCTTAGAAGCAGCTATCATTTAAAGAGTGCGTAACAGCTCACTAGCTAAGCGGCCTTGCACCGAAAATTTAACGGGGCTAAACATAACACCGAAGACATGGGTTTACATTTTATTATGTAAGCGGTAGGAGAGCGTTCCAACATCAATGAAGGTAGATCGAAAGAACTATTGGAGAGGTTGGAAGTGAGAATGCCGGCATGAGTAGCGATTAAAGGTGAGAATCCTTTATACCGATTGACTAAGGTTTCCTGGGGAAGGCTCGTCCTCCCAGGGTTAGTCAGGGCCTAAGGTGAGGCTGAAAAGCGTAGCCGATGGATAATAAGTTAATATTCTTATACTTGCTATTATAGAGATGGAGTGACGGATTAGGCTAAGATGTGCCAATGATTGGTAGAGTTGGTCTAAGTGTAAAGGTGCTGTTATTTGAAAATCAGTAACAGACATACACTGAAGCATTAAAGATAGGGAACAGTTCGCTAAGTACCGAAGCATTATGACGCCATGGTTCCAAGAAAAACTTCTATTGTTTGACTAATAGCAACCTGTACCGAGAACGAACACACGTAGTCAAGGAGAAAATCCTAAGGTAAGCGAGATAACTATGGTTAAGGAACTCTGCAAATTAGATCCGTACGTTCGCAAGAAGGATTGCTCATGTAGAAATGAGTCTCAGTAAAGAGGCCCGGGGAACTGTTTATCAAAAACACAGCTCTCTGCCAAATCGTAAGATGATGTATAGGGGGTGATGTCTGCCCAGTGCCAGAAGGTTAATAAAGGAGGTTAGTGTTTTACACGAAGCTTTTGATTGAAGCCCTGGTGAACGGCGGCCGTAACTATAACGGTCCTAAGGTACCGAAATTCCTTGTCAGGTAAGTTCTGACCCGCAGGAAAGACACAATCATCCGGGCGCTGTCTCAACCATAGACTCGGCGAAATTTTAGTACCTGTGAAGATGCAGGTTACTTGCAACTAGACGGAAAGACCCCGTGAAGCTTTACTACAACTTAATATTGTTTTTTAGATGATTATGTAGAGGATAGGTGGGAGCATTTGAAGTAGGCGCGCTAGCGTTTGTGGATG
Source organism: Mycoplasmatales bacterium (assembly GCA_965222545.1). Lineage (GTDB taxonomy): Bacteria > Bacillota_I > Bacilli_A > Mycoplasmatales. Next base: position 395,749 of record OZ244954.1, on the reverse strand, counting down.
CATCCTTGGAATACCACCCTTAATTATTTGAAAAACTAACTTCAAGCCATATATCTGGATGAAGGACAGTGTTTGGTGGGTAGTTTGACTGGGGCGGTCGCCTCCTAAAAAGTAACGGAGGCGTGCAAAGTTACCCTCAACATGGTCGGAAATCATGTGTAGAGCGCAAAAGTATAAGGGTGATTAACTGTGAGACATACAAGTCGAACAGATACGAAAGTAGGCTTTAGTGATCCGGCTGTCCTGTGTGGAAGGGCAGTCGCTCAACGGATAAAAGCTACTCCGGGGATAACAGGCTTATCTCCCCCAAGAGTTCATATCGACGGGGAGGTTTGGCACCTCGATGTCGACTCATCACATCCTGGAGCTGGAGAAGGTTCCAAGGGTTGGGCTGTTCGCCCATTAAAGTGGTACGTGAGTTGGGTTCAGAACGTCGTGAGACAGTTCGGTCCCTATCTGTTGCAAGCGAAGGAAAATTGAGGAGATCTGACCTTAGTACGAGAGGACCAGGTTGGACATACCTCTGGTGTTTTAGTTGTCATGCCAATGGCATTGCTAAGTAGCTACGTATGGAATAGATAAGCACTGAAAGCATCTAAGTGCGAAACTAACTCCAAGATTAATTTTCCCACTCTTTTGAGATAAGATCCGTTGTAGACCACAACGTCGATAGGTCAGAAGTGTAAGTGTAGTGATACATTCAGCTAACTGATACTAATAGATCGAAGATTTAGTTATTATTCTTAATTTTAAATAATAAATAATCAATCCTGAGAATTACAAAAAGTTGTCTAGTTTTCAAGGTTCTTTTTAAGAATTTTGAAAAATACTAAAGAGCGTTAATAGCGTGAGGGAAACACCTGATTCCATTCCGAACTCAGAAGTGAAGACTCACAGCGGCCTGTTAAAAGGCACAATGCTCTTTTTTTTAATAAATAAGAAAGAGGTTATTGTGGATAAAATCATAACAAAATTAGAAGAAATTTATAAAGAATGTTATGAATTTTTAACAAATATTAAAGATGAATCTAAAAAAATAAACAATAAGTATTATATTGACTTTTTAGAAGATAATCTTTTATGGAAATCAGCAACTAATATTAGAAATAGTATTTATCATAATGTATCCTCTAGTGTAACTGAAAAAGCAAATCTTAATTATACAAATAGAATGTTTTATATTTTTGTATTTCATTTTTCTATTTGAATATATAAACATATTTTAAAAAATGATCTTGATTTACCCCGAAAATATAATAATAAAGAAAAAAAAGGAAATATATAGTATTAAAAATGATGATAATTTAAATTTATTATCATTTTTTTAACTATATTTAATTAAAATATTATTATGAAAAATATCAATAAATTAATATATGGTGATACTATAGATAATCTTAAAAAAATAAAATCTAATACAATAGATATGATTTTCGCTGATCCTCCATATTTTTTAAGTAACGGTAAATATACTGTAAGCGGTGGAAAAAGAAATACTGAAAAAATAAAGAAGGGCTTATGAGATTTAATAGCTAATAATAAAGAAAAACAAAAATTTAATTCTAAATGATTAAAACAGTGCTATAGAGTACTAAAACCAGGTGGTACATTATGAGTATCCGGAACATATCATTCAATTTATAATTGTGGATATATTATTCAACATATAGATAAAAATAAAGGGTTTAAAATATTAAATGAAATTACTTGATTTAAACCAAATGGTGCACCTAATATTAGTTGTAGAGTATTTACAGCAAGCCATGAAACACTTATATGAGCAAGAAAGCAAAAGAAAAAGAAAGTAAAAAATAAAAATAGTTTAATATTTAAATATCTTGACACTAAACATACATTTAATTATAACGAAATGAAAACTTGAGATTCTGATAAAATACATTCAGTTAATAAACAAATGAGAAGTGTTTGATCAATTACCAACACCCCCCCTAGTGAAAAAAAATACGGAAAACATTCTACACAAAAACCAGAAAAGTTATTAGAAAGAATTATTACAGCATCTACTAATAAGGGTGATTTAATTTTAGACCCGTTTGTGGGTTCTGGTACAACATGTGTTGTTGCAAAGAGATTATCTAGAAATTATATAGGAATTGATAATTCAAAAGAATACATTGAATTAGCTAAAAGGAGATTAATAAATACAAATGAATAAAAATTTTGATACTTTTCTTTCTGGAATGATTGCAACTAATAGACAATTAAATGATTATGTTGAATGAAACAAGGTTATATTGAAAACTAGAACAATTGAATATAAAATAAATAAGTTGAACTACCTTATATGTAATTCTGATGATGAATTACTAAAGAGAATTAAAATTATTCATAAAGATAATTATAATAATTTTGAAATATTACCAAATCTTATAGCAGTAAGAGAAGATAAATTAATATACAAAACAACTGATAATAAAATTAAAAGAAAAATTAATTTAAAGAATATTAAGGATGTTGTTGATTTTATTTTTAAAAGTAAACTTAATATTTTATTTACAAATTTTAAATTAAAAAATCTTATGGATTATTGCTACGGAGTTGAAGTGGGATTGGATAGTAATGCAAGAAAAAATCGCTTTGGTAGTATAATGGAATATATAATCAAGAAAATATTAGATAACAATAATATTAAATATAAAACCCAACCTTCGAATAAGGAATTAAATATTCTTCACAATGATGTAGACAAAAAACGTTATGATTTTTCATTTTTAATTAATGATATTACCTATATTATTGAATGTAATTTTTATACTTCTGGTGGTTCAAAATTAAATGAAACAGCAAGAAGCTATATAGAGTTAGAAAACAAAATTAAAAATATAAAAAATACAAAATTTATTTGAATTACTGATGGCGAAGGGTGAAAAAGTGCAAAAAATAAATTAAAAGCAGCATATTTATATAATGAATACGTTTTTAATATAAAAGAATTTAAAAAATTCATTATAAATATAAAATAATGAAATATACAGGAATTTCTAACGATTTATATAATCATTCACATCTTTTTAAGAATATTTTGATTAATCAGGTACATTTAAATATCTACTTATTAATCATTTTATTATATTAATTTTGGTTTAATGATTAGGTGTATATGTGAAAAAATACTGGTCTGGGTTTACATTAAGCTGATGTAAAACGTTTTTAGTTATTTCAGTAGGATCAGGAGCAGCGAATTGTCATTTAAGTCCAACAAGGCCTCAATATGTTATTTCATTTCTTCCCGATCCCGCATTTATTCATTTAAATGTTAGAGAAATATTTCATAAATGATCAGTAAGGTCAGGACTAGGTCTTACCCCTTGACCATCAGTACTTACGTCAATTAAAGGTTGTGCTTGTCTTCATTGATTATCTCAAGGTCCAGTAAATGATCATTTACCACTTATTAAAAAATTGTTAAAAAGAATACGAACATCATCAGCAGATAATGTTTTAGTATAGTTATTACTTTCTATTTGTATATCTATTTCACTTAATTTAATTTTATCAGTTGTATCATTTTGATTTTTTCAATCTAAAATTATATCAAAAGGTTTAAAATCTAAATTTCTTATTTTTAATGAAGGTTTTTGATCTATTGTTACAATTCAATTAGAATCTTTATCTTTAACCACTTTAGTGGCAATAAGATGAAATTCAGGTACTATAAGATCATTTGTTATGGTTTTTGGTTTTATTGCTCATGCTATATTAGCTAAATAATCACTAACATTTTTTTTAACCATGCTTCATATTAATACTGGTGCATTTGAATATCCTGCTGTTTTTATAGCAGAAATAATGTTATTTGGTTTTAGATCATCATTTAGCATTCATTTTAGTGCAAGAGGTACATCCTTATTTCCATCTATTGTATTGTTAGGTTTTAAAGTTGTAGTAAACTCTCCGTCGCTATTTATTTTAACATCACCTGCAATAAAAGTTATTTCATGATTATTAAATGTTTCGTATCAAGTATTTTTATCAGTTAAAAGTCAATTATCAATATAATTTTTAACATCACTTATAGCAGGTGAATCATTTTTATTATGATACCCTAGGTTAGTAATTTCACTTGTAATTTCTTTTCATTCAGTATCTTTAGAACTACCAGGATTTAGTCAATCTAAATTAATAGTGATAGACTTTGTAACTTTAGTACTAGAATTTTTTAAATCAATTGTTGCAATTAATTTTTCTTTATTAGATTTATCTTGTATTACTGAATTCTTTTTATAACTCATTGATCATGCCGTTTCATCTGTTTTATAATATCAAAAAGGTTTTGCTAAAGAATTACTAGTGAAATAATCGCTTATATCATTGTTAATAGTGCCAATTTCTTTTTTAATTGTCATGGTATTTATTTTAGGGGGATTTTTTTTCGAAAGGCTAATTGCAACACCTACACCAATTGCACATAGTACTACTATTATTATTGATATAATAACTTTTTTTGTTTTAAATATTTTTTTATTTTTTAATCAGTTCATAATTACCCTTTTTTTTATTATATTAATATAAATTATATTATAAATAAAATAATTTAAAATTTTTATTAGGTTTAAGTTTAAATTTATTATATCGTTCTTTATTATGTTGACTTAAAATACTATTTATTACTTTATTATTAGATGGAGTAGGTCTTCAGTTAAGGTTGATATGGCAATCACCTACTTGCTTTTATACTAGACAAGTTAAAAAGATTGTTTTTTGTGGTTTTGGTTTTAATATAATAAACTCAGAAAATATAGGCTTAAGTATAGTAAATTGCTGTTTTTAGAAAGTGAAATAGATTAAACATATAAAAGCTTTAAGGAACTTGGTGATGAAGATAATATAAAATTAGTACAGCAAATAAAAATAACAATAATAGATCCAATTTTCAAAGAAAAAGAAGATCCTGGATATAAAAAAATAAAGATAAATAATAAATTTAATATTTTAAAAATATTTTGTAATTTACTTTATAACAAAAAAACTTATTAATGACTTAAATAATAATGGTAGTACCTCAAAATTTTTTTCAGAAACATTAAAATATAAAATAGTTAAAGAGAAAATTTTTGATAATATGTAGATTCTAGAAATTTCAATAATAATGAATTAAAGAATTCTTTATATAATAAAAAATTAATAAATAACAAATTAATAAAATAAAATTATTTGAAGGATTTAGTAAAAAAGTGTGTTAGGATGTGAGAAATCATTAAAATTAATAAAATAATATATTTTAGATATTATTAAGATTTTCTATATAATATAAATATAAAAATAATAAATTTAACGAAAAAAAAATTAACTATCATGATTTTATCATTTTCTATGATTTTTGTTTCAATAATAGCTTCTATAGCAATTATTTCAGGAAATAAAAATAAAGATTCTCTATCGTATTCTTGAATAAGATTACAGTGTACTGATCAAACAAAAGTTCCTAAAAAAGCTAATAATATAGGTGAAAAATACTCTTATGGATATAGTAGTTTTATTGTTCAAAAATCAATAAATGGTGTAGATTGAATTACTAATAAATCATTTTCTAATTTATCATGAAATATTAATGCTAAAGAAGGTATAGACAAAACAGGGTTTAATCAATTAATATCACTTAATAAAATATCTAGTGCCTTTAACACAGATGAATTAGCAAAAGGTAATATTGTTGTATCTGATCCTCCAGCTCGCGGAGGTAAGAGCGATCATCATAACTTTAATTATAATTTACCATATGAGTCAAGTTTAACTGCACAATATTTTAATAATAATGTTAAAAATGCTGGTGAATTTGTCCCGGGATTGCTTTCAATATACGGAAAAGGTGAAACAAGTATTGATGGATCAACAGATAATTTATTACAAAATTATATTTTCAAAAAATCAGTAAATAATGATTACAAACTTAATTTAAAGACTTCTGTATTTAATTGCTTAGCATTATATTGTAATAATGACAAATTATCTACAAATATTTCACTATCAAATGATGATAATTTGAATCTTTCACTAACTAATTTTTTTGAAAATACAAGAACAAAACAAAGTGATCTTCTTGCAAACAATGGGTTTTCAGCAGATACACATTTAGTTTTACATGTAAAGAAAAAAATTAATACTGTTTCAAAAATTATTAAAAATAATATTTTAACTATGAAAACAGATTTTAATTTATACAATTATATTACTTCTCTTGTTGATAATTCCGCTCTTTGATATCAATTTAAAACTAGTGATCATATTATTGAGCATGTTAATAATACACTATTGTTATGATTTGCTAATACAAGTATTCATTCTCAAAATAAAGATTATCCAGAATTCAAGATAGCAAATCATAATATTGGATTATCGTCTTTTGAACAATTAAGCAATAAACAGGAATATTCATTTTGATTCAATTGTTCATTAGATTATGAAACATACTATTGATTTTCTATTAATTTTAAAAAAGAAGACCCTAATTCATTATCTATTATGGTTGGAAAAAATAAAGATTTTTATTTACACAAAAATTTGTTATTAATAAATTATTTTAAAGATTTTGATAAAAATAATCTTTTTATTGATATTTTAAATTATAAAATATTATTCTAATTTTTAATAATATAATACAACATTAATAGATGATAAAAATAATTAGAAATAAAAAAAATGTAACTATGTTAATGTTATCAATTTTTATAATTTCTGTGGTGGTTTCTGGTGTTGGTATTGCTAAAAGTAAAACTTCAAATTCAAATTCAGGTTATAATTGAATAAGATTAAGAGTTACTAGTAAAACTAAAGCACCAGAAAAGGCAAATCCAAGTGGAGAAAAATATAGTTATGGTTATACAAGCTTTATTGCACAAAAATCTATGAATGGAATTGATTGAATTACAGATCAGTCATATTCAAATCTATCATGAAATATTAATGCTAAGGAAGGTGTAGATAAAACAGGTTTTAATCAATTAATATCACTTAATAAAATATCTGATGCATTTAATATTAATGAACTTGAACAAGGGAATATTTATATAAATCATGCTCCACTTTATACAGAAGATGGTTCTGGTGAATATAATACTATGCATTGTCCACCATATACTTCAAGTCTATTAAGTGAGTATTATGACCCAACAATTAAAGATGCTGGTGATCTTGATATGCCGATTTCAAATAATGCTTGAATTCGTGGATATGGAGAATGTGCTATTGAATCATCAAATGCTACGCTTAATCAAAATTACTTTTTAAAGAAAAATGATAAAAATAATAATTATAATGTTAATTTAAAAACATATTCTACTCAATATATAATTACTTACATTAGTGACCCTAAATCATTAACTACTAATATATCATTATCAAATGATAAAAAATTAAATTTATCTTTAACAGATTTTTTTAATGATAATAGAAATGATGGTATAAAACATGCTAATGCAGAAATTTCAAATAATGGTTTTTTAGCAAATACTCAACTAGTTATTCGTATTAAACCCAAAGTTAAAATAATTTCTAAAATAATTTTAAATAATTCATTAAATGTGAAAACAGATTTTAATTTTTATAATTATGTTGATTTTATTGTAAATAATAAATACTTATATAATAATATGAGACAATCAAGTATTGATTCATATGTTAATGGTATAATGTTTATATTATTTGCACATTCCTTTTTTAATTATTATTTACAAGACGATCCTAATTTAGCACCAAATTTTAATATAAATGCTGGAAACGTTGTCTCGTCAGTATATTCAAAAAGTATTGATAATTCTCGATATACTTTTAGTTTTAGCTGTAATATGAATGATACATATTATTGATTTAGTATTAGTTTTGACAAAGCAAACCCTAATTCATTTTCTATGTCAGTAGGTACTAATGAAGATATATTTACTACAGATAATTTACAATTAATAAAATATTTTGATCAAAAAAGTAAGTTTAATTTAACACTTAGTAATATAGATGTTAATTAATAATTTATCATAAAAAATAAAATTCCCATTATTTAAAATAATGGGAATTTTTATAAATTAATATATTTAATATTAATTATTTTTTATTATAGTCAAAGCTATTTTTGTTTTTATCACGATTTCTGTTATCTGAAAAACTATTGTTAGAGCGGTCACGTTCAGGACGATGATTATCAGAACGATGATGATCACGATGATTATCAGAACGATGATAATTACTTCTACCACCTCCTCCAAAACTTTGTCTTCCGTTATTTCGTCTAAAACCGCCAGAAGATTTTTGGCCACCACTATTTAATTTTTTCTCTAAACTAATTAAAACTCTATTTAATGATAAAAGTGTTGAACTAAGTCCTCTTATAGCTCCCACTATATCATTACTAACTGGTTCTTTTTTACCAATTAAATTAATTATATTATCAGTATCGATAGTTTCAACAATAATATCTTCTTCTTTCATTTCCTTATCACTTATTACTTCTTTTGCTTCTTTACTATTTGCAAGTGTAATATTATCTATTAATTTACTATCCTCTTTATTTTTTTTAACATTTTTTATTTTTTCATTTTTTTTCATTTTTTTCCTTATTACATAATAATATATATTATATAATTATATAAGTATACAATAAAAATAATAGTTAATATATATTTTTTATATTTTTATGTAAATTATTAAATAATATTTTTTTAGTATAATTAAAATAATAAAAATAAAATTTTATCATAATTGATGTCTCTGGTCATTTTTGAGATTGAAGAAGTAAACCAAAGGGACTATCGTCTAAAAAGATAACAGAAACTGTTGATTTAGGTACATATTCTAAGGAGACTTGAATAAATTCTGGTATGAGAGTTCTTAATACGTTAAGTAATTTTAAATTATATAATAATGGTTATAATCCAATTAGTACATATTATAAAAGTACACTTAATAATTCTATAAATGATAGTGCATCGATTGTAGATACATATAATCTTTATACACAAGGATTTGGGTGATTATTAAACTATTCAACAATAAAAGGAAATATGACAATGAGTCATCCTACACTTTATGATCATACACAGGTTAAGAATGTTGGTAAATTAGTATTTAATTTTTCAAACATTAATATTTCAAATATTCAATGAAATAATCCAACTTCTGATTTACAGTATGATAAAATTGGTAGTGCAACTTTTATATCTGAAGCTGATGATAAACCAGGTAGCCTGCATCAACACTAATCGAAGGACATAATTATCTTGAAATATTTAGAAAGCACTAATTATAGACAAGATCTTGGATTTTATATATTTTCTTATCATAAATATACTTATAGTTTTGATCTTTCATATTATACCTATAATTTTGGACTAGGTAAAAAAAGTTTTAATTAAATAAAAAATAATTATTATAATTTTTTTAATATATAATAAATTTATTATTTTAGAAGGAGAAGGTATGAAAAAGAAATTTATTCAAGTAAAGGATGCAAAACCAGGAAAAAGTATGAGTAATGATGAAATTAAAAGAGTTCAAAAACGTATGGCTACTAATAACGATGATCCGTTATCAACAAAATTTGTAGGATGATTAGCTGTTAAATTTATAAAATTAATAGTATTAATAGTTTGTTTGCCGTATAAGTTATATAAATATATAACTAATAAAAAACAAACACAAGTTGATCCAAAAGTTAAATCAAAAGAAACCTCAAAAGAAACTTTAAAAAAACCTAATAAAAAATAATTATTGGTTTTAATTAAAAAATAAAAACATACGAAATGTATGTTTTATAATTTTTAAAATTTTCTATTATATAATATATAAGAACGATATAAATAAAAAAAATCATTAAAAATTATTATATAATATACTATGCTAAAAATAAATAAAATAAATAAAATAAAATCATTAAAAATTATTATACCGATTATAATAATAGCATTATGTGGTATTATAGGTGGTATTACTGTTGTAATAAAGAATTTAACTGGACCGATTCATACAAAATTAATAAATTATCAAATTACAAAAAATAATGTTGAAAATGGAATAAAAAATTATTGTACTACTAATATAATTAACGGCGGTGGGAATGGAGCTTGATTTTTTCGAAATAATGAAAAATCATGAGGAATTAGCTACAGGGCTAATTCAGTAAAATTAGTTAATAATCAAAAGGAATATTTATGAACTGCAATAATTGATATAAAACAAACTGGTTCTGAAAAAATTACAAAAGCAATTAATCTTCATTTAAATTGATGAAAATTATCCGACACAATGAAAAGCGGGTGAAGTCAAATTACAAATCAAATTGAAAAAAATGATTATTATAGTCATGCACCAGAACTTAATTCATCTAATACTTTAGAATATATAAAAACACAGTTTTTACAAGACCATAAAACTTGATATATTACTACAACTGCTACTAAAATAAATTTTACCAGTAATAAGGTTAAAATAAATAGCGATGGATGATTTACTGAAGAATTAAATCCTAGTATTACAACGGATGGGAATAAAAATGTATTTTTAGTATTAAAATGATTAAATAAAAGTGATGAAAACGAAGGTGATATTATTTCTACTATAAGAAATTCAGGCTATGTTGAAACTGCTCCACTTATTGAAAACATAGTTAAAAAAGATGTAAATGATTATCTAGCTAATAAAAGATGGGTTTTAAAAGACTCCAAACAAGATGTATATAAGTTTATTTCTACTAAAGTTGTTCTTACTAATAATTTTAATTGAATTGTAACAATAAATCAAGATAGTACGTTAAAAACAGAAAACATGGGCTTTACTCCTTTTAATATAACTTTAGATTGAAAAAATCAAGAAGATGTAATTTCTAAATTAAACGAAATAAGTATAGGAATTAAAAAACAGAATTATGATCAAGAAATATCCCCTAATACAGTTATAAGTCTTGTTGGAGATTTTCTTATAAGCGGTACGTGAACATTTACTTATCACCATTTAAAACCTATAAATATACAAATAAATATTGATAAATTTGCAGGTAAAAACGGAACAGGGATTAACCATTTGGATCCTAATGAATATCATAATCGTGTTTGAGAGATTTTTACAAAATTTGATTATATAAATGAAAAACTTAAAACCTCATCTTATCACATATCAATTCTCCTTGATTGAAGATTTCCACCATCTAAAGATAAAATATCTAAAGATATTTTACATTCATATAATGAAAATGGATCTGGTCATCAATGTAAATATGCATTTAAATCTAATAAAAAAAATTAAAAATATTATAATATATAAAGAAATAAAAATATAAGGAAAAAAATGAATAAAACAAAATTATTAAAAATTATTATACCAATTTCATTGGGAGTACTATGTGGAGTCGGAGCAGTTGTTGGTGTTGTTATTTCAAAACAGTCTCATAAAATAAATTCTACAGTAGTTAGAAAAAGTTTAGATATTGTTGGAGATGAAATAAATAGTTATTTTACAGCGGATGGTCCTGGAATATGACGTTGATATTATAGAAACGAACAAGCATCATTAGCAATGAGTTATGAAAATAAGTCATTAAAAAAAGTTTTAAATCAAGATAAATTAACTGCAAAAATTGATATAAAAGCAACTGGACATGATAAAGTTACAAAGACGATTGATATACAATTAAATTGGGAAAAAATATCAGATACACAAGAATCTGATTGAAGCCAAATCACAAATCAAATGAATATGTTAGATTATTATGTTTATGAGAATGGTTTTCCACTTAATCAAGGTAATATTAAAACTTATATCGAGAATTGAATTTCAACTGATAAAAATACTTGATACGAAACAAAAAATAATCATAAAATAAATTTTACTACTAACGCTGTTCAAATAAATAAGGATGGTTGATTTACTGAAAATTTAAAACCTGATAGCATAGTTGATGGAAATAAAAGTGTTCCGATGGTATTAAAATGAATAAAAGCAAAAGATGAAAATGCAAACGATATTATTTCTGCTATAAAAAAAGCAGGATATTCAGATGTACCAGTATTTGTCGCAAGTGTAGTTAAAAAAACTATAAATGACTATTTAGTTAACGAAAAATGAATTTCAAAAGATACTAAGCAAACTTCATATAAGTTTACTGCTACTAAAGTTGTTTCTGCTAGTAATTCTAGTTGAACTGTAACGATAGATCAAGATAGTTCATTAAAAACAGAAAGTATGAGTTTTACTCCTTTTGATATAACTCTAGATTGAAAAGATCAAAAAGATGCTTCTTCTAAGTTAAGTGAAATAGATACACAAATTAAAAAAAATAACTATGATCAATTAATATCTCCTGATACTGTACTTACTCTTACTAAAAATTTTATTGCAAGTGGTACATGAAAATTTACTTATGTGGGAGCACCTCAAGACATACATATACAAATTGATAAAACACGAGATGATGATCATAAGGGAATTTCCTATCATAATCCTCCACTTGATAATTGTATTTGAACTGTTTATACAACATTTAAATATATAAATGGAGATGGTAAAAGCAAGAATTGACAAGTAGGCGTTTTACTTAAATGAAAACTTATACCATCTAATAATATTATATCTGAAGATATTTTGAATCAATATAACGATGATGGAAAAGCAAATAATGTCAGTTATAAATTTACATCTAATCCTAATAAATAAAATTAATTTTTAAATTTTCTTTATGTTAATCTAGTTTTTAATTAGTATTTATTTTTGTAATTATAAACTTATATAGTAAATAAATTATAAATATTAATAATCTAACAGTTTTGACAATTAGTATTTTATTGTTTTAAATTAATTTATACTAATAAAGATTATTTATTTTAATCAACGAGATATTATTTAAAAAAAATATGATATAATTAATGTATGAAAAAAATAAATTACAAAAAATACATGATGAAAATAAATAGGAAAAAATTATTAAAAATTATTATACCAATTACTTTAGTAATAGTTTGTATAATTGTGATACCAATAGGCATTGTATTTTCAAAAAATCCTAAAAGTTCTATAAAGGATAAAAAAAGTTTTTCTAGCATCGGAAATGATATAAATGATTATTTTTCTGATAATCCTCAAGGAAAACCATTTTGATTTTATACAAATAATAAAACACAAAAATTAAGTATGAGTTATGTAAAGGATTCAGTAGAACAAGATGCCTATAATAAAGAAAAAGTAACTGCAAAAATTAATATTAATGATTCTAGTGGTGAAAATACAAAAACTATTACTATTCATTTTGATTGAGAAGATCTAACTATTTCTCGAGACGTTGAGTGAAATAATATTACAAAAAAAATTAATAATCTAGGTTATGATCATGAAAGTGATTCACTTACAGCAAATGATGTTAAAATATATATTGATAAATGAATTTCAACATCTCAACTAACTTGGTATGAAACAACGTTTAATCATAAAATAACTTTTACTTCTACTGATGATGTTAAGATAAATAGTGAGTGGGCATTTACTGAATATTTAAAGCCTAGCACTACAACATATGGAAATAAGGATGTTTATTTAGTATTAAAATGATTTAAAGCAAAAGATGAAAATACAGGCGATATTATTTCTTATATGAACACATGAGGATATGCAAACCAACCAGTATTTATTCCAAGTGAAGTTAAAAAAGATGTTAATAATTATTTAGCTAATATATCATGATTTGATTCTAAAAAAACTCTATATAAGTTTATTTCTACTAAAGTTATTCGCAGTGATATTTCTAATTGAACTGTAACAATAGATCAAAATAGTACATTAAAAATAGAAAATATGAGTTTTACGTCTTTTAATATAACTTTAGATTGAAAAAACCAACAAGATGCTACTTCTAAATTATTTGAAATAGATACACAAATTATCAAAAAAAACTATGTTAAACAATTATCTGCTGACCAAGTTTTTAGTATTTTTAAAAATTTTATTGCAAGTGGTAAATGAACATTTTCTTGAATAGGACAACCCTTTGAAAACATAGATATAGTAATTGATTCAAATGCTCATAATGGAGGAATTACTCCTCTTCCTGCTGGCAATTATGGATGAGAGATTGATACAATATTTAATTTTGTATTTATAAATCCTAGATCTAAATATAATCACACTTATAAGTATCTAAATAAAATTAACCTTAATTGAAAAGCTTTTCCATCTAAAGATAAAATACATAATGATATTATGTATCAATATAATAAGGACGAACACTATCGTTTTACATTCACACTTAATAAATAAAATTAATTTTTTTGTTAATTGTAAATTTATAAGGGAGTAAAAATAGTAAAATTTTTAAGTTAAGTGATAAAAATAGATAGGAAAAAATTATTAAAAATTATTATACCAATTACTTTAGTAATAGTTTGTATAATTGCGATACCAATAGGTATTGTATTTTTAAAAAATCCTAAAAACTCTATAAACTATAAAAAGGATTTTTCTAGCATCGGAAATGATATAAATGATTATTTTTCTGATAATCCTCAAGGAAAACCATTTTGATTTTATACAGATAATAAAACACAAAAATTAAGTATGAGTTATGCAAAGGATTCAGTAAAACAAGATGCCTATAATAAAGAAAAAGTAACTGCAAAAATTAATATTAATGATTTTAGTGGTGAAAATACAAAAACTATTACTATTCATTTTGATTGAGCAAATCTAACTACTTCTCGAGATATTGAGTGAAATAATATTACAAAAGAAATTAATAATCTAGGTTATGATCATGAAAGTGGATCACTTTCAGCAAATGATATTAAAATATATATTGATAAATGAATTTCAACATCTCAACTAACTTGATATGAAACAACGTTTAATCATAAAATAACTTTTACTTCTACTGATGATGTTAAGATAAATAGTGATGGGGCATTTACTGAAGATTTAAAACCTAGTACTACAACAGATGGAAATAAGGATGCTCATTTAGTATTAAAATGATTTAAAGCAAAAGATGAAAATACAGATGATATTATTTCTTGTATGAATGCATCAGGATATGCAAACCAACCAGTATTTATTCCAAGTGAAGTTAAAAAAGATGTTAATAATTATTTAGCTAATATATCATGATTTGATTCTAAAGAAACTCTATATAAGTTTATTTCTACTAAAGTCATTCGCGCTGATATTTCTAATTGAACTGTAACAATAGATCAAAATAGTACATTAAAAACAGAAAATATGAGTTTTACGCCTTTTAATATAACTTTAGATTGAAAAAACCAACAAGATGCTACTTCTAAATTAAACGAAATAGATACACAAATTGAACAAAAAAACTATGTCAAACAATTATCTACTGACCAAGTTTTTAGTATTTTTAAAAATTTTATTGCAAGTGGTAAATGAACATTTTCTTATATGGGACAACCCTTTGAAAACATAGATATAGTAATTGATTCAAGTTCTCCTAACGGAGGAATTACTCCTCTTCCTGCGAGCAATTATGGATGAAAGATTGATACAATATTTAGTTTTACATATATAAATCCTTGATCAAAACAGAGGATTATTTATAAGTTTCCAAATAAAATTGACCTTCACTGAAAAGCTTTTCCACATAAGAATAAAATACATAATGATATTATGAATGAATATAATAAGGATGATCACTATCGTTTTACATTTACACCAAATTAATAAAATTAATTTTTTTAAATTTGTATGTACTAGTTTTTGAATCAGTATTTATTTTTATTAATTATAACTTTATATAAATTAAAAATATTATATAAAAAAAAGAATAATTAATGTTAAAAACTATATTAAAAAAAATAACAAAAAAACAAAAACAAATAATAGGAGTATCTATTGTAGGCATAGTAGTACTTATTGCTATTATAGGTGGAATACTTGGTTCAAAACGACCCCAACAACCCCCCCCTTTTTTTAATTAATTGTACTGATTCTATTTATCAAATTAACGGTTATATTTTTAAAGTAAATAATCCAAAGGACTTTGTACTAGCAAACTAAGATACAGATACTTGAAAATATAATGATGAAAAAAACCCAGCAATTCCTGATCTTATTTTTCAGCAAAAAAGATCCATCTAACAGGTAATTTAAATTTAAAATATTCATTACCTAATGTTCCCTTAACGCCTTCTGCTAATTTTACTTTTAATAATGATATTACGATAGATAAAGACAAGGATGATACTAAACGTGCAGGCGGAAACGTGCAGGCGGTAAAATATTAATTTCTTCTACAGAAAGTAAGGATATTCATATTGAAATTATTATAATAAAGATTGGTGGTACAACAAACCTCCTTACGCTTAGTTGTCAAAATAAATTAGATACTATATATAAAACTACACTTGTTTCACTATTTTTAAATTTTGAATATTAATTTATAAATCATAATTATAAAAAATAAATAGATATCAAGAGTTTATATGCATAATAATATTAATAACTAGTATTGTATTATTATCTAATGTTAAGACTAGTAATATATTATTATTACAACCCACTAAATATATTAATTAAAAGAGAATATCTGTATTTATTTAATTTTAAAAAAATGCTATAATAATATAAAGGGAAAAATGACAAAAAAAATAAAAATAATACTAATGACATCTTTAACTATTGTGTTAGTAAGTGGTGCTATTGCAGGAGGAGCACTTGTTACTATTAAAGCAAATATTAATAAGAATAACGTATTCAAGACTATAAAAGCAAAACTAATTATAGACAATGCTAAACATCTTATACCAAAAATTAAAATATATCATAATTCATATAAATTTCCTGTCTCAAATGATTTTGAAGCTTTTAATGTTGAGAGAATGTGAAAGTATTCTTCAAAGAATAATAAAATTTTTGATAATATTTTTAACCAAAAGAGTATTTATATTACAGGTGATTTAGGATTTGACTATTCAATAGAGGATGAACCATATCCAAATATTCCTGTAAATTTTCATTTTAATAATAAAATTGATATACAAGATACAGATACAGGAAAAACAGGTGAAATGATTACCCCCTCTATAACTCCAAGTCAAGAAAGTATATATAGTAGTTTTACTATAGATAATCAAAAGGATTCATCAGAAAATTCTATTATATTTTATTGTGGAACTAAAATTAAAGATAAAGAGGGAAAAGTTAATATTTCACCTTATCATTTCAGAATTATGTCAATATCTCTTTTTATTGAATATTAATTTCTTATTTTAGAAATTTAGTAGTATAATAAAAAAAAGAGGTAGAAAATGATTAAAAAACAAAAAAAAGCAGTAGGACTTTTAATTGGAGGAATTATCGTTATTGCATCTATTATAGGAATAGTTGTTGGTACGCGTTTACACAATGGAGCATCTAAAGAGCCAAAAGTAAATACTCATACTTATAAAATTACTAATAAAAAAGATTTTAAGGAAGATGCTTATAATAGACGATGACTTTATGCAAAAGATAAAGAAATTCCTGCCGGAATAATTAGTGATAAACTTTTACTTAATGGAACTATAGATTTTAAATATGCATTGGAAGGTAAAACAGTTTTAGATAATAACGTAGAATTTGTTTTTAAAAATACTCCTTTTCCAATTTATGGATCTGATGTTAATGCTTCTGGTCTGTTAACATTTTCTTCTGAAGATAATCCGAAAATACAATTTAGAGCTTTTTTTAATATTTATATTACGGATCCACAGTCTAAAAAAATACTTTTATTTGGATGTATTCATAAGGATGAACAAATTTTGGGTTACGTATCTATGATTGATTCAATAAATTTAGATCTTATTTATATTTAAAATATTTATTTTTATAGAAAATAACTATTAAGTTGTTTATATTAAATAAATGTTATGATATAAAAAATACTTAAATAGAATATTTTTTTAGTTATATTATTTTAATAAATATAATACTTAATGTATAAGGAGAGATAATGACAAAAAAAGCAAAAATAGCAACATATATGTGTATAGTTAGTATAGTTGCAATTGCTGTAATTATCGTTGAAAGTCTGATTTATATATGAATAGAACTTACCCCGAAAACATATTTTATTAATTTTATAAACAAGGATATAGAAAAATTTGAAAAAAATAACAGATCAGATATTTGAGTATATCATACAGATTATAGTGGGATTCCTAGTGATATTTTTAATAAAAAAAATATTCACATTACAGGTTATATAGATGTTTTATTTTCAAAAGGACAATCTGCTACTAATGTAAAATATAGTTTTAATAATAAGATTCATTTAACAGGACCAACTCCCGGGAATTCAATAGGAGAAATATTTGTTCATTCTGATAATAAAGGTGAAGGGGAATCAGATATTCAATTTCAAATAGGAGTTGGTCAAAATGATAAATTCCCAGATGGTAAATTCATTTTACTTTCTTTCGGAATCAAAACTGAAAAAGGGGGACATGATATACTTTCTCCAACCTTTCCAACCATACTTTATTCGTTTAATTTTACTATTATATTTTAATTAAAATATTTATTTCAAAAAAGACTCTCGATATAAAGAAAATTATATTTATCTTTCCTGTAACAATATAGCTAATAGTAAAATACAATATTATTTTACATTTAATTTATTATTTTTATTGAATTTAAATATTTTCTAATATTGTATTATTCAAAAAATATAGTTTACTAAATATAAAGGGAAAAATAAAAAAATGATAAAAAAAGTAAAAATAATAACAGGAGTTTCTGTTGTTGGTGTATTAATAGCTGGTGTATTAATATTTGGTATAATTAAGGCAACAGCACCAACCAACAGAGGATCTCATCCTAACTCATTTGTAGTTAACAAAATAAGTGAATTTACATATAATAATTATATTTGAATTTATTATACAAAAGATAATGGAATTCCTGATAGTATTTTTAAGTCAAAAAGTTTTAATGCTACGGGTAAATTGGATTTAAAATATACAAAGGTATCTACAGAAAAACCAGACACTAATGCAGAATTTAACTTTAATCTTAATAATCTTCATTTTAATGAACAAAAATCACCATTAGTAATATATTCTCAAAAATTAATTTCTTCTTAAAAAGATAATAATATAAATGTTGAATTCATTATACAAAGTGATTCATCAGGAAAATATATTACATTAGGTTGTGCTGGTATTGATGAAATTCAGAACTTATTACAATACCATTCTTCACTTATTTCATTAGACCTTCATTTTAAATATTAATTAATATTTATTTTTTAAAAAATAGTATGCTTATTAATATAAAGAAAAAATAATAAAAAATAAAAACAATAATAGTGATAAATATTATAGATATATTAGCGATTAGTTCAATTGTAGGAGTAATATGGTAATAAAATACTTAAATGAAGAGTTTTATTATATTTATATATAAAAAATAAGAGTCTTAAATTATTAAACATAATGGTTATATATAGTTTTATCTAGAACATTAATAAAATAACTATATTAACATTTTTAGTTAATTATATAATTTCATATAGTATAAATAATACTTATTTTTTAAAATATAGTATACTTATAATATAAAGAGAAAAATGACAAAAAAAGCAAAAATAATAACAGTAATATCTGCTGTAGGATTAGTAGTAATTGGTACTACTATAGGAATAGTATTTTTTCTAAAACCTGATCCAAATAAAAGTAATAAACCAATTTTTACAATTACTAAACCAACGAAATTTGTGATGGATGGAGGACAATATTTAAATAAGTGAAAATATAGGAGTGATGAAATTCCTAATAGTATTTTTAAGAATGATAAAATTAATCTTAGTGGTACTTTAGATTTACAATATACTCCGTCATCAACATTTGTAAGTGAAAATGCAACTTTTACTCTTAATAACGAGATTCCAATAAAACCGGAGAACTCATATCCAAATGATTTAAAATCTGGTCAATTAATAGTTTATCACTATGGCAAAGACGGTAAACCCGATAATATGAGTTTTATCCTTGATCTTTATAATAACAGTGTTAAAAACTATTTTTTACTTTCATGCTTCCTCGAAAACCATTCTGGTCCCTATACATCTAAAATTGAGTCAATAAATTTTTCTTTTAAATATTAATTCTTAAATATAAAGAATAAATAAAAATTTTATATATAATTATGACTTTTTTCTAAATATAATTTTATAATTTTTATGATATTGTTTTCTAAGTTATAGAAAAATATCTTTTTTATAATATTTTAAAAAATGTTATAATAATAATATATAGAAAAATGACAAAAAAAGTAAAAATAATAACAGGAATAATCGCTGTAAGTATATTAACGATTGGTACAATTATAACTACAAGTACTATTCTTTTTCTTAAAAGTAAAAAAAGTAAAATAATTAATTCAAGCGTGATTCACGCTAAAACAATTCCTTGAATTTCAGCAACAAATGTGATTTCTTCAACTACAATAAATGAACATTCTTATCCAATGCGTGATTCTTTTGGGTTTAATGATTCAAAAAAATTTAAATTATTAAATTCAAAAATGTATCCATATGCTTGATATTGTAATGATCAAGATCGTGTAATTCCTGATAGTGTTTTTAACGCTAGTAAATATAACACCATTCATGTTTCAGGTAATTTAGAATTAAAATATACAACTGATCCATCAAAAGCTCCAACTATTGATGCGAAATTTAGTTTTTGAAATTTTTTGTGGCTTCCACTTGGATATTCAGGTGGTTGAATATTGACCGGGTGAGATGCTTTAAGGCTTGAGATTGGTATACTTAAAAGAGATAGTGATTATTCTAATTATATTACGCTTTGTTGTGTATATACTCATGATCCAAGTGGTAAGTTAATTAGATATAAATCTATACTTAATTCATTGGATCTTATTTTTACATATAATTCAAAAATATAAAAAGAATTTAATTTTATATATTAATTAAAATATTGTTTTAAAAATAGTATACTATTGTTGTAAGGAAAAAAAATGACAAAAAAACAAAAACAAATAACAGGAGTATCTATTATAGGTATAGTAGTGATTATTTCTATTATAGGTGGAGTACTTGGTTCACAACCGAAAAAACCAAAAAATAACCCCTTTATTAACTTTAAAAATTCTTCTATGTATCAAATTAATAATGATCGACTTTTTCAAGTGAATAATCAAAACGCCTTTGTACTACCAAAGGGCGACACAAAGACTTGAAATTATAAGGATGATGAAACAACCCCAGTAATTCCTGATCCTATTTTTAAGTTTAAGTCGAAAACAAAAACTAAGATCATCCACCTAACAGGTAATTTAAAATTAAGTTATTCAAAGACTTCTGCTAATTTTACTTTTAACAATGATATTACTATTAATCCAGGGAAAAATAGTGATTCAGATGTAGGTAATGGTGGTAGGAAATTAATTTCTTCTACAGAAAACAAGGACCTTCAAATTGAAATTATTATATTGAAGTATAGTGAAACAAAAAACTTTCTTTTACTTACTTGTCAAAATAAATCAGGTACTTCATATAAATCTACACTTGGTCCATTACTTTTAAATTTTAAATATTAATTTATAAATCATAATTATAAAAAATAAATAGATATCAAGAGTTTATATAGTTTATATGCATAATAATATTAATAATTAGTATTATATTATTATTTAATGTTAGAATTAGTAATAATTTTGATTTTATACAGATAATAAAACACAACAATTAAGTATGAGTTATGTAAAGGATTCAGTAGAATAAGATGCCCCTAATAAAGAAAAAGTAACTCAAAAATTAATATTAATGATTCTAGTAGTGAAGAGGCAAAAACTATTACTATTCATTTTGATTGAGTAGATCTAACTACTCCTCGAGATGTTGAATGAAATAATATCACAAAAGAAATTAATAATTTAGGTTATTATCATGAAAATGATTCACTTAGAGCAAATGATATTACTACAACAGATGGAAACAAAGATGTCCATTTAGTATTAAAATGATTTAATGCAAAAGACGAAAACATAAATGATATTATTTATGCTATAAAAAATATAGGATATTCAGATGTATCCGTATTTGTCCCAAATGTAGTTAAAAAAACTGTTAATGATTATTTAACTAATAAAATATGATTCATAAATGATTCTGCACAAACTGAATATAAATATATTGATAGTAATGTTATTAAAATTAACAATTACTCTACTTGAAGAGTAACAATAAATGCAATTAAATTATTAATATCAAAAAATAATGATTCAATGGCTCCCTTTGTTATAGCTTTAGATTGAAAAGATTAAAGCGATGTTACTTCTAAATTAAGTAAAATAGATACAGAATTCAAAAAACACAACAGACACTGATACAATATTAAAAGATATCGTAAGTCAATTTAATATAGATAAAGATTATAAAATTACATTTAAAAAGAATAAATAAAAATATAAAATTTATTATACCAATTGTATTAATAGTCTATACGGAATTGATCAGGAGTTAGAATCCTATTTCGAAAAATTCTCCTAATATCTAATATAATATAATGAAGAGAAGAAGTAATTATAAAATATCTAAAAATTATTTAAAAAATAAAAAAAGTATAGTATATTTATGAAAATATTAAAAATAATAATATTCATATAAAAAAAATTAAAACAAAAAATTTATTTTACTATTAACCCTTGAGCAAAACCATTTTGATTTTATAAAACAGATAAAACATCATGTGTAATGAGTTATGAAAAAAATTCATTAAAATATGATACTTCTAATAAAAATAAATTAACTGTAATAATTGACTTAAAACAATAGAAACCACTACTACTTCAAAATACTACTATTTATTTAGATTAATAAAAATATAATGGTTCTCAAGATGCTAAGTAAAAAGAAATCACAAGTCAAATTAATGATTAAGGTTATCATAATAATAGCGATTCAATTATGCAAATAATGTTAAAAAATATATTTAAAAGATTTAAATACTTGATATGAAACAATAAATAATAATAAAATAACTTTTACTCCAACCGATAATGTTTATATAAATAGTGAAGGAGCATTTACTACAATCTTAAAAGCTAATACTACAATATATAGAAATAAAGATGTGCCCTTGTATTAAATTTAGTAACTGCGCAAGATGAAAATCCAAACTATATTATTTCTAGTATAGAAATAGTGGGATATTCAAATGCAACAGCGTTAATTACAATTATGGTTATGAAGGCTATTAATATTTATCTTGCTAATATATGATATTATACAAAGGACGCTAATCAAACCTTACATCTATTTGTTGTACTAAGTGTGTTCGTAAAAAATTTAGTTTTTATCCCTTTTAATATAACTTTAGATTGAAAAGATCAAAATGATGCTGGTTCTAAATTTAGTGAAGTAGATATACAAATTAAAAAAAATAATTATGCTAAACAAATATTTAAATCAACCGTTTTTAATATTTTTAGAACTGCATTACAAAGTGTTATATTTCAAGAAGTTAATCCTTATAAATAAATTTTTATATTATAATAAATTATGAAAAACGAGAAAAAAATTATAATACAATTAAAAAAAAAGAATGTTTTTATACCAATTATATTAATAGTTATATGTATAATTGGTATAGGCGTTGGTATAGGTGTTAGTTCTAAAAAGGGTGCACCTAATGGTAATTCTAAGAAAATTTCACCTAAAATTGTTGATGCTGAAATGGAAAGTTATTTTGTTTCTGCAGTTTCTCCAGGATTTGGACAATGATGTTATAGAAATAATCAAACATCACGTTGAATGAATTATGAAAAAGGTTCAGTAAAACAAGATGCTTCTAATAAAAATAAATTGGATGGAATACTTGATGTAAAACCGGCATGAGGTACTACTATTCCTACAATAAAAGTAACTATTCAATTTGATTGACCTGATGAAAGAAGCACACAAGAAGCTTTATGAAAACAAATGACAAGTCAAATTAACAAACAAGATTATTATGTTATTAAAGAAGGTTTTCCATTAAGCGGAAGTGAAGTTGAAAGTTATATAGAGAAATTTATTAAATATGGTAATTATACTTGATATGGACCAATAAATAAGAATAAGGTAACTTTTATTACTACTGATATTAAAATAAATAGTGATCAATGATTTACTGAAAATTTAAAACCTGGTGGTAGAAATAAAAATGTACCAATAGTATTAAAATGAATGAAAAAAGCAGATGAAAATCAAAATGATATTATTTCTGCTATAAAAGCAGCTGGATACTCAAGTGTACCACAAGTATTTCTTCTAAGTGCAGTTAAAAAAACTGTTAATGATTATTTAGCTGATAAAATATGATTCATAAAAGATGATCCTGCAAAAATTGAATATAAATGTATTGCTAGTAATGTTATTAAAGAAAATAATTATACTTGATGAGTAACAATAAATGCAACTGAATTAAAAAATAATAATTCAATGGCTCCTTTTCTTATAGCTTTAGATTGAAAAGATCAAAGCGATGCTACTTCTAAATTAAGTGAAATAGATACAGAATTCAAAAAACATAACATCCTCTTATTACCAGCGATAACTTCTGATAAGGTACTTAATATTTTTAAAAATTTTGTGGCAAGCGGTATATGAAATTTTTCTCCAAAAGGTGATATAGATAGAGTAGTAGTCCCGATAATTGATCCAGATGTTCCTAATGGAGGAATTAACCCTAGTTATTCACCCAATTATGTATGAGATATTTCTACAAAATTTAATTATAAGATGCATGGTAAGAGCTATATACAAAAAAATAAAATTCAACTTAATTGAAAATTCGCTCCAGACACTGATACAATATTAAAAGATATCGTAAGTCAATTTAATATAGATAAAGATTATAAATTTACATTTAAAAAGAATAAATAAAAATATAAAATTTATTATACCAATTGTATTAATAGTCTATACGGAATTGATCAGGAGTTAGAATCCTATTTCGAAAAATTCTCCTAATATCTAATATAATATAATGAAGAGAAGAAGTAATTATAAAATATCTAAAAATTATTTAAAAAATAAAAAAAGTATAGTATATTTATGAAAATATTAAAAATAATAATATTCATATAAAAAAAATTAAAATAAAAAATTTATTTTACTATTAACCCTTGAGCAAAACCATTTTGATTTTATAAAACAGATAAAACATCATGTGTAATGAGTTATGAAAAAAATTCATTAAAATATGATACTTCTAATAAAAATAAATTAACTGTAATAATTGATTTAAAACAATAGAAACCACTACTACTTCAAAATACTACTATTTATTTAGATTAATAAAAATATAATGGTTCTCAAGATGCTAAGTAAAAAGAAATCACAAGTCAAATTAATGATCAAGGTTATCATAATAATAGCGATTCAATTATGCAAATAATGTTAAAAAATATATTTAAAAGATTTAAATACTTGATATGAAACAATAAATAATAATAAAATAACTTTTACTCTAACCGATAATGTTTATATAAATAGTGAAGGAGCATTTACTACAATCTTAAAAGCTAATACTACAATATATAGAAATAAAGATGTGCCCTTGTATTAAATTTAGTAACTGCGCAAGATGAAAATCCAAACTATATTATTTCTAGTATAGAAATAGTGGGATATTCAAATGCAACAGCGTTAATTACAATTATGGTTATGAAGGCTATTAATATTTATCTTGCTAATATATGATATTATACAAAGGACGCTAATCAAACCTTATATCTATTTGTTGTACTAAGTGTGTTCGTAAAAAATTTAGTTTTTATCCCTTTTAATATAACTTTAGATTGAAAAGATCAAAATGATGCTGGTTCTAAATTTAGTGAAGTAGATATACAAATTAAAAAAAATAATTATGCTAAACAAATATTTAAATCAACCGTTTTTAATATTTTTAGAACTGCATTACAAAGTGTTATATTTCAAGAAGTTAATCCTTATAAATAAATTTTTATATTATAATAAATTATGAAAAACGAGAAAAAAATTATAATACAATTAAAAAAAAAGAATGTTTTTATACCAATTATATTAATAGTTATATGTATAATTGGTATAGGCGTTGGTATAGGTGTTAGTTCTAAAAAGGGTGCACCTAATGGTAATTCTAAGAAAATTTCACCTAAAATTGTTGATGCTGAAATGGAAAGTTATTTTGTTTCTGCAGTTTCTCCAGGATTTGGACAATGATGTTATAGAAATAATCAAACATCACGTTGAATGAATTATGAAAAAGGTTCAGTAAAACAAGATGCTTCTAATAAAAATAAATTGGATGGAATACTTGATGTAAAACCGGCATGAGGTACTACTATTCCTACAATAAAAGTAACTATTCAATTTGATTGACCTGATGAAAGAAGCACACAAGAAGCTTTATGAAAACAAATGACAAGTCAAATTAACAAACAAGATTATTATGTTATTAAAGAAGGTTTTCCATTAAGCGGAAGTGAAGTTGAAAGTTATATAGAGAAATTTATTAAATATGGTAATTATACTTGATATGGACCAATAAATAAGAATAAGGTAACTTTTATTACTACTGATATTAAAATAAATAGTGATCAATGATTTACTGAAAATTTAAAACCTGGTGGTAGAAATAAAAATGTACCAATAGTATTAAAATGAATGAAAAAAGCAGATGAAAATCAAAATGATATTATTTCTGCTATAAAAGCAGCTAGATACTCAAGTGTACCACAAGTATTTCTTCTAAGTGCAGTTAAAAAAACTGTTAATGATTATTTAGCTGATAAAATATGATTCATAAAAGATGATCCTGCAAAAATTGAATATAAATGTATTGCTAGTAATGTTATTAAAGAAAATAATTATACTTGATGAGTAACAATAAATGCAACTGAATTAAAAAATAATAATTCAATGGCTCCTTTTCTTATAGCTTTAGATTGAAAAGATCAAAGCGATGCTACTTCTAAATTAAGTGAAATAGATACAGAATTCAAAAAACATAACATCCTCTTATTACCAGCGATAACTTCTGATAAGGTACTTAATATTTTTAAAAATTTTGTGGCAAGCGGTATATGAAATTTTTCTCCAAAAGGTGATATAGATAGAGTAGTAGTCCCGATAATTGATCCAGATGTTCCTAACGGAGGAATTAACCCTAGTTATTCACCCAATTATGTATGAGATATTTCTACAAAATTTAATTATAAGATGCATGGTAAGAGCTATATACAAAAAAATAAAATTCAACTTAATTGAAAATTCGCTCCAGACACTGATACAATATTAAAAGATATCGTAAGTCAATTTAATATAGATAAAGATTATAAATTTACATTTAAAAAGAATAAATAAAAATATAAAATTTATTATACCAATTGTATTAATAGTCTATACGGAATTGATCAGGAGTTAGAATCCTATTTCGAAAAATTCTCCTAATATCTAATATAATATAATGAAGAGAAGAAGTAATTATAAAATATCTAAAAATTATTTAAAAAATAAAAAAAGTATAGTATATTTATGAAAATATTAAAAATAATAATATTCATATAAAAAAAATTAAAACAAAAAATTTATTTTACTATTAACCCTTGAGCAAAACCATTTTGATTTTATAAAACAGATAAAACATCATGTGTAATGAGTTATGAAAAAAATTCATTAAAATATGATACTTCTAATAAAAATAAATTAACTGTAATAATTGATTTAAAACAATAGAAACCACTACTACTTCAAAATACTACTATTTATTTAGATTAATAAAAATATAATGGTTCTCAAGATGCTAAGTAAAAAGAAATCACAAGTCAAATTAATGATCAAGGTTATCATAATAATAGCGATTCAATTATGCAAATAATGTTAAAAAATATATTTAAAAGATTTAAATACTTGATATGAAACAATAAATAATAATAAAATAACTTTTACTCTAACCGATAATGTTTATATAAATAGTGAAGGAGCGTTTACTACAATCTTAAAAGCTAATACTACAATATATAGAAATAAAGATGTGCCTCTTGTATTGGAGTGAATAACAGCAGACAATGAAAAACCAGATCAAATTATTTATGCCATAGAATCAGACGGATATTCAAACCATCCAGTGTTGATTTGAATCGTGGTTTAAAAAGTTGTTAGTGATTACTTAAAAGATATAAAATGAGCAACAAAAGATGCTTAACAAACTCCCCATATGTTTGTTGTTACTAATGGTGTTAGAATAAAATATTTTGGATGAACTGTAACACTAGATCAACACCTTCTTCATTAAAAACAAGAAATCTAAACTTTATTCCTTTTGATATTACTTTAAATTCAAAAGATGAAAATGATACAAAGCCAAAGATAAATTAGATGAAATATATACAGAAATTGAAAAAAATAATTATGGAAAACAAATATCTAAAGATATCATTTTTGATATTTTTCTTAAAAATTTGTAGAAAGCGGTACATGAACCTATTCTTATATAAACGCTGAGTTTTAAAAAATAAATATGATAATTGGAGCAATTACCGCTAACCCTTTCTCTGATTATGCATGGGAAATTTATGTAATATTTCATTTTAAAATTTATGGCAACCAGCAATTTGGTGGTTGTGATATTGATCTCAACTGAAGACTTGCTTTATACTAATGATAAAAAGTATAGTATAATATATGTAATGGGAAATATAAAAAAGAAAAAAAAAAACATTAAAAATTATTGTTTTAATTATAGTTGGATTAATATGTATAATTGGAATCGGACTGGGAGTTGGTTTAAATCTCTCGCTTCCAATAACATCTACGACACTTAAACAAAATAGTGATACTGTTGAAAGTGAAGTAAGTAGTTATTTCACTGATAATCTTTCAGCAAAACCGTTTTGATTTTATAAAAATGGCGATGGAATATCATGAATAATGAGTTATAAAAAAGGTTCATTAAGACAAGATGCTTCTAATAAAGAAAAATTAACCGTAGATATTAATTTAAAAAATTCTAGTAATGGTCATATAAGCAATATTACTATACATTTAAATTCATATAATTTCGGAGTTAATTCTAAAGATCTTGTTTGAAAACAAATTACAAGTGAAATTAATAAGCAAGGTTATCACAATAAAAGTGGTGCAATTTCTATAAGTGATGTTAAAAAATATATTGATTATTGACTTTATACTAATAAAAATACCTGACATAAACCAAAAAATTTTCATAAAATAACTTTTACCTCTACTGATGTTAAAATAAATAGCTATGGAGAGTTTACCACAACTCTTAAACCTAACACTACAACAGATGGAAATAAGGATGTACCCTTTCCCCTTGTATTAAAATGAAGAGTAAAAAATGATCTGAAACCAGATCAAATTATTTCTTCTATAAAATCAGCGGGATATTTAAATACACCAGTATTAATTTCAAGTATGGTTAAAAAAACTGTTAGTGATTATTTAGCTCATAAAATATGAAGAAAAAAATCAGGAGTTACAACAAATGTTTCTGAAAACCCTATAATTTATTTTACTGCTACTAAAGTAGTTGAGGATAAAGATTCTAATTGAAATGTAACAATAGATCAAAAACATTCATTGATAACAAGAAATTTAGAGTTTAAGCCTTTTGATATAACTTTAGATTGAAAAGATATAAAAGATATAACTGATAAAGTTAAGTTAAGTGAAATAATTACACAAATAAAACTTAGAAATTTTATTTACCTGCTATCAGCTAATGATGTTCGTACTATTTTTAACAATTTTTTAGTAAGCGGTAAATGAGATTTTACCCCTCCTAGATTTAGACTTCCAGATGATAATATAGTAATACCAAACAACATGCAAGTACAACCAATAATTGACATAAATACTGCTGGTGCAGGTGTTACTCCTAGTTCTAAACCTGGGGACACATGAAATATCATTATAACATTTAGATATGTCGTTAACTGATACGAATCTACTACTGGTAAAATGACCCGTACTTTTATATATTCTAATATTATTGGACTTCGATGAATAGATTCTGCTCCTGATTTTCATGAAATAGCTAAAAATGTTGTACATCAGCTTAACATGAGAACTAATTCTAAATTTACATTTAATTAAATATCTTATTTAAATAAGACATTTCTAGACATTCAATTAACTAGATTATGGTATATGATATACAGAAAAAAATAAAATTAAACTTAATTAAATAGTTCCACCATCTATCAAAACTATAGCTAAAGATATCATAGTTCAATATATAAAAAATAACGCTAATAATGAATATAGGTCTGTACCTAGGTAAAAATTTGTCAATACAATTGATTTTAATTAAAATCAATTACAATTTATAATAAATATTCAATAACATAATAAGATTATAATAATTAAAAAATAAATAATTATATAAAAAATGTTAAAAAATAAAAAAGTAAGAATTATTTTAATAGTGCTTAGAGTGATATGTAACATTATCTTTTTTATTGGATTTGGACTTGGAATCAATGCAAATATCATGCATTAGATAACATCTCTAAAACGCAAACAAATTGCAAGAGAAATTAATAAGCAAGGTTATCACAATAAAAATGATGTAATTTCTATAAGTGATGTTAAAAATTATATTGATGATTGACTTAATACTAATAAAAATACCTGATATGAACCAACAAATAATCATAAAATAACTTTTACCTCTACTGATGTTAAAATAAATAGCGACGGAGAGTTTACTACAACTTTTAAACCTAAAACACTAAAAGATCCAACAAATGTTTCTATACAATCTATATTTTGTTTTATTGCTACTAAAGTTGTTAGAGGCAAAAATTCTAATTGAATTGTAAGGATGGATCAAAACCTTTATTAAAAACAAGAAATTCAGATTTTAAACCTTTTGATATAACTTTAGATTGAAAAATTAAAAAAGATACAATTGATAAAGATACAGACAAAATCAAACGATTTACCTAGAAGTTTCTTATTATGACCCTCCATCAAATGATTGTATTTGAGGGGTACATATAAAATTTAATTATAATAATGAGAAGATACTTGGTACGACATCTCGCTATAAATCTTAATTGAAATCTTATATCATCATCTACTGATAAAATAAAAAAAAGATATTATAACTCAACTTGATAACCCAGAGATGTTCTAGATATTTATACGACACATCAACATAATAAATAAACATAACTTTTATAAGCTTATATTAACATATTAATTTTTACTAATAATTATATCTAAAATAAATTATACTATAATATAAAAAAAATAAAAAAAATAAAAAAAATTATTATTCCTGTTACATTATTAGCCTTATGTGGAATTGTAGTGGGGGTTGGGATTGCTGTTTCTCAAAATCAAAATCATAATAATCCTAATTCTAGTTCTAAGAAAAATTCACTTAAAATTATTGCAGATCAAATATATAATTATTTTAATGTTAAGGACACTCCAGGATATGGGAAGTGATTTTTTAGAAATGATTCAACTTTATTATGATTGGACTATGAACAAAATTCAGTAAAATATGATTCTTCTAATGCAAATAAAGTAGATGCTGTGATTGATGTAGGAAAAGGGCATGATTACTTAAAAAAACTACCAATTAAATTAGATTGACAAGATAAACCCGGTAAAAAAGAAGTATTATGAAAGCAAATTACAAGTCAAATTAACAATAAAGATTATTATGTTTATAAAACTGGTCTTCCGCTTACTGGAGAGAAAATTAAAACTTATATAGATAACTTACTTTTAAGTGATAAAGAAATTTGATATGATCAAACAAATAATAAGATAACTTTTAAGGTTACTGATGTTAAATTAAATAATGATAAATGATTTGATGTAAATTTAAAACCTAGTCCTTCAAAAGGTGAAAATAAAGATATATTAATAGTAATAAAGTGAACTAAAAAAGATGATGTAAACGGAGATGATATCTATTATCCTATAGAAGCAGCAGGATATTCAACGAAGACACCAGTGTTTGTTGGAAATGTAGTTAAAAAAATTGTTAATGACTATTTAGCTAATAAAATATGAATAATAAGAAATGACAATCAAACTTCATATAAATTTAAATCTACTAAAGCTGTTATGGGTAAAGACTTTAAATGAACTGTAACGTTAGATGAAGATACTTCACTAAAAACAAGAAATTTAGATTTTAAACCTTTTGATATAATTTTAGATTGAAAAGATCAAAATGATGCAAATTCTAGATTAAGTGAAATAAATACACAAATTGAAAGTAAAAATTATGGTAGGTTTTTAATATCTGCCGATAAAGTTCTTAATCTTTTTACAAATTTTATAGCAAGCGGTACATGAAAATTTACTTATGGACCTGTAGATCCTCAAATTGTACATATAAAAATTGACAAAAAGGGGGACCACCCAACGGGAATTACTGATAAACCCCTTAAAAAAGTTTGAGGAGTTTATATAATATTTGGTTATTATAATGAGCTTGGATGGTATAGTTGAATGTCTAAAGAAGTCTTTCTTAATTGAAAAATTACACCATTTGTAGAAAA
Organism: Mycoplasmatales bacterium; assembly: GCA_965222545.1. Taxonomy (GTDB): domain Bacteria; phylum Bacillota_I; class Bacilli_A; order Mycoplasmatales. Next base: position 363,229 of record OZ244954.1, on the reverse strand, counting down.
TATAAAAAAAGATATTGTAGATGAACTTAGCAATACAGGTTATCCAGATGTTCATCTAACATATACACCTACACTCAATAAATAAAATTAATTTTTCTAAATTTCTATATATTTAGTTTTTATACCAATTACATTAGTAATATTGTGTATAATTGTAATATCAATAGGCATTAAATCATCGAAAAATTATAGCACTAAAAACTCGATATTTTTTTTACTTCTACTAAAATTATTCGTACTAAGGATTTAAGTTTAATTGTAATATTAACTCGAAATACTTTATTAAAAACAAAAAACATGAATTCTATTTCTTTTGAGATAATTTTAGATTAAAAAAATCAAAAAGACGCTACTTCTAAATTAAACGAAATAGATGAGAAAATTGGAGATAATAATTACGAAAAAAAATTATCAACTGCTACCGTTCTTAGTATTTTTAAACAATTTATTGCAGGTGGTGATTGAAGATTCTCTTATATAGGAGAAGATTTTCAAAAAATGGATATAACTATGGACCCAACTTTTCCTGATGGAGGAATTAGCCTTAATCCTTCATCCGGATATGCATTTTAACTTCATACAATATTTGATTGTAAAATACCAGACAAGTATGGTAATATGCATACTTTTAAATTTGGAAATCAAATTGATATTAACTGAAAATTTCACCCTACTAGTGAAAATATGTATAAAGATGTCATGAATCAATATAATAAAGATGGACATTATAAATTTACGTATTACACACCAAATTACCCCTCAAGATGCTGAACGAACCCACATTACAAAGGAAATCAATAATTGGTTATATTCATAAAGATCATATTGATATGAAACAACAAGTAATAATAAAATAACTTTTATCCAACCAATAATGTCCAAATAAATAGTGATAGAGCATTTACTGAAACCTTGAAAGCAAATACTACAACTGATGGAAATAAAGATGTAAGCTAGTATTAAAATAATTTAATATAGAAGATGAAAAAGTTACCATCATTACTTCTATTATGAATGCACCAAGATATTTAGATTATCTAGTATTATTTACAGGTAAAGTTAAAGGTGATGTTAATAATTATTTAGCTAATAAGTCGGAGTTACAAATGATTCTAAACAAATTATACGTAAGTTTATTGCTACTAAAGTAGTTTATACTAAGGATTTATGTTTAATTGTAACATTAGATAAAAGATCTTCCCTAGAAACAAAAAATTTAAGTTTTACAATTTTTGATACAACATTAATTTGAAAAAATAAAAACGAGGCTATTTCTTTATTAATCAAATAGATACACAAATTACAATACATAATTATGTTAAAAAATATCAAGCACTACTGTTTTTAATATTTTTAAAAACCTTGTTATAAGTTGTAAATAAACTTTTTCTTATATAGGACAATCAGAACAACTCGTAACTATAACAATGGATCCAAATTTTACTAACCACGAAACCATGCTTAATTCTTTAGATGATTATGTATATGAATTTCAATATTAGTAATTTTCAGATAAATGAAAAAATAGTATAATAAATATATGATAAAAACAAAAAGAAGTAAAACACTAAAAATTATTATACCAGTTATATTAATGGTATTAGGTGGGACTATAGCGGGTACTATTGTTGCTATAAAAAATTCAATAATTCATACAAGCATTATAACTCGTCAAATCACAAAAAATAATGTTGAAAAATCAATAATAAGTTACTTTAATACTGATGAAAGTGATAGAGGAGGGAATGAAAATTGGTTTTTTAGAAATAAGCGAGAAGCATATGTAATGAGTTATAAACATAATTCAGTAAAAGTTATTAATAATCAAAAAGAGTATTCATGAACTGCCATAATTAAAGTAGAAGAAAGTAATACAAAAAAAGCTATAGGTGATTTTAATATTAAATTAGATTGACGAATACCATCTGATTTGATGAAAACAGGATGAAATCAGATTACAAATGAAATTAATCAAAATGAATATTATGATCACCCATCAACACTTACTAAAGATGATGTATCAAATTTTATAAAATCTTCATTTTTACAAGATCACAAAACTTGATATGTTAAAAAAACTGCAACTAAAATAGATTTTACGACCAATAATGATGTTAAATTAAATGATGATGGATGATTTACAGAAAATTTAAACCCAAGTATCACAACAGACGGAAACAAAAGTGTTTTATTATTATTAAAATGATTTAAAAAAGCAGATGAAAATAAAAATGATATTATTTCAATTGTAAAAAATGCTGGCTATGTTGAAACTGCTCCACTTATTGAAAGCATAGTTATAAAAGATGTAAATGATTATTTAGCTGACAAGTGATGAGTTGAAAATGACCCTAAAGAAGATGTATATAAATTAGCTTCAATTAAAGCTGTTGCAAGTAATAATGATTCTAGTTGAGTTGTAACATTAACTGAAAGTAGATTATTTATAACAAGAAATATGAGTTTTACTCCTTTTGATATAATATTAGATTGAAAAAATCAAGATGATGTAGCTGCTAAGCTATCAGAAATAAAAACACAATTAAAAAAAAATAACTATAATCAACAAATAACATTTGAAAATGTTCTTATTCTATTTCAAAAATTTATTAATAGTGGTAAGTGAACATTTAAAATTGGTAGAATGAATGCAAAACCTATACTAGTAGAAATTGCGAAAAATAATGGTAATGCCGGAAAAGGGATTAGCCACGTAGATGCTTCTATAAATTCAGGTCGTGTTTGAAAAGTATATACAGGATTTGATTATATAAATGAAGATAGTATTACTAGATACTGAACAGTAGAGGTTTATTTAGATTGAAGGTCTACACCAACAAAAGATAAAACATATAGTGATATTTGAGCTGAATATTCTTATGATGGTTATGCTCATAACTGTAAATATACATTTACCCCTAAATAAGTAAAATTTATATATTATAATATAATTAAAATGGTTAAACGAATAAAATACTAACAACAATAGTATCATTAATTGTATGTATATCATTAATCGGCGGAATTACCGGTGCAGTACTTAGTGCAAAAAAAGACTTATTAATTAAAATTAATAGCGATGCTATTTATAAAAATAATCCTTATAGTTTTATAATTAACGATTCAAAAGATTTTGAAGCTCAACAATATTCATATATTTGAAAATATAATGATAAAAAAAGTTCAGCAATTTCTGAAGTTCTTTTTAAGCAAAAAAAGATTCACTTAATAGGTAAATTACGTTTTAAATATACAGTATCTAATGATCCTAAAATACCCCTACCTAATACAGCAAGTTTTACTTTTGATAATGATATTCCTATGGGACCAACAATTGATAATTCTAAAGGTGAAATAGTAATACCTAATAAAAAAAATGAACATGTTCAAGTTGATATCAAAATAGCTAAGTATGGTATAACAAAATATATTTTGCTTTCTTGTAAAAAAAATCAGTTATATATAGAAATATAATTGATTCATTATTTCTTAATTTTGAATATTAATTTTGCGATCAAAAAACAAAAACAAATAACAGGTGCTTTTTTTATTGGTATAATTATAGTTTTAAAATTGATGGTATAAATAAATTTGTGCCAGGAAGTTGGATCCAAACACATGAAAGTATGATAATCTAAATAAAGAAAATGCGAAAATTCCTGACAAATTTTTTAAGGTTACTAATATCCACCTAATAGGTAGTTTATCTTTAAATTATTCAGATACAAAAGGATCTACACGAAAACCCGCAAGCTTTACTTTTGATAATGATATTAAAATTTTGGTAAATTCTGCTGATTAGCAGGTGGTGGTGAAATATTAGTTGCCTCTAAAGAAAATGCAAAAGTTAATATTCATATTACTTTAGGAAGCATTAATAATGAAAAAGTTATTTGATTTCTTTGTGAAAATGAAGACAAAGATACATATAAATCTACACTTAACTCATTACTTTTTGATTTTAAATATTAATTTTTTATTATAATATAAAGAAAAAATAAAAATAATAATAGGAATAATTGCAGTTGGTGTTATTACTGGAATAGTTGTTAGTGCAAGAGTTAATAAATATTCTTCATCCTCAAAGTATGAAAATGCTTACACAATTACTAAGAAAAACGATTTTACAGTTTCAGAGTATAAAACATTATGAACTTATACAAAAGGTAATGAAATTTCTGATAGTATTATTAAATCAGATATTCATCTTACAAGTACTTTGAATCTTGAATATACATTGCCTAGTACAAATATTTTAGATTATTTTGTAAATTTTATTTTTAATAATAATTTTTTTATGGTTAAAAATAGTAATGAAGAAATCGGTATTAAATTAATCTATTCTAAAGAAGATAAAAATTTATGTATTTTATTTATAATGAATATTTTGACAAATCATGATAAATTTCTTATGTTTTCTTGTTGAGATAATGATCATGATGATCAATCTTATATTGTAGCTTGCTAATCCAAAATTAATAAAATAAATTTTACTCTTGAATAAAATTAAAATAATAATGTTTCTATTATATATGTTTTAAAAATATTATTTTAAAAAATATATACTAAAGATATAATGAAAATAAATAAATTTAGGAAAATAACAAAAAAGCAAAAATAACAGGTGTATCTGTTGTAAGTATATTAATATTAGGTGGTCTTGGTGTATGTAATTGTAGCAATTATTATGGGGAACAACCCCGGAGGAGAAGTGTGAAAACATAGTTTTATAATTTCAAATAAAGATAAATTTGTTGGAATAACTCAAGAAAACGACATTCCTAATAGTGTTTTTGAAAACGGGAAATCCATGTTACAGGTAATGTGGATTTAACATATACAAAATCATCAATGGTTAAATTTGATAATAGTGCAAAATTTATTTTTAATACTGATATTAGCATAGATGGAAATACTGGTAATGTAATATTTAATCTATTATTTCTTAAGCTTAGAATATTAAATAAATATTATAATAATAAAGTATTATACTTAAAATATAAGGAAAAAAATGACAAAAAAAGTAAAAATAATAACAGGAGTATCGATTGTTTCTATATTAGCAATTGGATTAATTATAGCGGTAGCTGTTACAGGCCAACAAAATAATAAATTTACTTTTACTATAGATAATAAAACAGTAAAATTTATAGATAAAATAGGTGGTGGAGTAGTATGAGAATCAAAAGATACTAAAATACTACCTGATGGCATTTTTAAACAAAGGAGCATTTCTATTACAGGAAGAGTAGATTTAAAATATACACCTTCTTCTACTTCTAATGCAACTTTAGATAAACCAGCAAAATTTAATTTTAATAGTAAGGTTGAAATAACTGGAAGTCTTGGAGCAGCAGGTGGTAATATATTTGTTCAGTCTGATAAAGATAAAAAGCTATTTATTGGGTTTGTTATAACTAGCATAGTAAACGAAAAAACTGTTTCACTTTCTTGCGGAACTAAAGATGGAGATGAGCTTAAAGGTTATCAATCTTCACTTACTACATATAGTCTTGTTCTTAAATATTAATTAATATTTATTTTTTAGAAATATATATCTAATTATTTAGATAAGTAAATGTAATAATAAGGAATATTAAAAAGAGTAATTTTTTATATCTAAATATAAAAATAAACATTTATAAGTATATATAATTAATTCATATCACATTTCTTTTAACTAATAAATTATTTTCAAAAGTTATTAAATATGTTTTTTAAATAATATATACTTATATATAGAGGAAAAAATAACAAAAAAGCAAAAATAATAGCTGGAACATCTGTTATAGTTGTAATAGTGTTTGCTGCTATTACAGAAGCAGTTATTAGTACTATCCATATATCCTAAAGGTGGATCAGATATACCATTTGAACCTAAAACTTTTAAAATTAATAATAAAGATAAAATTAAAAGCGATAATCCAGGTGGCAAAACATATTTATGAATATATAATATACGAGATAATGAAGTTCTTACTAATATTTTTAATAGGAAAAGTATTGATAGTACAGGGAGCGTGGAAATTAATTATATAAAATCAGATTCTGAAATACCAGATACTGATGCAAAATTTACTTTTAAAGAAAAAATTATTATATCTAACGATGATACTACTGAAGAAAAATATTTGAGGTGTATCTTTAATCTAATAATGATAAGAATATATTTATTGATTTTTATATAAGTAATGAATTTTTTTCAACAAATAATGATATCGCAGGAGATAATGAAAAACAAAATAGCATTTGCTTGTGTACCAAATAAAGATCCTAATTCCTTAACTACTTACACATCTACACATAAAATATTAAACCTTATAGTTAAATATTAATTAATGTATATTTTTATGAAAAAATAATATAATTATATTTATAAGGATAAAAATGACAAAAAAAGCAAAAATAATAGCAGGAACATCTGTTATAGGTGTAATAGTAATTACTGCTATTATAGGTGTAGTTATTGGTACTCTAAATAGCAATAATAACCCATCTAAATATAAAAGTTTTAAAGTTCCCAATAAATTTTTACCTATTCCAGAAAAAAAACCAACAACGTGGGAATATTTTCCACAAGATGATAGTATTCCGAATGATATATTTAATAAAACAAGTTTTCACATTATAGGCAAAGCGGATTTTAAGTATAGAACTTCATATAATTCACCATATACTAAAGTAAAATTTACCCTCAATGATAATGTTAATATAATTAATGATCCGATAAATAAATTAACTAAAGAAGGTTTAAAAGTTGTTCCATCTGATAATAAAAAAATATTTTTTGCTTTTTTGATACGTAAAGAAATTTCTAGTAAAAAAAACATCACCAAAAAAATTGATTTAGCGTGTATAAATAAAATAGACCCTACTGTCGGTTCTCCCGCTATATCCTATTATTCTAAACCCGAAATATTAAATCTTACCATTAAATATTAATTAATATATATTTTTATAGAAAAATAATTATCTAGTTATTTATATTGTGTAAATGTATAATAAAATGCTCTATTAGAATATTTTTTAAATATAATTATATTTATTTATTTTTAGAAAAATGGTATAATTAATATATGAAAAAGATTATAAATACCCCCCTCCCTCTAAATAAAAAAAATATAAGTAAACAAAATACACTAAATAATTGTGTGACAAAAGTAAATATATTAAAAAATATGACAAAAAAAGCAAAAATAATAGCAGGAACATCTGTTATAGGTGTAATAGTAATTACTGCTATTATAGGTGTAGTTATTGGTACTCTAAATAGCAACAATAACCCATCTAAATATAAAAGTTTTCAAATTAAAAGTTGACATGAATTTAAGAAAGCAGATGATTTTGATACTAACTTTGATTGAGTTTATAAAGAAACCAGCAAAATTCCTGATGATTTTTTTAAAATTATCAATGATAAGAATAAAATTTATCTTACAGGTAGTATAGATTTATGATACACAATAAAATCTCCTACTGATCCACTAAATACTAATGCAAAGTTTACTTTTGATAATGCTGAAATTGATATATACGGGGGAGAAGTCGTCGGAGCAGGAGAGTTAAAATGACCTTCTATAGATAATAAGATTAAAATTGATATTAATATATCTAGATATCAATATGAAGAAGAAGTAGATAAAAATATAATAATATCATGCATAAGCACTGAAAATAATCCGAAAATTTTCTTTAAATCTGCATTTAACTCATTAAAACTTAATTTTAAATATAAGTAAATAATACTATTTGTAAAAATAACAATAAGATAATTATTTAGATTTTATTAAAAATATGACAAAAAAAGTAAAAATAATAACAGGAATATCTCTTGTAGGTATAATAGGAATTGCATCTATTATGGGGATAGTTATTGGGACACAACAACCTGCCGTAAAATATAAAACTTTTTTAATTGATAAAACTAAATATTTTATAAATGGTGATTCAAGAAAAAATCCAGAGGAAGTATTTATGTGATCATATGCTTCATAAAACAATCCAATTCCCGATAGTATTTTTTAATAAAAATAGTATTAATATTACGGCGACATGGATATTAATTATAAAAAATCATCTGAAAAAGATTTAAATGTTGATGCAAGATTTATCTTTAATAATAAAATTATTATATATGGTAATACTCCAGAAACTAAAGAAGCATCAAACAAAATATTTGTTCTATCTACTAATAATAAGGATTTATTTATTTATTTTGGAATAGGTAAAATAGTTTCTTATATAAATAATAAATCTTCAGAAATTAATAAAAAATATATTTATTTAGTTTGTTTAAATAGTAAAGATCTTGAAAATAGTGATATTTATCCATCAATACTTAAATTATTAGATCTTACTATTAAATATTAATTAACTTTACTTATGTAAAAACAATTTTCTAGTTATTTATATTAGAAATATAATAATGATATATTTTTTTAAATAATATATAATATATAATACATAAGGAAAAAAATGATAAAAAAAGCAAAAATAATAATGATATCTATTGTTTCTATATTAATATTAGGAGCTGGTGTTGGAGTAGTTATTTATTTAAAACCTTGAAATAAAGATCCACACGATAATAACCCAGGACGCAAATATAAAAGTTTTTCAGTTACCAAACAAGATGACTTTAAACCTATGAGTAGTAAAAGTAAAATATTAATTAACAGTGTTTTAAAAATACCTGAGGATATTTTTAAAAAAAACGATATTAAATTTACAGGTGAAATTGATTTAAATTTTATAAAAAATAAAACAACTAAGGCAAAATTTATTTTTGATTCTAAAGTTAATTTAACGAAGGAACAAAACCATATTTTAGACACAAAAAATTTTAATAAACTTTTCCCTTCTGAAGAAAGAAAGGATATATATATTAGTGTTAATGTTGAAAGAGATGAGAGTACTGATAAGAAGGATAACACCATATCAAAAGTCATTGAACTTTCCTGTGGAACTAAAACCATAGGAAATGATTCTATTTCAGAATTTTATGGATTTTCAATTCCTACAATAAATTTTGTTATTAAATATTAATTAATACTATTTATATAGAAAAATAATTACTTAGTTATTTATATAATATCTAGTATACAAGTAAAAATAATAACAGTAACTCCTATTGCTTCTGTATTAATAATAGGAGGTGTAATTAAAGGAATAGTATATGTTGCTTTATCTCTCTATACCTTTTCAGTTAAGGAGAGAGAAAAAAAAAGGGGGGGGGGGAGGTATAAATAAATTTACAACTAGTGCTCCTAAAGGACATATGTGAACATATATAGACAGTAAAATAATTCCTAATGACATCTTTAAAAAAAGTAAAGTACATATTATAGGAAATGTTGATTTACAATATACATCTCCCGCTTTAGAAAATATAGATAAAAATGCAAAATTCACTTTTAATGGTGATATTATTATGAATAAAGATGAAGGTGAAGATAGAAGCGGTATTATAATAGTTCACTCTATCAATAAAGAAAACAACGTAAGTATTGAATTTAGTATCAATACTATGGGACGGAATAAAGTTATTTGACTTGTTTGTAGACTTAAAGATAAATGTGTTAATGATATTTTTCCTGTATATGAATCTAAACTTAATTCATTTAGATCTTAATTATTAAATATTAGATAGTGTCTATAGAAAACATTATATAATATATAAAAAAGATAAAAATGAAAAATGAATTAAAAACAAAAATAGTAATAGCGTTAGGAGTATTTATTGTTTTTGTATTAATAATAGGTACTATTATAGGTATAGTTATTGGTTTAAAACCTCAACCTAAGATTTTTATACTTAATAATAGTGATATTTCTAAATTCAAAGGTGCTCCAGAAAAACGACCAACTTATTTAGGATATGCTACAAGTAGTAATGAAATTCCCAATGATATTTTTAAAAAGAAAAGTATTAATATTATAGGGAATGTGGATATTAATTATACAAAATCATCTGAAGGAAAACCAGATACTGATGCAAAATTTACTTTTAATGATAAAATTAGTATAGATAATGTATCACAAAGCAACCCCAACGGTGGAACATTAAAAGGGAAAGTAGGTCTAAAAAATGTTTTATCTAGTAATAATAAGGATATATTTTTATCTTTTGGTATAGAAAAACTTGAATCCGTAAATGATAAACCTGTTATACCTAATTTTAAAATAATTGATTTTGCTTGTATAAATAATAAAAATATTTTACCTTATACGACACAATATGCATTTATACTTAGATTATTAGATCTTACGATTAAATATTAATTAAAAAATTTATTTTATAAAATAAACTATAATAAATTTTAAGGAAATTAATGAAAAAAAAAATTAACAAAAAAGTAATAGGTATCAGCGCTATAGGAATAGTGGTGATAGGTGCTATTACAGGAACATCTTTCTTTATAGTATCAAAATTAAATGAAGTCCAGAAGTCTTTTGTATTTAATAGGACAGCAAAGTTTAAACAGGTTACCAATTCAATGAGTAATGTGTGAGAATATACCAATTATATTCCTTTGAATTTATTTCAAGCAAAAGGTTTTAATATTGTTGGTGGTGTAAAATTATCTTATCAAACTAAGCTAGAAGGAGATAATTTTATACCAGTAAATTTTGCTTTTAATAAAAGTGTTAATATGGTATCCGATGGATGAAAATGAAGTGAGATAGAGAGTCTAAATAGAGATTATCCTGATTTTTTACTTCTCTTTAGAGTTAATTATACTCCTAATGTAAAAGATGGTATATATGCAGCATTAATATTTTCTAATACTGGTCCAAATAACGACGGTCCTCACGAAAAAACTACAATTACTTCGTTAAATTTATTATTATGATGATCTTAAATATTTGTTTAATTATAAGAACTGAAAAAAAGCTGGTTATATAGTAATTGAATTAGATATAAGTGAAATACATAATAAAAAAGAGATCCCATTATTTTGTGAAACCTATAAAGAGAGTTCAAATAAATATAAATTTACACTTGGTTCGTTATATTTAGGTTTTAAATATTATTAATATTTACTTAAATATAGCATTATACTAAATAAGTAAAAGGAAAAAAATGGTAGATAAAGATTTTAAAGCATTACATATAACAGCCACACAAGAAGATGTCAAAGGAAACGGTGGAAAAGGAGTATATGTACTTTTACCTGGATCACCAGATAGAGCTAAAAGTATTAGCAGTAAATTTGATAAAGTAACTAAGACTTTAGTATCTCAAAGAGGACATACAATGTATATTGGATATGTTATATACAATGGTAAAAAAATTGATATCGCTAGTGTTTCTAGTGGTATGGGAACACCAAGTGTTGAAATTATTGTTACTGAACTAATTCATTTAGGAGTAACTGTAATATTAAGGGTTGGTACTGCTGGTGGTTTACAACCAGAAGCTAAAATAGGAGATATTTTTATTGGAACGGGAGCAGTTAGAGATGAAACCTCTTCGTTACATTATGTGCCGATTCAATTTCCTGCAATAGCAAATTATAATCTAATTAAAACAGCATTTTATACTGCAAAAGAATTAAATATAAAAAATGTTTATTCAGGTATTATTCATACCAAAGCAAGTCTTTATGCAAGAGAATTTGGCTATGGTCCAAATAAAGTAGAAAATAAAAAGTTTAAAGAAAAATTGGTTTCATATGGAGTTGTAGCCTCTGAAATGGAAGCTTCAATGCTCTTTGTTATGGGACAATATTATAAAATTATGACTGGAACAATAGTTGTTGCGATTGATTCTGGAGGAGAAGAGCATTGCACACAACAACAATATAAGGATTGTGTTAATTATTTAATTGATTATGGAATTGAAATCATAAAGAGAATTGAAAATTAATTATTTAATTTAATATAATTTTAATTAATAATAGATAATAAATTATTATTTATTATTTTAAGCCAATAACTATTGGTAAAACTATTTAGTAAATATATTTATATAATAATTAAAAAATAGCTATATTAAAAAAGAATCTAGTGAAAAAATCTTCTTGAAATAATGATAAAAGAGGCAAAATTAATAATAGGAATATCTATCTTAGTATATTAACAATTATCATAATTATATTGTTAATAGTACTAGGTTCACCATCATATAAGAATACTTTTATAATTCATAATTCAGGTGAATTAGAAGTATCACGAACAGGAGATGGAAATCGAAGTTATAAACAAGACGATAAAATTCCTGATAATATTTTTAACAATAGCTTAATTCATGTTATTGGTAATATGGATTTAACTTATTCATCATCTATAATTTCAGTTACGAATACAAGTACTGTTGCAAAATTTAAAGTTAACAATGATATTTCTATCTCGAAAATATCTTCAGCTAAAATAGGTAATATTAAAATAGGTAATATTATAATTAATCCTATAACGAATGACGAGGTTAAAATTTACCTTAGTTTAACTCAATTTATTAATATAAAAAATAAAAGAAAAGAAAAGGAAAGTATTATAATAAAATTAATATTAAATATAAAGGAAAATAAAAATGACAATAAAACAAAAGAAAATAACAGGTATATCTGTTGTAGGTGTAGTATTAATAGCTATAATTGTGGGAATAGGTATTGCTGTATCAAATAGTGGAAAAAAATCTACTCCACCAGCCGAACAGAAACAATTTAAAATTGATAATAGAGAAAAATTTGCACAAATCGAAAATATAAATAATGCTTGAGAATATAAAAATAATGAAATTCCTGTTGGTATTTTTGATCAAACGAAAGTTAAAATTAAGGGCGATATAATATTCAACGCAACTGATAAAAATTTAAATTTTACTTTTAATAATGATCTTACTATAAATTTATATTCAAAACCTGCTTGAAAACAGGGGGATGTAACAATTGGATCTAAAGAAGACAATAAAGAAACAACTACCTTTAGTGTAACTTATGTCCCTAGTACTGCTAGTACCGCTAGTGATAAACATTTTAATTTACAAATGAGTGCGAATCAACCAATATATACACTTAGTTCAATAAATCTTACTATTTTATATTAATTATTTATATATAAATATTGAGAAAATAAGTAGAAATACTATTTTTATTTAGATTGTAAGTAAAAATATTAGTGTTAAATTTATAAATAACATATTTTAATATCTAAAAGAGATCGGATGTAAATCGAATATACTATGTTTTACAAAAGTTTTTATAAATATATAAAAAATGTATATTAAAATATATGAAAATAAATTTCAAAAAAGCAAAGATAATAATAGAAATATTTTTTGCAGTTATATTAATGTTTAGTAGTATTATAACTGGAGTTATCATAGCAATACAAAACAATATTCCGAATAATTAAAATAATAAGGTAATAATTTTATAATTAACAATTGATACATTATTTCTTGATTTTAAATATTAATAATTTAATAGTTTTAATATTGAAAATAATATATTAACATAATGACTAAAATAAATATTTTATAATTTTATAAAACCATTTTAATTATTATAGAAAACACTAGATAATCTAGATGTAGAAGTTAATCTTTATTTAAATAGTACAAATAAAGATAAGAAAATTATACTTTAGTAAAGCAATTATGTATAAATCTGTAATTAAATCATTACTTTTTAATTTTAAATATTAATTAAAATATTTATTTTATAAAGAATAATTATATAGTTATTTATATTATATAAATATAAATAAGAATACTAAAATTGAGTATTTTTTTATTTATAATATTTAACTATAGATATAAATACAATGTTTAATAATTTTAATAGAAGTTCATCATATAATAACTATAATGAATTTATTAATAATGAACGAGTTGATATGAAAGTGGTTAAAACTTTTTTTATAGATTTGTTAACATATAACTCAGAAATAAATTATCTTGAAGTTATTATAAAACTTAAAACTAGAAAACCTAAAATTACAAAATACATAATTGTGAAAAAAACCAATTTATGAGATTATTCAGTAAGAGAAAAACTTATAAAAAGGATTAGTAAAAACATAAATCCAACATTATTTGTTAATGAACAGATTAGAAAATTAGATTTATCAAAATAAATATTAATTAAAATAATTAATGAAATTGGTCAAAGCCAATTTGGTTAGAAAATGATATAAAAATTGAATCATATAATATTAAAATTTCTGAAAATATTAAGTTAATAAAATACTATGAAACCTTAAAATATAGACCAAAACTTTTAAGAACTAATTATCCTGAAATCTCTAGTTCATTTTGATGAAGATTGTTATTTGCTATTCCTACACTTTTACTTTCTTTTTTAATAAATTATTTATCAAAAAAGAAAGCATTAGAAAATAAAAAACTAAATTGAAAAAATAGATCAAAAAATACTAAACACAAAGAGGATATTGAGAATGCTAATAAAAAATTATATTTAGAAATATCTGCTTTTGAAGAAAATATAAATCCAAAACCCATAAAGAAAGCGAAGATGGATGAATTAATTTAAGAGAAGCGGTTAACTATTCAAATAATCATTTAGATTTTAAAAAAGGTATATATAATTAGTAATACTACAAAAAAGAAATACTATGTAGGCCAAAGGAAGAACCGAAAAAAACGAATTTTTAAACAACACTTTAAGTATGTATATAATAATACATAACTATATATAGTTATTAATTATTTTTTTGATAATTCTATTTTAGGTTGATTTTTATGATTTGTATAGTCACCTTTTTCTCATTTTTTAATTATTTTATTAAATAAGTTTTCACTATCATTTAGATGGAGAATTTTTTGATCAAGTTCAAAAATTAAATTATCATTTTTACCAATATATTTAGCATTAATAAATTCATTAACAATATCGATAATTAAACTTATTTTTAAAATCCTCGCCCCACATGCAATAATGTTTACATTATATTTTTGCTTAGCTATAATAGCACCATAAATATCAGTAACTAAAGCAGCTCTTATTCCCTTTACCTTATTTGCACTATTTGAAATACCGATACCCGTACCACAAAGTACAACGCCGATATCAGCTTTCTTTTTGGCAATACATAATGCTGTTGCTCTTCCAAAGATTGGGTAATGTGTAGAAGATTTACCATAACATCCACAATCAATAACTGTATGACCTTGATCTTTTAAGTTTTTAATTAATTGCTCTTTAAAACAAAAAGCGGCATGATCACATCCAATTGCAATTTTCATTAATTACCTTCTAACATTTCATTTAACATATCAATTCTTGCTAAATGTCTTCCGCCTTCAAACTTAGTATTTAAAAATACCTTTATTATGCTCGTTAGAAGCTCTATAGAGCAAACTTCATACCCACTACACATTATTTTAGCATTATTATGAAAGGAAGCCATATAAGCTGAGTTTTCATCATAAAGTGAAGCAGCTACTATTTTGTTAATTTTACTAAGATACATGAAGGGAAATATTCCATCACTATTAATAATAACAATCTGATCATAATTATTAAGGTCCTTTTTTTCAATAAGTTTTAACTCTAATAAAGTATTATCAAAAGTTCTTATTTCGTAATGAGTATTTTGATCATTATATTGTAATTGATTTAGGTTATTAATTAATTGTTTATGATTAATATAATTTTTTGTAATTGTAAATAAGTATTTTTTCATAATTATTAAGCTTTAATTTATTTCACCCTTAATATTTTATAGTAATTATAATACTATAATTACAATTTTTTTAAAACATTAGATTATCTAGTTACTTTATAAAAATTAATATGTAAAAATAAATTGTAATGATGTAAGAGTAGATCAATAAATTGTTGCGTAATCTTGTGTAGTACCTGTATTTTCACAACCAAGTATAATATCTTTTTCATCAAGTGATCCAATTACCATAAATTCAAGTAGAACATCTTTTTTTAAAGAAGTAATTCTTAGTAATCCCCTATCATTCATGATTTTATTATGGGGTATATTGATATTATTATTTTTTATAATAAAATCACTATCAAAATTAAATTCTGCAACAATATTACGGTCTGCTTTTTCATCTTGAGATTTTGTATATTTTAATTCTAATTTGCCAGCAACATGAATCTTTCTTTCCTTTTCATTACCACTTGGAAAAACAACATTAGGAATTTTGTTTTCTTTATTTTTATTAATTCATTGCTCAGGTCCTAAGTTTCACACTATAAAGTTCTTTACATTATTAATTTTAAAAGATTTAGCATCGGCTAAACTAATAAAAACCCCTGTCACAACACCCCCAATAGTTATTATACTTGCAGCAGATACTCCTGCTATTATTTTTACTTTTTTTGTCATTTATTTCCCTATATATCCTATTTTTTATTTATTCATATTGTAGTTTAATAAGACATTCAAAGATCATATGCATTCTTAGTACCACAAATAAGTGAAATAGATTTTCCTTTCAATTTTTTTAAAGATGAATGTCTAATAGTAAAAGTTGAAATACCTGTATTATGAATGATTTTCTGATTAAAAATACTGTCGTGAATTTTATTACTTTTATTATAATTTCAACCATAAGCAGTTGTACCATATTCAAAATCTTTTATACTATTAATTTTAAAATAATTTTTTGATGCTGTTTTCGCTGATGTAATATTTGGATATGTCATTTACGATATAATACCACCAATAGCTATAATACTTATAATAGATATTGAAATCACTATTATTATTTTATTATTCATATATGTAATTATAGCATTTTTTAAAATATATTAATTACATAAATATTAATTATATTTTTTTAATTTATATGTTAAGCAATTTTTCAAACAAGTGATTTATTTGCAATTAAATTAACAACTGATGACATAAAAGTATTATTAGTTGAATTTGTAAAGTTCATGGTATTTGGATCTAAATGGATATTGTTAAATTTCAAATAGATATTGTCATTAGTAAATGCTTTATATTGCTTATTATTATCATATTTTATAACAAGACCATTTATTAAAAAATTAACATCAAAATAAGTATTTTTTTGTAATGGAGGTGAAAAACTTATAGATTTACAAGTAATTTGGCTTGGGGTTTGACTAGTAAACGAAAAAGCTCCAGCTGATGCAGTTATTACATCAACTAGTGATTTTTGTAGTTTATTTAATTCCAAATATTCATCTTTTGTATATAATGAAAGAAAGTTTAGACGTGTACCATCCGTTGTTTTTATAATATAATCTTCTATAAAAGTATTTGCTTCAGATACATTATCTTGAGTAACATTTAGTTTACCACTAAGAATAGTTTGTTTTGCATTATCATCAACTGAAGCAATAACTTTTTGTGTTCCAACACTAACATATTTAACTTTTTTATCAGATGATGTAACAACAATAATAAGGTTTTCTAATGAAAAGTTATATGAACCACTTGTTTTATCAACTGGAGGAGTTATATCACTATAAGTTAATGGTTTAAATATTAATCCTGTAATATTACCAGCAATAGAAAGTTTTAAATGAAGATTACTTTTAACACTATTAATAAAATCTTTAATGAAAGGATTACTAGCTAATGATCGTGTTGGTTTTAGAGGATCTGGAGCATTTAAACCAATAGATTGAATTAAATTAACGATTTGAGCAATTTCATGAGTATTTCAATTGGAAACTTCTTCAACCATAAGAGAAGCGCTTGGTTGTTTAGCGATTGTAACATGTACTGTACCAGAATAAATTGGTGAAGAATCAGTATATGAACCACTTTGACTATCTTTTACTATATTACCAACAAAATTATAAATATTTAAATAGTATGTTTGAATATTATTATTTATTGTTTCACTTATATTTAATTCTGTAATATCTTCAAATTTAATAGTTTGAGCGTGAACACTTATACCATTATATGCATCACCAATTTGAGTTTGAATTAAATTTAATATTTGAGAAGCAATATTACTTAATTTTGTTAAACCATGTTGTGGATTATTATATTCATAATTATTTAAGGTGTTTACTTCTTTAACAATATGTTGTTTTGTTTGTATATCAGCATTATTATTTTTATTAATATATAATATTGATAAACCCGTTATTATTGCAGCTAATATTAAAAGAAATATTATTCCACATATAATGCGAATATGTTTGTTTCTTAAACTTTTTTCTTCTTCAAGTTTTGTAAGTATATTTAATTTTTTATTAATATTACTTAATTTAGTTTTTATTTTAATCATCTTTATTTTTCCCTTTTATAATTTTTATTATAACAAATTATAAAGTTATAATGATTTTTTAATTAAGTGTTGGTTATCATGGTTTATATTCATTATCAGTAGTTTTTAAATTATATTTTAATTATTTGGCAAATATAGATACCCCTTATACATAGCGTTAATAATGTCACTCTCGTTTATATCAAATACTGTTTTTCAGGTAAGTTCTATAGTAGCAACTGGTCTTTTAGCACCAGTTTTAATATTATAAGGCAAAATATAAAGAGTGAAAACATAACCATTACGGATTATACCATAAGGGGCATTTTTTTGAGGAAGTAAAGCTAATTTATAAAGTTCTGGTTCACCAGGTCTTGTTCAAATTAAATATTTGACCATAAGTTTATTATAAAATTCTACGATAATTATTGTAGTTACATAATGTATAGCATATAAATCCCTATTTGGAGGAGTTTGCCTTTGTCAGGTATTAGAGTTTTGAATTTTTGCTATTAATTCATTTTTGTTTTTAGGATTACCTAGGTCTAAAGTTGTAAAAGTAACTCATGTGTTACCACATAAATATAAAATTACAATTTTTCAACTTAAAGTACTATCTGAATTAATTACTAAATCAACACCATCATGGTTATGATAGTAATTACCAATAGTATCAAGTGAAATTGGTACCCTTCGATCTTCATCATGATATCAAAGATTACCATGTAGTCAATGAACAACTTCGTCATTTATTAAGGTTTTTGTACCTGCTGTATTAAGAAGATGTGAAAAATCAGTAGCATATAATGAAATTGCTTCTCAAATTTTTCTATTTTGAATTATTTGTGTTAACTCATCTTCATTTTTTGGGTTAGCTAAATTTAGATCATAAAGTGGATCTTTACCACCACCTGGAGTTGTAATATCGATTATAATATCAATAGTTCAATAAGCATGTATTCCGTCTGTAATTCATTTAACACCTGCATTATTATTATCTCTATTTGGAACAGTTTCAATTGTAGTTTTAGCTTTTCAATCAGAACTTGTATATCATTCATGATTGTTAATATAATTCATAGCATCTTTATTAATTAATTCTCGAGTTATATTATTATTATCTAAATAAGGTGTTTGGGGTCATAAATATAATTGTTTATCTTTATCTTGATTTCAGGTTTTAGGAGTTTTTATTATATCTTTAAGTTTATTTTCATTTTTTGGATCACCTAAATTTATAATTTTATATATCTTTAATGTATCTTTTAATAATATTTTAACTTTTCAACTAAAAAATGAACCATCTTGATGCAATACTACTCCATATTTACTACTATAATTTTGTGGTGCAGTAGAAAGTCCTATTGGTGTTTTACCTTCTTTATCAGTTGTTCAATAATTTATTTCAATAAAGTCTTGAACATCTTTATTTATCATTTCATGAGTTTGAGAAGTATTTTTTAAGTGCGGATCATAAATAGGATTATTTCCTCCCACTGATTTACCTACTACAACAATTAATGTTGATATAACTCCCACAAACATAACTATTACTAAGATTATAATAGCTAGTTTACTTTTATTTAATTTCTTTTTCATTATTTACCATTTTTATATTATATAATAATTATAATTTATATAAAAATTAAAAAGTAATTATATTTTTTAATTATAACATAAATCATAATTATTATAATAAATTTAAATAAATAGATGTTGAACTTTTCTAATATTAATTAACACTATATTTTTACTAATAATATTGATTTAGTGATGCGCTATTGGCATATAATGATATTGGTTTTTTAAAAAATCAAAAATACTAGAATAATTTAAATTTTTTACTGTTGATCATTTAAGACTTATAATTACATCTGCTTTTTTATTTTCATCTTTAACAGCGATAGCTTTAAGATATATATTATAAAATAAATTATCGCGAGCCACACCGCCGTTATAACTATCAAAAACAAATTTATAAGTTGAAGTAGAATCACTATCAAGCTTTCATTCAGGATAATCATTGATAAATTTAATGAAATAATTTTTAACTATTACTACACTTAAATCATGGATAGGATATAAATTTTTTCCTGATTGAGCTTGTTTAGTTCAAGTATCAGTATTTTGAATTTTTGTTATTAAATTCTTTTCATCTTGAGGATTACCTAAGTTTAAAATTGTATATTGAGTTCACATACTACCAGTTCCAGTTAAAATTTTAACTTGTCAACTAACAGCGCCATTTGAATTAGTAACTAATGAAACACCAGCATTATCACTATTAGAATCTGGTGTAGTACCAATTGGAATTGCATTTTTATGATCTGCATCACTATATCATAGATTATCGTAAATTCAATTAACAATATCTTTATTTATCATTTGATGGTTTGCTAAAGTATCTTTTATTTTGGGAGTAATATGAGATTTTTTAGTAGCTATAACAACCCCAGTAATCGCTCCTGATACAACTCCTAAAGTCACAATTCCTAACATAATTTTAATTATTAGTTTGTTTTTTATTTTTTTGTTTTGCATTTTTCCTAATTTATTATTTTTTAGTTAATGAATGATTAGGTATATAATAATGATTTTTAATTTGATTAATAATAGGTTTATATTTTAAATCTTTTATTGTTGATCAAGACAAAGTAAGAGGTACTAGTTCCTTTTTATTTCCTTGATCATCAATAGGATTAAGATATACCCCATACTTTCCACTTCCGAGATAAGTTACACCACCTTTAACGTTAATACTTGGTACATCTGCAAATTCAAAATGTCAAACTCCTGGATCACCATTTAATGTTCAAGTTCAAGAATCATAGTCTTTTAAAAATTTAACCATATAGTCTTTAACTATTGGTACATTTAAATCATGTATATTGTATAAACTCTTTCCTGGTTCCGCTTGATTAGTTCAAGTTTTAGTATCTTTAATAGTTGTTATTAAATCTTGTTGATTTTTAGGATTACCTAAATTTAAAGTTGCATATTGCTTTCAACTATCACCAGCTCCAGTTAAAATTTTAACTTGTCAACTAACAGCACCATTTGAATTAGTAACTAATGAAACACCAGCATTATCATCATTTAAATCTGGTGTAGTACCAATTGGAATTGCATTTTTATGATTTGCATCACTATATCATAGATTATCATATATTCAATTAACAACATCTTTATTTATTAAGATTCTTGTCGATGCATTATTGGGTAAATATGGAAGGTCGGCTGCATATAATGAAGAAGTATTTCAAATATTTTTATTACCAATATTTGCTATCAAATCTTTTTCAGTTTTTGGATTACCTAGATTTAGGATTCCGTGTTGCTTTCAAGTACCACCAGTTCTAGTTAAAATATCAATTTTTCAATGATAAGCAATTCCTGTTGTTACTCATTTAATACCAGCATTATCATTGTTTTTGTTTGGAGTAGTTGCAATACTAATTTTAGTTTTTCAATCATTTTTTGTATATCACTGATGACCTAAAATATAACTTACAACATCGCTATTAATCATTTGATGACTACTAGCATTATTTTCAAGATAAGGAGTTAACGCTCAAGGATATAATGATTTATCTTTATCTTTAGTTCATGTTTTAGAATCTTTAAGTACATTTTTAAGAGAAGGTTCATCTTTGGGATCCCCCAAACTAATTGTTGTATATGTTGTCGATGTATTTGTTGATAATATTTTTACTGTTCAATCAAAAGTTGAACCACTTTTAACTAACACTACACCTTTATTAGTAGTAGAGTCATTTGGCACTGTACCAATATTTATACCTTTTGTAGCATCTTTATCAGTTGATCATTTATTATTGTGAATAAAGTTAACAACATCATTATTTATCATTTGATGATGTGCAGCAGTATTTTTTAGTTTAGAGGTAGTAGTTTTAGTCGCTATAACAATTCCAGCAACCGCTCCTGATACAACTCCTAAAGCTATAATTCCTAATAATATTTTAATTCCTAATTTTTTTTCCATTCTTTTTCCTCAATTATTATTTATTATATTATAAAAAAAATAAAATAATTTACTTAATTTAAATTATATATTATTTTATTTTTTAAAATATATATTAAATATTATCTATTTAAATTATAATTTAAATGATGTATTATTCTATAAATAATAGAATATTTCATTTATATATTATATAGGAATTAAAATGGCAAAAGAAATAAAAATAGGTATTAAAGATGTTGAAAAACTTGAATTTACCTTAAGGGATGACGCTAGTAAAGGTGATTATATTTGTCTAAAAAAAGTAAATGAAATTGATTTTTTAGATTTAGAAAAAAATATTTCATTAAAAGAAAAAGAAATTAAGAGTAAATATTATGAAGATTTTGGACGAGAAATCGAATCTAATGCAATAAATAAATTTAAAGCCACTGATACAGATTATATAAAACTCTTGAGTAGTTCAGAAAAAATAAAAAGTTTAAATGAAACAATAATAAATAACTTATCACAATATGAAGAAAACAAAGTACACATAATTAATGAATATATAAACAGTAAGGATTTTAATAATGTTCTTAATGAAAAATTAGAAATACTTATTACTAAAAACCAAATTTTAGAAAAGGAAATATCTAACACTAATCATAATTCTGCTGTTATTGGTACAGAACTTACTAATTGAGTTTATAATGAACTAAATAAGGTTTATGGTAATACAAATACTGTAATAATAAATAAAGAACCTATACCGATTGCCGGCAGTAAACCAGACATAATTGTTAGGTTTATTGATGAAAAAACGAAGTCTACAAAAGGCATAATAGTTATTGAAAATAAAAATCAATTACCAAGCGGAAAAGGAAAAAATTCTCATAAATTTGAAACATTAAATAAAAATAAGGAGAAGTTTGCTAAAACAGATTTATCTTATGGTCTTTTAGTTTCTGAACTTGAACCCAAAGATATTTTTGAAATAAGAACTATAAAAGGATATTCAGATATGTATCTAGTTAGACCATTTGCTTTAATTAGTTTTATTACTTTGTTAGAACAAATAATTAATAAAAATATTAAGATTAATAGACTGAATATTAATTTAAAAAATAAGCAAGATTTAAGAGATGAATTTGAAACAATGAAAGATAAAGCGTTTATGAAAAATTTTGATATGTTAGCTAAAAAGTCTGATGAAATGAATACGGAAATTACTAAGATTAGTGAAAGCGCTGATAAACTAAGAGTAATTAAGAATAGTATATTTGATATTTATATTAATAAAATAAAAAATAAAATTAATGAGTTTAAAATAGATAAAATTATTAAAAAAATAGAAGAAATTAATAGTAAATAAGATAAAATAAGTAAATAATGTATCTTAAACAAATTAAAGCAATCGGTTTTAAATCGTTTGGAATTCCAACAATAATTAAATTTCACCAAGGATTAACTGGTGTTATTGGTCCAAATGGTAGTGGTAAATCTAATATTAATGATGCCATTAAATGAGTATTAGGAGAACAATCATTTAAGTCACTTAGAAGTAAAAATTCTAATGATGTTATTTTTTCAGGTTCAGATGATCGTGATGCAGTTAATATGGCTGAAGTAACATTACTTTTTGACAATAGTGATAAATTACTTAAAAGTGAATTTTCAGAAGTAGAGATTAAAAGAAGAGTTTATCGTGATTCTGGTGAAAATGAATACTATGTAAATAAAGAAAGATGTCGTTTACGAGATGTACATGATATTATAGCAGACACTGGTCTTGGCAAAAATACACTAGGTATTATTGGACAAGGAACGATTAATAACTTTATTGAAACCAATGCTCAAGAAAGAAGAAAGTTTTTTGAAGAGGCGGCTGGAGTTGCAAATTATCGTAAAAGAAAAGTTAAATCTCTGCGAGATTTAGAAGATATTAACAATAAAATTATCAGAATTAAAGATGTTTATGATGAACTTGCTAAAAGAATGCCCACTTTAAAAAGACAATCTGAAAAAGCTATTCGTTATCAAAATATTAAAAAAAAGTTAGATGGAATTGAAATTTCTTTTTTAGCATACAAAATAAATGAAATTAAAGAAAAAACTAAAGATATTAAAACTACTATTGAAATAGCTGATTCTGAACTTGTTAAACTAAAGGCTACGTTAAGTAACAAAAATTTAGATTATACTACTGAAAAAAGTAAACTAGATGTTGTTGAAACTAAAATTAATGATTTAGAAATTGAAAAAATTAATTTAGAAAGAGATCTTGAAAATATTGAAAATATCCAAAAAAACAGTAGAACCAATATTGGTATTGATGAAAAGAAAAAAGTTGGTTTTATTGAAAAAACAAGTCAAGATATAATTGAAAATACCTCAAAATTAAAAACTTATCGTAGTAAATTAGAAAAGCTAAATATTGAAACTGAAAATTTACAACTTGAATTAAACAATCTCCAAAGTCAAAATAGTAAAGATATTAATTTTAATAATGATTTAACACAAAAAATTGTTGAAGCACAACTTAAAAAGAAATCATTACAAGAACAATTAGAAAATAATTCTAATTTAGGAATTGGTGTTCGTAATGTTTTAAAAACTTATCGCAATAAAAATGGTGTTTATGATGTTGTTGATGCAATTTTAAAACCAGAAGAAAACTTTTTATTAGCATATGGACTTGCATCTAAATCATTTCAAAACAATATTATTGTTGATGATAAAAAGATTGCTAAAAATATGATTGACTTTTTAAAACTAAATAAAGCAGGGACAGCTACCTTTGTTCCTTTGTCTCATATTGAACCAAGATTTATTTTTCAAGAATATGAAATTGCTTTAGGTACTCAAAAAGGATACTTGGGAACATTAAATAAATTTATTGCATGTGATGATAATATGGATACTGTTAGAGATTATTTTTTTGGTAATGTTATAATTGTAGATACTATTGAAAATGCTATTAATATTAGTGAGTTTATTGAAAATAAACACAAAATAATAACATTAGATGGTCAAGTTATTAATGCAGGCGGTATTATGAGTGGTGGATATGTTGTAAAACAAGCAAATAGTATTCCCATAATTAAAAATAGTATTACAAAATTAGATCTTATTATAAGTAAAGCAAATCAACAATTAAACCAGTTAAACTATAGTAAAGATAATCTTGAAATTAATGATCTACATACTAAAATAACTGAAAATACTACATTACAAATTAAATATGATGCAAATATTGAAAATATTATTACAACAAATGATAAGCTAAAAAATGAATATAAACATTTTTCAGGTAAAGATTTTACTATAGGAAAACTTTCTGATTCAGATAATAATTTGCTTGATAAAATTAGTGGTATTAAGATTAATTTAGAAAAAAACAAAATTGAACATATTAACGCTTTAAAAGTGAAGAAAACTTTACAAGAAACAGCTAGTACTTTAGAATCAGAACATTTAGAATTAAATGAACGTTTTTCAAGTAAACATGCTGAAAACGAAGAAGCTAAAACTATTATTAATAATGAACAAGTAAAACTTGAAAATTATATTAATCGCTTAGCAGTTGATTATAATATGACTGAAGAACATGCCCTAGGGGAGTTTTTAACAAACCTTGAAAATTTAAATGAAATAGAATTAGAAGTTAATACTTTAAGAAAAGAACTTGATAGTATTGGTAACATTAATATTGATGCAATTGAAGAATATAAAAATGAGAAAATAAAATATGATAATTTTGAAAGTAGTTTAACAGAGTTTAACGAAAGTCAATCAAAAATATTAGAATCAATTAATGAAATGGATAAAGTAGTTGTTAAACAATTTTCTGATATTATTGAAAAAATTAACAAAGAATTAACATATTCATTTAACCGAATGTTTGGAGGAGGTAGTGCTAATTTAATATATACTGATCCAGATAATATTTTAGAAACGGGAATTGAAGTAAATGTTCATCCACCTGGAAAAAAGGTTACTAATTTAAATTTACTAAGTGGTGGTGAAAAATCATTAGTTGCATTAAGTGTTTTATTTGCTATTTTAAAAGTTAAACCAATCCCCTTAAGTATTTTAGATGAAGCTGAATCACAACTAGATATCGGTAATGTAGTTAGATTTATTGAATATATTAAAAGTTTTAAAAATCAACAATTTATTGTAATTACTCATCGACCTGGGACAATGGAAAAATGTGATGTTTTATATGGTGTTACTATGCAAGAAAAAGGAGTTACTTCTTTAGTTAAAGTAACTATTAATGAAGCTATTAAATATATTGATGATGATCAAGTTGATGAAGAAGAACTTAATTTAATAAGTAAACACAATTAAAACTATTAGCAACAAATATTAAAGTATCTTCCCTTACATAAAAGGCATTTTTCCTTGATCTGCAAACTTCATAACATTTCTTAGTTTTTTAGTTTGTTCACGAGCAACTTTAATTTGTTTTACCATTGTGTCATAATCTTTTGAAGTTAATCCACTCCCCTTAATAATTCTTTTTTTGCGACTTTGATTTTGTAATAAAGAGATATTTCTTCTCTCTTTTAATGTCATACTGCTTGCTAATATTTTAATAGTTCTTATTTTATTTTCAGCTGCTTTTATTTGTGTGTCACTAATCTTTGGCATCATCTTACTTTTTGGTAATAGTTTAAATATTCCTTTAAGAGAACCCATTTTATTGACCTGTTCTAATTGTTGAATTAAATCTTCTAAATCAAATTTACCACTAAGTATTCTAGAAATTGCTTTTTTTGCACTTTTAGGATCAATTGCTGCTTTTGTTTTTTCAACTAAAGTAATAATATCACCTTTACCCATTATTCGATCAGCTAATCTATCGGGATGAAACTTACTAATATCACTTATTTTTTCACCAGTACCAACAAAATAAATTGGAGATTTTGCAAGATAGGAAATTGTAAAAGCAGATCCACTTCTAGTTTCACTGTCAAATTTTGTTAATATAGTACCAGTTATTTTTATTTTATTATCAAACGCTTGATAAACATTATAAGTATCTTGACCTGTTAACGCATCAATTATAAAGATAATTTCATCTGGTTTAGTAATTTGTTTTAAGTTAACTAATTCATCCATTAACTTTTCATTAACAGTAGTTCTACCTGCCGTATCAAAAATATTTATATCATAATCATGTTTTTTAGAGTGTTTTAAAGCGTTTTTTGCAATATCTAAAGGATTACTATCTTTTTCACTATAAACATCAATATTAACAGTTTTAGCAAACTTTACTAATTGATCAATTGCAGCTGATCGATATGTATCACAGGCAATTAATAAAACTTTTTTGTTTTGATGGTGTTTAAGATAATTAGCAATTTTAACACAAGTTGTAGTTTTCCCACTACCTTGTAAACCAATCATTAAAATGTTAAGTATTTTAGTTTTTTGTTCAATAGTTTTAGTAGAGTTACCTAATATTTTAATTAGTTCAGAGTGGATAATACTAATCACTTGGTGAGATGGTTTAAGTTTTTTAATGATCTCTTCTTGTTCAATCTTGGCTTTAACATTTTTAATAAAATCTCTAGTAACCTTATAATTAACATCGCTTTCTAAAAAAGATAACTTTATCTCTCTTAATACACTATTTATAGTATCTTCATCAATTTTTGATTTAGCTTCTATTTTTAATAGACTTTTAGCTAACTTTTTACCTAAGTAATCAACCATTTTCTTATTATAATTAATAAAACAAACATTTGAAATTAAATAATATTTACTATAAGTCTTTAACTAAATTGTAAATATATAAATCTATATCAAAAGGTTTTATATCTTCTATACCCTCTCCAAAACCGATAAATTTAACGGGAATATTAAATATTTCTTGAATACTTAAAACAATCCCACCTTTACTTGTTCCATCAATTTTAGTTAATATTATTCCCGTAATATTAGTATATTCATTAAATATTTTTGCTTGAACTAAACCATTTTGACCAGTTGTTCCGTCAATAACAAGTAAACATTCGTTTGGTTCATGATTAGTTTTTTTAACAATAACTTCTCTTATCTTTTTAAGTTCAACCATTAAATTTTTATTAGTTTGCATTCTTCCCGATGTATCACAAATAATAATATCATAATCATGTTTAATCCCATAATCCAAACCATCATATATAACACTTGCTGGTTGTATTTGTTTTGGTTTTGGTAAATGACAATAAATATCATGTTTTAAAGCAATTCGATTTAATTGTTCAACAGCTGCAGAACGATATGTATCTGCTGCTATTACCATTACTTTTTTCCCTTTTTGCTTATATCGATAAGCAATTTTATTAATACTAGTTGTTTTACCAGAACCATTTATTCCACAAATTAAAAAAACTGTTGGCTTAGTATTTATGTTAATAGTACTATCAACTTCAGATCCAGATAAATATCCTAAAAATATATTATCAATTAACACTTCCTTAATTTTTTTTGGATCAGATATCTTATCTACACTAATCTTTTTTTTAGTAGCATCAATAATTCTTATTGTGCTATCAATACTAATATCGGAATTAATTAATACTTCTTCAATGTTATCAAACAAATCTTCATCAATATTTAGATTTTTATTTTTTAAAAATTCAAATGATTTAGAAAAGTAGTTTCTGCTTTTTTTCAAACCAACATCATATTTTTGACTAAGTTTTTTAATTTTAGCTTTTTCTTTTTTATTATTTATTCTTGAAATAATTTTTTTAATAATCATTTTAATATTTTATTAAATAAATTGAAATATTTATATTTTTTTTAATAGAAATATTTTAAAATATAAATACATGAATAAAAATGAAAAAAACTTCCTGATTTGTATTGGTGGACCTTCAGGATCTGGAAAAACAACAGTTCTAGAAAATATTATAAAAAAACTTAACCAAAAAAATTTAACCAACTATATTGTAATAAAACAAGATGATTATTATAAAACAAACAATGGTATACCCATGGAGGAAAGAGTAAAGATAAATTATGATCATCCTAATCAATTTGATAATGAACTTTTAATTAAACATTTAAAAATGTTATTAGATAATAAACAAATAAAAAAACCAATTTATGATTTTGAAAATCATAATCGGAAAAAAGAAAAAGTAGATGTATTCCCGAGTAAAGTAATTGTTTTAGAAGGGATTTTAGCATTAGAATCAAAAGAAATCCGTAATCTATCTAATTTAAAATTATTTGTAGATACTGATTTAGATTTATGTCTATTAAGAAGAATAAAAAGAGATATTAGTGAAAGAGGAAGAAATTTAGATGGTGTTTTAAAACAATATTTAGCAACTGTTAAACCAATGTTAGAGCAATTTGTTTATCCTTGTAAAAAATATGCTGATGTAATTATTCCCGAAGGTGGAAATAATAAAAATGCTATTAACCTTGTATCAAGTAGTATTATTTCTAAATTAATTTAATAGATATTTTAATTTAGATTAATCTATCAATAAACTTACTTAGTAATATTCATTATTATATTCTTCAGTTACTGTATCTTCAATTTTATCGGGAGCTGGTTTATCTTTAACAATTTTTTCATTTATATAATTTGGAACAAGTGAATTAATTTGCACTTCAGATATTTGGTCACTATTTAATTGATTTGCTTGTTCATTTTCTAGTTGATGATTTATTTGTTGATTTTCTGGCTTTTCGCTTATTAAATGTTGGTGATCTTGATGTTCATTTATTTGTTCACTCACTGGTTTTTGATTTACTTGATGTTGATTATGTTGATATGAATTTGGTTGATGATTTATTGAATAGTTATTTATTTGCATATTCACTTTTTTAATTGTTAATGGATCAATTCCCTGTTCTTGAAGTATTCTTTCCCTAAAATTAGCATCATTAGCTGTTACTAGTTGTTGACCTCTTACTTTATTTATTGAATTTCTTAATATATTATGTTTAATTTGCGCTTTTTGTAAATTAATTTTACTGATTTTTAAAATAAAAATATCGTTAATGTTAGTGTAACCTAAAAACATTTTACTAACAACACTTTTATATGAAAATAAAGTATAACTAAGGAAGAAAATTCCAGCAAGACTTCCTAACGCACTAGTAATAGGAATAATATCACCATAGTTTCAAATATCAGTTGTAATGTGAGAAGAAGAACTATAAATATTTATACCAGATATTTGTTCAATATTGAAAAGTCCATTTATAATGAAGGTGATTAAAAATATCATCATTAGTAAACTTCCTTTTACCCTTTTAACTACAAACCATGCATAGAAAATAATATTTACCCCAGCGTATCCAGCAATGACATAAGGGAGATATTTTTGCATATTAAATGCAACTTCAGATATTTTTATTATTATTGAAGGAATAGGGAAAGGTATTCCGTTTATAAGAGAATTATGTGCACTTGGTGCAAACGAAGAAAGTAATATTACAGAACCAATTAAAAAAAATAATAAAAATAATGTTCAAATACTTAATTTTATATATTTTCTAGTAAAACAAAAACCTTTTTTTATCGGTTTTAACGTATTTTTTTTCCTATTAATAAAAATTTTCATGGTAATAAAAGATAATAATACTATTATTGTTCCTAATATAATTAGTACACCACCTCATAAACTTTCACTACTAACTCATTGCGGTAAATTCTTAATAAGTTGCTCTATTATTATTTTAACATTATTGTTATTATTTAACTTTTCTAATGAACTTTTTATTAAATCCATAAAAGATTGTCATTTTAAAATATATGATAAAGCAATAATAAACTGAATAGTTTCAAACCCCGAAAGAATAAATCCAATTCCAAATTTTAATATTCACATAATCTATTATTATTATAATATAGTTTCATAAATATAAAAATTTAAAATTATATTATTATTATGTTAAAATAATTGGCATTATAATTAGTTTAAAATAATAAGGGAATAAATGGTAAAAATAAGACTTTTAAGGCAAGGTTCAAAACATGATGCAAAGTTTAGAATAGTTGCAGCTGATGCTAGATCACCAAGAGATGGAAAACATATTGAAGTAATTGGAAGATGAGAACCTAAAACTAAAAAAATTGATATTAATAAAGATTTGATATTAAAATGACTTAATTTTGGTGCTCAACCATCAGAAACTGTTAAAAATTTATTAAAAGCAAATAAGATTTGAAGTGAGTTTATGAATTCTAAACCAAAGAAAAAATTAAAAAAACGTAGACGTAATTTAAGTAAAAGTACAGCAAGTACTAAAAAAACGCTAAAATTAAAACCAAAATTAACTGTAAGTAAATCACCAATTGAAAAGAAAATAGTAGCTAAAAAAGCAGTACCAACTAAAAAAACTTTAAAAGTTGTTCCAGTTAAAAAGGTAACACCAACTAAAAAAATCTTAAAAGCTAAACTTGTTAAAAAAACATCAAAAGTAAAAGTGACTATAAATAAACCAGTTGTTAAGAAAAAACAAACAGTTAAAAAAGTTGTTTCATCTAAAAAGAGCTAATTCTCTATTAAAGATAAATATTATAAAGTTGCAAAATTAATAAATAGTCATAAACTATCTGGAGAGTGTAAGGTTAAAATATTATGTTCTGGTTTTCAATTTAAAGTTGATCAATCTATATTTATAAAAAATAAAGCATTAACCGTTATGACTATTAGAAAACATCAAGATTATTTTTTATTAAAGTTTAAAGAGATTAATAATATTAATGAGATAATACTATTAAAGGGGCAAGATATAACTTCATTAATAAATTATGATAATAATAATTTAGTTTTTATACCATCATTAAAAAACTTTTCAATAAGTTATGATAAGCAAAATTTTACTATTACTGATATTAATACTACTACTAACCCCTACCAATTATTTTGTAATGATGTTTTATTTTTATTTAATGATAAATTTATTAAAAATATTAATTATAGTAAACAAATTATTTATTTAAAAAAAATTATAAAAATTAAATAATATTTCATTATCTAAAATAGATATAATATTTTACATGTTACAAGAAATTAATATATTAACTCTTTTTCCTGATTTTTTTAAGGCATTAAATAATTACTCAATTATCACAAGAGCGATAAAAAATAAAAAAATAAAAATTAATATTTATAATTTTCGTGATTTTAGCAATAATAAACATTTTAAGGTAGACGATTATAAATATGGACATCAAGCGGGAATGGTATTAGCATGTCAACCTATTGTCAATTGTTTAGAAAATAAATGCCAAAATTCTTATAAAATTCTTTTAACACCCAAAGGAAAAACATTTAACCAACAATTAAGTCATAATCTAGTATTAAAACATAAATCAATAACATTAATATGTGGTCATTATGAAGGTTTTGATGCAAGAATAGCTAATTTTGTTGATCTTACTATTTCGTTAGGTGACTTTATCACTAGTGGAGGTGAAAGCGTTGCGTTAGTTATTGTTGATAGCGTGGTAAGATTACTTAAAGATGTTATTAATCCAAAATCGCTTTTAAATGAATCATTTAGTAAAAATAATATTAGTGCTGACTTTTATACAAAACCTGCTATTTATAAAGGCTATAAAGTTCCAGAAATTTTAGTAAAAGGTGATCATAGAGAAATAAATAAGTGAATTAAACAATCAGAGCTTAAAAATAAAAACTTAAAAAATAAATAGTGAAAATTTTTATAATAAGTATGTTATTATATATACATTATGAATATTAAAAAGATAAAAGAAATTCAAACTAACCCAGATACTGTTAAATATAGTGTTGGTGATTATGTTGCAGTTTCTTCTAAAATAGTTGAAGGAAAAAAAATAAGAATTCAAGTATATAAAGGATTAATAATAAAAATTCAAGGTGGTAACTCATCAACTAAAACTATTACTGTTAGAAAAAGAAGCTTTGGAGTTGGAGTTGAAAAAACGTTTATGGCTAATTCACCCTTAGTTAAAGAAATTAAAATTGAAAAAAGTGGTCGAGTAAGAAGATCTAAACTTTATTATATTCGTGACCGTGTTGGTAAAAGTGAAAAACTACAAATAAAACAAAATAAAAAAGTTATTAAAAGTACTTAGTTAAAAATCTCAAACAACACTTTGCTTACTTTTTTGAAATTTATAAAAAATAAATAGTAAACCACTTTGATCATTAAGTTCACTATTTTTATTTTTTAAATAGAGTTTTTTATAATTATTTTTATCTAAAAGATAATATTTATAAAGTGCTGGATATCATTTTTTAAAATATATTTTATAGTTTTTAAATAAATATGAACACGCAAAATCAATAGTTTTATTTAAATCTAAAACTTTTTCATTTATTAAATTAGTTAATCCCAAAATATAACCCATTTCATGAGTTTGAATTTTTTTATAAAGTATTCCCGGTGTATCAAATAAATAAATTTTATTTGATATTTGAAAAGGAGTTATTAATCTAGTTTGACCGGGTTTGTTTTGAATTTTAATTTTTCTTTTCCCGATTAAATTATTAATTAAGGTACTTTTTCCAACATTTGGAATACCTAAAACAAAAATATTTATAAATAATTTATCTTGATAAACTTTTAATTGTTTAATATACTTTAAAATATAATTTTTACTATCTTTATTTTTATTTGAAATATAAAGACCATCATGATATAGTTTTTTAACATTATTCAAGTCATCTTTTGTAATAAGATCACATTTAACAAAGACTTTGATAATTACTTTATTTTTATCTATCATCGTAAGTAATTCAGTGTTATGACTTGTTTTAAAACATCTTATGTCTAAAACTTCTAAAACTATATGTGATTTAGAAATAATCTTCTTAAGTTTATTTGTTGATTTGGCCATATGACCCGGATATCAATTCATTATATACCTATCTTTTATATTTTAAAATATTTTATTGATTTAGGAATCATATATTTATATTTCTAATTATTAGTGTGGATGAAAATAAACTAAAATATCAATTATTATATTATTCACTAATAAGTGATGGTGAATATTATAAAATCGCTAAACATGTTTGAGAAAACACACCTGTTAAATGATCAATTGTTGAAGATTTTATTAAAAATAATAATTCTAGTTTTATTACTATTCTTGATAAACAATACCCATCATCACTTAGGAAGATTTATCATCCACCTTATGTAATATATTATCAAGGTAAAATTGAACTACTTAAAACTAATAAAGTTTTTTCATTACATTTAACAGCTAAACAACCAACACTTTGAACAAAACATAGAATAAAAAGAAAATTTTTAACAATTGATGAATTTAAATCTGTTTTAGTTCAAACAATTAACTTTCCTTATTCTTTATATACAATTGAAACGGGAATTAAAATCAACTTAGATATTATTTTAGTTTTAAATACAGGCATAAATAAATATTTATTAAATACAAACTATTTAAATGAATATATCAAAAAACACGGATTAATAATTAGTATATACCCAAATAATCTTAAAAGTAGTAAATCAAGAAAACTAGTTACAAATAAGATATTAGCTGGAATAACAGATGAAGTATTTTTTTATGAACTTGAAAAAAATTATTACAATAATAATTTAATTAATAATTTTTCACAAATTAATAAACAAGTTTTTTGTATGCAAAATTTATTTTATCCAAAAGCTTATACTAATAATTTAATTAAAGAGGGTGCTTATAAATTTTATTAAGTGATAAAATAAGTGAAATACTTAAAATAGTTTAAAATATGATATAAAGATAAAAATGAAATTATTTATTGTTGAAAGTCCAACTAAGGTTAAAGTTATCCAAAAATATTTGGGAGTTAAAAAATTTAAGGTAATTGGAACAAAAGGACATTTGTTTAATTTAAAAAAAGAGTATGGTAAGGATTTTCTTGGTATTAATTTAGAAAAATTTGAACCAATGATGGAGATAATTAAAACAAGAAAACCTGATGTAAATAAAATAAAAAAAGCAGCAGATAAAGCTGATGAAATAATATTTGCAACCGATCATGATAGAGAAGGTGAAGCGATTAGTTATAATTTATCTGAATATTTAGGGATTGATATTAAAAAAACTAAACGGGTTGTTTATAATGAAATTAGTAAGAAAAAAATCCTTGACTCTTTAAATGATATTAGAAATATTGATTTATCGTTAGTAGAAAGCCAAAAAGCAAGAAGAATGATTGATAGAATAATTGGCTTTTTAATAAGTTTTCAATTGAAAAAAACAATTCGTTCAAGAAGCGCTGGAAGAGTACAAAGTGTTGTTTTAAAACTAATTAGTGATAAGGAAAAAAGAATTCAAGAATTTATCCCTCAAGAACATTATAATATTACAATTAAATTAGATAATGGGGTAACTATTGAGTATTATAGTAATAAATTAGTTTTTAATGATGAAAAGATTTTAGTTGAAAAATCTCTTGAAGGTTTAACTAAAATCAAATTAGAAGAAATAACAAACAAAGAAACAAAAACAAGAGCACCAAGACCATTAATTACATCTAGATTATTAGCACAAGCATATGATAAATTTTCATTTAGTGCAACAAAAACATCATTTATTGCTCAACAACTTTACGAAGGTGTTAATAAAAAAAATAAACCATTAATTACTTATATTAGAACTGACTCTCCAAGATTAAGCACTGATTTTTTAAATAAAGCTAAAAAATACTTTACAGCAAATAAATATGAAAACCTCTTTAATAAAAAATATTATAATGGTCCAAATAATAGTAAAAATAAAACTAAAATTCAAGATGCTCATGAAGCGATTAGACAAATTGATTTATTTGAAACACCTGAAAAAGCTAAGTTATATTTAAGTTTAGATCACTATAAAATATATAAACTTATTTATTATTATACATTAAGTGCACTAAGTAATAACTTAAAAACAAATGCCAAAACTTATTGATGGCAAAAAAATAATTTAAGATTTAATTGAAAATATACTGAAATATTATCAAGTGGATATACATATTTTATGAAAAAGATTATTAGTGATAAAGCAATTATAAATAATGATATATCTTTAAAAAAAGGTGACATATCTATTATTAAAAAAATTGTTTATAAAAAAGATGAAACTAAACCAGAAGGACGTTTTAGTGAAGCTAGTATTATTAGAGATTTAGAAAAAATTGGAATCGGAAGACCATCGACTTATGCTGCTATAATTAGCCTTTTAAAAAAACATGGCTACATCAACGCTAAACAAAAAGCACTACAACCCACTATAAGAGGAATGTATACTAATAATATATTACAAAAACATTTTTCAAAAATATTTAATGAACAATATACTGCTGATTTAGAAGAAGATTTAGATAAAATTGCAAATAATAAACTTGATTACCATATTTTAACAAAAGAAACCTACGAAAAGGTTACTAAAAATATTAGTGATGTAGATGGTAAAATCAAGGTTATTTCAGGAATTCCTTTAAAAGGTAAGAAGTGTCCTAAATGTAAAGGAGACCTACTTGTTAAATGAAGCCGAAAAGTTAAAAATGATTTTATTGCGTGTAAAAATTATCCAGATTGTCGGTACATTGAAATAGTTTCAGGTTTTAAATCACAAGCTATAGGAATAAAATGTCCAAAATGTAATTGTGATTTTGTAACAAGAAAAGGGCGGAGAAACTCGATTTTTATCGCCTGTGGTGGTTTTCCTAAATGTAGAAATGTCCTAAAGTTATCAAAAGAGGAATTAAAAGATATAATTAAAAAGTTAAAGCAGAGTAAAACAGATGAATAAATATAATAGTATTATTGATAATAAAGAGGTATCAACAAATAACTATACAAAAATAATTAGTCCAGTAACGTTAGAAAACATTGGCGAGGTTACTGAGTTAACTGCTCAAGATATTAATAAAGCTTATGAATCATCTTATAAAGCATTTCAATCGTGACAAAGTTCAAAGATAAAAGATCGAATTAATTTACTTAATAAATGATGTGAATTAATAGTTGCAAATCAAGATAAAATTGCTAAATCGATGACTTATGAAATAGCAAAAAACTATAAATCATGCTTAAGTGAAATTTCAAGAAGTGTTGATTATATTGAACAAACAATAAATCATTTTCATACATTAAACCCCCAAGGTTTTGATGGTAATTTAGATAATAAAAATAAATTAGCAATTTTTAAAAGAAAACCACTTGGAGTTATTTTGTGTATTTCTCCTTTTAATTATCCAATTAATTTAAGCATTTCGAAAATAGCACCTGCGCTTTTAACTGGTAATACTGTTGTCTTTAAGCCAGCCACTCAAAGTGCAATTTGCTCATATATGTTAATAAAATTATTAGTTGATGCGGGATTAAAACCTGGTGTATTAAATTTTGTAACTGGACAAGGAAAAATAATTAGTGAACCGCTAACCTCAAATAAATATATTAAATTAATTAATTATACTGGAAGTTCAAAGATTGGTCATTTTATTAAAAAACATGCTCCTTTCTGTAGATTTATTTTTGAATTAGGAGGAAATGATACTGCAATTGTTTTAAGTGATGCTGATCTTGAAAAAACTGCTAACCAAATTGTTTCTGGTGCATTTTCTTATAATGGACAAAGATGTACAGCTATCAAAAGAGTAATTGTTGAAGATTCAATTCATGATAATCTTGTTAAAAGTATTTATGATAAGGTTACAAAATTATCAATTGGTAAGCCGTTAGAAAATAAAGATATCACACCAATTATAAATATTTCATCTACAAATTATATTGTTGATTTAGTAAATAATGCTAAGAATAATAATGCAAAACTTTGAAATTATAAAAAAATTAATAAAAATATTATTACTCCAACTTTAATTACAAATGTAAAAGAGACATCTAAAATTTTTACAAAAGAACAATTTGGACCAGTATTACCTATTATTAAAGTAAAAAATGGTGATTATAAAAAAATAATCAAAATCGCTAATGATTCTGAATATGGATTACAAGCATCATTATTTTCTCAAGACATTGATAAGTTAATTAGTTTAGCTGACCAACTTGAAGTAGGAAGCGTTAACCTAAATAGTTCTAGTCAAAGAGGGCCAGATTATTTCCCCTTTTTAGGTATTAAAAACTCAGGAATTGGTACACAAGGTATCATGAATAGTCTTTTAGCATGTACAAGATTACACGGAATCGTTTTTAATTATTCTGATAAAATTAATTAAATATATTTAAGTTTTTAAATTTTATTTTTTACTTATAAAATAACATATAATAATTTTATAAAAAAAGAACATACTATTAGGAATGACAAACCGAGTGCCTTTAATTAAAAAAGAGGTGGACTTGTTTAGAACTAATTAGTGGATAACAAAAGAGGAAAAATGGAAACGGGAAAAAACAGATTAGAAAAAGGGTACACAAAATCTAAAATTATATTTATTGATAATTTATTAAGAGCAGGATGTAATTTTGGACAAAGAGTCCGTTTTAGTAATGCGCGTATGAAAAAATATATTTTTTCAGAAAAATTAGTTATTACAAAAAATGATGGAAAAACTTATAAAAATAAAATAAGTTTTTTTGATACTAATAAAATACAAGAAAACTTACTTGAAGCTTATTTATTTTTAAAAGAAATTAGTAAAAATGAAAATAATGCAATTCTTTTTGTGGGAACTGGTGATATTGTTAAAGATATTATTTTAGAGCAAGCAGAAAGAGCACATTCTTTTTATGTAAATAGTAGATGACTTGGGGGAACTTTAACCAATTTTAAAACAATTAGAAAAAGAATTAGTTATATGCAAAGTATTGAAAGAATGGAAGTAAATAATGTAATGGAGAGCATGCCTAAAAAAGAAGTTTTACTTTTAAGAAAAAAATATTATAAATTGAAAAATTTATTATATGGTATTAGATCTCTTAAAGTTATGCCAGCTTGCTTAATTGTTGGAGATGTTTATCGAAATAGAATCGCTATAAAAGAAGCTAATAAATTAAAAATTCCAGTAATTGCTATAGCTAATTCAAACGCTGATCCTGTTGGAATTGATTATTTAATTCCAGGAAACGATTCTAGAAGAAAAAGTCTAAGACTATTTTTAACAATATTAACAGATGCTATAATGGAAGCTCGTTTTAAGCAAGAGTCAGAATGTGCATATAAAGAAAAAATTGAGTGATTGCCGAAAAAACAAACTAGTGAAAAATTTGTTAGAAAACAATTTAATGAATCTTCAACTAATAAAAAGGTAGCTATACAAATTAGTGGAAGACAAGTACCTAAAGATAATATTGAAATAAAAGATAATAAAGAAGGGAACGAAGATGAAAAAAAAGATAGTAATTAGTGCAAAACAAGTTAAGGAATTGAGAGATATTACATCAGCTGGAATACTTGATTCTAAAAATGCACTTATAGCATCTAATGGTGATGTTACAAAAGCAATTAAATGACTTCAAGAAAATGGAGCATTAAAAGCAATTAAAAAAGCAGGAAGAATTGCAGCAGAAGGAATTGTAAAAGCTGTGGTTAAAAAAAATAAAGCAATTATAATTGAAGTTAATTCTGAAACTGATTTTGTAGCAAGTAACGATAAATTTGTTAAGCTGGTTGATTTAATATTAATGACTATCTTAGAAAGTGAAGCTAAAAGTATTGATGATGTACTAAAGTTAAAAATTGATTCTGATACTATTCAACAACACCTAACATTACTTACAAGTACAATCGGAGAAAATATTAAGATCAGAAGATTTAAATTATTTAATAAGAAAAGTAATGAATCGTTTGGATTTTATAACCATGTAAATAATAAAATAAGTGTTGTTGTTTTACTAAGTAATCTTGAATTAGAAGAACTTGGTAGAAATATAGCAATGCATATTGCTGCTATGAACCCGCTATATATTAATGATAAATCAATAGGAGAAGATACCTTTGAACAAATCCAAAAAGAGTTAATGAATCAATTATCTGATTCATATAAGAAAAAACCAAAAGATATTCTTTTAAAACATATTATTCCGGGAAAATTAAAAAAACATTTATCACAAATTACTTTATATGGACAACAATATATAAAAAATACAGATCTTAAGATTGAAGATAAATTAAAAGAAAATAACTGTAGTGTTGAAAACTTTGTTCGTTATGAATTAGCTGAAGGTATTGAGAAACAAGAATTAAATTTTAAAGAAGAAGTTGAAAAGGCAAAAAATATTTAATAGTGAAAAAACTAGTTTTAAAAATAAGTGGAGAAGCCATTAAAGGTACTAATAAATTATTTAATTTTGAATATCTTGATTTAATAATTTTAAATATCAAAAAATTAGTAAAAAAAGATTATAAAATACTTTTGATAATTGGTGGAGGAAATATTGTACGCGGTGCTGATATTTCAAATGAAATAGATCACGATCACGCTGACTTTATTGGTATGCAAGCTACTAATATAAATGCTTATTTACTATGAACTTATTTTAATAAAAAAGGTCTTAAAGCAAATATATTATCTAATTTATCAATAAATAATTTAATTGAACAAATTTCAAATGATAATATTTTAAAAATGACTTCTAATTTAATAATACTTGGCGGAGGAACTGGAAGACCGGGAATTAGTACAGATAGTGGTGCTGTTGAAGCTGCAATTAAATTTAAATATAATGAAATATGATTTGGGAAAAATAATATTGATGGTATATATACAGATAACCCTTTAAAAAACAAAGCAGCTACTAAAATAGACAACCTTACTTATAAACAATATATTTCTAAAAAACTTAAGGTTATTGATTTAAAAGCGATTAAAAAAATTATTGATAAAGATATTGTTTCATATGTATTTAACATTAATAATCCAAACAATATTTCTAATTTTCAAGATACTGGAAATTATTCTAAAATATCAAGATAACTAACATACTTTGTTAAAAAATGTATAATTATTATATGAATAAAAGACGAAATAAAAATATTTTTAAGTATTGAAAACAAGTGAGATCTCACAGTGTTAAAAAGAAATTATTTCGAGATGTTAAATATAAAAAGGAAGATAAATGGAAGTAATACTTAATAATTCAAAAGAAGAAATGAAAAAGGTTGTTTTATCATTTAAAAATAATATTAAAAAAATAAGAACTGGAAGAGCAAATCCAATGTCACTTTATGGTATATTGGTTAATTATTATGGTACACCAACGCCAATTGAACAAATCGCAAATATATCTGCACCAGAAGCAAGGCAAATTGTTATTAAGCCATATGAACCAAATAGTATAAAAGAAATTATCAATTCATTATCTATCTTTAATAAAGATTTAGATCCTAAAGTTGATGAAAGAATTATTCGAATAATTATACCTCAAACAACAGAAGAAACTAGAAAAAATAGTGTTAAAGAACTACATGTTATTTCTGAGGAATTTAAGGTAAAAATTAGAAACGTTAGACGACATGCAAATGAAGAAATTACTAAACACAAGAAAATAAGTAAAGATGATTTACATTATTATCATGATGAGATACAAAAAACTACCGATAAATATATTAATGAAATTTTACAAATAGCAAAAGAAAAAGAAGAAACAATTTTGAGTATTTAACATGACTTCATCAAAAGTAAAACACGTTGCCATAATAATGGATGGAAACCGTAGATATGCAAGAAAAATAAACAAAATGCCTCATCACGGTCATGAAGCAGGTTTTAATACTCTTTTAAAATTCACTGAAAATTTTCTTAAAAGTAAAATCCCCGTTCTTACAATTTTTTGTTTCTCATCGGAAAATTGAAATAGAAGTCAAAGTGAAATTGATAATATTATTAAATTAATTAAAAAATATCTTAAAAAAAATATAGAAGATAAAATTTTTAGACAAAATGTTAAGTTTAGTATAATTGGAAACCGTAATTTTCATGAATTTACTAATAAAAAATATGATTTTAAAGAACTTAATAAAAAAATTTTAGAACTAGAAAATGAAACAAAAATGAATAAACAACTGCATTTAAATATTGCTTTTAATTATGGAGGAAAAGATGATATAGTTCACGCAGCTAATAAAATTTTTGCTAAAAATATGAAAATTACAATTGAAAATATTAAAGAAAATCTTTGAACAGCTAAATTACCACCAGTAGATATTATGATAAGAACTGGCGGAGATAAAAGAATAAGTAATTTTTTAATTTGAGATTTAGCATATAGTGAATTATTTTTTATAAAAAAAACTTGACCATGCTTTAAAATTAATGATTTTAATAACATTTTAACTAAATATAACCTTAGAGAAAGAAGATTTGGGAAGTAATGCCTAATAAAATTAATACTAAAGAACATAAAAATAGAATAAAGGTTTCTTTTTATATTTTATTTATTTTTCTTATTTTGTTTATATTTTCATCACTTATCTCCCCTCAATCTAATAATTTAACAAAATTACCGTCTTTACAAAGTAATACTGAAGATAAATTAATCGGTTTAGGTGGGATCATTTTTATGATTAGTTTATTTATTTTTTTTGCTACATTTGAAATACATTCGTTAAGGAAAAATAATTTAATTAAAAAATATAATTTCGCTATTAATTTACTATTTTTTCTAATTAATGTCACTACGTTTGGAACAGGAGTTCTTCTTTATTATTTTTTAAATTTTAAATTAGAAACAAAAGACTCATACAATTTTTTATATATAGTTTTGTCTTTAGGTTTTCAATATTTAATAAACCTATTATTATTAAAACTTATAAATAAAAAAATAACTTGAAAAATTGTTTTATTTGAATCATTAGTACACAGTATTATCATTTTATTTACAATAATGCTCTTTTTACTTATTATTTATTCAAGTTGAATTGGTTTATTATTTGTTTGTTTAATTGTCTGATCAACCGATATACTTGGTTATGAAGGCGGAAGCAGATTTGGAAAACATAAAATTGCTCCAAAAATAAGCCCTACTAAATCATTTGAAGGAGCATTTTGTTCAGTATTTGGAACTATAATTGTAACAATTATAGTTTTTTGTATTATTTGATTTGGATTAAAAATATTCCCTATTTATCCATTAATTACTACTATTAATATAAATACTTTAGGAATACTTATAATTATATTGAGTTCATGTATATTTAGTTTAGTAGCGATCTTTGGAGATTTATTTTACTCATTTATTAAGAGAAGATATAAAGTAAAGGATTTTTCAAATATTTTTGAAAAACACGGTGGTATATTGGATCGTTTTGATGCATTTTCTTTTGTAACAATAATATTCGCAGTTTTTATAATAATTGGGGTTTCTTAATGAA
Organism: Mycoplasmatales bacterium; assembly: GCA_965222545.1. Classification (GTDB taxonomy): domain Bacteria; phylum Bacillota_I; class Bacilli_A; order Mycoplasmatales. The sequence continues at coordinate 319,813 of OZ244954.1, read as the reverse complement.
AAAAAGAGTATTTATATTTGGAGCAACGGGGTCAATAGGAACATCTACTATCTATATTATTAAGAAACATAATGATTCACTAGAACTTGCTGGTTTTACATATTTTAATAATTATGAAAAAGCAAAGAAAATAAATGTCTGTTTTCCTAATGCCAAGGTTATCAAATATTCAGATAACATTGATTTAAATGATATATATAATTTAAATATTGATTATATAATTAATGCTATACCCGGGTTTAGTGGTTTAAAAGTCACATTATTTTTTTTAGAAAGAGATAGTATTATTGGTCTTGCTAATAAAGAAAGTCTAGTTATTGCAGGTAATTTAATAAATAAACTTTTAAAAAAACACAAAAGTATTATATATCCAATAGATAGCGAACACTTTGCTTTAAAAAAATTAATTGACTCAAGAGATCCGAAAATGATTAATAAAGCATATATAACTGCTAGCGGTGGACCTTTTTATAAAATAAAAAAAGCAGAATTTAAAAATATTAAGTTGGAAGATGCATTAAAACACCCTAAATGAAAAATGGGACAATATATTACCATTAATAGTTCAACTATGATGAATAAGGCTTTTGAACTTATTGAAGCCCATCATTTATTTAATTTACAAAAAGATATGATAAGTGCAATAATTCATCCAGAATGTATGGTTCATGCTATATTGAACTTAAAAAACGGAGAAACATTATTTCATCTTTTTAATCCTGATATGAAAATTGTAATTGCTGATTTTTTGTTGGATAAAACTAATAATATCCAACCAAACATGAATCTTTTAGAAACAAAAAATATGTCCTTCTTAGAATTAGACAAAAATAAATTTAACGCAATAAACTTATCATATAGAGTATTTAATAATAATAAATTAGGTCAAGTATTGAATACTGCTAATGAGTTTTTTGTTAATCTTTTTGTTAATAATAAAATTTCATATAATGAAATAATAATATGAGTAAAAAAAGTATTTAATTCATTTGATAATAATAATGTTATAAAATTTAAATGTTTTGAAGATCATTTAAAATTTAATCAAGTAATTATAAATAAATGTCAAGAATTATTTGAAAAAAATAGCAATAATGTATAAAATATAAATATCACTATAAATTATTAATTTTTAATATTTTATATGGATAAAAATATAAAAAATTTATTAAATATCTTAAATATCACTAATGTTGATGATTTTAATAATGTTGTTGTTGTAAAAGTTAACTATGATAAACTAACAAATCTTGGAACTTTTTATTTAAAAATAGAGAGTAATATTTATAAAGTTTTATTTATATTAGAACAGCATGCAATTAAGATGGATTTAAAATTCTCATTTAAAGTAATACCACCTAATAATGACTTAAAATTATTTATTAATACAATGATTTACGAAATATTAGAAGCCGAAGACGGCTTCAATAAATCTAAGATGGACCAAGAAGATATAATGTGTAATATTGAGAAGAGAACAATAAAAATCAATGTTAAAAATCAAATAAATTTTCAACCGGTTAATAAAACAAAATTTAAAATATTGTTTGCATTAAAATCATGTTCACTTAAATATGATTTAATCATTAATAATGACACTGAAAATAATATTTTATTAACACAAGAACTAGTTAATAAGGAAATTCAAAATAAAGCCATTCACTTTACAAATCAACCTGTAAAAAAAACAGATCAATACAAAGAAGTATCAATAAGTAATTTTCATATTGACAAAAATAGCCCTCCTAAAGAAAAATATAAAATCGTAGGTCATATATTTGACAAGAAATTTCATCCTATTAATTTAAAAGTTGATGGTTCTAAAGCGTATATTATTCAATATTCTATAACTGATCGCAATAATTCTGTTTTTGTAACTCTTTTTACAAGAAATCATGAATATGCTAAGAAAATTGGGTCATATGAAATAGGTTCATGAGCAACATTTTTTGGAATAAAAACATTTAATAAGTTTCATAATGAATATGTTTTAGGCATAAAATATATTGAACATTTTGATTATGTTGAAAAAATAAATAAATTTTCTAACCCTGATACGTTACCAGTTAAAAGAGTAGAATTAAATGCTCATACTAAAATGAGTATAATGGATGGTATATCAAGTGCTAGCGAATTAATAAAATGTGCAGCCCTTGAATATAAACATAACTCTATTGCCATAACAGATATTAATAGTTGTCAAGCATTTCCTGAAATTATGAAAACTTACGATTATATTTCTAAGATGCGAGATGACTTTAAAATAATATATGGTGTAGAACTAACATTAATTAATGATGAACCATTTTTTATTTGTAATCTAAATAATAAAAAAATTGATGATGTTATTATTTCGTTTGATACAGAAACAACAGGGCTATATCCTTTTACATGTGATATTATAGAATTTGGAGCTGTAAAGGTAATTAATGGTGTTGAAAGTACAAAGCCAAGTGATAGAATTCAATTTTTTATTAAAACTGATAAAATTATTTCTAGTAAAATTACAAAGATTACCAACATTACAAATAAAATGGTTAAAGAAGAGGGTATTAAACCTAAAAAAGCTATTGAAAAAATTATTAAGTTTGTCGGCAACTATCCATTAATTGCTCATAATGCTTCGTTTGATTGATCATTTCTTAAAAAATTATTTAGCAAACATAATGTTCCGATGTTAAAAAATACCATATTAGATACAATGTATCTTGCAAGAATGTTAAAACCAAATTCTAGAAGTTATTCTTTAGATTACTTAGCAAGTATGCACGCTAAAATAAAAAATTATGACTCATCTGTTGCACATAGAGCTGATTATGATTCTAAAATTTTAGGTAAAGTATACGAATGATTATTAAAAATATGTAAAGAAGAATACCCTAATATTATAACCTTTAGTGATCTATATGGTTTATTTAAAGAAAAACTAAAAAATAAAGACGAAATAAGAAAATACCAATATGGTAGTAACATTACTTTATTAGCAAAAAATCAACAAGGACTAAAATCATTATATCGTTTGTTAAGTTTTGCAAACACTGCTAATTATTTTGGAAAACCAACTATTTTTAAAGAACAGATTGAAAAGTATCGTGAAAACCTAGTAGTAATTTCTCCGGGAATTAACGGAGAAGTGTTTAAAAGTGTTTTAACTAAAACAGATGAAGAATTAGTACCCATTGTAAAATTTTATGATGCAATTGCTATTCACCCAGTTGCAAATATGTCACATTTATTGGATGAAAAAAAAATAGAAACTATTAAGCAAGCTCAATCAATAATTTGTAAAAGCATTGAAATTGCAAAAGAAAATAATGTAATCTCTTATGCATCATGCAATCCTTACTATACATTTTCAAATCAAAAAATAGGAAGAGACATCTTAATTAACTCTAAAAGAGTTTTTAATAAAGTTCATCCCCTATATAATTATAAAAATCCAACAAGAGCAAATCCAGATCAATATTATAGAAATACTGAAGAAATGATGTCAGCATTTGATTTTCTTCATAAAATTGAGGCTATTGAACTCGTTATTACAAATACACTTTTAATTGATTCATTATGTGAAAATAAAATAATACCAATCTTAAAAGGATTACATAAACCTAAAATAGATAATTCAAAAAAACTTTTAAAGGATTTAGTTTATAAAAATATGAGAAGTATTTATGGTGAAAAATTACCTCCTTTTATTAAGAATCGTTTAGAAAGTGAACTAGATGCAATTATTAAAAACGGTTATGAAGTAATTTATTGAATTTCTAAATTATTGGTTTCTAAAAGTTTAGCAGATGGATATTTAGTTGGCAGTAGAGGTTCTGTGGGAAGTAGCCTAGTTGCATTTGCAATTAATATAAGTGAGGTTAATCCTCTTATACCACATTATTTATGTGTTAATTGTCAATATGTAAAAGAAACTACTGATCCTAATATCACTTCTGGATTTGATTTACCAATAAAAAAATGCCCAAAATGTGAAAATAGATTATTAAGTGATGGACAAAGCATTCCATTTGAAACTTTTTTAGGATTACCAGATAAACATAAAATTCCAGATATTGATTTGAATTTTTCAGCTGATTATCAATGAAGGGCTCACAATTGTATTAAGGAAATATTTGGTGAATCACATGTTTTTAGGGCAGGTACTATTTCAACAGTTAAAGAAAGAACTGCATATGGATATGTAAAAGCATTTATTGAAACACATAATAAAAATTATACGCAAGCTGAAATTAGCAGACTATGTAAATTATGTAGCGGAGTTAAAAGAACAACTGGTCAACATCCTGGAGGAATTATAGTTGTACCAAAAAAATTAAGCATATTAGATTTTACTCCATATGCATATCCGGCTGATGATATTTCATCTTCATGATATACAAGTCACTTTTCTTTTGAAGCAATTCATGACAATCTATTAAAGATTGATATTTTAGGACACTTAGATCCATTAGCTTTAAAAAAATTATTTCATTTAACAAAGATAAAAGTAAAGGATATCCCTAATAACGATCCACGTGTACTTTCGCTTTTTAACAATACAAAGGAATTAAATATTAAAAACCATAGTAATTTTAAAAATAATAGTGGAACTCATGGAATACCCGAATTTGGTACTGAATTTGTTATTGAAATGTTAGGAAAGGCAAAACCAACATCGTTTGCTGACCTAATTAGAATAAGCGGGTTAAGCCATGGAACTGATGTTTGAAGAAATAATTCAGAAGATTTACTTCTTAAACATAACAAACAACTTAAAAATTTAATAACATGTCGTGATGATATTATGAATTATTTAATGTCCAAAGGTATTGATTCTAAAATAGCATTTGAAATTATGGAGAGTGTGCGAAAAGGAAATGGAATTAGCACTGAATATATACAATTACTTTCTAATAATGGTGTTGATGGTTGATATATTAATTCATGTATAAAAATTAAATATCTATTCCCTAAAGCTCATGCTACAGCATATGTTATAATGGCTTGAAGAATCGCGTGATTTAAAATTTATTATCCATTAGCATATTATGCAGTTTTCTTCTCAATTAGATGTAATCAGTTTTCCTATCCATTACAACTAAAAGATGTTGACACATTAATTAATGACTATAATCGACTAATGAAACTTAAAAAAAGAACAACTAAAGAGTCTAGTTTATTGTTGACATTAAATTTATCAATAGAAATGAAACTTAGAGGATATGATTTTGAAAAAATAGATATTGAAAAATCTTTAGCTAGTGATTTTGTTATTAATGAAAAAAACAAAACATTAATAATTCCGTTTAATTCAATTGATGGGTTAGGGAATGAAGTTGCTGAATCAATAATTAAAGAAAGAGTTATTTCTCCTTTTATTTCTTTAGAAGATCTTAAAAAAAGAACAAAATTAAACAAAAATAATATTAAATTTTTTAATAAATATTTTTAATATATAATATATTTATTCTTATTAATAAAATTAAGAAGGGATATCCCTTCTTTTCTTTTTTTAAGAGAGGATAAAATGACATTAAATAATATAAAACAAGAATTAAATATTTATTTAAGTAACGATGAAAAGATTATTAATATTTTTTGAAATCATAGTAATACAACTAAAGAGTTAGTTGTTGAAATAAAGCAAAACTATAACTATGATAAAGATTATCAAATTTGTAAAAAAATAAATAAATTATTTAAAAAACATATAGATAATAAATTTAAGAAAAATAATTATATTTTAAATATTATTACAATAAAAGAGGAAGAACGTGAAACAAAATAATAAAAAAAACAACCGCATACTAAATTTACCAATTCAAATGATTGAGTCGATAATTACAGAAAATAATGTAAAAATAACACTTGATGAAATGGCTGATATTTTTACTAGTTCCATTGCACATATATTTGAAATTGATATAGCACCAGAAGGCGATGTTGCTTATAAAATAGAAAAAAAAGATAATCAATATAATGTAATGATTATTAGAAGATGGAAAATAGTAGATAAAATTGAAAATCCTGATTTAGAAATAAAATTAGATAATATTAAAATTAAGGGGCTAAATTTAAAGATTAAAGATATTTTTGAAGAACCGCAAGAAATTAAAATTTTATTAGAAAGGGGAAGCATTTTTAAAGCAAAAACGATCTTAAGACAAAAAATTATTTCAATAAGAAATAGTCAAATTTATAAAATAATGGAACCTTATAAAGAAAAAATAATAAACGGAGTGATTGAAAATATTGAAGCGAATAATCACATTAGAGTTAAAGTTTTAGATCAATTTTATGGTTATTATCCATATGAAAATCAAATTAGAAATGAAATTTTAGAAGAAGGAAAAGTATTAGAATTTTATGTAGAAAAAGTAGATGATAATGCATATAAAAACTATCCACTTATGTTAAGTAGGTCAAGCGAAGATTTTATTAAAGAACTTATGAAGGAAGAAATACCAGAAATTGAAGAAGGCAGTGTAATTATTAAAGTAGTTAAAAGGTTAAGTGGTATAAGATCTAAAGTTGGAGTTATATCTATGGATCCAATGATAGATCCAATTGGTTCATGTGTTGGTAATGCTGGATCTCGAATAAATTCTGTTTCACAAAGAATAAATGGTGAAAAAATTGATCTTTTTACATGACATGAAGATGAAAATACTTTAATTAAAAATGCATTTAAGCCAATCAATGTTTTAAAAATTATTAAAACTAAAGATGATAGACCAGTCTATAAGATAATAGTAAGCACTGATGATATATTAAGAGCAATTGGTAAAAAAGGGTCAAACTGTATTTTAGTTAGTAAATTAATTAATGCGCCAGTTAAAATTCTAAGCATTGTCGATGCTATTAATGAAGGTTATGATATTCAATATGTAGATGATGAAAGTAAGGAAGATACTGAACAAAAAGTTGTAGACATAAGTGAAGGAAAAGGTACTCAAATATCATCTGATTCATATTATAATTATGTTGGTGATGATGCAAATAATGCTCAAAAAGTTGATTTAAATGAACCAAAAACAACTCTTGAAACTAATAATACACAAAAAACTATCAAAAAGCCGCCAAAAGTAAAAATTACTAAAAAAATAAGTGCTCCAAGCAATAATAAAGTTGAATCAATAGATGAAATATTATCTAATAAGAAAAAAGATAAATCTGAAATATCATTAGACAATGTATTTGAAAAAATCGTTAAAGAAAATAAAAAATCATTTAAGAAAACTCATCCTAAGAAAAAAGCTATAAAAGAAGTAAAACAAGATATTTTATCAAAAATTGTAGTTGAAGATATAATTGATGATGATTATGACATTGATAATATTAACTATGATGATGATGATGATGATTATATGTAAGGATATTTGTGGGAAAAAAACAAGAAAAATTAAATTTAATTGAAAATATAACTGCTAACGTTTTTAATAAAAAAGAAAATACATATATTAAAAATAATCAATTATTTTTTACTGAATTAGATATTACAATTAAAAAGTTTTGTCAACTTCTTAAGGTGCCTGTTGAAAATATCATTAATGATTTTATGAAACTTGGAATTGTAGTTAATGAAAATTATCATTTAAGTGAAACGCAAATACTAGATTATGCCAAAAAATATAAACTTGAATTATATGAAACACAAAATTTAACTTACAAAAATATTTTCAAAAAACTTAAGATAGAAGGTGCAAATGAAAAAAGACAACATAGACCTCCAGTAGTAACTATATTAGGTCATGTTGATCATGGTAAAACAACGCTTTTAGATTATATTAGAAAAAGCAAAATCGCAAGTGGAGAGTTTGGTGAAATAACCCAAAAAATTGGTGGATATCAAGCACAATTTAATAAAAAATTAATAACATTTATAGATACACCCGGACACGAAGCGTTTACTGAAATGAGAAGTAGAGGTTCACAAGTTACTGATATTATTATTTTAGTTATAGGTGCTGATAGTGGAGTTCAAAAACAAACATTGGAGTCGTTAGATCATATTAAAAATTCACAAGCTAAATTAATTGTAGCAATAAATAAAATAGATCTTCCGAATGCAAATATTAATAATGTAACTAAACAGTTAGAAGAAAATGGAATCATTTCTGAAAAAAATAGTGGTGAAGTTCCTTTTATTGAGTTAAGTGCTAAAACAGGTAAAAACGTTGATGAGCTTTTAAATACAATTTTATTAATATCTGAAATTAATGATTATAACGCAACATATACTCATAAGGGAGTTGGAGTAGTTATTGAATCACATTTTGATCAAAAAATTGGGTGTGTAGCAACAATTCTTGTTAAAGATGGTATTATAATTTCAGGCGATTGTTTAATATCTGGAGATAAATGATGTAAGATCAGATTCATGACTGATGAAAATGAACAACGTCTTACTAAAGCAACACCTTCTCAACCAATTAAAGTTTACGGACTAAATGAATTATTTTTAGTTGGTGACAAAGTTATTAGTTTAAAAGATGAAAAATTAGCAAAAAAAATTAGTAAAGAACGTAAATTAATTACTGAAAATAATTTAACAAAAAATAAAAAAGCATTTGATTTTGATGACTTTATTAATTTAGCAAATAAAACTAAAAAAGTAAATATTAATTTAATTATTATTGCAGATTCACGTGGTAGTTTAGAAGCTTTACATTATTTAATTAATAAAATACCAAATAATGATAAAGTTAAAATTAACATTATTAGATCATCAGTTGGATTAATAACTAGGGGTGATATTTTATTAGCAACAAGTAATAATGCAATAATCTATGCTTTTAATATTAAAGCTGATAGCAATGCTAAAAGTGCTTTAAAAAATATTAATGTAGATGTTAGATATATCAATATTATTTATACCATGGTTGAAGAAATTGAAGAAATGGTTAAAAATAAATCTACCTCAAGTGTTCCTCAAGTTGTATTTTCTGGAAAAGCAACAGTTCAAAAGCTTTTTACATTTTCAAAAGTTGGTGTAATCGCAGGTTGTTTAGTAAATGATGGAAAAATAGTGAGAGGCTCAAAAATGAAGGTAATCCGTGATGGTGAAATAATTCATGAAGGACAAAATGAATCACTAAAACATTTTAAGGATCCTATAAAAATTGTTAAAAAAGGTTTAGAATGCGGACTTACAATTGTTGGTTTTAATGAATTTAAAGAGGGTGATGTAGTTGAATCATATATAATAGATGACAAAACAACAAAAAATAATAAATAATAAAAGAAAAGCTTCACTTTTTTATAAAGTGTTGTTAGAAATTCAATCTAAAACATTGTCTAATAGTAATATTATTCAAAATTTAGTAATTACTGGTACAGCGTTCGGTAATAGTTCAAGCCATCTTATTATTTATTATTGTTCTTTAAAAAAAATTAATTTCCTTCAACGTGATATCGATAAAACTATTCCTATTTTTAAAAGAGAATTAGCAAATATAATTGGAACAAAAAGAATCCCTAATTTAATATTTAAGCAAGATAAAAGTCATGATGAAGGCACAAAAATTGATAAAATTTTAAAAAATAAAAATTTATTAGTATAATTATATAAATGAAATTAACATCTTCTAACGATACTTGTAAAACAATTGATTATTTAAAAAGAATGAGGTTTTGATTTTATATTACTGCTATGTTTATGTTTTGTACATGAATATGAAATGTTTTTGCCTTATATATTAACATTCGTCCTCCAATTGGTGAAACAGTATCAAATATTTTTCATAATCCCTCAGATCTATTCTATTTTGCAATTTCATTATATTTTGCAATTATTGTAAAATTAATATATTTTATTATTTTCGGAAAATATCGTAAATGCGAAGAGCATGGTTTAATAAAAACAAAAGCAACTAGTTATTTATTTTATATTGGCTGAATTATTTTAGCACTTGGTATAGCTTGTAGTTGACTTGGTTTCTTTATTGCAGGTGAAGCTAATATTCCACAATTTTATATATTAAAAGAACAAAAAATTGGTATAAATCCAGTTCAATTTATTAGTTCAATATTAATGGTTACAGGATTATTATTATTTATTTTTTTTGGAAAGCATTTTAAAAAACTAAATATTTAGTTTTTTATAAGTTTAACTATTCAAGATACTGATTCATTTTTATTAATAAGTCTTTTAATATTAGTGCGATGCTTGAAAGTAATTATTAACAATGATATAAAACAAATTATTGTTGTTATTCATCATAAATTTGTGTAATTATTAATGCCTAAGTGATAAATACTTGATTGTATTACTGTAATATCTTGACCTATTATTGGAATTATTGTAAGGATTGTACAAAGAAGAATGGTAAGCAATGTTGATAGTGAAACATATTTAGTAATAATATTTAATAATATTCATACAAAAAAGGCAATTGCTCCAGATATAGGATTGATCATAAATATCATTCCAGAAAAAGCAGCAGCTCCTTTACCACCTTTAAATTTATAAATTATTGGTCAACAATGACCTATTATTACTCCAAAACCACCAAATACTACAATTACATTTCTAAATTGTTCTGTATGCTCTTTAAGTAATAACGCTAAAAGGCTTGCTACAATAGCCTTTATACTATCCAAACACATTATAAAAACTCCGAGCGATACAGATGACACTCTTGTTAAATTTGTACCACCAGGGTTTTTAGAACCTACCTTAGTTATGTCAATTTTTATAATGTATTTTGAAGCAATTCTGGCAAACGAAATGTTACCAATTATATAACCAAATATAAAAATAGTTAATGTTATTAGGACTGTATTTAACATATATCATAAATATTATAGTATTTATAATATAAATATTAGAATTAACAAATTATATTTCGATATATTGTGTTTTAATACTATAATTAAGAAAATGAAACAAACATATCGGGCTGAGTCTATAAAAGTATTAGCTGGTTTAGATGCAATTAGAAAAAGACCAGGAATGTATATTGGAGATACAGATGAATATGGTTTACATCATTTATTATGGGAAATGCTTGATAATTCAATCGATGAAATTATGAATGGTTTTGGAACAGAGATTTCTATATCCTTATTATCTAACAATCATATAATTGTTGAAGATAACGGCAGAGGAATTCCTATTGGTATTAATAAAAAATATAAAAAAGCTGCTATAAGATTAATTTTTGAAAAATTACATTCTGGCGGAAAATTTGATAGTGATTCTTATAAAAGTTCAGGCGGATTACATGGAGTAGGTGCAGCTGTTGTAAATGCACTAAGTTCATATGTAAAAATAAATATTTATCGTGATAATAAAGAATACGAAATAATATATCATAATGGTGGAAAATTAAAAACAGATTTAAAAAGAGTAGGTGCTACTAAAAAAAACGGAACTAAAGTTGAGTTTTGTCCAGATAAAAATATATTTAAAAATACTATCTTTAATAGTGATAAAATTAAGTTAAATTTGCAAGAAAGAGCTTTCCTAAATAAAAATTGTTTGTTTAGATTTCATAATAAAAAAAATGATGATCATGTTGAATATAAATATGAAAATGGTATTAAAGACTATATTCAAAAGCTTACTAAAGATTTTGAAACTATCACTCCTGCCATTTATTTTGAAAAAGAATATGATGACATAAGTGTTAAAATAGTTTTTCAATATACTAATAAATATAATGAAATAATTAAAAGTTATGCAAACAATATTTATACACCTGACGGAGGAACACATGTTACAGGATTTAGAAGCGCTTTTACTAAAGCTATAAATGAATACGCTATAAAAAATAATTACATCAAAAACAAAGATCGATTTATACCATCTGATTTAAGAGAGGGTCTTGTAAGTATTGTTTCAGTTATGGTTGTTGAATCTATTATTCAATACGAAGGACAAACTAAAACAAAACTAGGAACCGCTGAAGTTAGAACAAAAGTTGAAAATTTAGTTAATATTCGTTTAACTGAATATTTAAATGAAAATACTAATACTGCATTGAAAATTATTGAAAAGGCTAAGGTCGCTCAAGAAATAAGAATTGCAGCAAAAAAGAATAAGGAAAATCTTAGAAGAAAAAAGAAGGTAATTAAGAATGAAGCAATTTTAGCTGGAAAATTAGTTAAATGTTATTCAAAAATACCTTCTGAAGGTGAATTATTTTTAGTTGAGGGTGATAGTGCGGGTGGAAGCGCTAAAATGGGCAGAAATCGTAAATTTCAAGCAATTCTTAGTTTAAAAGGAAAAATATTAAATTCGCTAAAAATACAAGAAAGTGATTTATTAAAAAATCAAGAAATAAATATGATTATTTCTTCTCTAGAGTGTGGTTTTGACTCATTATTCGATATTGATAATTTACGTTATCATAAAATAATTATTATGACAGATGCAGATACTGATGGAGCACATATACAAGCTCTTTTACTAACATTTTTTTGAGTACATATGCGCGAACTTATATTAAACGGTAATATATATTTAGCTCAACCACCATTATTTAAATTAACTAAGAAGCATTCACAAAATCCAATAGATGGTTTATATATCTGAGATGATGAAAAATTAAAAAAATTCCCGAACAAAGAACAATATTATATTCAAAGATATAAGGGACTAGGTGAAATGAATGCTGATCAATTAGCATATACAACTATGAATCCAGACCAAAGAAGATTAATTAGGGTAAAGGAAAAAGATTTTAATAGAGCAAATAATACTTTTCATACTTTAATGGGTAATGATGCTTCAAAAAGAAAAGTGTGAATTGCAAAAAATGTTGATTTTTCAATTAATGATTTTGAAATAGTAAAAAATAATTCTATGGAAGGTATTGATGATGAATAAAATGAGTGTTATTGATTTTGAATTAAGCAATCTTGTTGAAAATCAATATGGTAAATATGCTAAGTATGTTATTTTAGATAGAGCGCTTCCAAATATTAATGATGGTTTAAAACCAGTTCAAAGAAGAGTATTATATGCATGTTATAAACTTTTATTATTTTATAACAAACCTTATAAAAAAAGTGTTCGTGTAGTTGGTGAAGTTATTGCTAAATATCATCCACACGGTGATATTAGTGTTTATAATGCAATGTTAAGGATGTCGCAAGAGTGAAAAATGCGCTTACCATTAATTAAAACACAGGGAAATAACGGATCAATAGATGGTGATTCTCCTGCTGCAATGCGTTATACTGAAGTAAAATTAAGTGAATATGCACATTTTTTATTAGATTATATTCCTTATAATACTGTAGATTATATTAAAAATTTTGATGATAGTGAAATTGAACCAATAATATTACCAACTATAGTTCCAAATCTTCTTATAAATGGAGCAATCGGTATTGCTGCTGGTTATGCAACAGATATTCATCCTCATAATCCATGTGAAGTAATCGATGGTGTTATTTTAAGAATTCAACGGCCGAATTGTTTTTTAAGTGATATTTTAAAAAAAATAAAAGGTCCAGATTATCCAACAGGCGGCTTAATAATTGGAGGAAAAAATGCTTTAAAAGGTTATAGAACTGGAAATGCTAAATTTATAATTAGATCAAGGGTTGAATTAATTAATAATAGCAAGAATAAGGAAATAATAATTACTGAATTACCATTTGGTGTAGTTAAAAGTAATCTTACTAGACAAATAGAAATGTTAAGATTATCAGATAAATTTAACGGAATAAAAGAAGTCAGAGATGAAAGTAACTTTGAAGGTATTAGAGTTGTTATTGTGATTAAACCATCAAAATCCGTTGATTATATTTATAAATATCTTTTAAAAAATACTCAACTACAAATAAATAGTAACTATAATATGGTAGCAATAAAAAATAACAAACCAGCTCTTAATAGTTTGTTAACGATGATCGATGCCTTCATTAAACATCTTAATACAACATATACAAAATTATTTAAATATAAACTAGAAAAGTGTGAAAAAAAACTTGAAATAATTAACGGCTTTATTATAATTATTAATAATATTAAGGAGGTTGTTGATCTACTTTTAAAATCTAAATCTAAAGATGAAGCAAAAAATATACTTATGATTAAGTATAAATTAAACGAAAGACAAACGAATGCTATATTACAAATGCAACTACGTCGTCTTACTTCATCAAATGTTGAAGAATTAAAAATTGAAGGAAAGAAAAATACTGAATTAGTTAATTTCTACACTAAACAATTATCTTCAAGTGATTCATTAAATAATATAATTATTAATAATTTAAATAAAACAAAAGCTAAATTAGATTCTCCAAGAAAAACTGAAATAATTAGCGAAAGTGAAGAAATAGTGTTAGATGAAAGTGAAAACTTTAAAAACAACCCCGTTACAATCCTTACTACTCAAAATGGATATTATTTTAAAAGTAATTCTTTTGTTAGCTTTGATAGTATTAAATTTAAAGAAAATGAAATACCTGCAGATTTTACATATGCTAGAAATAAAGAAGTTCAAACATGATTTACTAATGGTGGTAATTTTTTTAGTTTTGAATGTCACCGTCTTTCAAAAAATAAAGAAGAGCACTTAAATAAAATTGTTAAATATAATTCTGAAAATAATAATATTATTTTATCGCTTACTATGAATAAAAAGTGAAATAACAAACAGTGTTTTGCTGTTACAAAAAATGGTTATGTTAAGCGATTTAATTTAAGTGATTTTGAAAATAAAGAAACACTTAGAATTAGCAAAATAATTAAATTAAATGAAGATGATCTAATTACTAAAATATTTGTTTATAAAAAAAACTTAGAAAATGATAAAAAAGTATTTCTCTTAACAAAAAATGGTTATGCACTTTCTTTTAAAGTTAATGATGTTTCATTAACCAAGATTAGATCTGGAACAGTAAAAGGTTTTAAATTAAAAAATGATAAAATTATTGCTGGTTTCTTATATGAAGATGATATAATTGTAAAATTAGTAAATAATAAATTTCAAAAAAAAGCATTTAACGCAAATAATTATGAAGACAAAACAAGAACTTCTTATGGATATAAAATAATAAAAAAAGAATCTGATAAATATTTGTTATTTGGTTTTAGTGGTGAAGAAAATATTACATGATTTTTAAGAGCTTCAAATAATTTTATTTCCTGAGATAAAAGAAATGAACTTGAAACGTTTGAGAAAATAAAGAAATTTGAAACAAATGATGATGATGGAATTTTCTTTAATTCATTACAAGTGGTTTCCAAGGGTGACTAGTGAGAAATAAAAAAGATAAATTTATTTATCAATATAATAAAAAAATAAAAATAAGCAAAATTAATATTTGATGATTAAGATATTTTATGCCAAGTTATTATTTAGATAGTTATAAACAAGTACCTTTAAAATTATTAAAATCAATGGGAATTAAATGTATTATTTGTGATTTAGACAATACTATTGCTTCAATATTTGATTTACTTCCAAATAGAGATGCTATTGAATTTGTTAAAAAAACTAAAGCTAATAATATGAATTTTATTCTCGTATCCAATAATGGTAAAGAACGTGTAAATAGGTTTGCTAGTAAATTAGATATTGAAGCTTATCCTCTTGCAAAAAAACCCTTACTTGGTTCAGTTAAAAAAATTATTAAAAAACATCAATATAAAAAAAACGAAATGATAATTATTGGGGATCAGTTATTTACTGATATATTTTTAGCTAACCGATTAAAAATTAAATGTATATTGGTACTACCGTTAATTAATAAGGATCGACAATTTTGAATTCAAAAGATTTTAAATAAAAATATTTATAAGATGTTAGGTAGAGCTAATTTACTTTTAAATCCTTCTATAATTAAAATGTATAATCAAGAAAAATGGAGTAAATTCTAATGAATATTATCTTATTTCCTGGAACATTTAACTGTTTTCATGATGGACATATGAAAATCTTAAAAAACGCTATTAAAAAGATTAATCCAGATAAAATTTATATAATTCCGACAAATTTAAATCCAGAAAAACAACACCACTCTAGTATTATTTTGAATCAGCATAAGATAAATATGATTGAAATTTATACTAAAGGTAATAAAAATATTTTAATTGATAAAAATGAGCTTAATTGTAAAGATTACGTCCCCACATATAAAACTATTGCATATTATGTAAAAAAATATCCAAACAGTGAGATATTTTTACTAATGGGTAGTGATTTAGTGGATAAATTTTATACATGGGATAACTATAAATATATTATTAATCACGTTAATATTATTTGCTATAAAAGATCAAACAATGATAAAGATACTTTTATAAAAATAATTAATACTAAAATATTTAAAATGTCATCAACGGATATCAGATTAGGAAAAAAATTAACAAATGTATCAAAAGAATTAATTAATTATATTAATAATAATAATTTATATTGATATGATAGATTAAACTATCGTTTATCAAAAAAAAGATTAACTCATTCAATAAATGTTGGTGATTTATCTAAAAAGTATGCAAAATATTATAATTTAAACGAAAATAATGCTTTTTATGCAGCAATTTATCATGATTATTTTAAGGAATTGAAAAATGATAAAATACACACATATTTAATAACCAAATACTTAACTAAAAAAGAACAAAAATTACCTATTTCTGCTCATCACAGCCATATTGCAAGCGCCTATATAAAAAATAAGTGAAATTATAATAATACTAATGTTTTAAATTCTATTAAATACCACACAATTCCCTCTCTTGAAATGAGTGATCTAAACATGTATATTTATTGTGTTGACAAACTATCAAAAGAAAGATCTTGGGAGGGAGTAAAAGCAATAAGAGATATACTAGGTAAAAAGTCAATCAAATATATCTATAAATTATGTATTAAAAAAAGCATTTTACATCTAAAAATGCAAAAAAAAAATTACGATCAAAATTACTATAAAAGACTTTTAAATAAGTTATAATTAGGTTTATGAGGAAAAATAAATTAACAATTGCCAAGATAAATAAATTTCTTGAAGATGAAATATTAAATCTTGATGCAATTCTTTTTATGTCATACGTAAATAGAGTTTGGTTTGCACAAATAGAAACCACGGCGGGATATATATTAATAACTAAGAATAAAAACTATTTACTTATTGATAGCCGTTATTATGAAAAATTAAAAACAGATGTACAAAATATTGATGAAGTAATTTTAGTTAAAAATTATAACAATACTTTATTAGATTTATTAAAGTCATTAGAGATTAAAAATATTGGCTTTTCATCAGAACACACAACTTATAAACAAATTAATAATTTTATTGATAGCACTAATAAAAATAAGGATATGTTTTTCAAACCAGTAGAATTTGATAGTCTTAGAACAGAAAAACGTGATGATGAAATTAGAAAAATTAAAAAAGCAATAGAAATTACAGAAAATTCAATTAAATATGCTATTAGAAATATTAAAGTTGGAATGACTGAACTACAAATTGCTGGAATGATTGAACAAAAATATAAGGAACTTGGTTCGAGAGAAGTTGCGTTTTCTACAATTGTTGCAAGTGGCCCTAATAGTGCACACCCTCATCATTTAACTAGTAACAGAATTATCGAAAAAGGTGATTTTGTAGTTATAGATACTGGATGTAAATTTAAAGGTTATTGTAGTGATGTTACTAGAACAATTACAATTGGTAAACCAACACCCAAACAATTAGAAATATATAAAACTGTTTTAAAAGCTGCAAACGAGGCAATTAATTGTACACTTAAAGGTCAACAATATTTAAGAATTGATGGTAAAGCAAGAGAAGTAATAATAAATGCTGGATATGGTGAATATTTTACACACGGAACAGGACACGGACTTGGTGTAATAGTTCACGAAGATCCATATGTTATTTTTGAAAACGAAGGATTAGCGAAATTAAACGAAGTAGTAACTATTGAACCAGGTATTTATATTCCAGAATATGGTGGAGTACGAATTGAAAACGATATATTAATAACAGAAGATGGTTGTGAAGTTTTAAATAAAATGCCGTTTGATAAATTATTATATATAAAGGTTGACTAATGAATAATTTATATAAATTATGAATTAATAAATTGCCAGATTCTGAAGCACATGAATTAAAAAAATATTCACCTGAAAAAATTGCAGACAATTTTTCAAGCGAATTAAGTTTTGGAACAGCCGGAGCAAGAGAGTTAATGGAGTTTGGCTCTAATAAAATTAATCGTTACTCTATTAGAAGATTAACAAAAGGATTTTTTAAATTTTTAGTAGATAAGCATGGTTTAGGAGAACTACAAAATAAAGGAATAATTATAATTCATGATAATCGTTATAATGGTCAAGAATATACAACGGAAGCTGCTAGTGTTTTTACTAAAAATAAAGTAAAAACATATTTATATAGCGAAAACAAGCAAATGCCAACACCATTTGGATCAGCAATGGTTCAAAAACATCATACAGTTGGAGCTATTGTAATTACTGCAAGTCATAATCCTAAAGAATATAATGGATATAAAACATATAACGAAATGGGAAGTCAGTCAACCGTTACTGATACTGATACAATAGTTAGTAATTTAAAAGATATTGAGTGAGATTTTGTAGAACAAGAAGAAATTAATGAAGATTTTATTGTTCTTTTAAATAAAGTTGATCTTGATTACTATATAAATATTTCTCATGAAGTTTTATATAGAAAAAATGATCCTAAAAAAATTAAATTGGTATATTCACCAATTCACGCTGTTATGTGTAATATTGGTTATAATGTAATTGAAGAACTTGGATATGATGTTAGTATTGTTGAAAAGGAAAATATCGTTGACCCTTCATTTGGTAAAATGAAAGCATTAAATCCAGAAGATATTGCAGCATATCATGAAAGTATTAAACTAGCGAAAAAAACAAATGCTTTATTTGCATTTCAACCCGACCCAGATGGAGATCGTTGTGGAATGGTTGTATTTAACCCAATATCTGATAATTATGAAATACTAACATCTAATAAAATGGCAATAATTTTACTTTACTATTTATGTTATGAAGTTGATCAAAAAAATGACGGAAAATATATTATTAATAATTTTGTATCAGATAGTTTAATTTTTGATATTGCTAAAGCTAACAATATGAAAACCGCAAGTACTCCTGTTGGTCCAAAATGAATAACTGAATACATTCTTGATAATGATTTATTTTCTAATTACTTATTTGGTTATGAAGAATCATGTGGTTTTTTAATTAATGATAAATTGAGAGATAAGGATTCGTTACAAGCTGTTACAATATTTGCTGAAATATTTAATTATTATAACAATAAACATAATTTTACTCCACTTGAAATTTTAGATAAAATTATTTTTCCAAAATTTGGATTTTTAGAAGATAAAAGAATTAATTTTGTTTTTAAAGATAGTGAAAAAGCGAAAATAGCATCATTTGTTAATAATTTAAGAAGTGAAAAATTAACACAAATTGGTAATATTAAAATTAAAAAAACAATTGACTATTTAAATTATCCAATTAAAGATCATAAAAATAATCTTTTAAAATATTATTTTGGTGATCAAAACAACTGATTTTGTATTCGTCCAAGTGGTACTGAACCAAAACTTAAAGTTTATATAAATGTTGTTGAGAAAAATAAACAAATGGCAACTATAAAAATAGAAAAATTAACAAAAGAAATTACCAACTTCATTAGTAAAGAATTAAAAAAATAGTGTAAATTTTAAATTTAAACTTTTTAAAAGCATTATATAATAACATTTATGTAAATTTATAATTTTTAGCAATTTAAAAAAAATATTGCTAATTTTTGTATTATAATATATTTAGCAATTCATTTAATGGGTTGCTAAAAATAATGTTAACTAACCGCCAAAAAATAATACTTAAAGCAATTATTGACAACTATATTACTAGTGGAAGATCTGTAAGTAGTGGAAGTGTAGCTAAAAGTAGCGCGATAAAAATGTCAAGTGCAACCGTTAGGAATGAAATGAATATTTTAAGAGGTTTTAATTATATTTCAAGCAATTCAAACGTTTCAGGAAGCAAGCCAACTATATTAGGATATCAATTTTATGTTGATAAAATAATGAAACCCAATGATCGGGTTACTAAAATTAAGTTAAGAATTAAAAAGCTCTTAACCAATCGTTTATTAACTATTGACCAAATAATTGAAGGAAGTTGTAAAATTATATCTGAAATGTCAGCTGTTGCAACAGTTAATAATCATAGTGATATTGGTACTCAAGAATTAAGAAGTATTCAATTAATTCATCTGAAAGAAAATGAATTATTACTAATTGTAGTCACAAACACTGGTCAGGTTATTAATAAAAAAATGTTCACTAAAAATGAAAATGATTTAAAAAATATCAAAGCTTGTATTTCAATATTAAATAAATATTTAATTGATACTCCAATTAGTGAAATAAAATCTAAAATAGAATTTTTAGAACCGATTGCAAAAGAAACCTTTCATAAAAATGAAGTCCAATTACAAAACATTATTAATTTGATTTTAAACGAAGGAAAGGAATATGATCATATAACTGGTTTACATAATATAGTTAAAAGAAAAGAATATCATAATTATGAAACATTTCAAAAATTATTGAAATTCTTAGAAAATAAATCAATTTTTGATTTTGTAGAATATGGACAAAATAAAACTTCTGGAGATGTTCAAATAAAAATCGGCGATCAGCTCACTGATGACTTAAAAGGTACAGCTGGTATTTATGGAGAATATAAATCTAAAAAAGGAAAAGGGAAAATTGCAATAATTGGACCATTACGTCTAGAATATGAAAATCTTACCGGATTATTAAAATGATTTATTAAAGAAATTGAAAAAATATAGGAATAAAATGAAAGATAAATTCACAAAAATAACTCAAAATAAAGAACTTGATCCTAAAGCAAAAGCTAAAGAATCAGATAAAGTTCTTTTAGAGAGGGGGAAAATACCTATTATTAAAGATCAAAATATAGAAGAAATAAAAAAATTAAAACAAAAAATAAAAGAAATTAATGAGGCTGGTCATAAATATAAAAAATTATCTGTAAAATTGATATATAAAAATAAAAATCTTGTAGAAAAAATAAACAAATTCAAAGAATTACAAGTTGAAAATGTTAAAAGATTGAACAGTCATAAAAGTTTTTTTGAAAGAAAAAATAAACTTTTAAATAATGAAAAAAAATATGCACTAGAACCATTAGTGTTAGATATATTAGAACCAATTGATTGAATTGAACAAACAATTAAATTGGCATCTAAAAAAGACAACCCCTGAATTAAAGGTATGGAACTTATTTATACAAGTATGCGAGAAAGTCTTAAAAAATATGGGGTAAAAAAAATTGTAATAAAAATTGGCGACAAACCTAATTTTAATAATACCGAGATTATAGAAGAAATAGTTTCTAATAAAATTGGAAAAGAAAAAATTATTGAAATAGTAAAAGACGGTTATATGATGTTTGATAAAGTCATTCGTTTTGCCAAAGTTAAAACATCAAAATAAATAAAAATTATAAAGGAAAAATATGAATAAAAATAAGACACAAAAAGAAATAATTTTAGGGATTGATCTTGGTACAACTAATTCAGTTGTTTCATACCATCAAGGAAAAAATCGAACCGAAATTATTCAAAACCCAGAAGGGCAAAGAACTACTCCATCGGTGGTTTCTTGAAAAGATGGAAAAAGAATTGTAGGTGCTGCTGCTAAAAGGCAAGCTCTTACAAATATTAATACAATTAGTTCAATTAAAAGAAAAATTGGTACTAATGAAAAAGTAACAGTCAACGGAAAATCTTATAACGCTGAACAAATCAGTGCAATGATTTTACAATATTTAAAAGAATATGCTGAAAACTTTTTAGGACAAGAAATAAAAAAAGCAGTTATTACAGTACCTGCATATTTTAATGATGCCCAAAGACAAGCTACAAAAAATGCTGGGAAAATTGCTGGATTTAATGTTGAAAGAATTATTAACGAACCAACAGCGGCCGCAGTTGCATATGGTATTGATAAGATGAATAAAAACATGAAGATCTTTGTATTTGATCTTGGTGGAGGAACATTTGATGTATCTATTTTAGATGTGTCAGATGGTACATTTGAAGTACTAAGTACTGCTGGCGATAATCATTTAGGAGGAGATGACTTTGATGAAAAAATTATTGAATTAATTGTTAAAAAAGTTAAAGAACAATATAATATCGATTTAAGAAAAGACAAGTCTGCTATTCAAAGAGTGAAAGAAACAGCTGAAGCTGCAAAAATTTCACTTTCACAAAATGAATCAACAGTGGTTTCTTTACCATTCCTAACTATGCACGATTCTAACCCTGTTCACTTTGAAACTACAATTACTAGAGGTGAATTTGAAAGAATTTGTGATGATTTAATTGAAAAAACGAGAAAGCCTATTAAACAAGCTATTAAAGATGCTAAAATTAAAGTTTCTGATATTGATGAAGTATTATTAGTAGGTGGGAGCACAAGAATTCCAGCAATTAGATCACTAATTATAAAAGAACTTGGAAAAAAACCAAATCTATCAATTAATCCAGATGAAGCAGTTGCTATGGGTGCTGCCATTCAAGGAGGTGTTTTAACAGGAGATATAACTGATATTTTATTATTAGATGTTATTCCATTAACACTATGTATCGAAACATTTGGAGGAGTTGCTACACCTTTAATTAAAAGAAATACAACAATTCCAGTTGAAAAATCTCAAGTATTTACAACTGCAGCTGATAATCAACAATCCGTTGATATTAATGTATCACAAGGTGAAAGATCAAAACATGTTGATAATAAACTGTTAGGTCACTTTTCATTAGACGGAATAAGATCAGCAAGACAAGGTATTCCTAAAATTAAAGTAACGTTTTCAGTTGATGCTAACGGAATTATTCACGTTAATGCTGCAGATGAAGATACTAAAAAAGAACAATCTATTACAATTAGCTCATCAAGTAATATGACTGATAAAGAAATTGAAGATGCTATAGCTGATGCTGAAAAAAATAAGCAAACAGATTTAGAATTCAAACAAAATGCTAAAATAATAAATAATGCTCACGGTTTGATAAATTCAATTGAAAAAACATTAAAAGATGAGCCGGTTATTAAACATACTAGCAAAAAACAAATTGAAGAATTAAAAAGTTACCGTGATTCTTTAAATAAACTAATCAAGGAAAGCAATTATTCTGAATTAAAAATTCAAATAAAAAACATTCAAGATGCATTTTTAGACCTGCATAGTAAAATAGATAAAAAAAGACAACAAGCTAATGCACAAAAAGATGATATTAAAGGCAAAGAAGTTAACAAAAAGAATCCTAAAGAAAAAGAAAAATCTGATTCAAAAGGTGATAAAAAACCAGGAGATAAAGTTAAACCTGAAGCTAATAAAGATTTTAAAGAAACTGCAAAAAAAACAGTTAATAAAAAAGACTCTAAAACTAAATAGGTTTTAGGTTATTTATACACAAAACATAAACACTTTATTGTATTTATGTTTATTAATAAATAATGTTTGGAAAGAGATAAATGACAAATAAAAGAGACTATTATGAAATACTAGGTGTTGAAAAAAATGCTAGTGCAACAGAAATTAAAAAATCATATCGTAAAAAAGCTAAACAATTTCATCCTGATATTAGTAAAGAAGAGAATGCTGAAGCTAAATTTGCTGAAGTTAATGAAGCTTATGAAGTTTTAAGTGATAGTGATAAAAAATTAGCTTATGATCAATTTGGACATAGTGCTGGTAGTGCTAATGCTAATTTTGATAAAAATAGAGCATCTGGATTTGGTCAAAATATGAATTTTGAACAAGGATTTGGTGGCAATTTTAATGGAATGGATTTTGGAGATATTTTTAATGATATTTTTGGTTCGTTTGGTAGAGGCAGTGCAAGCTCAAACAGCAGAGGACACGTTAATAATCAAGTTAACATAATTATTTCTTTTGTAGAAAGTTTTTTTGGTACAAAGAAAAATATTGAAATAAATGTAGTTGAAAAATGTGATTTATGTAATGGTATTGGTACAAAAGATTCAAAAGATATCGAAACATGTACGACATGTCAAGGACACGGTCAAGTAAGACAATTACTTGGTGGAATAATATCTACAACAATTAGATGTTCTCACTGTAAAGGTAAAGGACAAATGATCACTAACCCTTGTAAAACATGTAATGGGTCTGGAAAATTAAATAAAAATAAAGAGGTTGAAGTTGAAATTCCCGCCGGAATTAACTCTAATGAAGCAATTAAAATAAAAAATGTTGTAGAAAATAATGATTTATTAGTACAAATAACAGTTTCAAATAGTGAAAACTTTTATCGAAATGAAAATAATTTAATTTTAAAAGTTCCCTTATATTTTAGTCAAGCGTTATCTGGTTGTAAAATAACAATTCCCACAATGACAACTAAACAAATGATCACTATTCCTCCAAATAGTTTTAATGGTAAAAAATATAAAATTACAGGAGTTAATGGATTTCCAGATCTTACTAGCGGATTTATGAAAAAAAATAAAACTGGTAATTTTTGAATAGAAATTATGATTATTTATCCCAATTATAATGATCTAAATCGCGAAGATAAAGCAAACTTAGAAAGATTATCAACTAATAAAAATAATGATTATTTTGATAATTTTATTAATAATGTTGCTAATGAAATTAATAAATAATTAAATTTATTTGTATTTATAATAAAAATAACTATTTAGTTATTTTTTTTCTTTTTTTGTTTTATTTAAAAGTAAATAAAGGACTCTAATATTAATTGGTACAGTAACTATAAACGTTAATGTTATTGCAACTATACCTCCAGTTGATAAGACTGGATTGTTTTGAATAATTGTTATTCTGTTTGATTTAAATTCAGAATTTTGTTTCATTACAGGATTAGTTTTTGAAGTAAAATCATATGAATTTAAATCATTATATGCTAATTGTATATCAGCTGATGTATTTAATCAAAGTTTAGTGTTGTTATCAAAATATGCACCATATTGAAATCCAATTGTTGAATCGTTTAATTGATCAGATACACGATAAACTGAAGGGTTATATTTTGAGTGAGCATCACTATCAGATGAAGTTATATCACGATCAAAGCCATATAAATTAATATATCTAGTTCTAAAACCGATTATTGAATTATTAACACTTTGAGTAAATTTATTAGATAAATCAGTATTTCAATTTTGAATTAATGTTTCGCCGTTAAAATTACTTGGATTATATGAATCTTTTATATTTGCATCTTTGCTACGGTCCTTAGGTTTTTTAGGTACTCTTGTTTGTCCAACAATATTTTTAGCAAGACCACCACCTAATGAAGGGGGTACTTTTATTATATCTGACCCAGTAGTTAATGATTTTCTGTTAAATATTGTAACCGGTTTAATTATTGTATTTTGGTTATATGTACTAGGGAGTTTTTGACCTTCTAAAAAGTTTACATATGATAATGACAAATCATTAGAAATTGGATTAGTATATTGAGAATATACATTAGTTATTTCATTTTTAACATTTTCTTTAGTTTCTTGGTCAATATTTATATGTTCTTGCCCTTTATTATCTGAAAAAATAGTTAAAGCGTAGTTCTGTTCTGTTCTGTTATAAACAAAACTAATTCCAAAACAACCTATATTTCAAGTTTTAGAAACCCCTTTTTTATCAGTGAATGGGAATAAATAAGATTTATAGGGTATTACTGAATTTTTATCTGTTCATGTAGATACATCTTTACTTGCATCATCATATTTATAAAATGTTAATGAGTTTGAATCACTTTTTAAAATATTATTATTTCCTTGACTTGAAAATATACTCAATAAATTATTTTTATCAATAAGTTCTCTTCCGGGATCTGTTATTTTTTTTGTATAGATTGAAAAGTTTAAACCAAAATCACCAGCCATATTTAGATAAGTGTCATAATTTGTAGGATTAGTTAAATTATTGATTCCCCTTACATATCAATCATTTCCGGGATTAATTGTAGGTTTTTGAAAAGTAAATTTATTCCCATTAAACTTTATATTTTTATCATTCCCGTTACCATAATTAGATACATTTCATAATTTATTTAAAAGTAAATTTACACCATAATCTTTATTACTATACATATAAGTACCTGCGTTAGGTATCTCACTTCTCACTTGTTTATCTTTATATGTATTAGATGATAAGCTTGATTGGTTAAAA
This sequence comes from Mycoplasmatales bacterium, assembly GCA_965222545.1. Lineage (GTDB taxonomy): Bacteria > Bacillota_I > Bacilli_A > Mycoplasmatales. The sequence continues at coordinate 293,585 of OZ244954.1, read as the reverse complement.
TTAAAAAGGAAATCCTTACCATATATAGCTTTAGTTGAATCAGCAGTTTTATGATAACTATCATCTTTAAATTTTATTCTATTAAATTCACTACTTCCATAACCATCATTTATTGATTGACTTAATCCAATGCCTGCTTTATGATTTGAATCACCATCTATATATTCATTTAATGTAGAAGTATAAGAGAAGTGTCCGAACATAAAGAAACTAGTTAATAATAAAAATTTCATAATTTATAAATATTATATAATATAATTAAATAAAAAGATAATATTATGTTACCCTCATACACAATCGTTTTAATTTTAATTGTTTCAATATCAATTCTTCTTTTTTTATCATCATTTTTAATCATCGGAATTGCAGCAGGAAGGATATTAATTTATAAAAAACCAATTTTCGATAGACAACTATTAGAGCTTAAATACCGCGTTTATGATAGAAAATGATTAGAAAGAATTAATATCAATATTGTTAATATTAAATCAAAAATTGATGGAGTACCCTTAAAATTATATATATGTAGTAATACTAAAAAAATAAATAAGACCATCATTATTTTTCATCATGGAGTTTCAGCTGATCATACGGTTGGATTTAAACATGCTCATTATTATCTAAAAAAGAATTTTACATTTATTTGTTTTGATTCTAGAGGGTGAGGTGATAATATCGAGAATAGTTATACTACTTTTGGAATATTGGAAACAAAAGATCTTTTAACAATTACAAAATATATTAAAGAAAAATTTTCACCCAAAAAAATAATATTACATGGAGAATCTATGGGAGGGAGAACGGTTTTAGGATATGCATCAAACTATGACCAATTAGGATATGTAGATGCTTATATTGAAGATGGTGGATTTGCTTCATTAAAAAATATATTTATTCATAATTTGAAAGAAATACCATATTTACCAACATGAATCCCTTATCCAGTTTCTAATTGATATGTAAAAAGAAAAACTGGAATTTCTATTTCAAATAATAATATAACAAATGATTTACTCGCAATTAATTCACCAATATTAGGAATTCATAGTACTGCTGATGCACTTGTACCAGATGTTGAATTTGAAACCTTAAAAAATAATATTCAAAATTTTACATATTTATTATTACAAGATACACCACATTGTTTATCATCAGTTATGAGAAGACAAGAGTTTCTAACAAAAATTGATGAATTTCTTAATGTTCAATTAAAAATTCCAAGATTAAAGAAAAATGGTTAAAATTTAACATAAATATAATATAATTACAAAGTGAAAATTAAATATTTAAGAATTCTTGGTTGGGCAATTAATTTAAGTATTATGTTACTTTTAGTTACTAATTCTTTAACGGTATTAGATCGTTTTTTTCCAAATAATTTTGCTAGTAATTTAAATCAATTAGCAGATGCAATATATTCTACATTTATTATGAGTTTTATTATATTTGCTATATATTTTGTTGGTCAATATATTATTTTTTATAAACTAAAAAGAAGAATTTTATTTGCTCATTTAGGTCTAATTTCCATTTTTTATATATCAACATATGTCTTAACTATAATAGTTATAATTATTTTTCATTATAAATGAATACCTATAATAACCAATAATAAATTATCTAACATATCAGAACAGTCTGAATATCTTTTTTCAACATTATCAATTATCTCGTTAGCTGTTTGTGCATTTCTTTCCTTTCTAATTATTTCATATAATGTTTTTTTAATGATTAAAACACTTCAATCTGTTTCTAAAATATCATTATTTAGAGAGCAAGAAGATTATGACTTTAATAGAGTTATTAATCAAGAAAAACAAAAAACAAATATCAAATTAAGTGATATTAAATTATTAAGTCCAATATATTCAGAAGATACTGATCTAACTAAAACAATAGAAGAAAATCCAAATATTACAAAAACCCTACATTTAAAAAATAAACTATTGGTTAAAAAAATTAAGAAATCTATTATTAAGGATTCTTGAATTTATAAAAGTGACGGAAAAGTAAAAAAACATTATTTAAAGGATATTGATGACGACATCTAAAAAGTCACCAAAAATCAAAAAAAAATATGATTCTGTACTTATTGGTGTAAATTTCACAGGACTTTTAACTCTTGCGTTAATGGCGAGTCACGGAGCTGTAACTTTAGCGCTTGAAAAAAATAAATTTCTTGGCGGAAGAGCAAGTTCTTTTAAAGAAAAAACAAAAGATGGTAAAGAAATTTATTTTGAAAGAGATTTTATAGGATTATATTATTCTGATCATGGACCTGGCTATAAATTATTAGAAGACATTAAAGCATTTAGTAAAAATGAATTCATTAATCCTAAAATTAAATATGAATTAATCAATGGTAAAAGAAAAATTATTATTTACAATGACTTAAAAAAGACTCTTAATGAGTGAAAACATAAGTTTCCGCTAGTTTCAGGTCAACTAAAAAAGTTTATTAGTGACCTAAAGAAAGCTAGTGTAGACAATATATTTTTAAATCAAATGATTTTAGAGTATAAAAGTGTTAGTGAATTGCTTTCTAAATGTTTTAATAATTCAAAGGAAATAGCAAATATCTTTGAATTAATTTCGTTTAATAACTGTTTACCCATATCTAAAATAGATCCGGGATATTTTATAAATAGTTTAATTAATGTTTTGGTAAATACTTTAATTTATCCTAAAAAAGGAACTGAAGACTTTATTTTGTTTTTAGCTAAGATAATTTACAATGCTAAAGGTGATTTATATGCTGATTGTACTGCTAAAAAAATTATTAAAACTAAAAATGAATTAACATCAATTAACTTTAAAATAAAAGATAAATCACAAAATTTATCATTTAAAAAATATTTAATTGGTTTACCATTACCTCACCTTACTAACGATTTAGTTTTTGACAAAACAAATTTATTTAAGGAATATAGAGATTTAACAAATCAAAAAGAAAAATATGTAAAAATAAAAGTGCACTTTTCATTTAATAAAAATTATCGCTTATCAAGTGAATCACTTAACATCTTAATTAATGAACACAATAATAGTAATAAGTCCGTTTATGAAAACATAAACAAAGGAAACGGAGTTAATGATAGCTATTTAAATATTACAAATTACACATCATTACAAACTACATCTAACACTAAAAATACAGTTAATATTGAATTTATTGATTTATCTTCACGATGAGAAAATATAAAATATAAAAGTGATCAATATAACAAAATATGTGAAAAAATTATCAAAAACATTACAAAACGAATGGAAAATATTTATAAAAGCTTTACAGAAAATATAATATATTCAACGATTACAACTCCTTTACACTATAAATCTTATTTTTATAATATTACTCATTCATATACTGGTTTTTCTCAAGATCAAACAAATCCATTTTTAAAGAAAACATCATTAACACCATGACATAATACTACCCTAGTTAATAAGTTTGGAAGTCCAGGTGGGTGCATTAAAAATGCCTTAAAAACAGCTTATTACTCTTACCATCTATTTGATTTTAAATATAAATCACAAGATTCATCATTAATTGATACTTTTAATGCTCATGAATTATTACAAGTACTAAGAACTAAGTATATGCCACATAAAAAAGCTAATAATAATACAGTAGGATTTCACTTTGATCATGAAAATAGTATTATTATTCGTTTTACACCAACATCATTAATAGTTAAAAGAAGTACTTTTGATGAAGCGTTTAATTGTAAATATTTTGTTCTATCAAATTTAAGTGTCTATAAAAATATTTTACAACGAAGAAAAAAAATGACAAAAGAAGTAATAATGAATACTTTTAGAGTAAAAGGTGGAGTCTGAGCTTTTCAAAAACTTATGAAAAGAACTAATCTTTATTATTTAACAGAAGAAGAAGCTCTTGCTAGTACTAAAAGTGAATTAAAAAATGAAAAAATTACGATGACTAAAAACTTAATTAAACGCGGCACTGAAAGAGCTCAACTAGATCAAAATTTTAAAATTAAATAGTATATGGTACTTAATACGGACTATTTGTAAACGTTATTAAATTATCATTATTATGTGAAGGTTTATAATCAAATTCAAGAAAATGATTGCTCATTATCAATTTTAAAAACTTTTTATTATTACTATTATCAAAAAGATATTCAAAATAAGTATTTAGAGAAATATGAAGATAATTTAATAACTGAAGGAATGTCAATTGAAGATCTCGAAATAATCGCAAGAAAACACTTTCTAATAGTTCATACTTACAGCTTATCATTAACTAAATATTCAAAGTTACAAATCCGAACACCACATGTTATAATGGTGAAAACAAACGGATTAAATCATTATGGAATTGTTAAGTATAAAAATAGTAAAGGTATAACGATAAATGATTTAAATAATCATGAAAAGTTTTTTCTTTGAAAACAAATTAATTGAACAGGGGTTGTTTTAGAAATTATTCCTAAACTTAAAATTATTGAAAAAGGAATAATAAGAGCTAAGGGAATTTTTAAAAATATTGACTTCACTTTAATTTATCATAAAAATATTAAACTAGTATTGTTAATAATACTTTTAATAACTTTGTATATATTTTTAAGTGTTAGTAGTTCTTTTTATGCATATTTTTTATTCAGTAGTGATCTTATTCCTAAAACCACTGAAGCACTTGTTATTATAGGTATATTTATTCTTTTATTTAGCGCAAAAGTTGTTTTTGAATATATCTATTTAAATTTAATAAATATTTTTAAATTAGAAATTGATAAGCATGCTAAGAAAACATTTTTTTATCATTCTTTTTATAAAAAATGAATTAAAAAGCAAAAAATTAACAAAAATAACTATTTATCAACTAAAAATGATTATGAAAAGGTAAGCAACTACTTTAGTACCTTCATTTTTGAATGAACATTTATTATATTATCGTTAATTCTTTTTATAAGTGCCTTATTAATAATTCATTTATATATTTTAATTTTAATATATTTTACAATATCAATAATATATTTATTTGTAACATCACTTTTATCGACTAAGATCAATGTTGATATTTCTAATTTTTATAATACTGATCGTAAAATAATTAATGAAAACCTATCTATTGCAAATCAAAAAGTCAATAAAAGTGAAATCTATAAAATTATAATGATAATGAATGATAATGAAAACAAAATTCAAAAAAAGCTTTTAATCTTAAATAAAACCTCTTTATTAATGAGAATATTAAAGATTTCATTTTCGAGTATTTTATTTTTTTCAACTGTAACATATCTTTTTTGAATAAATTCTGAGAATATTGGTTCAATTATTGTTTTAATATTATTACTTAGTTTTTTTGTTCAATCAATTGATCGTTTTTTTAGAGTTTGAATTGAAAAGAAAAATATTGAAGGAATAATTAAATTTTATAACGAATAAAATATGTGGAAAAAAATCAAAAAAAGAAAATAAATAATTATATAGTTATTGTTTTTATATTCGTTACTCTTATAGGTATTTTAATATTTATTCCTATTTCTATCACTAGGAGGATAGAATCAAAAATTATTAATAATAATAATTATTATTATCTTGCGTTAGATCAAAAAAGTATTGAAAAAATAAATAATGAAAATAAATTCTCATTTAATTTAAATAATGAAATATTTATATGTTACAAAGGTATTATTGAGCAACATTATCAAACCTATACGATTGATAAATATAAATATTTTAAAAATTTAGTAGATGTTAGTGATTTGATCAATAAAACTTTTATAATAAATGTAAAATTATTTAATAAGGAGCCATTAATATTAAACATATTTTTAACATAATAAATAAAACAGAACATAAGATTAGTGATAATATTATTTTTTATAAACAAATTGTAAATAGCATTTATAAAATGTTAAATATTAATAAGGATTCACGTTTTTCTATTATTTTTATAAATGATAAAGAAATGTCTGAACTTAATTATAAATATTATAAAAAGGTTTATACAACTACTGATGTATTAAGCTTCCCTTCTTCCATTGAAAATGAATTAGGAGATATTTTTATTTCAGTTGAACAGGCAAAAAAACAGGCAAGAGAAGGGTCATTAGTCGAATTTTCTTTTTTATTTATTCACGGTTTTTTACATTTATTAGGCTATAATCATGAAGAAAAGAATGAAAAAGAAATAATGTTTACAATACAAAATAATGTAATGAATGAGATTTTTGGTGTAAAATAATAGGTGTGAAAAATTCAATTAAATTATGACTTCAAAAATTTTCTAATGCTGCAAGAGGAATATATATTTCATTAACAGAAGAAAAAACATTAATTATTTATTTAATCCTTAGTGTTATTGCGATAATCTTAGGGGTTGTTTTTAAACTTAAACTTATTGAGTGAATGGTATTAGTATTAGTTGTAGGAATTTCTATAACATTTGAATTTATGAATACTGCTATTGAAAATTTACTAGATTTTATCGAGTTTAAATATAATAAATCAATTAAAAAAATTAAAGATATTTTTGCAGCAAGTAGCTTTATATTAAGTATTACTGCAATTATTTTATTTGGACTTATTTTTATACCCCACATTATTAAAACTATCCAAGGATTATAATATAATGCATAAGATTGCAAAGGGTATTATATTAGGTAAAATAAAGAAAAACACTGATAATTTTATCTTTATATTATCAAATAATAATAAAATAATGAAAATTTTTGCTCCTGGTGTAAGGAAATCTACTAGTAAAAATAAAAGTTCTTTATTAATTTTTAATGAAATAAATTTCTCATTTTTCAAAGGAAAAGGTGTTGATGGTTTTAGTAGATTAAAAACATCTAATATTTTAAATTATTATGGTTGAAATTTATTAGAACAAGATGTAATATTATATATGATGCCGATTTCTAAATTATTATTAAATAATAATATAGATCTCTCAATAAATGCATATTCATATTTAAAAGAGTATATTGAATTAATATTAAATACATCTGATAAAAATAAATTATCAATAATCAATATATACTTTTATCTAAAGTTTTTACATGTTGCTAATTATCGTTTTAATATAAATAGTTGTGCTAACTGTAATGATAAAAGTAATATAACCTCTTTTTCTCTTCAAAGTGGTGGATTAATATGTATAAAGTGTTGTCATGAAAACTCAATAAATAAACTACCACTAGATTTTATTGATATAATAATGCATATTTTAAAATCAAAAAAAATTAATGATCTTCATTGACAATTAATAACTTCTAAAGTTTCATTATGATTAAAAGAAGAAGTCATTAATTTTTATAACAATCTTGGAATATTTATAAGAAAACAAAATTTATATATTGAACAGGATTAATTATTAATATATAATTACATTATGAATAAAGAAAAATTTGGAATTATTACAATTATTGGATGTGCAAATGCTGGTAAAAGTACATTATTAAACACATTTATGGGTAAAAAAGTTTCAATAGTAACACATAAAAGACAAACTACCCAAACCCAAATTACTTCTGTTTTCAACAATAATAATCTTCAATTACTTTTTATAGATACTCCTGGTTTTCATAATTCTAAAAAATCTTTTAACAAAAGAGTAAATAAATATACATTAAAATCATTAAGTGATGTTAACTATGCAATATATCTATTTGATGCAAATAAACCTATTTTTGATGACGATAAACAACTTTTAAAAATTTTATCAGACAGAAATGTAAAAATTATATATGCAATTAATAAAATTGATTTATTATCAGAACAAGAAATACTTGAAAAATTATTATATTATTCAAGGGAACTAGGCATTAATAATGCAGTGCCGATATCTTGTAAAAATAATAAAAATATTGATTATTTAATTAGTATTATTGAAAAAAAGATTGGTTTAGCACCCCACCAATTTAATGATAATTATGAAAATGATGAATATATCATTAGAGAAAGAATCACTGAAATTATAAGGGAAAAGGTTTATTTATTTATTAATGAAGAAATTCCGTATACAACTAAAATTGAATTAGAGTCGTTTGAATTAAATAAATCTGAAAAGTGTTATAAATTACTTGTATATATAATATGTGCTAGACAATCTCATAAAAGTATATTAATTGGAGCGCAAGCTAAAACAATAAATGCTATAAAAAGACAATCATTAAAAGATCTAAAAATTTTATTAAAAACAAATGTAAAACTTGAATTAATTATAAAATATAGGAAGAAGAAATGGTAGATATAGATTTAATTATTGTTGCGAATGGTAAATCAATAAGATTTGGTTCTAATAAATTAGATAGTTTATTATTAAATAACCAAACAGTACTTGAAACTACTATTAATCAATTTCATAAAACTAAATTATTTAGAAAAATTATTGTAATTAGAGATAATTATAAATACTTAAGTAACAAACAAGTTGTAGTTATGAATGGTGGGCAAACTAGACAAAGAAGCGTATTGAAGGGGTTAAGTTATGTTACATCACAATATGTTGCTATTCATGATGGAGCAAGACCATTTATTCCGATTAGTTTGATAAAAAAAATGGTTAATAAAATTAGTGACTATGATAGTATAGCGGTTGCCAAACAAACAATTAATACCGTTAGATTAATTAATAATGATAATATTATTGAAAAATGTATTAAAAAAAATAATATCGCTTTAATTGAAACACCGCAAATATTTAATACTAATAAAATACTAAAAGCACATAACAACAATATTAAATTAAATATAAATGATGATGAAGATGATATTGAAACCTATTTAAGACTATTTAAAAAGGATGAAATATTAATTATATTCCATAGTTTTGATAATAAGAAAATAACTTTTAGGAAAGGTATTTCAACAATATCTAAATAGGACAATTAAAGTTTTTATTATTTTTTCAGTAAAGTCTAACTTTTTCTTTAGTTATAACTTTTTGTTGATTATTAGCGTTTTCAAGATCTCAAAATTTAAATGCAAAATTTTCATCTCATTTTCTATAATGTTTCTCTTTAGTTAATTCAATAATATGGATCTCGAAAGTTACACCAACTATACCCTTAAATAAGTGTCCTCCATAAACTAGTGCATCATTTCCTGAAAAACTTGTATGGCAATGTATTATAGGTTCAAGTGTATCTGGAGTTCAAGTTATGTTACCGGTTAAATGTAAAACTTCATAAGTTCAACCTTTTTTCGGAGTCATATTATGCTTTAAAAATGAGCATTTATCGCTATTAAACGCTCCAACTATAATATTACTATAAGCACCAACACCATTTATTGTTGCAAAACCAATTTTTTCTTTTTTTGCTATTTCAGATAATACTTTAATAATTTCACCTCCACAATGGATAGTTACCATTATATTATTTCCAAATCTTTTTAAGTCATATTCTTTTTTCATATTTTTCCTTTATTTTATTTTAGGTTTATTTTTTAAATAATCAAGAATTTCTTGTTTAAATTCTGGTATTATTTCTTCATTAACAAGAGTTCTTTTAAATTTACCATCAATATAAATGTGGGCAGAATCAATTTCTCCACATAATGCAATGTCAGCAGCTTTAGCTTCTCCCGGACCATTTACAGTACAACCCATAATAGCAACCGTAATATCACCCCTAATTTTTTCAAGAAAGTTTTCAATTTCTTTAACTAGTGGTAACATATCATAATTTAATCTACCACATGTCGGACAAGATATTAAATTTGGAATATTCTTTTTAAGTTTATAATATCTTAATAATTCTTTAGCGGCATTTACTTCGTGTTTTGGATCATCACTTATTGAAATTCTTATTGTATCACCGATGCCAAGTTCTAATAGCTTCCCTAGAGCACAACTAGATTTTATTATTGCTCTATTTAAGCTACCAGCCTCCGTAATACCAATATGAAGAGGATAATTATATAATTTAGCAATTTGTTTGTATGCTTTAATAGTCATATAAGGATCACTTGATTTTACACTTAAAACAATATTATTGTAGTCAAGATCTTCAATTATCTTTACATTTCTTTTAATACTTTCTACCATTGATTTTGCTGTAAACCCATATCTTAAAAATATTTCTGGTTGTAAAGATCCAATGTTAACTCCAATTCTAATCGGAATATTTTTTTCTTTGCATATTTTAACAATTTCTTTTATTTTATCCTTACCAATATTACCTGGATTAATTCTTATTTTTGAAACTCCATTTTTTACAGCATCAATAGCATATTGACCATTGTAATGAATATCTGCTACAACCGGCATAGGGCTCTTTTTACTAATTATTTTTAACGCATCAACATCTTTTTTATCAAAACACGAAACTCTAATTATTTCACAACCAATTTCATACAAGTCATTAATTTTTTGTAAACATTTTTCTATATGTTCAGTTTTAATTGTTAACATACTTTGTATAACAACATCATTTTTACCACCTATGATAATGTTTCCTACTTTAACTAGTTTAGTTTGGGTTCTCTTGAACATTTATTTTAAATTATTAACAATATCGGGATTAATTTCTTTTTTTCATGATTGATTATATCTAACAGCAGAACCTACATGAAATCTTCTAAGATTAGCTTTAAAAAGTTTTTTTATTAAAGTAGAATTTAAACCACCCCCACAAAGTATCATTAATTGTTTTAATCCTTTAGCTATTGATAAATTTTCAATCGCTCCATTATTTTTTGTTATTTTATCAACATTACCATTGCTTAAAATTTCAACAAATCCTAATTTTGAAGCCATTTTAATTGTTTTATGATAATCATCTGAATTATCAACAGCATGATTTAAAATTGCATTATAAGGAAGTATTGCTTTAACAATTTTTTTGTTTTCACTTTTTAAAAACATATTATTTTCATTTAGATATCCAAAATTAATAGCAACAAAAACACCTCTCCCTACTCTTTTATCAATTTCATGTATTTCTTTAATATGTTGTAATAAGATTTTATTTTCATCTTTATTATATATAAATCTTTTAGTATTACATCTTAGAAAAATACTAATCTTTTTTTTAGAGTGTTTAGCTGCATATTCAATAAGACTAATTGAGGGGGTAAAACCTCCATCTTTTGGATTAGCTATAATTTGAATTCTATCAATATTTGTTTTATTTAAAATATTAATATCATTTTTACTAATAGCACATACTTCAATAAATTTCATTTTTTTCCTATTTTAAGGTATTATAATATAATAATGAATAAAATGAATAAATTGTTATTATCACTATCTATTATTACAATATCTATCATTACAATAGTTAATAATTTACATGATAAACATAGTACAACAACTATAGCTAATATTAAAAACGCTAAAGTATTTAACTTTAATAAAAATAATAAAGGTTTAGATAAGGATAATAAAAATGGTGATACAAAAAATTGATGAAATCAATTAGTTTATAAAAAATCACCAAATGATTTTTCAAACTCTTATATACAAAACGACAAACCTTACAAATCAGGACATATTCCAGGATGAGATCGCTTTCATTCATCTAATAATAATGAAAATATGAGTTTAGATTTTATATCATTTTCACCTGCAAAGATTAATCAATTAACACCTAATCCTAAAAATTATCCTACTCATAATTATAATGCTGGAAAAGAAATATTATTTGGAAATAACTTTGGTTTACTTAGTTCACTTGGTTTTTATGTAACTAGTGGTCAAACAAATAAACCTAACCCTACTTATAGTTATAAAATAAATTGTGGTGGTATAAATTCTAGCGCAACATCATATTTTAATTTTAATTCAGAAGGAAATAACTCTTCTGCTCCAAAGAATAATCACACAAAAGAATCTGGTGATAGTTCAGATCACACTAGTAATGCTTATGAAAAAGACTTTGATTATTTTAATTTATGAGAAAATGCATTTAAAACTCCTCCAACTTCTGATTCACCAAAAGTCGAAAGTACATCTATCGATAAAGTAATTTCAATGAAAAACTTTAAAATAGAAGGGCAAAGTGCTGATCTAAATGGAGAATATAATACAGTTTCTTTCGTTACACATATTGGGTCTGGAGAATCAGGATCTGATAATATTATTACTGAATATTCAGTAACTAATAATAGCGGGACTAAATTGTATTTAGTTAATGATAAACTTTACAATTATAAATTTGTTAATAATAGTAGTACTGATTGAAGAAATGATGGCTATTTATTTTATCAACAAATAATACAAGGAAATAATACAACTAATATTAGCCTTGCTAAATATTTAAAATATGGATATTTTCCTATTAAATTACCGAAAGATGAATCAACAATATATTATGAACCAGTTGATAGCAGAAGTGAATTAGAAAATAATAATCCAAATAAAGCTTCTTTATTAATATCAAATGCACTTAATGATGCTGGTGATAATGTAAATAAAAATGGGAAAAATTTTCTAGATTATAATGTTGATAGATATAAAAAATGAGGATATAACATTTCTGGTAATATTAATGTCACTAATTCTATATCAATAAGAAGAAATACAACAGCTAATAATCCAAGAAAGTATTTATATAATGCTGAACCTGATCAAACAACTACACCAATTTTTAATTCATCTTTTTCAAATCATTATTATTATCACTTTTTAACAATTAGAGGTCCAAGTCAATATAGTGGAGTAAATAGAAAAGATTTTGTTAAAGATGATTATAAAAGCTATTCACCATATAAAATGTATACCTCGGTTATTGGCGGGAAAACTAATGATAATTTTAGTAAGTTATTAAATCCAAGTAGTATTTTTTATTCATTAAATAGTACTTTAACATCTGCAATATCAGATAGTACTGATTTAACTCAAAATGGTACTTATGTAGATGATAGTACTAATATTCAATACAAAGATACAAGAGTTGATCCAAATGATATCTTAAATAAACTAGATAAATTTAATTTTTCTATAACACCATTTTCTTTACCACCTTACGCTATTGTTTTAATTGTGATTGGAATTTTATTATTATTATGAATCTCTTCTCAATATGTATTTAAAAAGAAACAATTAAAACAATGAAAAAAATCAAAAACAGGTATTAAAGGTTATGGAGGAAAAGATTACGAATTAATTGATACTGGTGATAGAACACAGCATGAAGCTAAAATAAAAGATTATTTATCAGATAGGCAGCCTGGTTTAATTAAGAAAATGATTAATAAGATATTTAGAAAATAATGAAATATAATTTAAAACTTGGTTGTCATGTTGGTTTAAGTAAAGTAAATTCACAAAATAAAAAATCATATTTGTTTGGAAGTCTTCAACAAGCTCTTGACTATAATGCAAATTCTTTTATGGTTTATACAGGGGCACCACAAAGTACTAAAAGAGTACCAATGAGTAATTTTGAAGTTGAGAAATTTAAAAAATATGCTAGAGAAGTTGGATTTAATATTAAAAATATAATAGTTCACGCTCCTTATATTGTTAATTTATGTAACCCAGATCCTAAAAAAAGAGAATTTTCTAGAAGTTTTTTAATTGCAGAACTTAAAAGAATTCATGAGATGGGAAGTGATATCATGGTTTTACATCCAGGTAATCACTTAACAAATACAATTGACGAAGGGATTAGTATTTGTGCAAACGAAATCAACAAAATACTATCACAATTTTCAAAAGTAAGAATTGCTTTTGAAACAATGGCTGGAAAAGGAACTGAAATTTGTCATACCTTTGAGCAAATGAATAAATTATTAAATAGTATAAATCCAAAATATCAGGATTTGGTCGGGGTTTGCTTAGACTCTTGTCACTTAAATGATGCTGGATATGATGTAAAAAATAATTTTAAAAATGTTTTAAATCAGTTTGATAAAGTTATTGGATTAGAAAAAGTTTTAGCTTGTCACGTTAATGATTCAAAAAATGTTAGAGGTTCTAGAAAAGATCGTCATGAAAATCTTGATATGGGTACCATCGGTAGTAAGTCGATTGGAGAATATATTTTTCATCCTAAATTAAATGGTGTAATTAAAGTTCTTGAAACACCATGAAAAGGTGGCGTACCTATTTATAAAGAAGAAATTACCTTACTGAAAAAATATCTACCAAAATCATGAGTGATAGAGTAATATTACACATTGATATTGATTCATTTTATTTTTCTGTTGAAACTGCATATAACGGATTACATTTAAATGATAAGCCTGTAGTAATATGTAATAACAAAGATAATGGGATAATTTTAACTTCTAACTATTTTGCAAGAAAATATAATATTAAATCTGGTATGCCACTTTTTAAAGCAAGAAAAATAATTAAAGATATAACTGTTATTGAACCAAATTTTTTACTATATAAGCAATATTCAGATAAATTTTTCAAGATTATTAGAAAATATACAAATTATTTTGAAATTATATCTCTAGAAGAGTGTTATGTTGAAATAACAAATATTTGAAAAAAATATAAAAAAGTTTCTAATCTAATGAAGTGTATTAAAAACGACATTACAAGTAGTTTAAATATAAATGTTAGTATTGGAGCATCTTTTACAAAATTTTTAGCTAAAACAGCAACAAATATTTGTAAACCCAACGGATATAAAGTAATGAGTAGAAATAATTTTTACTCTCAAATAAAAAATTTAAATATCAAAAGTATTTATGGTGTAGGGAGATCTACAACATTTTTATTAAAAGAAATCAATATTAAAACAGTTGATGAATATATTAATTTTAAAGATAAAAAAAAATTACATAACTTATTAGGTTTAAAACACATATACATATTAAAGTGTTTACTTGGTAAAAGTAGTAATACTATCAATTTAAAACAACTTACATTCACAAAAAGCATAAGTATTAGTCATACACTAAGATTTCCGATCATCGCAACAAATGAATTAATATATAATTATAGAAATCTTTGTAAAACTTTATATTATAGACTATTATATGATCACAAATTAGCAAAAACCCTTACTATAAAAATAAAACAAGATAAAGCTTTAAACAAGTGAAGAACATATCAAATAACATTAGATAAATATACAAATCGTTATGAAGCTATTATTAGTAAAATTATTTTCTTAATTAATAAATCAATTAAAAAAATAAATGTTATCGGATATGGAATAGAATTTGGAAACCTAATATTTGAATATGATGTAGAAAAGAATGATTTAATAGATATTGAAGTACAAAAATTTAATGATAAAATATTTAAAATATTACAAAGTATATATAAAATAAATAAAAATATTTATATTTCAACCTTAAATAATATAAGTAATTATGAATAAATAACTATAATAATATTATGAATAAAAATAATTTTAAAGATATTCTTAATCATCTTAAAATAAATGGATTCTTTTTTGAAGGAAGTCAAATATATTCTGGTATAAAAAATACATGAGATTATGGACCTATCGGTTTTTTGTTAAAAGAAAATATTAGAAAAAGATGAATTAGAAAATTTATTGATAATATTGAGAATAATTATTTAATTGATGCTAATTCTCTTTTAAACCCTAAAGTTTGAATGGCAAGCGGACATTTAAATAACTTTAAAGATTTAATGACTGATTGTAAAAAATGTAAATTAAGATACAAAATAGAGGATCTTATTTCCGATGTTAACAATTTAAAAATTATTGAAGATATGATCTCTAAAAATAAAGTATCGTGCCCTAAATGTAAATCTAAGGAATTTACACTTCCTAAAGATTTTGATTTAATGTTAAAAACTCAAATAGGATCCTTTGAGGATACTAGAAGTAATATATATCTAAGACCTGAATTAGCACAAGGTATTTTTATTAATTTTTGAAATTGTTATCGGCATATGAGATTAACTCTTCCTTTTGGTATTGGACAAATTGGCAAATCATATCGTAATGAAATTACTCCGTCAAATTTTATCTTCAGAACAAGAGAATTTGAACAAATGGAATTAGAAATATTTACTGAAAGTGAAAATAATGAAAAAATATTTAACTTTTACTTATTAAATATTAAGGAATTTTTAAATGAAATAGGAATAAACCCAAATAATCTAAAAGAAAAAAGTCATTCAAAAAGTGAATTAGCACATTACAGTAAAAAAACAATTGATATAAATTATAATTTTCCGTTTGGATGAAAAGAATTGTGAGGGTTAGCTGATCGCGGAAATTATGATTTAACTCAACATATGAATGAATCTAAGAAAGATATTCGTTATATAGACCATAAAACTCATAAAAAAACCATTCCATATGTTATCGAACCTAGTGTTGGAATAGATAGATTAGTTTTAGCACTATTATGTGATACATTTAAAACAGAGATAGTTAATGGCAAAAATAGAAGTTATTTCTCATTTAAACCAAACATAGCACCTTTCTTTTGTGCTGTACAACCATTAAGCAGTCAATTGGTTTCAGAAAGTAGAAATGTATATGAAATCTTGAAAGAAAAATTTAAAACAACATTTGATTCTACTGGTGGAGTTGGGAAAAGATATCGTAGACAAGATGCAATCGGAACCCCTTTCTGTATTGTTTTTGATTTTGAATCTAAAAATGATCAGTGTGTAACAATCCGTGAGCGTGATTCGATGAAACAAAAACGTATAAAAATAAAGGATATGATTAACTATTTAGAAAAATTTAAAGAAAATGACTAATATTTCTCAATTAATAATAGAAAAGGCTGAAATAGAAAAGATAATTAGTAAATATCTTAATATTTCTAAAAAAGGCAATAACTTCGTTGCGTTATGTCCTTTTCATGAAGATTCAAGACCTTCACTAGTAATTAGTCCTATAAAAAAAATTTATAAATGTTTTGCATGTAATTCTGGTGGAAATATAATAACATTTATAATTAATTATCTTAATGTTTCATTTAAAGAATCACTTTTAATATTATCGAAAGAGTTAAATTTTGATCAGAAACAAATAGAAGAATTAGAGTCTCGTATTTCAGATCGTTACACAAATGATGAAAAAGTCTTAATTAAATATAATGATAATGCTGCAAATTTATATAAATATAATTTAATTGATCAAGCTATAAAGTATAAAAAATTAAATCAATATCTTAAAAAAAGAAATATAAGCAAAAAAATAGTTGATGATTTTAATATTGGCTGAACTTTAGATAACAAAATGTTAACAAATTATTTTCAAAAAAAACAAATAAATCTAGATGATATATATAATACTGGTTTGCTGAATAAAAATGATAAAGAGTTTTATGATTTCTTTAATAATAGATTAATTTTTCCGATAACAAATGAGTATGGTGATATTGTTGGTTTTAGTGGTCGAGTTATTTCTGATGGTAAATTTAGTAAATATATTAACACAAGAGATACAGCTATTTTTAAAAAGCAGAATATTTTATATAATCTTTACAATTGTAAAAAACAAAAAAAAATCAACAATATTATTATAGTAGAAGGGTTTATGGATGTTATTGCCTTTTATCATGCCGGTATTAATAACTGTGTTGCTACAATGGGTTTAAACATTTCAAATGCACATATAAATAAATTAAAAACAATTACTAATACAATAACATTATGTTTAGATTTTGATAAAAGTGGTTTACTATATTCATTAAAAATTGCTAAAAAGTTACTAGAAAATAATTTTTTATTAAATATTATTCCTATTGAAAATTATAAGGATATTGATAGTTATTTATCTAATAATAATATAACAAATGTTGTTGAAAAATATGAAAAAAGAGATGACTATATTAATTTCATGATGAATTATTTAATTAAAAATGTAGACTTAAATAATTATAAAAAAACAAATAATTATCTTAACATTATTATAGGTTTAATTTCATGTTGTGATGATTTTAAAAAAGAGTTTTATATAAATAAGTTATCTAAAATATCTAAATTTACAAAAGAAATTTTAACTAAAAAAATAACTAAAAAAAAAATAAAAATAACTTATCCACATAACAAATATAATCAAATTGAAATCTCTAGAGAATTACAAAATGATCTCAAGATTATTTCATATATCATTGTAAACGAAAATGTAAAACTTGATTCAATCCTCTATTGATTTATACCAAGATTTAAAGAAACTCAAAAAATACTAAATGAGATAGTTGATGTTAAATTAGCAAAAAAAATACTATCTATAGGTTTAATATCAAATTTATCTACGACTATTGATCATAAAATTAATAATATAATTTTTAACCAACTAAATGAATATTGTGATGTACATAGGAATGATTTAAATAGGTATCCTGAATATTTAGTTAAGTTAAAAAATATATATAAAAATAAATTATATTCTCAACATAAAAACCATATAACTGAGGTTTTTACAGATGTCTCTGAAAACGATAAATTTATTTTAAATATTGAAATTAAAAAATTTAAGTAAAAACATTAATTTTATATTATAATATATAAACATGTTTAAGATAGATAATTCTAAAAAACCTAAAACTAAAATTAAAAAAAATAAAAAAAATGGTAATAAAATTGAACAAGTTTTAAAATTATTAATCAATAAATATAAATCTACTAAAAATATATCGCAAGAAGACATTAATGATTTTTTAATTGATAAAAAAATTGATACATTGCAAAACGAAACACTTTTAGTTAATTTATTAAAAGAAAAATCTATTAATGTTGAAAATAATATGAATATAGAGGAAATGAAAAAGATTGATCAAAAAATATCAGCATCAACTTTTGGAGAATATAGATCAAATTGAAATGAAAAAAGTGAATCAAGCCAAAGAGGTATTAAAACTACTATGACCTCTAATAATAAAATATTAGTTGAAAATACAACGAAATTCTTATTAAATAATATTGGCAAACATTCAATTTTAACTGCTAAAAAAGAAAAAGACCTTATTTCAAAAATTAATCATAAAAAAAGAATAATTAGAAAAATTGCAATTCATTCATTAGTTAATTGTAACTTAAGACTTGTTTATTCTATCGCTAATAGATTTACAAATAGAGGTCTTGATATATCAGATCTGTTTAATGAAGGAGTTATTGGTTTATATCACGCAATTAATAAATTTAATCCAGCAGAGTTTAAAAATCGTTTTTCAACTTATGCGACATGATGAGTACGTCAATCAATTACTAGAAGTATATCTGAGCAAACAAGACTTATAAGACTTCCAATTCATATGGTTGATTCAATAAATTTAATCTATAGGAAAGAAAGAGAGTTTTTACAATTAAAAAAAAGAGTACCTACAACAGATGAGTTAGCTATAGAAATTAACAGGGTTAAATGAGATAATTATTATAATAAGTTTTTATTAAATATTGGGTATGATAGTGAAACTGCATCTAAAGAGTTAAAAAAAGATCTTGAGAAAATTGTAATAAAAAAACAAACTCCAAATAATTCACACATTATATTAACAGTTGGTAGCAAAAAACTTTTTAAAAAGTATTCATTACAACCTACTAATGATATAAAGTTTAAAGTATTTAAAAAACAATATATTGAAAAACTTAAAAGACACTCTCAAGATGTTATTAGTCTTGAAAAACCTGTTGGAGAAGAAGAAGAATCTGTATTAAGTAATTTTATAAAAGATGAAACTATTCCTACACCATATGATGAGGCAAATAACAATTATCGAAAAAGTGGGGTTCAAAAACTTTTAAAAGGAAATTTATCAATCCGTGAATATAAAATGATATGTATGAGATATGGCATTTCACCATATAATAGAGCATATTCATTAAATGAAATTAGTGATAAATATAATGTTACTAACGAAAGAGTCAGACAAATATTTAGTAAAATTATGACTAAGCTTCACAATCCTACACTTCGCAATCAACTAAAAAATTATTATAATTAACTAGAAATTATTTTTTAAATATTTTTCAACTTCTAATGTTAATTCATAAGGAGTACTGGCTCCAGATGTAACAGCAATATTTTTAGTTTTATTAGTAATTCACTGGCTTTTTATTTGCTTATAATTAGATACTAAAAAACCATTAATTCCCTTTTTTATTAATATATCTAATAGTTTTTTAGAATTATTACTTTTTCTATCTCCAACAATAATTGCAAGATCTATATTTTTTTTATCTAAATCTATAACCGCTTGTTGTCTAACTCTTGTAGCATCACATATTTCATTTTGAATAATGGTATTTTTATATCTTTTTTTAATTTCTTTAAAAACATCTTGACATTCTAAAAATGAAAGTGTTGTTTGGTTTGTTGTAAATATTTTATCATCTGGATTATAAGTTAGCTTATCTACATCTTTTATTGTTTCAATTATTTTAATATCTGAATAAAAATTTTCTAATACCGCTTTTGATTCAGGATGGTTTTTAACACCTACAAAAAGAATTCGATATTTTTTTTGTATTCAACTTCTTATATAGTCATGAACTTGTTTAACATATATACATGTTGTATCAACTATAGTACATCCTTTTTCTTTTAACATATTTTTAGTTTTTTCACTTGATCCGTGAGCACTTAATATTACTACAGAATTATTTTCAATCTTATTAACTTGTTCTGAACGAACTAAATCATAATCATCTATTAATATAATATTATCTTTAAGTAATGATTTAACTGCAAAATCATTATGAATAATTTGTCCTAACATATATATTTTCTGATTAGTATATTTTTTAGCAGTTCTTTTAGCCATAAAAAGAGCAGATGAAACTCCACAGCAATATCCCCTTGGTTTTATTTTAATTATATTTACCATATTACTTAATAAACGCTAGTCCCCCTAAAAGTAAAAAACTAAATACTGTAAATAAATAATTATCAATATTACAACATTTCTTTAATAATATAGATTCTCCAAGATCGTGTAGTGTTCCGAGTCATAATAGTACCCCAGCTGAAATACTTATAAAAATTCCCAAGAAAAGAGTATTTATATTTTGACCACTAAAATACCCGATTAAAATCCCAATTGGAGTTGCAATAGAAAATATAATTCCTAAAATAAATGAATATTTATTTATTTTTTCAGTTTTTAATAATTCTGTTGTTAACGCAAGAGAAACTGAAAATTTATGTAATAAAATAGCTATAAATAGGGTTACAGAAGCTATTATTTCCGCTTTATTATTGGTTTTTGTTGTAATTCCAAGAGCGATTCCAGCAAATATAGAATGTATAAATAAACTAGTTCAACTAAACGAAAAGACAGTTATGCTTACTTTGTGATTATTTTTATGTTTAAATCAAAGCGCAGAATGTTCTAATGCTAAAAATAAGGTAAAAACAGTGCCTACGATAGCCATTGGTATAATTATATAAAGCGTATTATTATCATTAAAAACCCAAGTATGCTTTATGTTTATTATTGCACTGGGAATTAAATGAATTAAAGCTATAGCTAGAAATACACCTGAGGCAATAGATTGTAATCTATCCAATGTTAAAAAACTAAATAATTTTTCAATAAATAACATTTTTTTAGGTGTTGAATATTTTTTATTTAATAATAATTTACCGATTTTTTTTAATCTAACAGGAATAAATACTCCTAATAAGCCAAATAAAAAAATAAGAATAGCATATGTTATTATTAAAGTTAAAATCATATAATCCCTAAATGTTTAACAATATTTTACAATAAAATGTTTAAATAAAAACACTTTTAATAAGGTTAGTATCATCATAATTATAATCATAATATTTATTTTCATATCCGTAAAAAACAACCTTATTTTTTATATGAATGTTTTTTGCACAAAATAAATAATATAGACTACTATTTTTTGTAGTTTCTTCGACAAATTTAATTGTTAATTTAGCTTTTAGGATTTTTTTAACCATATCACCATCAAACGGTTTTATAAATAAAGCATTAATGAGGCAAACATTTTTAATTTTATTAATATTTATATAATTATAAATAAGATTAAAATAATTTCCGTGACTAATAATAATATATTTTGTCTTTGAATTATTTAGATTCTTAAATTGATCTATTCATAATGGTTTGTTAATATTTTTTATTTGTATATTATCTATACCATAATCTTTTTTTGGATAACGAACAGCTATTGTATTTTTACATTTTTTAGCATAATCCATTAATTTAATTGTATTTTGTTTATTACTAGGTGCAACTATATCAATTCCTGGGATTGAATTTAAAAAACCAATATCATAAATTCCATGATGTGTAATGCCGTCTTTTTGAAATCCACACCTATCAATACATAAAATTATCTTATTTTTAGTAATACCAATATCGTGTAGTAATTGATCATATGTTCTTTGAAGAAAAGTACTATATATAAAAACATATACAAAATTACCCATTTGTGATAAGGCTGAACTCATTATTATTGTATGCTCTTCTGAAATACCTGTGTCTATAAATTTATTTGGATATTTATTTTTTATATTAATAATTTTTGAGCCAATTGCCATCGCGGGAGTTAATACGTATACAGAGTTATCTTTGTCATTGTTACACTCATTTTCTACATATTGAGAAACTGTTCATGTAAAGTCATTATTTGATTGTTTTTTAAGACTAAATGAATGACTTTGATCTATCTTATTTAATTCTTTCTCATTTAGACCTTTTCCTTTTATAGTTTTTATATGAATAATTACTGATTTTCTATGGTTTTTAGCTCTTAAAAAAGCTTGTTTTATCTCTTTAATATTATGACCATCAACAATTCCAATATATTCTAACCCTAGTGAAATAAAATAGTTTGCAATAATTTTTCTTTGGAAATAATCAAAAAAAATTACTACCTTTTTAAATAACTTTAAATAACTTTTATTTTGTTCTTCTATTTTGTAGTTAATTTTATTTATATAATTTAATAATTTATTTGTTTTTAATTTCGAAATTGTTTTTGAAAAACTACCAACAGATTCTGAAATACTTCTTCCGTTATCATTTAATAAAATAATTATTTTATTTTTTAATAGTAGTTCACTATTAAGCGCTTCCATTGCAATACCATTAAAAAGTGCTGCATCACCAATATTTACTATTATATTCTTATTAGCATTTTTTTTATCAAGAGAAAATCCAATAGCGGCACTTAAACCTGTACCACTATGACCAGCAGATCAAACATCATACTTTGATTCTCGCGGATCCGGAAACCCAAAGATACCATCTTTTTGTTTAAGTGTGTCAAATTTACTAGCTCTACCTGTTAATATTTTATGTATATAACATTGATGTCCTGTATCAAAAATAATTAGAGAATTATCATAATTAAATATGTGATGTGTTATTGTACTAATTTCTACCATGCCAAGATTACTTGCTAAATGACCACCACTTCTAGAAATTGAACTAATAATGAAATTTCTTATATCACTAGTCAGATCAAGAAGTTCAGCATTATTATAATTACTTATATTTACTACATTATTTATTTTATTAATATTCATTATTTAATAATTTTTTTTATATCTACGCATATAAGTTTATATTTTTTAGGATATATATCTTTTAGTGTATTAATAAGATTTTTTTCATATGCTAATAATAAATTTTTGAGAATATTTTTATTATGTTTATTAATTAGTAATCTATTTGATGCAAGATAATAATTATTTTTATTTAATTTATTTAATTTATTTGTATATATGTGAATAGAATTTTTAATAATTAAATATGGAATTAAAACAGATGTAAGCAATATTAAATCGTTTCCTGCTTTTCTTCTATTTTTTATATCGATAATATTATAAGAACACGTTAAAACTAGTGCCATTATCATATTAATATATTTTTTTCATATACCAGAAATATAATCATTTCTAAGAATTATTGAATTATTAATTTCGTTTTGTAAAACATTATTATATTGTTTATATCATTTTTCATAATTGTTTTTAAAATAATCAAACGATAGTTCCTTTGCTAAACTACTTATTTGTTCTTTATTTTTTACAGTACGTTCTTTATTAGATTCAACAGAATTAATTTTTGTATTAAGATCAAGAACTTCAGTGATATTCATATTAACCGTTACTTCTTCTGTATGTGTGTAATCAAATGCTTTAAATATTGAATCGGAAATATTATCCTTATTATTATTTTTATTAGTATGTTCATTAATTTTTTTAGAATAAATAAACAAAGGATAATGTAGATTTAAAATCATTTCACATATTGAAATATACTTATTCATCGATTTAAATTTCTTATTTGTATAAATATTTTTAATCAATAAAATAAGTGAAGAAAATAAGTCTTGTGTATAAAATTTATTTTGCTTATATATTTTATATATTTCTTTTTGTAAATCTCTATCCTTAGTAAGAATAAAAATATGTGCCTTATTTAAAAAATTAATTTTTGAAGGAGTAAACACTTTAATCCTTATTTATTGTTTTAATTTTCTTTTGAACAACATCCAATTTTTCTTCACAATCATTTATTATTATTGTAGCTTCTCTAAAAAGCTTAAGGTTTTCTTCTATGTTGTTTGGTGAGTTATTTATTTTTTTAATTATTTTCTTTATTTTAGATATATTTTCAATATATGTCATTTTGTTCCTTTCTTATATTATACTAAATTTTAATTATATTTTATTAAGTGTTCTATTATGGTTGTCATTTTACTTGAACATATTTCAATGTTATTTCTGTAAGATTTAATTGCATTATCATCTATTAGAGAATAATCAGATATCAGTTTAATACTAAAAAATCTAATATATTGATTATTAAAACACACTTGAGCAATGGATGCTAGTTCCATATCAATGATTGTATCTGTATTAATATACTTATTAATCTTTTGTATTGGTTTGACAATAAATGAGTCTCCAGTTAAACAAAGTATATTTTCTTTACTAATTATTATATCTTTAATATTAATATTTCGTAAAGGAAAGTAAGGTGGATTATTAGGTATTTGTCCAACTTCATAACCAAATTTAACTAAATCTACATCTCAATATCTAGCTTCAAAAGGAACTATTACATCTCCTATTTTAAAATTATTACTAAGTGATCCACAAAACCCTATATTAATAATTTTAGTAGGATGAATGTTATCAATTATTCATTGTGTACAAAATGCAGCATTTGTTTTGCCAATACCAGATATAATAATTAATCAATTTTCATTTTTAGATTTATATATTTTAAATATTTTATTTTCAATTTTAACAAACTTAAGTTTTTTAATTGAGTCTTTTACTTCCTCAAATGTAGCTGATATAAAAACCATTTTTTTATTTAATAACATTATTTAGTACTCCGTTAATCATTTTATATGTATTTTTCTGACAATACTTTTTAGCGTTTAATACAGAAAATTCAATTATTAAATCTTTTGGTAAATGATCATATATAAGCATATATGTAGAATATACTAATAATGATTTTTCATAACTTTCTAATCGATCAAATTTTCAATTAATTAAGTTTTCATTAATTATATTTTCGCATTCTGATTGGTGTTTTAGGATTTTCATAAATTTATTTATTTGATTATTACTTATTTCATCATCATCACTCATTTGTATAATACATTGTTCTTTTTGGTTGATAGAATAAAAAAGAAATAAATAGTTTATTAATTTCTGAGATTCTTTGAAAATGAAATCCTTATCCTTTAGAGACATATTTACCTGTTTGAGTTGAAACTATAATTTTAGAATTTTTCTTAATGAAAATAGGAACATCTATAATAAGATTATTTTCAAGTGTAGCTTTTTTAGTTTGTCTTCCTCCGGATACTGTATTACCTTTTACTGCATCTTCAGTATAACTTATTTTATAGGTTACTTTTTCTGGTAATTTAAGATCAACTATTTCATTTTCAAATGTCATCAACTGTACTTCTAAGGATTCACGTAAAAATTTTTTCTCATCTAATATTTTTTCTTCTTTTAATTCGATTTGTTCAAAATTTTCATTATTAATAAAAACATATGATAAGCCATTATAGTAAAGATATTGAGCATTAATAGTTAAAATATGCGCTCTTTCTATTTTTTCTTTACTAGAAAAGTTCACTATTGTAATAGATCCACTTCTCAAATTTTTTATTTTTGCTTTAACGAAGGCTTGTCCTCTACCCGTTTTATTATGATGACTTAAGATTAGTTTATATAGTTGGTTTTTATAAATAAATGCATTGCCGGGTTTTATATTATTAATACTTTCCATAAATTTTATTATAATTCATTACATGTATAAATATAGAGTTATTATGATATCAAATTTTAGTTATTCAGTGGTTCCGATCACTAATGAATCTAAAATAACATCAAAGTTATTTATAGATTTAGAAAGTGCAATAAAACATGCAAAAGCATATAGTTCAAAAAAAAGCTCTAACTATGCAAAAATCATTAGTATTACTACTAATAATTTATTATATGAATCAAAAAAATAATTAATTAAATAATTACTTTTTTCCTACGTATAAAGGAATTCTATATTTGTTTTTTGTATTTTTTCCAGTATCTTTCATAACAACTATTGTATAAATAATACCGACAATAAGAAGAATTGGTAAAATTGCTGGAATTATGAAACTCGTTCCACTTTGAAATCCAATTTGTCCTTCGATACCATTGAATATTTGTTGAACAACAGCACCACCACCTAATAGGATAATTGATATCATTGTGTTCATTTGTCCGATATATTGTGGTTTATTAGATTCAGCCATCATTGGATAACCAACATTCTGAGTACTTAAGAATAATCCCATCACACCAAAAATAATAACAATTAATACAGCAGGCAACGTTGAGATAATAAGAAGAAGTGAGCAAATAATCATTCCAATAAATCCAACTATCATGATAATTTTTCTTTTTGCAAAGTAATCACTTATTTTACCAACTATAAATCCTCCGATAACAGTCATTATTGCCATTACACCAATTGCGTTAGCAAACATAGTGGAATCTGTGATATTTTTATAATATCCTCCTCCTGTACTATGATTAGCAAGTAGTTCCCCACCTAACCCTCACGCAAGTACTGAAATAGGTAAATTAATAATTGCAATAGCAATAGGTATTACTCAATTTTGTTTATGTTTTAATGCCTTACCTAGATTACTAAATGTATCTTTAAACGATTGATATTGTTTTGCTATTTCTGATTTTTTCTCAACTATGAAAAAGGTTCCAATAAAACCTAATAACATTAATATAAAGGAAACAAACCCAGTACCCCCTAATCCAATGTTTGAATCAATAATTTTTGGAATATTTGGGTTCCCTATTCTACCAAATGATGTATTCTTAAAACAATCAAATATATGAGAACCAAGATAAACAGATAAAACAGTTCCCATAGTAGCTATTGCAATGTTTACACTAATTGGAAATCCACACTTTTGTGGTCAAAACCACTGTAGTGCTAATTTTAGATTAGGAAGAATAACAAGTCCTCCTGATATTCCGAAAACAAATGCTGAAACAAATGCTTCTCCAGGATTATTGCTTAATCATAATCCTAATGATCCAAGTAACGCAATAAAATATCCAACATTAACAACTCTTTTAATTGAATATTTATTTAATGCTCAAGTTACTGGAAATATACATAGTATTTCTGCAATCAATGGTGTGCTTGAAAATGCAGAAAAAAGTGAACCAATTCCTATATGACCCCCCACATTACTATATAATCCATATTTAACAGCTGATAACGCTAACGCTTGATGACCACTAGCAAGTTCTACCGGAATATTTAAAAGACCAAGAGTTCAAAACCAGACAAAGAAATATGATGCTAATAAAATAGCATTTTTTCAACCAATAATAGAATTTTTATCGTTTTCTTTTATCTCCTTCATTCTTTTTTTGCTAATATCATTAGTAGTTTTTAATTTAAATTTCATTTTAAACTTTCTCCTTATTTTGTTTATTATTTTCTTATAGACATTTTAATAATCTACTACTACCAATTCGAAATGTTTTAGGACTTATATATTCAGAGTTTAAATATTTAGTTGCTAAATTAATATATTTCATAGCATCTTCCAACGTTCTAACTCCACCACTTATTTTAAAACCAATTAAAACCTTTGTTTCTTGATAGTATTTTTTTATTTCATCTAAAATAACTGAGCATTGTTCAAATGTTGAATTTGTGTGCATGCCTGTACTTGTTTTAACGAAATTTGCACCTGCATTTATAGCGTCTCTAGTGGCTTTTCTTACTAAACTAGATTCTTTTAATTCTCCGCATTCAATTATTACTTTAATAACTTTATCCTTAGCAATTTCTCTTGCTGTTTCTATAATTTTTATTGATCTTTTGCTTTCTCCCTTTTCAATATATTCTTTAAAATTAATAACAATATCTAATTCATCTGCTCCATTTTTTAAAGATCTATTAATTTTTTCTATTATTTTATCTTCTAGATTTTCTCCTTCAGGAAAATTTATAACTGTTGCAATATTTACTTTGATGTTATTTCCGTTCTCTCATTTTTTTACTACATTTATAAAGCATTCGTAAACACATATATTATATGGTCTAATATTGTTTTTTAATGAATTATTTAAAAAATCTTCAATATTATTATCTTTATCACCTACTGTTAATCTTGTATGATCAACTATTTTTTCTAATTCAATCATTTAAATACTTACTCCTACTACTGTTTTTATTAAAATATTTTTTTTATATTTATAACCACTTTTAATAATTTTAGTGATTCGTCCTTTTTCAATAGTTGAGGACTTATTTTTTTCTAGAATTATCATTTTATTTAAATTTATTTTATCACCTTTTTGAATATTTATTTTTTTAATATTACAACTATTTAGTAATTTTACTATTTGCTTTCTAATATTTAAAATATCTTCTGTTTTTGAATTATTGTTAAATAGATCAGTATTAATTATTTTTTTTATTTGATTATTATATTTAATAGCCTTTATTAATATTGATGAATGAAATTTTTCTACTTTTATTTTTTTTCTAGACTTTTTATTTTTAGTATTAATTGTTACTTTCTTTTGATGATTTTTTATCTTTGTTAATTCAGAAAGCAACTTATTACCTATTTTTAATAATTTTTTATAATTTATTTTTTTGATTTTAGAATTATGTTGTTTTTTTATTTCATCTTTGTATACTACTTTTTCTGTTTTATTCAAGTTTGAATTAATATTTAAACTTTCGATACGTAAATTTTTTAATTTTGCCATTTTTTTAATTTTAGATAATTTGTGA
Source organism: Mycoplasmatales bacterium (assembly GCA_965222545.1). Classification (GTDB taxonomy): domain Bacteria; phylum Bacillota_I; class Bacilli_A; order Mycoplasmatales. The sequence goes on along the minus strand of OZ244954.1, from coordinate 264,428 downwards.
ACTGATTTATTAATAATTAAATAGCTTATTATTATCCCAAAAGGAGGAAGGAAAAAACTACATATTATAAAACCTCTAAGCTTACCTTTTTTAGATAAACCTACACCAAGATATAAAACAATTACTTGGGTTATTAATAAAAATGCTATTCCGGATATTAAACTCAAAATTAATACTAAATTTATAGTATTTGTATCTGGATTATAAATTGTATTAACCTCAATAAAATTATATTATAAAAAATACTATTTAGTATTTTTTTTTCTTACTTTTAGCTCTTTAAGAAGCGAAATACATTCATTATTATTTTTTTTAGATAAAAACTGTATTAATGCTTGACGATCATTTACCATTTTTATAAGTCCTCTACGAGAATGAATATCTTTTTTATTTTTTTTCAAGTGATCAGATAATCGATTAATATTTCCAGTTAAAATGGCAATTTGAACCTTTGTATTTCCACTATCATCTTTACCACTACCATATTTTTTTATAATTTCTTTTGTATTAATAAGTACTCCTTTTTTATAAATATAACATATATTTTCTCTATATTACAAATATTAAAAAATATTTATTTATTTATTCAAAATTTTATTTTATAAACGTTAGGAAATAACTTGTAATATAAGGCAATATTACTTAAATTATACTTGGTAATAATAAATGAACTATTTGATATAAAAATTAAATTACTTCCAGATAACGAATGTTTATATTTAGTTTTACTTAGTATTTTGGTTTCAACATGTACTACTTCAGGAATTTCTTTAAATTCAACTTCTTTTTCACAATATAATAGGTCACCATATTTTATTCTCTTTATTTTAGTTGTTATTACATTTAAATTATGCTTATCAAAAATATTATGAATTAATGAACGTGGGTTAGATATTTTTTCAGTAATCACTTTAATAACGCCTGACTTACCTTTAAAACTAATTAATTTAAGTGATTTTATTGATATTGTTGTTGGTAGTTTATTTAAATTAATATATTGTTTTTTATTATTTATGATTTTAATAACCATTTTTGGTGGATATTTTTGAAGATATTTTTTTGGAAACAGCGTTATAATTTTATTAATATGATCTTTTGTAATATTAGAAAGTGGTAAATTATCTTCAATAATTTCACCTAGATTATCTCAAGTTAATGATTTTTTATTAATTGTGAATGAAACTTCATATTCACTTCAATAATCTTGAAAAAAAGTATTTAGTTTTATAGCATTATTTTCAGCTGCAACAACAAGTCCAGAGGAGAAAAAATCTAGTCCAGAAATTAATGATAATTTTTTTATTTTTAATTTTATCTTTAATTTCTTTATTATTTCACTATTTGTCTGTATTGATTTTTTATTAATTAAAAAAATTCTATTTTTCATAATTATTTAATTACAAAGGCAAATATAACAAATACTGCTATACATATTGCATATGTTATACCATTACATAATGCATCAACTAATGTAGTTAATAAAGGTGAAGACATAATAGATGGATCCTTTTTAAATTTTCTTAATATTAAAGGTAAAGAGGCTCCCAAAAATTTTGAGATAATTACTGTAAAAAATAATGATAAGCTAATACCAATAGTAATTTTTCACTGATAATTTTTGATTGTGAATTCGTTATTAGATGCTAAATTATATAACGGATAATATATAAGCATTCTAATAAAATTTGCCATTACTAAAAGTGTACCAATTATTGATGATACTTTTAATTCTTTTTTAAGAATTTTTTTATAATCTTTATATGTAATCTCACCAAGCGCCAACGATCTTATGACGGATGTACTTGCTTGACTACCAGCATTACCAGATGTTCCACTAATTAAGGGAATTAATGCATCAATAGCAATTAAAGCAGCAAACCCACCTATAGCAGCTGAAGCACCACTACCAGCAATTTGAAAGTAATGACTAATATTTTTATTATCTATTATAGCGGTTTGTAATGATTGTATTACAATTTGTGAAATTGTAGCTGAAACTAATAGTAAAACAAGTCATCAAAAACGAGATTTAACTATTTTTTTAACACTAGCATCAATATATGATTCTTTAAAAGGATCAATACCTGCTAATTTTTGGATATCTTCTTGTGCTTCTTCTGCTGCAACATCAAAAATTTCATCAAAATATATTACTCCAACAAGTATTTGATTTTTATCAATAACAGGACATTCTACAAGATTAAATTTTCTAAATTGATTAGAAACATCTTCTTTATCATCTCATGCATTAACAATAACAGGTATTTTTTGCATAACTTCTGATACCTTTTTATTTGAATTTGTAAAAAATAATTTTCGAATATTAACCTGACCAAGTATTTTGTGATTTTTATCAACTATATAATAAAACTGATCCCTTTTCGAATATTCACTTTGTTCTTTAATCTTAGCCATTACTGATGATATTTTTTGACTTAATGAAAAAATTAAAAAATCATTAGACATAATACTTCCTGCAAAATCATCCTTAAATGATAGTATTTTAGAAATTTTCTTTCTGTCAATTTTATGAGATAGGTTTAAAATTCTTTTTACTAAAGATGATGGTGAATATTCAATAATATTAATAATTTCATCATTTTCAATAGTATCTAGTCATATAGTAAGTTGTTTATCATCAGTATTAGTAAGTATTTTAACTGTAACATCAATATCTAAAGATGTAAGTAGTTGAACTGCTTCATATACTGGTAATAATGAAATAACACTACTAATTTTTTTAAATAAATAATTATCATTACTATCTCAATTTAATTCATCAATTAAATTAACAGTTTCACTTAACGGATGTGTAGTTACAATAAACTTAAGAATAGCTTTTTTATTACGGGTAATACTTTGCAATAATTTTAAAAACTTTAGTTGTCTATCATAATATTTAGAGGATGAATTACATAAAGAATCAAAGTCAATTTTATTTGACTTAAATAAGTTTATTTTTTTTAACTTATCGACCCCATTTTCTCTCCTATTTGTTTTTTTTCATAGATCTCATCACAGATTCGATTTGAGATTCACTAGCTTTTCTTCCCATTTGTGCAAACATTGTTCTAATCATTTTTTCACTTATAGGTGGATTATTTTCTAGTTGTTTTTGTACACCTTTTTTAGTAAATATAAATCCAATAAATAAACCTATTAAAAGTCCAATTAATAAACCTATTATAATTCCAAATGCTCAAACCATATTTTTCCTTTAAAATCTTATTATTATTAAAAATTATAATATATTTTAAGTTTTTTCATTATTGAATTTATATTAAAATTTAATTTTTCAGCAACGTTCACAGCTTTTCCACTATATCCGTATTTTTTAATATTAAATATATGGTCATTATTTTTATCTAATATTTTTCATCATAACGTATCATTGCTAGCTTCAATTACTATTTTAGGTATTCTGTCGTAAAATAAAATTAATGATAAATATTCTGGATAATTTAAAAGGTTATTTAATGAAGGCACGCTAACAACTCTAGATTGAATTCTTTTCTCTTTTAATAATTTATTTTGAATTTTTAAAGCAATATCAACTTCAGATCCAGATGCTATAATAACTACTTTATTTTTAGTTATATTTTCCTCAGCACTAATAATATATCCACCTTTAGAAATAATATCATAATCAGAAATAGAACAATAATTTTGTACATCTTGTCTTGAAGTAATTATTACTGTTGGTTTAGATTTAGATTCGAATGCAATTTTAAAAGCGGCCGCTGTTTCATAAAGATTGTAAGGTCTTCAAACATTTATCTCAGGAATAGAACGAATCATTGTAAGTTGTTCAACTGGTTGATGGGTTGGTCCATCTTCTCCTACAAATATACTATCATGTGAAAATATATATACTGTTGGAATTTTACTAATTGCTGTTAATCTAATAGAAGGTTTTAAATAATCTGAGAAAGTAAAAAAAGTTGAGCAATATGATCTTAATAATTTAGTACAGTTAATTCCTGTTGCAATAGTCCCCATAGCAAATTCACGTACACCAAAAGCAATTTCTTTTCCACTTATGTTGGATTTCGAATAAATTCCATCCTTACCTGCTATTTTAGTACTACAGGATAAATCAGCACTGCCTCCTAACAGAAGTTCTTTCTGCTTAAAAAGATTATTTAATATATCTGCTGATAGATTTCTTACTGAATTAACTTGATTTAGTTTTAAACCTTTAATTAATCCTTCAAAACTGATTTCTTGAGCATTATTAGTAATTTCAGAATATTTTTTGATATCTTCTTCTTTAAGTGTATTCATTAAAAGTTCTGAATTTTTATATTTTTCAAAAGTTCTTTTCATTGTATATTGTTGGATATTTTTTTTAACCTCTTCATCAACATAAAAAGGTGGGTGTTGTCATTTAAGAGATTTCTTTAAATGCTCAATATTTTCATCATTTAAAGGTGCTCCATGTACTTTATTAGTATTTTTAAGTAATGTACCTTCTCCAATAATTGAGTTAACTTGAATAAAACTTGGTTTGTTGCTGGTTTTCTTTTTTATTTCAATAATAATTTTACTAAATTCATCAATATTATTAGAATCACTTATATAATAATAATCAAAATTTTGAGCTTTAACTCGCATTTTTATATCTTCTGAAAATGAATCTGATACTTTTCCGTCTAATTGAATTTTATTTGAATCATAAATAATAATTAGATTATCTAGTTTATTATGACCAGCAAAAGACATAGATTCATAACTAATTCCCTCTTCTAAATCACCATCTCCACATAGTACATAAACTCAGCTATCAATAACTGATTGTTTTGATTGAGTTTTAATATTTTGATGACATCATTTTTGTGCTAATGCCATTCCAGTAGCTTGTCCTATTCCTTGTCCCAATGGTCCAGTTGTAGCTTCTATACCTTTAAAACATCATCTTTCAGGGTGACCGGGTGTTTTTTTTGACATTTGTCTAAATTCTTCAATGTCATTTAATTTTATATCTTCATATCCAAAGTAAAACATTACTGAATATAATAATGCAGAACCGTGTCCCGCACTTAAAACAAATTTATCTCTATTTAATCAGTAAGGATCACTAGTTTTAAAATTTAAATGCTCCTTAAATAGTTGATAAATAATTGGAGCTATTCCTAAGACAATTCCGGGGTGTCCTGAATTTGCAGCATGAATAGCATCAATTCCTAACATTTTAATATTATTTATTGCTTTCTGATTATCGTTTTTCTTTATCATTTTATCATTCCTTCTTTACCATTAGTTTGTTTGGGAAAAGCAATTACTTCTCTAATAGATTTAGTATTGCAAAGTAGCATACAAATTCTATCAATACCCAAAGCAATTCCTCCGTGAGGTGGTGTTCCATAATCAAGAGCAGTTAAAAAATAATTAAATTGTTCAATTTCTTTGTCTTTCATATTAAGAGCTTTAAACATTTTTAATTGATTTTCTTTTGTATGAATCCTTATCGAACCGCCGCCAATTTCACAACCATTTAAAATTATATCATATGCTTTTGAATATTTCTTTTTAAAATCAATTTTTTCACCATTATCTTTTCACATTGTAAACGGATGATGTACTGCTTGTCATTTTTTATCAATATCGTTAAACTCTAATAATGGTCAGTTTTGAACTCATACAAAACATAAAGGATCTTTATTTATTAAATTTCGATTAATTGCGATTTGAGTTCTAACACTCCCTAATCCTTTTGAAGTATTTAAAAATGTTCCACTTGAAATAAATAATGAAAAATTATTTATTTTTGAATAAAGTTTTTTAATATTAATAATTTCTTTATCTGATAATAATTTTTTAAATGATCCTTTTATTTCATTATTATTAAACTGAAGAACTGCTAAATTATTACTATAATCCTTAAGAACTTTTTGCTGCAATTTTTTAATTTCTGAATTTGTAAAAAATTGTTTTTCTACAATAAAACCACAAGTATAACTTTTGAAAAAATTACTTTTATTATTCTTAAATACTTCATTAAGTTTATCAATTTGTAAATTATATCTAAGATCAGGACTGTCAGTACCATATTTAGAAATAGCATCATCATAATTAATAGTTTTAAAAGGTATTATTATCTTTTTATTAAAAACATTTTTTAAAATATTAACAAACATATCTTCAATATATTCTTTAATAATATCTTCTTTAGCATGCATCATTTCAATATCTAGCTGAGTAAATTCAGGTTGTCTATCATTTCTAAGTTTTTCATCACGATAACAACGAGCAATTTGAAAATATTTTGAAAAACCTGATGCCATTAATAATTGTTTATATATTTGTGGAGACTGAGCCAATGAATAACTTACGTGGTTTGGAGATATAGAGCTAACGGTTTCAAATTCCTTAGCACCTTCATTAGTAGAACTTGTTAGTGTTGGAGTTTCAATTTCAATAAAGTTATTTTTTATAAAATATTTTCTTATTTGATTAATAATTAGATGTCTTTTTATTATTAAATCCTTTGCATTTTCTCTACGTAAATCAAGATAGCGATATTTCATTCTTATGTTTTCAGATATATCTGTATTTTCTAGAAAATTAAAAGGGAGTTCTTTAGATTTATTAATAATGGTATAAGTATCTGCCAATAATTCATAATCGTTTATTTTTTTATTTTTAGATTCTTTTAATTTAATAACCCCTTCAAATCTTACATAATCTCCTATTTTAATCATTTTAGATCACTGTTTGGGGATTACAACTTGTAAGGAAGAATATGAATCGAATATAATTAAAAACACCAAATTACTTAAAACTCGTTTTCTTTTTACTCATCCATAAAGTTTTATTTTATCATCAGTTTTATAATTTTTTATCTTTAAAAAATTGATAATTTTAATATTTTTCATTTAAGCCTTTTTTATTTATTTTAACATATATTTTTTAATCAGAAATATTAATAAATAGACTATCATTAATATCATTTATTTTAATAACACTTTGTGTTGAAGTTTCTAAATTTTTTAATATAACGCAATTATCTTTAGATTCTTTTTCACTAATTATTATCATATATTTAGATTTTTTATAAAGTGCTTTTTTAATATATTTTTTTAAAGAATATTGGTTATTTTCAATATAGAACTGTAAACCATGGTTTACTAATTTATTAGTTACTTCATATATATTATTATTATCCATCAATGAACATATATAAATAAGGTTACTACAGCTTTTTCATTTTGGATTCTCTTTTTGAAAATATGAACACAATCTTTCAATACCTATTGAAAAACCAATCGCTGGTAGATCAGGTCCGTCAAGTTCTTTATAAAGTGAATTATACCTTCCACCACCAATTATTGTAACACCATTATTATCTAGTAATTCAAAAACTACACCAGAATAATAATCTAGTCCTCTAACAATATTATTATTGATTATTACATTAATATTTCGCTTTATTAAAAAGTTAGTAATTTCTTGAAACCTTTTTTGAGATTTAATAGTTAGTTGGTCTATGATTTTTGGAGCATTTATAACTGATTTATTTTTTTTATCAATTTTACAATCTAAAATTCTTAAAATGTTAATTTTAAATCTTTTTTGACAATGCATACATAAATTAGTAATTTCATCTTTAAAATATTTTTTTAATGCTTTGCAGTACATTGCTCTTTCTTCTTCATCACCAAGATAATTTATATTTAATGAAAATGAATTAATGTTAAGATTTTCTAATATTTTAATGCTTAAATCAATCATTTCTATATCTGATGATAAATTATCAGCTCCTATTAATTCAGCACCATATTGGTAAAATTGTCTTTGTCTACCTTTTTGTGGTCTTTCATAACGAAACATTTGGCCAAAATAAAAATATTTTAAAGGTAATGGATTTACATATAATTTATTTTCAATAACACATCTTACAACTGAAGAGGTTCCTTCTGGTCTTAAAACGATATCTCTTCCTTTACGATCATTAAATTTATAAATTTCTTTATTTACTATATCTGTATTATCACCAATTCCCCGTATAAAAAGAGATGTATACTCTAAAATAGGAGTAATTATTTCATTATATCCATATATATTAGACGTTTTGTATATACTTTTTCTTACATATCCAAAAATATTACTATCTTCATCAAAAATATCTTGCATTCCTCGTAGTTTTTTAATCATTATTTTATTTTACTCAAACTTATTTTAACAAATATTTATTTATTTTACAATAAACAAACAATATATAGTTACTTAAAAAATTTATAGTAATGTTTAAAGATGGTAATTAATCTTTAGTGGGCTTAATTTTCTTTTTTAGATGACTATCTGTAGCATTTTTACTAGTAAAAAACTCAGGATTTAATTTTTTAACTTCTTTTAAGGTTATTTTATCTGAATAGTCATTAATAGTAGTAAAATTATGTTCATCTAAATCAGTATGATAAAATAATGAATTCATTTTAAAAACTTTTCTTGAGTTAGATAATAGATAAGTTAAATTTATTCATAGTGGCAAAAAGAAAAAGACAAATGAAAATATTGTTATCAAAATACCAACCGCAGAAAGAAGTCCATATTCTCATCAACTAGATAAATGCAAGACATTTAAAATACTGTTTCAATCTACAGGACTAGTTGGATCTATTCCAGGTGGTTTACCATGAAGGATACCTAGTGTTCCGAGTAAAATAGGATATTTAAAAAGAATTATTCAAATAACACTAAAAATAGTAAATACTAACAATTCAGTTAAAATTACACTTTTCATTCCTAATAATGTATTGAATGCAATTTTTAAAATATCACTTTTTTTAGTAAATTTCCACCTTGCAAGTTTTTCATAATTATTTACAACAGCGTTTCCTTTTCTAATAAAATAAATCATATTAAATATTATAACAAATAAACAAACTCCAAAAATTGAAAAGGTTAAGGTGTTTATTGGGAAAATTAGCGATAAAATAGCAAATATTCAAAATATAGAAAAAATAATTCCTAATCCAAAAGAAATTGTATTTTGTCATTTATATCTAATAAATAAATAAAGAAGAATGATTGCAATTACAAATAAAATTAAAAGCAAAACAGTTTTAAACATATCGTTAATTGTATTTGCAATAGATGATCCGAATTCAGTAAAAATCGGAATTGAAGTATTTTTACCAGTTTGACTATTTGTTTCAATATTTTGATAAAATGTTAAGCTATTATCTTTTAAATTTTTTAAGTAATTAGTTATTTTTTTTATTAAATCGCTAACTTCTTTTGAATCCTTATTAAATGTGTGTAAGTATGATGAAATAGCAAATTTATAAACGGGCACTTGAATTAGCATATCACTTGTTTCATATTTATTAGTAGAATTAGAGTTAGTATAATTAGTTTTTGTAGAAGCACCATTATAAGGTTTTACATAATAAATATCATTTGATACAGTATTAGAAATTTTATCTTCATTATATTTAGTTAAATTAAATGAAATATAAAAACCCTTAAAAGAGAATCCCTTTTGTAGTAATGCAGATTCTCTATTATTTGTATCAACATATGTATTTGTATCGTGATATACTAAATTTAATTCACTAGTAAAAATATTAATTTGCTGTTTTAATTTATTTGTATCACTCATAAAATCTTTTAATAATAAAGGTATTGTTTGATCTTTATCATCATTAAGTGAATAATTACATGCAGCAATATAATTTCCAGTACCAGTAGTTTTTTGAGATTTTGGGTCAGTTGGATCATTATTATAAAAACTAGGTTTTATAGAACTATTATTTAATTCTTGATAATTTTTGTTAAGTCCGGAAGCATCAGCGAAAAAATTTCTTACATTTGGTGTAATTGTTATAAAATCATCGCCTTGATTTTGTGATCTGTTATCAAAACGAATAATATTTGAATTTTTATCATTAACATTTAAAATGATTCCCGCAATACTTAGGGTTGTTAGTACTATAAAAATTAACGGAAATATTCATTTTACAAAATTATGTCACGCTTTATATGATTTACTTTGTTTTGATTTTATTATGTTATAGGTTTTGTTAACAGCTTTTAAATTTATTTCTTCCTTGAAAACTCTTTGAAATTTTTTCTTTTCAAAAAGTTTAAAATATTTAATAATTTTTTTAATACTATTCCATATATCATTAAAAGGATTTCCGCTAATGATATATAATGCTGAAGGATCATCTAAATTACTATTTTTATTTTTAAAAATATGTGAATCATGACTAATTTCTTCTGATAGTTTAGTTATTAAAACATTTCTATCATTTATTTCTTTATCTGGACCATATTTAACAATTTCTTTTTCTCGGAAACTATATTCATTCTTTTTATTAAATTTAAAAAGATATTTATCATATCTTTTATAATATGGATTAATTAATAATGTTAATAATAAAAATCTAAATAAAAAGGTTACTAAGCCAAAAATTGCAATAACTTGTGTAGCAATTAAGGTTGCTTGACTTTGTAAAAGACCAGCATTTTTATTAATTAAAATTAAATATGCGCTAAAGAAAATAACAAAGAAAATATCAATAAAATTTCTTATCAAACCTCTTGAATAAATTCCTTTGTTTTCAGGATTTCTTTTTTCATATGAAATATATCTTTTTCTAATACCTTTAATAACCATTCCAGCAGATATTAAGAAAAAGGCTATCCCGAGTAGTAAAATGGAAGGCAACGCTTCATTATATTTTGTTGAAAATTCATTTATACTTCTAAAGTCAAATAAAACAAGAATACCAGCAAACATACTTATTATTACACCAATTAAACGATATTTTAAGATTAAGTAAACAAGTAAGATAATACTATTTATTAAAATAACTAATAAAAAGATATCTTGTACTACTGTTCCATTACTATCATATGTACTATAGTATGTTATTGAACCAGTATATAGCGCTGACGGATTAATTGATTGATTTGCATAATAAACGCCATAATCTGATATCTTATATGTTTCTTGATTATCTAAAGCTGTTTTTGTGCCTTGTGGGGGTCTTGAATGCTCTGGAACATTTTCAGTTCAATCAGCAGTATTATAATAATCAACAGATGGTTTATCATCAGGATGAGTTGATATAGTACTATTATTTGTATTTCAACTAGAAATTCCGCTTCCAAACGAGCTATCACCAGTTTGTATTGATTGAACAGAAACTAATCCGAAAGGATGAAATGCTTTATTTATTAATGAATTGCTTATTGAACTCGATTGTGAACTTGGTTTTTTATTAAAAGGACTTAAGAAAAAACTATAAGGTTTTCATCTTTCCGTTCATATATCAGCATTATTATTCGGTTTTTTTCCGTTTCCTCAGTCTGCTTTAAAAGGTGGTATAAGATTTTTTTTATTATTAAATGTTATAAGTGGATAACCAGATGATTGCATATAACCTAATGTCATTATTTCTGACTTATCTGAATCATAAAAAGGGTGTAAAACGTTAAAATTTGGATTAACATTGTTAGAACCATCTTTGGTTACTGAAGTATTTTCAGATGAATATGATTTATATGGTGAATGTAGTTGAGCATATCATTCTTGACTAATGTTTTTACCAGCCTTAGAATAATAATCTTCTTTAATTGTACTATCTTTAGCTTTTTTAGATAAATCTAGTTGATGATAAACATGATCAAAACTAAAATCTAGAAAATTAGGAACATCTTTTTCGTGGTTTGTATCATCACCACTATTTAAATTATTATACCCACCCATAAATTCATCATTGTTTGTATATTCTTTTGTTCTATCTATAAATCAAGCGTTTCCAGAAGAATCATATGAATCATCAACATGATTAGTAATAAATGCACTAGCAAAACTTTGTCATGTAGGATTAGTTCATTTAAAATGATAATTTAATGTTATTGTTCCGTTACCATCAGAAGAAAAATTAACAGAAGAACTAAAAATTTTCTCTTGATCTATTCACACAAGAATATATGAATAATGATTCATTGAAGAAATCATTGCATTATTTGTTTTGTCATTAGAACTTAATATACCATTATTAGGTTTAATTTTAAACGTTGTACCTTTCCCTGTATCTCCAATAAATTTAGCATCATCAAAACGCTTATCTCAATAATTATCTCAAGAGTTTACAGTTTCATATCGATATTGATAATCTGCTTGAGCAATATATAAATATTTAGTATATATTTGAAAGAAATTATCTTTACTTAAAGTAAAACTCATCAATTTTTGCTCACTGTCATTTGAACTAGCAGATGCAGATGCTGATGCAAATATATTACCTTGTAAGGTTTTTCCGTATCATTTACCTAAAATTTGTCCGATTGTTTGTCCATTAGTATCTCCGTTTTCACCTGTTTTTCCAGTACTATTTATAATATAATTTGGGTTTTCTAAATGTGTTGGATCAAATTGTCCATTAATTTTATCAAATTTTAAACCAGCAACAAGTGGTCTGCCATATTGATCTGTTAATGTAACTTTTTTACCCAAACCTGTTTGAACATTAATAAACTGACTTTCTGCTTTTTTAATAGCTTGTAAGGAAACAATAGGACCATCAACAGCAATTTCATCTCCGCTTGTATTATTAATAATTGAATATTTTAATTCACTTGTATCAATTTTATTACTATCAGTTGGAGTATTATTACTAGCATATGTATCATTTGATAATAAATTAATTTGATTTTGAACTGAAGTTTTAATACCATCTTCATAATTTGCTAACGAAAATGTTCCATTTGAATTATCATATTTTTGGTTTGTTAGATCAAATTTAAATGTAATTCTTGCTGTTTTTTTAGTAGAATCCGGTCAATTAGAAGTTGCTGATATTCCCTCTATTCCCTTTAGACCACCAACTACAGCAAGACATAGTATAGTAATAAAAGAAACTAAAAAGATAGCCATTCGATATTTATAGTTACTTAATGCATAATCAATACCTTTTTTAGTTATCGAAATGCCTAAAAGAAGATATTTAACTGATGTACCAAAAATAAATGCTAATCTATTACTTAAAAAAAAGTTATCAAGAATTTGTAAAAGTGGAGATGTATTTTGATCTAATCTATAATCGATCTTTTCATATTTTTTCTTTTTTCTTTTTTCTTTAAAACTTAAAAGTCACTTTTTCATATAAAAAATTATAATATAAAATAATATTATTAAATAATTTTAATTAATTGTTTCGCAATATTCTCTGGAACCTTCAATTTCTTTTTTATATCAGGTTCATTTGTTGTTGAAATAAGTTTTCTAACTTCATCTAAAGATAATTTATTCATAATTTTTAATCCGGTCTTGTATCCTACACCATGTAGTTTTACTAATTTTTCAAAAAATACTAGATCAGTAATTGTATGAAGACCTATTAAGTATGACCTATCATTTGTTACATATTTATATACATATACTTTTCTAACTCTATTTTCTTTAAATAATTGGGTTTGATATGTATTAAGTTTATAGCCAATATCACCAACTTCAATAAAAATATATTCGCTTGTTACTTTTGTTATTTTTCCTTTTATATATACCATATCTTTAATTAGTTATTTATTCATTCATTTCCTAAATTAAACCAAATCTCATCAATATCTTCTAAAGCGTTTGCAGCTTCATTAAACTTAATAAATTTTTCTTTTGTTTTACTATCAAATACACTATAAGTAAGTTTTGATTTTGGTAAATATTCAACATTACTATAAATAATTTCACCATTATTTTCACTAATAAATAATTCAAGATTATGAAAATCATTAACATCTACTAAAATTGTATACTTGTTATTTAAATTATCATAATCAATAATATTAAATTGATTAAACATTTTTTCAAAATTATTTTCACCAAATTTTTGAGAAACTATTATTTTTCCTTGATGGTTATAATTAAATAAGACACTTCCTTTATTCCCTAACTTACCACCAAACTTAAATAAAAGGTTTTTTATAACACTAGATGAGCGATTATTATTGTCTGTTAGTACAGAAATAATGCATGTAATGTTATTAAATAAGAACGCTTCATATATCAATTGCTTTAGTTGTGATGAGTTTTTACTACCTTCGATAGCAGATTTAATTCTATCCATTGGCATATTATCTTTTTTAGCTTTTTTAATAAGCATTTTTAAAGAAGCGTTTTGACTTGGATCTTTATTAGTTCTCGCGGCAATACTTATTTTCTTAGCATGTAATAAAAAGATCTTTGCTCTTTTTTTATCTTGAGCACCTTTTCGATGTTTTATATTTGCAAATTTTGAATGGCCAGCCATTTTTTTATTATATTAAAAAAAATAGTTTAATATAATAAATGTGAAAAATAAATTTAAATTACTATGAAAAAGATAATGTGAATCAAGGATATATTTTTTGTAAATAAAAAAAACCTTGGTAAAAAACCAAAATGACCATTCAAAGAAAATATTCAATTTTTTAATCATGAAAAAAATATTTATTATCATATTGTTATAGATGACACTGTATTAAAATTTAAATTAACAAAATATAGAGATTTTTTAAAAGCAAGAAATACCCTTATTAATATAAAACAATTTCCACAACAAACTGGTTTATTACTAATCAATTGTAAGGGATATCATACTTTTTTTAATAAAATTGACTGTGATATCATATTATTAAATAGTTCATTAAAAATATTATCTCTATATATAAATGTTGAGAAAAATAAAATTATTCCCTATGAAAAAGATGGATATTATTGTATTATTGTTAATAAAAATACTTTATCTAATATAGACATAAATACTTCAAGTGTAGTAAAATTAATAAGGAAAAGTAGTTTTTTATAATAATTTTATAAAATCTTTAGGTACGTCTGCTTTACCTCTTTTATGTTTAGAATTATTATATAAAATTATAATTTTATTTTTAGCAGTTTCACTTATTTTTTTTCCTTCTAAAAAATCATCAATCTCTTGATAACTAACTCCCATCTCTTCTTCATCGGTTTGTCCATTATATAAACTGGCGGTGGGTTTTCTTTCAATAATAATATCTGGAATTTTAAAATCTCTAGCAATTTCATAAATATGTTTTTTTAATAATTTAGATAACGGAAAAATATCACCAGCACCATCGCCATGTTTTGTAAAGTATCCAGTATATAATTCACTAGCATTATCTGTAGCACATACAAGGTAGTTTTTTTCATTTGCGATGGCATATAGGGTTGTCATGCGTAATCTTGCGATAATATTTCCTTTAGATTTATGATCAAGGGGTTTATTTAATTTATCTTCTAATTTTTTAACAATGTTATGATATTGTTCAGTTATATCAATATTTAAAAAATTTAATCTAAACTTATATACTAATTCATTAATAGCTGTGTAGTCGAGTGGTGAAGAATCACAAAAAATTGCAACACATAGATAATTATTTTTAGTAGCAAGTTTTACTAAACCACTACAAACAGATGAATCAATACCTCCACTTATTCCTAAAACTATACCTTTTGTTTTAGTGGTAATTAATTTTTGATCAATATAATCTATTAAATAATTACGATATTCTTTTAATTCCATTACTACTCCTTTTCTAACTGAGTTTTACCAATTATTATTATACTACCTTCTTTGGCGCCCATATTCTCAAGTTTTTCATTTATTTTATATCGAGTAAGAATTCCATTAAGCCTATTTATATTTTGAAATGAATTTAAAGGAATCTTTTGAACTATTTTTTCTAATCACTTGGATTTAATTTTATATTTAAAATTATTTATTTTAATAATTTTTAAACTTTTATCCATTTCTTTATAGGTATAAACTTTCTCTGTGGTTTTGCTATTATTTTTATGCGTTAAAAAATTTTCATATTTTATAAATATTTGCGAAATTAATTTCTCTAAATTTGTTTTTTTTAATCCAGATATATATATTACTTCCTTATTTTTAAATACTGTAGGTGTTTCATTTTTTAAGGTTTTTTCATTTATATCTTCGGTTTTATTTAAGCAAATAATAATTTCTTTTTTAATAATTTTTGGATTATATTTTGAAAGTTCATTTAATAATACTTCATATTTTTTATCTGGATCATCATAAAAATCTAAAACAATAACTAGTATTTCACAATGTTCAATGTGACTTAAAAACTTTAATCCTAATCCTTTTCCAGTATATGCATCTTTGATTATTCCAGGAATATCGGCAATTACTATTTTTTTATTATTTTTATAAATAGTTCCTAAAACAGGATTAAGCGTTGTAAAGGCATATTTAGCCACTTTAGAGTGTGCATTTGTTAAAGAATTTAAAAGAGTACTCTTTCCGCCGTTAGGAAATCCAATTAAACCAACATTAGCGATTATTTTTAATTCTAAATTGATATCAAGGAATTCGCCTAATGAGCCGTTTTCAGATAACGTAGGTGTTCTATTAGTACTACTTGCAAACATAGCATTTCCTCTACCATATCTACCACCCTTGGCTACAAAAGCTTCATCTTTATTAGTAGTAAATTCTGCAATAATTTTATCACCTGATTTAATAATTGTACCGATAGGTACTTTTATTACAAGATCTTGTCCATTTTTACCAGTTTGTTTTTTATTTCTTCCGTCTTCACCATCTTCAGCTATAAACTTTTTTTTAAATTTAAATTCCTGAAAATCATTAATTGATTCACATGCTTTAAAATAAACAGAACCACCTTTTCCTCCGTTACCGCCATCAGGACCACCATGCGGAACATATAATTCACTTCTAAAACTAATTTTGCCGTCCCCCCCTTTTCCAGCAACAACCTTTATATCAACATTATCATAAAAATTCATAAATATCCCTAATGTTATAAATATTTATAAAAAAGTAATTTACTTATTTTCTTTCTTTATAAACACTAACTCTTTTTTTGTGTCTATTAATGTGTTCAAATTTAACATATCCATCAATAGTTGAAAAAAGAGTGTCATCCTTTCCCCTTATAACATTAATACCAGAATGCATTTTTGTTCCTCTTTGTCTGTAAATAATTCCGCCAGATCTAGTATATTGTCCATCAGATAATTTACAACCAAGACGTTTAGATTTTGAATCTCTTCCGTTTTTAGATGATCCAACACCTTTTTTTGATGCAAAGTGAAGAATATTTAATTTAAATTTATATATAGATATTTCCATTTTTTTATTTTACTATATTTTTTAATTATAAATCATAATTTTACTTATTTATAATTAGCACTTTTATTTGTTTCGGATATTCATTTTCAATAGTTTTTAATTGAATATACATTACATTAATAATGAAATTTGTTTTTGCAATTGGCTTTAAAGTAATTGTAATGATATCTTTTGAAATATTAGTTGAATAGTTATCTTTAATTACACTATCTAATGAGTTTAAAATTCCAAAAACAACACTACTAATTCCAGCACATACTATATTTTTTTTATTAATTAAATCAGCATGTCCACAAATTGATACAGAAAAAAAATCTTTTTTTACTTTATTAAAAATTACTTTAACCAAGTTTTATGTCCTTGATTTTAACACGTGTATATGGTTGTCTATGACCATATTTAGATTTGGAATTTTTTTTAGGTTTATATTTAAAAACTATAACTTTTTTTTCCTTACCATGTTTTTCAACAACTCCAATTACTTTTGCTTTTAGAATGGTTGGAGTACCAACTTTACCATTATAGTATAATACATCAGTAAAAGTTATTTCTTTACCTTCTTTTATCTCTTTTTTCTCAAGATAAACAATATCGTTTTTTTGAACTAAATATTGTTTACCACCATCTTTAAAAATTGCTAGCATTTTATCCTCTTTATTATATTTAAGACTCGCTATATCAAGTACAATTAATGTTTTAAAACTTAATACATGCGGTTGTAATATAATTACAACGATTTGATTATAACATATTTTTAATATTTCTTATCATAATAATGACCATTATAATAATTTGATGAATGGTTATATGTTGTATGTCCATATTTATCATAAACGTTATTAGAATGAAAAGTATGTGCTGTAGGACATCCGTATGCATCATTTACATATGGTTTAATTCATTTTATAAAACTATCCATTTTAAAAATTCATCAATAGTATCCTACTTTTGTAATTTGTTTTTCTTTTTTTGTTAATTTTCTCATATTATTAATTAGAAATAAAAACAAAATATTCCTAATATTTTTTCTTTATAATATATATAAGATAAAATTATATAAAGGATAAAAAAATGACAACAAAAATGTATAAAGCGATGAATGATCAAATGAATAATGAATTTCATGCATCAGCATATTATTATAATTTAGCTGCAAAAGCTAACATGTGAGGAATGAATGGGTTTGCAAAATGATTAGTTTTTCAAGCAGAAGAAGAATTAGAACATTTTAATGCTTTTTACAACTATATAGTAGAAGTAAATTATTCACCTGTGATAAATAATAAAATGTTAAATACACAAGTGAAATCAAAAAAAGTAACAGAAATACCACACGAAAGTTTAAAATTTGAAGTAAGTGTTACAAAAGAAATCCATAGTTTATATAAACTCGCAACAACAGAAGATGATTTTGCTACAATGGAATTTCTTCAAAAATTTATTAAAGAACAAGTTGAAGAAGAAGCTTTATTTCATGATTTAATTGATATGTTTAATTTAGCTAAAGATTCTGAATTATATCGTTTAGATAGTAACTTAGGCAAAAGAAAAAAATAATATAACAATACTTATTTATAAAAATATTTTTAAGTAAATCAAATTAAAATTTAATACTAATTATTTTTATTTCATAAGTTTTGTGTTCAGTTGGTATCTTAATAATTTGATCTTTTTTTAAGTTACCTTTATTTTTAATTATTTCTTGAGCAAATGAGCATTCATATGATATGAGTTTCACTGAACCAAAAGGATTACTCTCAAAACCACCAACAATTTTAACAATATCAATTTTGTTTTTTTCAAGATTTAAAAACTTAATTTCTGTACCAATTCCAATTTTTTTTAATTGTGATTTATTAATAACTTCACTATTAGCTATTTGTTCAGAAAGATCATTAATTCTTTCTTCAATTTCACGTTGTTTATTTTTAGCAGCATCAAAATCAGCGTTTTCACTTAAATCACCTTGTTTTCTAGCTTCTTGTAATTCTTTAATTACATTAGGTCTTTCAATTAATAATAAATTCTGTAATTCCTCTTTTATTATTTTTAAACCCTCTTTAGTTACTATTTTCTTTTTAGTTGCCATTTTATTTCCTTTATTTTATCATTAAATAATAAATTTACTTATTAGATTTATATCATAACTTATTTAAGTAACTTTCTAAAATAATTTTTGCACTCATTATATCTTTGCTTTTTTTTATTTTTTTATATTTAATATTCATATCATGAGCAATATTTATCGCTTCTTTTGTAGAAAAGGCTTCGTTATGAAAAACAATATTTACTTTTTCTTTAAGTCTTTTATTGAGAAATTTTTTAAATTTATTTGCATAATTAGTAATTTCATTTTCATAACTACCATTATTTTTAGGAATACCAATGACAATAGTTTTTATTGTTTCTGAATTTAAGATCTTACTTAAATTGTCAAAAATTACTTGAAAATCATTATTATGTTTAATATTAGTAATTCCGACCGGAATCGTTCATGTGGCATCAGTAATTGCTACCCCACAGCTTTTTTTACCAAGATCAAGAGCAATGATTTTATATTTTTTAATAGATAGCATCTATTATCTCCTTATAAGTTAATCCAGTATTTAATGTTCCTCTAGCAAAGTTAGCTTTTCCCCCGCCACTTCCCTTATATTTGTTGCCTAGTTTTTTCATTAATAAAGAACAATCAATATCATTGTTTTTAATATTACTTGCGCATAAATATAAATATTTATCATTTGATTGAGTAAACAATATAACAAGAGTATTTTTAACTTCCTTGAGAATTGTATCACTAATTAAATCAATATCTTTAAAATTATGAGAACTTACTTCACTTGTAATAATGTTATCATTATTATGTTGTTTACCCTTATCAATTAGTTTTTTTATAATAATAGGATTAATTTTTTGTTTTATATTATATTTAGTAACTTTACTAATAAGTTTTCTGCAATCTTCAAAATCATAGCTTTCGTTTCATTTTAAAAATTCACTATATTGCTTTTTAAGATAACTAAGGTTACAATATTTATTTAATTTTTTAATGATAAGATTAATTTTCTCATAAGTATTTTTATTTTTATCATCAATGTTATTTTTATTTATATTATTATAAATATTTAAAAGTTCTTTATATTGTGAAGATAAATATTTATGAATTGTATGTCAGGTGGTAATTGCTTGGATTCGATAAATATCACTACTTTTTTTCTTACAATTGATAATTAAAAAAGCTTGTATTTCAGCACTATTTTTAACATGTGTTCCCCCACATAATTCTTTACTTAATGTTCCAAATGAAATAGTATTGACAAAATCATTATATTTTTCTTGAAAATTCATTTCAATATCACTACTGTTGATATCTTTTATATTACAACGTTCTCGCGTACACTTAATTTTATCTATAATTGCTTTATTAACTAATTTATTACACTTATTAATAATTTTTTTATCTAACAATACACTTGAATAAAAATCAAATCTAAATTTTTGATCTCCAATCATACTACCTTTTTGAATATGCATTTTATGACACTTTTTTCTTAAAATAGCATGTAGCAAATGGGTTGCACTATGGTTATACATTATATTATTTCTTTTATTCTTATCAATTTCTAAATTTACAATGTTACCTTTTTGAAATAACGGTTTATCATAAGTAATATGAACAATATGACCATTTGCTTTTTTAACATCATGAATTTTTAATCTATTGTTATTAAAAATAATTAAACCAGTATCATTAGATTGTCCACCACTAGTTGCAAAAAATACTGTTTTATTTAAGAAAATATAATATTCTTTATTATGTTTTTGGATTTCAAGAACCTTTACTTTTTCTAGATTATATTTATTATAAATAAATTCACATTTTAATAAATCTTGATCAAGGTTAAAACCTGCATTATTTAAATTTGAAAGGGATTTTTTTCTATGAATATTTAGTAATTTATCAAATGAAAGGTATTTTTCTGTTCATGATTTATTAACAAAATGTTTTTTATTATGTCATTCTTTATATATTTTTTCTTGATCTTTTTTAAAATTCATATTAATTACTTATCAACTTCATAATGATTTCATAATTATTATACTTTTTATTTAAATTAGAGTGTAGATAAAAAGGTAAGTTAAGTTTTTTAAGTGTTTCATTTAAATAATGCTTATCACTTTGATTTAATTTATCATATTTGCTAGCGATTAACGAAACATTTATTTGCTTTTTTTCTAAAAAATTAATCATTTGATAATCATCATCTGATAATTTTCTATTTGAATTAATTAATAAGAAAACATGATTTAAATTTTGAATATTATTAAAAAATTCATCTATAAAATTTCCAAAATCTTCAATAATTTTTTTAGAAACCTTACTATATCCATATCCAGGTGAATCAATAATATAAAATTTATGTTCATCATTAACATAATAATTAAAAAGAAGTGTTTTCCCAGGCTTTTTACTTGAATAAGCAATTTTTTTATTTTTAGAAAGAAAATTTATTAATGAGCTTTTCCCCACATTAGTTTTACCTATAAATAAAAAAGCACGATAATCATCATTAATTGCTATCTTTGTACTTTTTAAAAACCTTAAATCTATTTTATTGTTCATTTTTATGCATTAATAAAAAAGTTATACAATTTTTTATTTTTTAAAATAACGTTTGTTCTAATATTTTTTAAATCATTTTTTTTGCCAAAAATATAATTATAAATTTCCTTATATTCAGATACTGGATAAATTTTAATTTTTTCTAAAATTTCTTTTGGTACTTCATATAAATCACGAATATTTTCTTTTGGAATAAAGACAATTTCAATATCTGATCTTTGAGCACTAATTAATTTTTCTTTTAACCCGCCAATTGGTAAAATTTTTCCCCGGAGTGTCATTTCACCAGTCATTGCTATTTTATTAGATACCGGTATTCCTTTTAAACTACTTATTAATGCTGTTGTCAAAGTAACTCCAGCGCTAGGGCCTTCTTTTGGAACTGAACCTTCTGGTACATGAATGTGAATGTCTTCATTTTTAAAATTAGGAGTAATATCAAAATTCTCACAATTTGTCTTAACATAACTTAAACAAATATTACCGCTTTCCTTCATAACATTTCCAAGCTGTCCAGTTAAAATTAAATTATTTTTACCAGGGTGTCTCATTATTTCAATATGTAGGATATCTCCTCCAAATTTTGTTCAAGCAAGACCGTTAACTACTCCAATTACTTTTTTTGGAATTTTTTTAGTGTAATCTCTTTTTGGTACACCAAGATATCTTTTAGTATTTTCTTTGTTTACAATATGCCCTTTAAATGTGCTTTTTTTCTTCAACTTATCAACCACTATTTTTCTTGCAATTTTATTTAAAACTCGTTCAAGGTTTCTTACTCCAGATTCAGTTGTATAATATCTAATAATAAATAATAATGTTTCTGAATCAATATTAAAATCTTTTTTATTAAGGTTATGATTTTTTAAAACTTTTTTTAAAAGATAATTTTTTGATATTTTTAATTTTTCAAATTCAGTATATGAATATAATTCAATAACTTCCAAACGGTCTTTTAAAGTTTCTGGAATTGAATATATATCATTTGCAGTTGTTATGAATAATACTCTACTTAGATCATATGATTCTTCAATAAAGTGGTCACTAAATTCATAATTTTGTTCAGGATCTAGTACTTCTAAAAGTGCACTTGTCGGATCACCTTTATAATCATTTCCTAACTTATCAATTTCATCTAAAAGGATTAATGGATTAATAACTTTTACTTTTTTCATTGTTTGGATTATTCTCCCTGGCATTGAACCAATATAAGTTCTTCTGTGGCCACGTATTTCACTTTCATCTTTAACTCCACCTAATGATATTTTAGCAAAAGTTCTATCAGTTGCTTGTGAAATTGATTTAGCAAGACTAGTTTTCCCGGTACCGGGTGGTCCAACAAAGCAAATAATTGTTGTTGAAGATTTTCTTTTTGTAATAATTTGAGTAGCTAAGTGTTCAACAATTCTACTTTTAATTTTATCTAGTCCATAATGATTTTTATTTAAAATTTTAATTGTTTTAAGAAGATCGTTATTCTCAACATCCTCTTTATCTCACGGCAATTTAATTAACCAGTCGATATAATTCTTTATAACACCGCTTTCAGCACTACTTTGCGGCAATCCTTCGTATTTTTTTAATTCTTCATCAATTTTTGCAATGATATTTTCTGGATATTTTCCTTCTTTTAATATTTTTTTAATCTTTTCAACATCTTGATCTTTAGAAGAAGTATCACCAAGTTCTTCACGAATCTTTTTAAGGGTTTCTCTTAAATAAAATTCTCTTTGAATTATTGTTAGCCCTTTTTTAACTTTTTCATCAATTTCTTTTTCAATTACACTTTGATTAATTTTATCTTCAACAATTTTTAAAGTCATTTCTAATTTTTTAAACACATCAGATTGTTCTAAAAAATTTTGTTTAGCATTAACATTGTTTCTTAAAATATTATACGCTACACTATCTGCAAAAGCAGAACTTGATAAATGAGTTGTTTCAACAATGTTTAAAAAATTAGCAACTCTAGCAAAGTTTTTTAATTTTTTTTTCAAAACTTTTGATATTTTATTAACTAATTCTTTCTCTAACGAAATATCTTTACTAAATTTATCCTTTAAAATTTTATATTCAACAAATTGAGCTTTCTTTAAATTATAAGAATGACTAATCTTAACACGATATCTACCAATAACCTTGATATGATATTTTTGTTTAGATGCGTTTTGATCGCTTGAAATTATCTCACAAAGTGTTCCTATTTTCTTATCTGGCATTAAAATAATAAGTTTTCCATCATAATCTAATAATGAATTTAATACTGAATTATAATCTCTTTCTTCAAGTGTTTCTAATTTAAGATTTTGATCTGGAAAAACTACATTTTTGGTTAAAAAACAAGGAAGATTATTAATTATTTTACCTTTCACGAAATTACCTTATTATTTTTTAGCTTTACTATCGTCTTTTGTTGAATTTTTTAAAATTATACTTCTTATTTCAGATCAAGCTAAATCATTTAAATATTTAAATTTAAAATTGTTTTCGTCAATTTTTTCTTCTATTTTATTCGTTTTTTTGTATTCTGAAATTTTTTGTTTAAGATCTTTATCAGTAACAGCTAGTTTGTTTATAGTAATTCATTCTCTAAAAATTAAAGTTAATTTAATTTTATTTGTTGCAATTAACTCAAGTTCTTCACTATAGTTTTTAGGACTTAGCCCTGATCTTTGTGCTAATTGTTCTGGAGATATTTTTAATGATTTTGCTTGTTGTAAAAATGCATCATTAGTATTTTTTATTTCACTATCAATAATTGTCTTATGAATATCAATATTAACTTCTTTCCCTATTTTTTCAATAATTATATTTGATATTTGATTATTTCAAGACTGATTTGCTTGTTGAACTAAACTATTTCTAAAGTACATTCTAAAATCAGCCATTGTTTTTATTTTAGGATCTAAATTTTGTTCAGCAATATATTTATCACTTAATACAGGAACATCTATCTCATTAACTGAATTAACCTTAACTTCAAATACTGCTTCTTTTTTTGCTAAATTTTCAACTGGGTATTTATCCGGAAATGTTACTTTAATTTTTTTTGTATCATTTTCTTTTATACCAGCTAGTTGTTCTTCAAATCCAGGTATAAAACGCTTAGATCCTAATTCAAGATTAAAATTTTTAGCAGCACCGCCTTCAAACTCTTTATTTTTTATCATCCCTTTAAAGTCAATATTAACTACATTACCAATAACAGCGCTTTTTTTCACTTTTTGAAGAGTACCTTTTGATTTCAATCAATTTTCAACTTGTTTTTGTAAATCACTTTCAACAATACGAGGTCTTTTTGGAATATTAATTTTAAGTTTAGATAAAGATGAAATATCAACTTTTGGTCTAATTGTAAAATTAAATTTAATTATAAGACTACTTTTAGTAGCTTCTTTTATTTCAATAATAACATCTGAATTTAATGGTTTAGTATATGTTTTAGAACTAGTTAAAAATTCATTAGCTACACTAATTGCTCTATTAATAGATCTTCTAATGATAATATTATCTGTTAAAATTTCTTTTACCTTTTCTTCTGGCACATTACCTTTTCTAAATCCAGATACTTCTAAATTCTTTTTAGAAGTATTATAAACATCTTTTTGGATTTTTTTTCATTCCTCAGAATCGAATGCCATTTCATAGTATCCCTTATTAGTTTTTTCATCTTTTTTTTCAATTAATTTATGATTCATATTTTTTTTCCTTAATAATTATTACATATTATAAATAAAAATAAACTATATTAATTTTTGATATCTAAATAATCATTTTTATGGATAACCATGGTAGATTTAAGATTTTTAAACGCACTATTTATTGTTCGTTCAGAAATATTATAATATAGAGATAATTTGCTAACTGTAAAGTCATTAATATTATAAATTTCACAAATATATAATATTAGGGCACATGATATAGATACAGCATTATTTTGATTTATTTTTTTAGGAAAAATGGAAATATAATAAATATTAGCAATGATTTTTAGTTGTGAAAAAAGATTTGGATTTTTTTTAAAAAGTTGTTCTTTACCAATTTCAAAAGTTTTTTGATAATCTGCTCTTTTATAAATGGGCTTATGCTTTTTAATATTTATTAAATGTATTTTATTGCTTAAATATATATTGTATTCATCAAATATCTCTTGTTTTTGCAATGATTCTATTAAAATTATTTTTAAATATGTTGGTATTTTTTTAGCTAAAAAGAAATCTTTTAGTTCTTTTTTAACTAGTCGTAAATTAATATTATTTACAGATCTTAAGAATCGGTGGCGATCAAATATATTAATATCATTATCCAATGATAGACCTTTTTTAATACCCTTAATGTCAGCTGCTGTAGGACCGCCAATTTTATCAGAATTATTTTCATAAACATGTCTATTTATTTCTAAAAAAAGCTTTTCATATTGTTCAGCATATTTTTCTGGAATATATGGCATATTAAGTTCTTTTGAAACTAATTTATATGCAGAATCATAATTATTTTTTTTAATTAAATATTTAATTTCACTAATTGATTTTTCATAAAAATTTACTTTGTTTTTCATATTTATTAAATTATACCAAATAATAATAGATACAATAACTATTATTTAGTGATTTTCTTTTGAAAATACTTGTTTTATTAATAGTAAATGATGTTTATATATAAAAAAAGAACAATGCGCTCTTTTTCCATTATTTATTGGTACCCACGACGAGATTCGAACTCACGACATTCTGCTTAGAAGGCAGATGCTCTATCCTGCTGAGCTACATGGGCACATTGTTTCATTATATAATATTTTTACTTCAATATTTTTTCTTCTACCTTGTTAATATGCTCTCCAGAGTGTTGTCAATTAAGTTTTTTACCAATCTCATAAATAGCAAATGAAATAATAATTAATATTAAAAATATAATTGATGTAGAAAATATACCAATATTACTTGTGTCAATACCATTATGAATTGTTAAGAAACCTAATATAAAATAACATATTAATAAAAATGATAAACCAGTAACTGTTATATAGTAGGATATATATTCTCATAATTTAACAACTATTCTTTTCTCTCTTGCTAATTTAATACAAACGATTGCAACAGCAATATATTGCATAAAGGCAGTTATTGTATAAAGCGATAATGAGTCTACTACGTTATAGTTAGCACATCGAAATAAAATATAAAAAATAATTATTAAAATTAATGTTATTCCACTATCTAAAAATAAAGCCTTTCCATATTGCTTATATTTATTTTTTTTTGTAAAACTTTTTGGTAATAATCCATCATCTGCAGCCACATATATTGCTCTTGCATTGATCCAAACATTTTGTAATCTACTAGATATTTTTCCAGAAATTTGGCAAGTTGTAATAAATAAAATTAATACAGTTATCCCAACACTTAAACCGAGCGAAAGAGATTTAATCCCAAAAATATTCATTACAATAGAGTTAATTGGATTAAAATCACTTGAAGAATTTACTGGAAATCCGTTACAATTAGTAGATGAACCATGATCTTTACCTGTGTTTACGCCTATTCCTCCTAAAATTGAATAAAAGAAGAAAATATAAAATAATGATATTAACAAAATTGTTATTAGTATAGAAGAATAAATATTCTTTTTATTATCTTCTAAATCATTTGCTACTATTACAACACCTTCAATTCCTCCAAACGCAAAAAAGAAAGTCATAATTGAACTTATAATTCCAACAAACCCTTCATTCGTGCTTTTATAGGAAGGCATATAGCTAATATTTGCATGATTTTTTACAACTAATATAAATGAAGCTATTATTGCAAAAATTAAAATAAATCACTTTAAAAATCATAAAATATAAAGAGTAATTTTAGTAGAGACAAAACCTCTTCTCACAATTAAAAAGGTTATTGAAAATAATAAAAGAGCAAGTACAAATACTCAAGGGTTTTTATCTAGACCATCACCACTATTAGAAGATTTAATATTATGAAAAGCTCACAATACTCCAAAAATAATAGTTACCATGACAAAGGGTGCTTGAACATATTCTCAAAACCAAGCATGCCAACTTAACGCTTTACTTTTAAAAGCATTTTTAATATATAGGTATGCTCCGCCATCATCAGTAAATTTTTTAGTAAGTCTGGCATAGCAAATACCCACTAGGAAAGCAATAAAGGATCCAACTAATATTGGTATAATCATTAAATTACCAGCTTGCTTAAATGTTCCGTTTAAACCAATAATAAATGAATATGAAATAATAAAATTTAACGCTCAAAAAATAAATTGTTTTTTAGTTCATGTTCTTTTTTTTCTTTTAAAATTCATTATTAAATTATATATTATTTAACTTTCATTATTATTGAAATAATTAAAAATATTCAATGAAATTTTTTTATTCTTTACAACTGTTTCAAGTTTTTTTAAATTTGCGTTTTTAATTTTTTCATAGCTTTTAAATTCATTAACTAATCGTTGAATAGTTATTTTACCAACACCGTTTATATCATTTAATTTTGTATAAAAAAGTGATTTACTTTTTTGATTAATAAAAAAATTAATAGCAAATTTATGTACATCAGCTTGCATTTTGTAAAGTAATAGAAAAAGTGGGCTTTGTTTATCTAGTTTAATTTTTTTATTATTTATCAATAATGCATCTGTTCGATGTTTTGTATCCTTTATTAACCCACATATTATGATATTATCAAAACCACATAAAGAAAGCGTTTTTTTGATAATATTGACTTGAGCTTTACCTCCATCTACTATAATTAGATCGGGAATAGTATTTGGTTGCTTATTAAATCGTTTTAAAATCATTGCTTGAAATGCACTTATATCATTTGTTACTTTATTACCTAATTTGTATTTTCGGTAAAGTGACTTTTTTGGTTCACCATTTTGATAAATAATAATAGCACTTACATAGTTAGTTTGAGAAATGTGACTATTATCATATAATTCAATAAACTCAAGTTTTTTTATACCTGTAATACGTGATAAATCATCTAATGCACTACTTTTTTGTTTTCAATTAACTATTTTTTTGTTAATATTATTTGATAAAAAATTTTTTGCATTCTTATTTGCATTTTCAATTAATTTTTTATTTAATATAATTTTTAGTTTTAATTTATTTTTTAGTTCTTCACTTAATTTTACATCAGTAACTAAAAGCTTGGGTTGCATAATTTTTCCATAACATTTAACAATAAATGTTTCTATTATATCGTTGTAATTACCAACATTTAGCTGAAAGTCTTCAATCATATTTAATAATTTACCATGCCTAAAATTCATCATTACAAGCGATATAAAATCATTATCTATAAAATAGCCAATAACATCACGATCAATATTATCATGAAATTCAACAGTTTTATTTATAAAAAATAAATTATCAATACTTTTAATAAGATGTTTTATTTTGTTGGCTTTTTCATATTCTCGGTTTTCACTATAAGTATTTAGTTTATTATTTAAATTTTTTATAATGTTACCAGTATTTCCTTTAAAAAAATTTTCAATATCATTAATATGTTTTAAATATATTAATGAATCTATATTTTCAGTACAAGGTGCATAGCATTGGCCAATATAATAATAAATACATTTTTTTCTAGGTAATTTATTACATTTTCTTAACGGAAAAGTTTTATTAAGAATTTTTCATACTTTTCTAGCTTGTAATCCATCTGGAAATGGTCCATAAAATTTACCTTTACTTTTATTTATTTTTCTTAAATATAAAATCCTTGGATATTTCTCATTTGTTATTTGAATATACGGATATTCTTTATCATCAGTCATTAAAATATTAAATTTTGGTTTTCTTTCCTTTATAAGATTTCTTTCCAAAATAAGAGCTGAATATTGATTATCAACAATAATATATTCAAAATTATATATTTCTTCTAGAAAATTTTTATAAAAAGAATGTGTTTTACTACTTATAAAATAGTGTTTAAGTCTTTTTTTAAGATTTTTAGATTTTCCAATATATATTACAATATTATGTTTATTTTTTAATAAATACACTCCAGGTAATTCGGGTGTATTGGCTATTTTTTCTTGAATAAAATTATTTTTAATCTTTGTCATCTGGTGTTTTGTTTTCAGATTTTTTTATATTAATAATTTTAATTGTTTCTGATATTCCACCAATTAATGAATTATCTTTTTGAACACTATCTTTTAAATTTGTATAAAGATTTTTTTCTTTTTCTTTTTGTTGTTTACAAAATTCTCGATATGATCTTTCTATATCTTCTTTGGAATTTGTATGACTATTATTATTTTTATTATATATTTTTTGAAATTCTTTAGTATTAGAAAGTTCTGTACCCTTTAAGTTACTTTTAATTTCCTCTGCATCAAAAGTTAAATCTTTAGTTGTATGTAAATCATTTATTATTTTAAAGTCATCCTCAGCACCTTCTTTTTCTTTTTTTATCTTTTCAGTATAAAATTTTATTCCCTTTGTATCAATATTTTTAGAGGTATTATTATTTTTAACAACTAATAATCTAAATCGATAAACAAATCATCTTCAAAGTTCATTTATTGAATAAAAGATTCTTGTAAAAATATATTTAATAAGATTTATAATATATTTTAAATCATTAAGAAATACATAGGCGATAATAACTAAAGCCACGGTAATAGTAAAAATTCAAAATATTGACTGGGCAGCTCCTGGATTAGGGATAGCGAAAAAGCATGAAACAATTAATATACCAACAATTCCAGATGGCATTGAATCATAATCACCATTAAATACACCATTATTAGAAATATTTTTAAATGCCACTGAAAGTTGATGACCAAAGTTTTTTCATATTTCTAAAAATCCATTATGTCTACTTCCTCAAAAGGTAATATTACTATAAGAAATAGCTTGAAATCAAGAACAGCTTAATAAAATAAATATTAAAAACCAACGTGTTCACCGTCTAATCTTAATTTTATGTTGAAAATTAAATACTAAGCATATAAACGATATAAATACTCATAAATAAAAAGCATATCGAAAATATCCAAAAAGCATTCCAAAAACAAAACTATCTAAAAATGATCCGCCAATATAATTTATTCTAGTAATTGCAAATATACAAAGAATAGATAAAACAAAAAAAAATATTTTTTTATAAGAACTGAATATTGTTTTAAATTTTCCTTTATTGTCGTTGTTATTAGTTAAATTATAGTTAACTCTATGATTACCAAAGTTATCAATATTATTTTCGTTTTTATTATTAAAAAACATAATTATATTTTAATAAGAATAAGTAAAATTATTGGTTTTTTATTAATTTTTTTCTGAACCATTCTAGTCAGCTTATTTTTTAACTTCCTTTTTACAATCTCAATATCATATTTATCATTGTTATCAGTGTTATTATTATTTTCTTTTAATTTTTCTCTGATTATTTCTTTAAAACTATCAAGCATTTTACCACTAATCTTATCACCAATTCCTCTATGAGTAATTTTTAATTCTGATTTCAATTCAAAAGTATTATTATCAATTAATCCAGTTATAGAAATTACCCCTTCATTACCTAAAATTCTCCTTTCTTCAATTACAGAATCACTAACATCACCAATACCAGTACCATCAATATATACATCACCGACATTTTCTTTAATATTGCTTAAAGAAGTTTCATTATTATTAATTTCAAGTATTTTTCCGTTATCTAAAACATAAATATTTTCTTTTTTAATAAATTGAGAAGCAATTCTCTTTGCAGTTAATAATTCACGATACATTCCTTTTATAGGAATAAAATATTCAGGATTAGTAATAGATAATAACATTGAGAGATCATCTTGACTTGGTTCCATTGACATAATTTCTTTAAAATTAATATATTTAATTTCAATTCCAGATTTTACAATTTCATTCATAGCATCAACAACAGTTAATTCGTTACCCGGGATTATTCTTGTTAATGGTACAAAAATATTTTTATTTGAATCAAGATTAATTATGTTATTTTTACCCTCAAATATATCTTGAATACTTTTATATAAACTACCTATCATCCCTGAAAGAATCAAAATCCCTTTGTCTTCATTACTAAATTTTTCAACAGAAATTAGTTTTAACTTTTTAGAATCTAAGTAACCATTTTTAGAAATTCTTTCTAAAAAAGATATCATATTCTTGTTTTCAATAGCTATAGGTAATCGATATTTATATGCAACATCAATTATTTCTTTAATGTATAAAATATCTTGTTCGTAGCAAGATACAATATATTTTTTATTAGGATTGGTTTGGATTATTTTATCAAAAACATCTTTTATTGAATAATTTGGTGATGTATAACCCTTATGAAAAAGATTAGAAGAATCACTTAATAAAAGTTTAATTTTTTGTCTTGATAAATAATTGAAGTATGAGCTAATATTTTTATCTCATATTTTATTAAATGAACAAATATAATCAGTACTATATAATATATTACCTTCATTTGATTTTATAAAAAAATTAAATGTTTCAGGATATGAATGTAATACTTCATAAGGAATAATCGAAAGATTATCTGATAATTTATACTCAGTATTGATTCTAAGTTTAATAAAGTTTAATTTTTGCTTTTTAAGTTTTCATCGTTTAGAAAAATTAATAGCTTTAAAAATTGCTCCAATTGCTAATTCATTTGCATATATTTTAACATTTGGAATTTTATCAATAATATAAGGGATAGCACCACAATTTTCTTGATGTCCATGACTAATAACTATACCAATGATTCTATTTTTATTTTGTTGTAGATATTTCATATTTGGAACAATTAAATCAACTCCAACATTATACTTATTGGGTATTTTAATTCCCATATCAAGTATTAAAAGTTTATTATCTATTTCTAATATATAAAGGTGTTTGCCTATTTCGTTAAGACCACCAAGTGCAAAAAATTTCATTATTATCCTTTTTAAGAAAACTATTTATAATTATAAGTTAAAAAAGTTATTTTTTTCTCTTTTTACGATTATACGTTAATACAAATCCACAAATTAATGATATGAAAAATAAACTTAAGATTATAGCGCACGCAATAATAAATATATCATTGTTAGATTCATGATAAATATATGGATTACCGCTTTCATTAGAACTTGTTAATGTAGGGTTTTTTAAAGGGTAAGAGAAACTAATATTTTTTTGTTCACTATTAAGATTTAATTGTGTTGAATCTGAAACCAAAAACCCTTCACTTATATCAACAATCATTGGTAAGTTACCTAGATCAACACTTGGATTTGTATATAAACTATCACTAACTGATTTACTATTAGAACTGCTTCCTCCAAGTCCAATAGCTACCTTATTTAAATATCTACTTTGCATTAATAATGGTATATTACCACCTGTATTTCCCGGAAATAATACATCTTCTGTTCTTCATCCACTTCCAAAATTATCATTACTTTGATTAGGAATACTATTTGGGTCATTAATTAATGAAAAGTTATTTACTAGTTGAGAATTTTGCGTTATTGGATTATTAAACCGCATACTATTTAACGGAATATCATGTCAACTTTTTGGTAGATTAGTAGATATTGAACCATCTCAACTTGGTGATGCTCCTCCATAAATAAATATTGGAAAGGATTTTTTTAAATAATTGGGTGCTTGAAATAAAATAGTATCTGGAAAATTATTTTTTTCTCTTGGAAAATAAGTTTTATTATCTGTTTTAAAATTATTAATATTATAAATTACAGATAGTAAATAATTACTATATCGTGGTATATATAAATGATTTTTATCTTGGTTATCTATAGGTGATAAAATACCAAATGAATCTGTTGTTAAAAGAGAGAAAATGTTTGAATCTGGATGAGTTTTATCTAAATAGTAAGAAGCATTTTCTTCTGTATTAGAAGATGCTGTAGATAAGTCGACCGGAAGATGAAAAAATATACTGATTCCTCTTGTATAATTTCCTTGAATAGTATTACCTAATGTAAGGCTTGAAGAATATATAAAACAATATAACTGTCTTTTTCCTGTTTCAATTACACCGTTTTTATCATATTTATCTGAAATTATAAAATTATAATTAAAATAACTTAAATAAAAATTGTTAGGAGAAGCAGACGATTTAGGATTAAGATTTTCAGTAATTGGGTTTGCAATTCCTCCGGTTAATAAAGTATTATTTTTAGCAGTAGAAATAAAATCATATAATTGTTTTCTAAGATCAGTAAATTGGCTATATCAACTATTATAATTAACGGTTGGATTATTAGGATTATTATACCATGATGGATCAACAACCGGGAAAGGTAGTGCATTTGGAATATTAACATCATTAAATCTTGTTAAATTATCAAAACTATAATTTCTTCTGTGTCCATCATTATTAATAAAATTACTTTTATTAGTTGTTGGCATTTCATTACTTTTTACTTTTGTAGGTAAAGAAATTTGAACATCATCATTATTAATTGCTACACTTCCGGTTTCAGAACTATTTGAAATTTGATGATAATCAGCAAAGGTAGCACCTTCTCCATATCCATATTGTTTTTCATAATTAGTAGTAACTGCATACTTATGATTAATATATGTTTTAGAATCATGAGATTTTGCATAAAAAAGGAAATTGTTTTGATATAATCCATTATCATCTATGGTACCTAGGTTTTGTTGATTATGAGAAAGTCCAGAATCTTTAATTACTGATTTTGTTTTACTACTATCAAATAATGAACCAGCTTTATTACTTATTTCTTGATAGTTACTCTTTACACTTGCATCATCTTTAGGTAATGTTTTTGATATATTGTTTTGTTGTTTAATATTGTTACGAATAATAACTGATGTAGTATTAAAAAAAGGAGCAAATATTAAAAATAAACCTAAAAAAATTATAGTTGAAACCTTTATATGTAATAAATACTTTTTCATTAGATTATTTCCTTATCTTTCTATTAATATAATAAATAAACATTCTATATCTATTATAAAAAAATAATAAATAAATTATACAAAAAATTAAGAGTAATAATAATATACTTAAAATAATAACTATAGGTAACAAATTATATTGATAAGTAATTGTATATGTAGTTGGGTCACCGTTTGGAAAATAACTAGATTTTATCCCATTTGATAGGTCATTGTAATAAGAATTGTTAGATATTTTATTATTACTATCATAGCCTGCATTTCTAATATAAAAGACGGGAAATATTGAATTTGTATTCTTAGTTTCTTCAAGCCCTATTTTAGTATCACTTAAATAACTATATTTAAGTGTATTTGAAACAATTCTGTATTGATTAACGGGTTCATAATAGTATTCACTACAATAATTATCATTATATTTATATAAGTCACAAACTGGTAAATCATATATATTTAGATCACTACTATATGATAAGGAAACCTTGCTATCCTTAAAGAAGGTACTTTTATTAGTTGCTTTATTATCTTGTGTTTCACAGTGAATAAAAAGATAATATGATATTGTAGATAGTTTACTATTAAGAGATGATAAATAAATATTATTCTTTGTATCAACATCAATTCCTGTAGTTAAATTATATATTTGTTTTTGTAAATTTACATCACTTACAAGTTTTGAACTTGAATAGTTTTTATAAAGTAGTTCAGATGTTTTATTGTGTGATGTATAAATAAGTAATTGTATGGTAGTACCATTATTTATTAAAACTCATTGATATGTATTGTCGCCATCTTTAATATTTTTATTTATATTAAATGCGCAAGAACTTATTGTATGATGCCAAACTGCATCATTATTTATTATACCGTTTTGATCTGGTAATACATCACCAATAATATAACTTAAATATAAATGTGAATATGTGTTGTCATATAATTTATTTGGAGTATTCACAAGCAAATTACAAGAACCGTTTACCTTAAATCTATCTACCAATATCATAAAGCCTAAATCTGAACCAATTAACGATACATAACTATTTTGAGACATATTATAATTAACATAAACACCATCTAAAGTATTAGAATTAAATTTTTGTTTATTCTTTATAAGATTTTCATAATTTACTGCATTATTATTAATTACATTATTGTCACTTTTTGAGGCTATATGTTTTTTATGTTCATAATTTAATAATTTATTAAAGTAATTATCGCTTAGAAAATAATTATTTAATAAACTTGAAAAGTTTATTCCTGTTAATAAAAATACTATAAAAAGGTTTATCTTTATGGCTAGTAATTTCATTTATTTCTTACTTGAACTTTTCTTTGTTTTTTGATTAAAATCTAAAATAACAGAATCACTATCAATATCCCTTATTCTAAATTTAGATACAAAACCGTTAAAAGTTTTATATGCAGATTTAACAGCTGAGACTCTTTCCTCTTCAATATATTTATTTTTTCCAAAATATGTATCATTCATGACATCAACTATGTTTTCCTGATGGACAAAATAGCAAACAAAATTAGAAATAATTCAAATAATATTAACAATTGGTACGAAAAAAAGAACTAGTCAAATTATATATGTAAACAGATATCAACTTCTTCCCCCGATTGTTAATGATTTGTTTGTATTTTTACTTATTAAATGTTTACCTGTAAATAAAAATCCTAATATAGTATTTCCTCAGATTCATATAGTTAATAAATTTATTACAAAATATAAGCCACATCCAGCTAAAAGAAGCAAAGCTATCATTGGACCTGGCGAAAGTTGATAATTGATAATTATACAAAATATTATATACTGAACATCTCCTCAAAATTGTGATCAAGAATTAATATTTGCTATTCATATTAAACTTAAATGTGTAGAATTAAAATCATAATTTAGTGTACCAGCGCTTCCATAAAAAGATGTTAATACTGAACCATCAGGTGCTATTCATTTTCTAAAAAGATTTAGTGTCCCTACCAAGAAATCATTTTTACCACTATTATTAATCGTACCTGTAAAATAATATTGTAAAAATGAAAATAACCTATTACTTTGTTGAGAAACAAATTTATATAGTTCTATACTTAAGCATGAGAAGAAAATAAATAAATAATAAATAATAAGATTAATAAATTTTGGCATAACTGTTAAAATTTTATATTTTTTAGATAAAATGGTTTTTTCAATTTCTTGATCTTTTTGCTTAATTTTTAAACAATTATATGAATTTAGATCATCTTCTTTTTTCTTAATATTTACTTTATGTCAATTAATAGTTTTAGGTTGATTGTTTAATAAAGTTTTATCATTATTATTTTGAAATTTAAGTTTAAAGATATAATTTAAAATTGATTCATTAAAAATAATTCTAAAACATAGTGATAATGATCATATTGCAAAAAATACCGGTCATATAAAAATTGTTGCAATCATTAAAGCACTAATTAAAATATAGGATAGTTTTGTAATGAAATTTATTTCGTTATCATTTTTTTTAATTAATCTTCTATTTAATATTATTGATCCGAGTGATTCTGAATTTAAAAGAAAAAGCAAACAATTAATAATAGAAAAACATATTCCGGTAGCTATCATTCCATAAAATAAACTAATATTTAATTGATTTTCAATTACACTTTTCGTTAATATAAAGGGAAGTGAGGTAGGTATATCACCAAAAATTAATGAATGAAATGTAGTTTTAGAAAAATTATAAAAAATTAAAAAACCAAAGATAATAGGCACAGATCAATTTAATGCAAATTGAATTAAAGAAACTTGATTTGGGGTTTTCCTATTTATAATTCTTTGTACAATAATATAAATAATGTAATAGGCTATCAAATATAAATTAAAAAATAATCATAATAATTTTTTAGATAAAAAAATAAAAAATTGTTTTCCTAAATTTTTTAATCAGCTTTGAAGTGTTTTCGGATGATTTATTTGTTTTTCCATTATTTTAAATATAAATTATTTTATCATAAATATCTTTTTATAATAGTCTTATTAAGATATCATTTAATATTAATAATCCTTTATCAGTACATTTAAGATATAAATCTTCAATAATTAAATATCCGCTCTTTATTTCCTTATTAATTTTATCACTATAATAATCAAATGCATTTTTATTTGGTTGCATTCCAATATTAATTCCCTTAATTAAACGTAATCCCATCATCATAATTTGAAAATAATAGTCATTTTTAGATAATAATGTAATATTTTCACTTCAAGAATCAATTTTTTCACTATTTTTTTTTAAGTAATATTGCTGTTTTTCTTTATCAAAAAGAAAACTAGAACCCGAAGGTCCATAAGCTAAAAATAATTTGGATTTTCAATATGCCTTATTATGTTCAGATTCATATTCTTTTTTTAGTGCATAGTTACTAATTTCATATCTATGGTAATTCATTTTTTTAAGCTCTTTTTCTATAAAATTACCAAATTCAAAATCTTTATCAACATTAATCTTTTTATATCTTCTTTTTAAAGGGGTACCTTTTTTAAGGATTAAACTATATCATGATATATGCATTGGTTTAAATTTTTTAATAAAACCTAAATCATTTTTAAGGTCATTTATTGTTTGATTAGGGAGATTGTAGATAAAATCAAAACTATATTCTAAGAAAGGATATTTTTTTAGAATCATTAAGGTTCTTTTAATATCCTCACTATTTTGTATTCTTGCTACATCGTTAATAATATTTTGATTCGTCGATTGGATACCAATACTTACTCTATTAACTTTATTTTTCACAAAGAGTGCAATTTTTTCTTCACAAACATCACTTGGATTACATTCAACTGTAAACTCATATCTCTTTTGAAATTGTAAATTTTTTTCAATTAAACTAAATATTTTCTTTAGATTAGTGATAGATAGTGTGTTTGGTGTGCCACCACCAATATAAATAGTTTTAACTTTTGAAATAACTTTATTTTCTTCAAATTCTGCTTTTAATTTTTCAATATATAAATTAAATTTTTCCTTAGTATAATTTTCTTTATAGAAAGCGCAATACTCACAAAAAGAACGACAAAAAGGAATATGGATATAAATATAATCTAGTTTATAATTTTTAATCATCTTTTTTACTTAAACCAATAAAAGCTAAAATTGTTATTATAAAATTTAAAATATTTTCTCTATTAGAAAAATAATTATTATTATTTTTAAAATTTTCTTTTTCTTTTAAATACTCTGATAAGGTAAGTTTTTTTGAATTTAACAATTTAATCTTAATAACAATAAATATAATAGTCATTAATGAACATATTATTAATATTCCGATGATAATTGATAAAGGTAAAAGAATAGAGTTCATTATGATTTTATTTTATAAACAAACCTCTTCCCAATTTTTGATTTTTCATAAAGATTTTCTTTTACTAGATTATTTAAACTATATCTACTAGTTTCATAACTTGTATTACAATATTTTTTAAAATCATTAACTGTATAATGTGAATTTGGACTACAGTGAGAAATAAAAAATCTTGCTTGTTTTATGCTTAATTTTGGTTTTTTCGAAAGTAATAATTTTGATTTAACATTTATTGAAATAGAATTATCGCGTTCTTCTTTATCAAGATTATATTCTAATAGATCTTTATATTCTTCTGATAACTTATCAACAGCATAAATTATTTTTTCTAATAAATATCTTGCAAAATATGTAACATCATCATCACTATTAACTGATTTAGTGTAATATTTTTCAAATTCACTATAATTTTTAGTTATTAAATTGATTATTCCTAACTGAGGTGATATAATTGGATAATATTTAGAAAGAACTGTATAAAAACAAATAAT
Organism: Mycoplasmatales bacterium; assembly: GCA_965222545.1. Classification (GTDB taxonomy): domain Bacteria; phylum Bacillota_I; class Bacilli_A; order Mycoplasmatales. The sequence continues at coordinate 224,912 of OZ244954.1, read as the reverse complement.
TGCCATTAATTCATTATATTTTTTAAAAAATCGATAATATTTAATGAAATAATATACTGATATAGCTTTTACAAAAATATTTAAATCATTATCATTTAAAAAAAAATTATTTAATTTATTTAAATTTTCTTCAAGGTTTTTTAAATTATTTTCAGATTCTAGATTATCTTGTGATGTTTTTGAATCGCTTATAGTTGTAATATTTTTAAAAATATTATTTTGATATTTATAGTTAGTAATTTTTTTATATCAATTGATTAAATATTCACTATCCAAGGTAGGCCTACTTTTTAATGAATAAAAGAAGTGATATATAATTGATGCAAATTCATGACCAAAATCTGGAGCTTTATATTTATGATCAATGATATCTATTAATATATTTTTTTCAATTTCAAAATTATAAGCTTTACATATAATTATAGTTTCTAATAAAATAAAATTATTTTTAATATAAGTAAGTGATTTAATCTTATACTTTTCTCAATTAATATTATATAAATAAGATTTTATTTCTAATTTCGAAAATATTTTATGGAGCATCACTTCTTTTTGTATCATTTTGGGAGATAATGTAATATAGAATTTATGTTTCTTTGAATTAATAAATGATATATGATTTTTAAAAGAATAACGATAATTAATTATATTTGTTCACATTTCTTCAGTAAATTCTTCTTTAAATTTTACTTTTAGATCTTTTTTTGAAAAATAATTATCTTCACTATATATTTCTAAAAAATTATGTTTATCTATAGTTGTTTCACTCACATTATCCCTTATTACTAATATTCTACTAAAAATATAGCAAAAAGCTAATCTGTTTTTAGGATATTTAAAAAAACCTCTTGTGGAACGTTTACATTACCTAACATTTTTAATTTTTTCTTACCAGCTTTTTGTTTTTCAAGAAGTTTTCTTTTTCTACTAATATCTCCACCATAACATTTACTTAAGACATTTTTACGATTAGCTTTTATAGTTTGTCTACTGATGATCGTTTTATTAATAGCTGCTTGTATTGGGATTTCAAAATTATGACGGGGAATAAGTTCTTTTATTTTTTTACAAATTACTTTACCTTTATTGTAAGCTTTATCCTTATGAATTATTACAGATAGGGGGTCAACAACGTTATTATTAATTAAAATATTTAATTTAACAAGTTTATTTTTTTTATAATCTGTGATTTTATAATCAATAGATGCATATCCTTTACTAATTGATTTTATAGTGTCAAAGTAATTCATAATAAGTTCATTTAATGGTAAATGAAACTCTAATATACTTGTATCGTCATCAATAATATCAATTTTTATTAATTTTCCTCTTTTTTCTTCAATTGTATATTGCATTATTTTGCCTAAATATTCTTTTGGTAAAATAATTTTTACATATGTATATGGTTCATAGATATCTTTGATTTTTTGTGGTGCTGGTAATTTTCCGGGATTATCAATAATAATTGTTTTATTTGATACTAAAACAATTTTATATTTAACTGAAGGAAATGTTACTATTAAATTTAAACCATATTCAGTTTCTAATCTTTCCTTAATAACTTCAAGATGTAACATACCTAAAAAACCACAACGATAACCAAAACCTAGTGCTTGATTAAACTCTTGTTCATATTGCAAACTATCATCATTTATTTTTATTTTTTTAAGACTTGTGTTTAAAATTTCATAGTCATCATTATCAACAGGATATAAGCTTGAATAAACAACTGGCATAATTTCTTTATAACCTTTAATTATTGATTTACATGGGTTATTAGCATTTGTTATCGTATCACCAATTCTAATTTTAGAAATATCTTTAATATTGCCAGATATTATTCCCACTTCGCCAGCTCTAAGTTTTTGAACAGGAGTTAGAAATGGTGTTTTTTGAAAAATATTAGTAATTTTAGATTTTGTTTTAGTATGAAGCATTAATGTTAGGTCGTTTACAGAAATTGTCCCCTCAAATATACGAATAGATAACATTACTCCTTTATATTGATCATAATAACTATCAAATATTAATGCCTTTAAAGGTTTTTTATCATTACCTCCAGGTGAAGGAAAATCGCTTATTATTTTTTCTAAAACTTTATCAACATTAATATTATTTTTAGCACTAATTAACGGTATGTTGTTAGAATTTAACCCAATATATTTTTCAATTTCTTTTTTTGTTTTAGCAACATTACATGAATCTAAATCAACCTTATTAATTACAGGAAAAATATCTAAATCGTTTTCTAATGCTAAATCAATATTACTTAATGTTTGAGCTTGAATACCTTGTGTTCCATCAACTACTAAAATTGCACCTTCACAAGACGCTAGACTTCTTGAAACTTCATATCTAAAGTCAACATGTCCTGGTGTATCTATTAAATTTAAGATGTATGTCTTTCCATCTTTTGCAACATAATTTAACTTAATTGCATTAAGTTTTATAGTAATACCTCTTTTTCTTTCTAAGTCAAGAGTGTCTAGCATTTGTTCTTGAAGATCTTTTTTTGCAACTGCACCTGTATTTTCAATAAAGCGATCTGCTAATGTACTTTTACCATGATCAATATGAGCAATTATTGAAAAATTACGAATTAATTTACTATATTTTTCCAAATTATTCCTTTGGATTTACAAAAGGGTTGTGCCTAACTTTTTTATTAAATTCGATTCTTTTCTCAAAACTTTCTTTAATGTTTGCGGGGTGAATATATAAAATAATTGATGAAACTAACATAACAGAACCAAATAAATATCCATAAGGAATAAAGAAAAAGAAAACTGGTGTTAATATTCAATAATAATAATATCCTTTAGAATTAATTATTATATACAAGCCTATGATAATTACAAATAGTTCAGCTATCGCAAATAGAAGTAATGAATATGTTGCAAAACTAAATTTATCAGCATTTGATGATACAGGATTGTTATATCAATGTGTTAATCATGTAGGAGATGCATTAAATCCTCATCAAATAATATTATAAATATGAGGATCTTTTGCGAGCGAAGGAAAATATTGAGGATTAACTATTAATTTTATATACATAATAGTTGTCACTATAAACACTAAACTCATATAGGTAATTAATAAACCTAATAAAATTTGTCCAATTTTTCTTCACTTAATTTTTAATGACATAACCTATATTATATAACTTTTTAAAAATAATATCACCATTTTATTTATATAAATATTTATAAAGAATTATCATTATTGATGTAATAATAGATACTACTAGACCTTGTATTATATTTAAGATTAGATTTGAAATTAATAATGATTGCGGAATTTCCTTTATTAATACCAATGTTGTGTCTGTTAATAAATAAAAAGTTATCATAATAATTTGTGTAATGATAATATAAAATAATAACCTAACATCTTTATTAAATATAAAATTATTCATTCACTTAGATTTAATTAAATAAAAAATTAAAATATATAATATTCTAATAACAATTGTTGAAAATATATAATAATAGCTACCACTTATAACATCACTTATTCCAAATCCAACTATCGCAATAAAGAAAAGATATTTAATAGGTAATTGTCTTTGACATAAAATTAGTAAAAATAAAATATCTCCAAACGCAATATAACTTTGACCATTTCTAACATATGAAAAAATAAGATCAAGTCCAATAATTAAAGTAACTGAAATAATAGATATTGTTATATATAATACTGAATTTTGATAACGATTATTGATTAACTGTATCATTAATTTTTATAAATTTTACTCCATTGGTGAAATCTTTCGTTAACAATGGTTTTTTACCAGATAACTGGCATTTTATTATTTTTATAACTCCCTTTTTAGTTGAAATTAAAAAGTTTTCTTTATTAAAATCAATAATTTTATTTGGGGTATATTTATTATTATTAATTAATTTACATTTTAAAATAGTTATTAATTTATTATTTATTTTAAAATATGGTTTTCTAGTTGGTGATAATGATCTTATTTGATTATAAACATTTTCACCATCATCATTAAAATTTATAAATCTGTCACTGTTTGTAATTTTAGATGTATAACTGGCCTTAAACTCATCTTGTATCTTAGATTCATAATTATTATTAAAAAAATCATCTAAATTTTTATTTAGTGTTTCCTTAATTTTTGTGTGAAATTTTACAAATAATGATTCAAGATCATCATCTTTATCGATTATGATTTTATTTTTAAATAAAATATTACCAGTATCTAATTTATATTTCATTTTTTGAATTGTAATTCCTGTTTCAAGATCACCATTTTTTAAACATGCAACAGCTGGTGATGCACCTCTATATTTTGGTAATAGTGAAAAATGAATATTTAAGTATACATGTTTGTTTATAAGGTCTTTTGAAATTATTTGACCATATGCACACACTAATATCAAATCAACTTTTTGTTTTTCTATATAACTTTGAGCATTAAAATATTTTATTGGTTCATAAACTTTAATATTATTTTCTTTACAAAACTTACTAACTGAAGTTTCAATAATTTTATTATTACGGTCTTTTTTTAAACTAGGTGTAGAAATACAAAATAATAAATTATAATTTTTATTTTTAAATATTGTCTTAAGTGCTACAAGAGAATGTTCGTTGCCACCAACAAAAATTATATTATTCATTATCTGAGAAAAATGCAAGTACAGCAAATACAACTGATGAAATTATTACTGGAAGGGCTGTGCATACTATTACAAATCACATATTTAATTACTTATAATATTATATAATAAATAAATATGAATCATAAAAATATTAAAATAAAAATAGTTAACCTTAGATATCTTAAAATAAGTAGTTTTATTTTCTCTTTTACATTATTTTTCGTTTTATATAGTTTATTATCACCAAATAATGGTTATCCTACAATTGGATACTTTACTACACAATCAAATATAGTTATAATGGTTTTCTTTTTGATCAGTATTATTATTAATTTATTAAATAAAAAAAAGATTTTTGAATTTTGACATTCGTTTCCCATATTAGGTGCAGTGACTACTTGAATTACCTTGACGTGTTTAATATTTAATACGGTTTTAATTAAACCTGTTATCACTAGTAAAGATATGCTTTTATACAATAAAATAATTGCAATATTAACACACATTATACCAAATCTATCTACTATATATTTTTTTGTAACATACAAATTTATAAAAAAACCAAATTTATTTATGACTTTATTATGATTTATATATCCCTATATATATTGTTTTATTACATTATTTTTAGGATCAAAAATTCATCAATATCCATATTTTTTTCTTGATTTAAATAATTATTCATTATTAGGCGTAATGGGGTGAGTGTTTTTAATAAGTTTAATAATGTTGCCAATTATTTTCTTTTATTATTGAATTGCAAAAAGAAAATATCTTTCATTTAAAATAACAAATAAATTAGATAAAAATAAATAAAATTCATAATAATTTCTTTTTAATTTATTAATAATACTTAAAAAATTATCAAATTTAAGTATATTTTTTATATAATCTTAATATTATTATATTAATAAGTTATCATTAACAATAATGCTAAATAAATTAAAAAAATTTAATATATAATAATATATATTATTTGAAGGAAATAAATGGCCAATATAAAAAAACAAATTAAAAGAAATAAAACAAACGAGAAAGCAAGAGTAACAAATAAAAAAATTCGTTCAAAATGTCGAACAATCGAGAAGAAAATTTTAGACTATTGTGAAAAGAAAGATAAGAAGAATGCTGAAAAAACATTATCTGAAGCATTTAAGATTATTGATAAAGCAGTTAAGAAAAATATTTATAAGAAAAACAAAGCAAACTCTAAAAAGTCTATGTTGCAAAATGCTGTAAATAAAATAAAATAATTATTTAAATTTATTAAAAATATTTTCTTGATATTTTGCAAATTCTTTTTGTGCTTTTTTTAATTTTTTTTTATCTATTTTAGGGTTTAAATATCATATAACTACTTTAATAACACCAATAATAAATGCTAATCCGATTTCAATAAATATTAAAACAGAATTAATACTTCCATAATTTACTAATTCAAGTCCTTTTAAACTATTAGTTAAAATAAATAATTGACTAATAATGAAAATAAATATAATAATACAATACATAATAAAATTTGATTTATTTAGTATATATTTTACTTTATCAAACTTACTAGCTGCTGAATTAAATAATGCATAGACTAATGTTGAAAAAGCTATTACTCATATTACATTTGAAAAAACATTCGCCTCTTTACTTAAAAATGTTTGGATAATTAATGCTAACGCTAACATAACCATAACTGATGCCGTAATTATTTTTAGAACGGGAATTATTTTAGGTTTTGTTTTAAAAGGATAAAATTTAGGACTTAGTAGTTCTGGTAATTTATTCAAATTAATATTTTGTGAATTGCTATTTTGAGGTGAGTCTGGACTAGTTGAATCTATTGATTTGTCATCAACAAATTTTTTAGTATTAGTTAAAATCGCTTGAATGCTTAAGTTGTTTTTTCTAGTTAATTCATTTTTTTCTATTTTATATAGATTGTGAGTATAATTTGCAAGATAATTAATATTTATTTCAACATCATTATCTGATACTGATTTATATTGAGATATTTCAACACTTTTATTTGTAAGATTTGTTATTACTTGTGCGATCTTTAAACTAATTTTTTCATCAATAAATGAATCAGATATTTCTATAAAATTTAAATAGGATGTAATTAATAGAAGTTGATTAGTTAAATCATTATCCTTGTTTTTAAAAAGAACATTTTTTACTATACTATTATTTAAAATATTTTGTAATAAATTACAAGCATCATAATATAATTTTTCTCTCTTTGTGATAATATCTCCTTATATTATTAAAATTATACTATATTTTACAAATAGTATATCTTTTTAAAATATAATTTTACCTTTCATAAATACTTTAAATAAATTACTATTATGAATAATAATATAATTATTATAAATATTGGAAAGCTAATATTTATTAATATATTATGTTGAGTTAGATAAATAATGCTTTGATTAAAGATATTTATTAGTGGTTTAAATATTATATATAATCAAGGAATAATTAATATAAAAAATGATCCGATGAATAATAATTCAATAATGAGGGCTAAAAAAATTAAAGTAAAAAATGAATTAATACTAATATATTTATTTATTCAAATACTTAATATGAAATTTATTATTTGTATGTAAATAATAAAATAAAATATTTTTTTAATTTTTCTTTTTATGAAAATATGTTCATGATATCACGCTATTAAAAAAGTATATAGAAATGAATATATAAATGTTAATGAAAAAATTGAATCTGGATTAGAAACAAAAATTATGAATGCTGTGAAAATTAAAATATCATAGACACTAAACTTGTCTAAATAGTTTCAATATTTTTTTAGTTTTGATATAAAAAGGAAAATTACAGCTCTGAGTAAAGGTATTGATAGATTTAATAATAGTAGGTAAAATATTCAAAACATTCCAAACGGAATTCCAAGAAACCTTATACCTTTAAATGGTTTAACTATTTTCTTCAATGAGTTTACATGTATTCCGCTTATGCAAAAAAGATAACTAGCGTTTAGGATATTTAAATTTTTTAAATAGTTGATATTTTTCTTACCTAAAGTTAAAGAACATAAAGTTAGGTCATTATGTAATCTTTTAGAAAAAATATTTTTTATTTTTTCAAAATAGTAAAACATGCCGTGATTACTGAATTTTCACCTTTTTATATAAAGAAAATACTTATATTTATGATAAAAAATTATATTTGTATTTATCTTATTAACTCTTCCTTGTAAATAATAATAATTACCTATTTCTAAATGTTTATTGAAATCTGTTTTTCTAACTAAAAATAAACATCCATGGTATTTAAAAACATAACATTTACTAGTTTCGTTTACTAATTCAAATTTATAATTATTTGCCAACAAAACCTTATTTACCAAAAGAGACAAAATAATTGTTATGAATATTATATATATAAACAAAAATGCTATTTTTTTAAATGATCTAACCTTTACTATTGTAAAATAAGCAAACATACAAATTATTAATACTAAATATGGTTGTACACCAATAATTATATATATGTAACTTAAAAGTGTTGCGATTATAAAATATGAAAAAAATACCACTTTTAAATATTAGGTGTATATTTATTTATTACCTAATTTTTATTCGTTCCAATAGTTTATTTAAATCATGCTCTTGAACTTCATAATATAATAATTTTTCTTTTGTATCACTAATGCTTCCTAATAATTTAGCTATTTTTTCATTATTTGTAGTATTCATTTTATCTTTAGCTGATTGTAATTTGGCTATTTTTTTTGTTAAAAAGTTTATTTCTACTGTAATATTATTTTTAGATTTTTTTACATAATCATCAATATAAATACACATATCATAACTTCAAAATTCATTAATAATTCTTTTTTTACCAGAGTTTTCCTCTTTATTAAAATATACAAATACATATTCTTGTACCGGTTTATATTCACTGTGTTCACAAAAGGTTTTAGTAAAATTTTGTTTTTTATTACATTGTATTTTTTTAGCATTATTAATTGCAAAAATATAATTTAAATAGAAGTCGATAGTTTTAATATTTTTAATACTTTTAAATTCAAATAAAATTGCCTTTGGATACTTTGTAATATATTTTTGAAGTTTAATATAAAGTTCACCATAAAAACGACTTTTATATTTATCAAATTGATATTCTATAGCATGATATCCTTTTGTAATGGTGATAAATTTATTTTTTTTAAAATCTCTTAATTGATTATATAAATATTCATATTTAATATTAGGAACAAGAATAGATTTAAAATTGTAAAGACTTTTTTTAATTATTTTTTTAAATAATATTTCACTAGTAAATGGTAATATTGGGTTTAATAAGATCATTAATTCAGAAAATATATTTTTTAAAATAAAAAATACTTCATGTTTCTCTTCTTGCTTACAATTTCGGAAAATGTATTTACTTTTTTCAATACTATTATTACAAAATACATTATTAAAATAATGAAGGGTTTTTCTATAAAAGGATTGATTAATTTGATTTCCTTTTATATTATAAAATTCATTGCTACTATCATATAAATCATTAATAAATTTATATCATTTATTTAAAATATCTCAAGAGGTTCAATATTTACTTTTATCAATTTTAAATGTTTCATCATAGTTAATTTTTTTAGAATAAAATTCTAAAAACTTATATGCATTAGTAATTTTATTTATTTTAATATTATTTAGTTGTACATCTTTTTCATGAAAGTTAATGTCCTCAGAATATGAATGATTCATTAACAAAGTCATTCTTAAAGAGTCACTTGAATATTTATCAATAATCATATTAGGATCAATTCCGTTTCCTAGTGATTTTGACATTTTTTTACCATTTTTATCTCGAATTAAACCATGTAAATATGTACTTTTAAACGGCAAAAGGGGAATTTTAGTTTCATTATTAACATTATATTTATTAATCATATAGCTACACAACATTGACATACGACATAATCAGAAAAATAATATATCATATCCAATAATAAGGTTAGTTAGTGGGTAATAGTTTTCAAATATTTTGTTATTAGTTTTAAATTCAAGACAAATAAGTGGTCAAAGACCAGAAGAGAACCAAGTATCTAATACATCGGGGTCTTGATAACAATCGCCATCTTTAGGAGGATTACCCACAGAAACAACCTTATTTGTTTTATTATCATATCAAACAGGGATTTGGTGACCTCATCATATCTGTCTTGATATACATCAGTCATGCATATTATTTAATCAATATAAATATTTTTTTTCAAAACTTTTATTATTGAAGACGATTTTTGTATCTGGATCTTGTTGTAATTCAATAACTTTCTTAGCAAGAGCAGCTGTTTTAACGAATCATTGTGTACTTAATAACGGCTCAACAACAGTATTTGTTCTATCACTATAATTAGTAGTTGAGGTAATTTTCTCTATTTTTTCTAAAAGATTATTTTCTTTAAAAAATTTAACTACTTTTTCTCGACATTTATTAATAGTTAAACCGCTATATAAAAAACAAAGGTCATTCATAATTCCATTACCATCTATACAACTTGGTTGTTTTAAATTATATTTTAATCCAATTTCATAATCATTAAAATCATGTGCCGGAGTACACTTCATAACCCCTGTTCCAAAATCTACATCAACATAGTCATCATTTATAATTGGCATGCTTTTTTGAGTTAACGGATTAATAACTATTTTATTTAGTAATTTAACACTCCTTTTGTCATTCGGGTTCATTACTAGACAAACATCAGCAAAAATAGTTTCAGGCCTTGTAGTAGCTACAATTATATATTCACTACTATTTTTCAAATAATACTTAACATAGTAAATATTTTTTTCAATTTCTTTTTTAATAATTTCAATATTACTTATTGCACTATTTAATGTAGTATCTCAGTTAACTAATTTTTTCTCACGATAAATTAAATTATCATTATATAGATTTATAAATATATCATTAACAATTTTTTGAGACTTTTTATCTAAAGTAAATCTTTCAATATTGAAATTAGGAATAATACCTAATTTGCTTCATTGTTTATTTATTTTTTTACTATATTTTTCTTTTCATGTTTGAAGAAGATCGATAAATTTATCTCTGCCTATTTCTTCTTTTGTTTGTTTATTTAGATCATATATTTCTTTTTCTAATTTTATTTGAGTTGCAATACCAGCGTGGTCTTTACCCGGCACAAACATAATATCCATACTAGAAAGTTTTGATTCTCTAATTATTGTATCTTGAATATAACAATCAAGAGCATGACCAATATGTAATTTTCCTGTAACATTTGGTGGTGGCATTATTAAAGAACAAGTGTAATCATTAATATGCTTCATACCAAGTATTGAAAAAATTTGATTTAATGGTTCATTATTTAAACTTACATCTTCGCCATGTGTTTCATATAATTTAAAGCGATCATATGGTAAATAAAAATCCTTTACTTTTTTATATAGTTCTAATTTATATTTACTAACAAATTGATCAAGAAAAATATTATATATTGGCTTATTAATTTCATTTTCATAATTTAAAATCATTTGCAGATATTTTCTATTATTAGATCATTGTTTTTTTTCAAAAGCATTTACTTTTTCTAATTCTGACTTTTTAATATTTTTTAGTTCAGGATAAAAACTCTTATATTTATTTATAAATATTTTAATAATATCCAAAATAATTAAGTTTGATATATTCAATAAATAACAACTTTTACTAATTTCTTTGATTATTTTTTTTAATATAAAAGAACGTTTTTTACCGCCAATTTTACCTCCATCTGCTAACGCAAACATTAATGTTCTAGAAAAATCTACAATCCTATAAACCTGTGCTATGCTATCAGAATTATTTTTTATATTAACTTGTTTTTTTACATAATTTGTAGCATCTAAAAAAAGCGAATTTAAAAAATTATTAGGTACATTTTCTAAAATAGTTATTATTCTTTCAAATCCAGCTCCTGTATCAATATTTTTTTGAGGAAGGTTATCATAAATACCACCCCCTTTATTAAAATATTGCGAAAATACAATATTTCATATTTCTAAATACCGATTATTCTCGATATCATTTTTTAATAATGATAAACCTTCATTATTTTTATCATATTCATTACCTCTATCATAAAATATTTCAGTATTTGGTCCGCAAGGTCCAATGCCGATTTCTCAAAAATTTGTTTTTTTATTTCCTAAAATTATTTTTTCACTTGGTAATTTAATTATATTTTTTCAGATATTAATTGTTTCAATATCTTTTTCATATACAGTTACATAAATTTTATCAGAATCTAATCATAGTCACTTTTTGCTTGTTAAAAATTCTCAAGCATATTTGATTGCCTTTTCCTTAAAGTAACCTCCGATTGAAAAATTTCCCATCATTTCAAAAAAAGTATGATGTCTTGATGTATAACCAACATTGTTTAGGTCATTTGTTCTAATGCACTTTTGAATATTTACTAGACACTTATTTTTGGATTTTTCTAAACCTGTAAAATATGGTTTTAAGCCAGAAACACCAGAATTTATTCACAAAAGGCTATTATCGTTTTTAGGAATTAATCCAACTGATAATATTTTTAAGTGGTTTTTTTTTATAAAAAAATCAAATCATTTTTTACGTAATATATAATTAGTAGTTTTCATTATTATGGTTATTTTAATATTAAATCATAATTATATTAGTTTTATATAATGTACCCTGAACCAATTAATTCATTATTATCATAAAAAACACATGTTTGTCCCGGTGTTATATCCTTATGATCCTTATCAAGAACTACCTTTCACATATTATTTTTATTTATTAATTTGCCTTCAACGGGTATTTGGCCATGTCGAATTCTAAATAAATATTTTTTTTCTTTTATATCCTTATAATTTGTTTGTAGAAAAACTACATCTTTTAAAGTTATTATATTAGCAAAACGTAAAGGGTTATTAAGTCCTTTTATTAAGTAAACAATATTTTTATCAATATCTTTTTTATAAACAAAGTATGGTTTCTCATCTGTTGCAATATGCAGTCCCTTTCTTTGTCCAACCGAATAAAATGCAGTGCCAATGTGTTCACCAACTTTTTTATTAGTATTTCAGTCAATAAAATCACCTACTGATTTCGGAATATAATTTTGTAAAAAAGTATTGAAGGTTCTTTTACCAATAAAGCAAATACCTACAGAATCCTTTTTATTACTTATTGGTAATTTATTTTTTCTAGCTATTTCTCGGACCATTTCCTTACTTAAATTTTCAAGTGGAAAAATAACTTTTTCTAGATGGCTTTGTTTTAATCTTGATAAAAAATATGTTTGATCTTTATGTGTATCGAATGGTATTTCTAAATGATGAATATTGTTTTTAGTAATAAGTCGAGCATAATGACCAGTGGCATAGTATTCAGCATTATATTTACTTAAAAGTTCATCTTTGAAAATATTAAATTTAATATAATTATTACATCAAATGTCTGGGTTAGGTGTAATATTGTTTTTAATACTTTTGATAAATGGTAAAAATACATATTTTCAATATTCTTTTTGATAATTTACTTTATATAATTTAATATCAAGAATTTTACATACTTTTTTAGCATCATTAAAGTCTTCAAGAGAACTACATTCACTATTTATACTATCTAAAAGATCATTATTTGTTAAGCGATCTCAATTATCCATAAATACTGCGATAACTTCATATCCTTGTTGTTTTAATAGTAAGGCGCTAACTGCACTATCAACTCCCCCACTAATTCCCAACAATACTCTTTTCATACTAACACTAATTATACAAAATTAGCCAATGACAATATAATAAATATTTTATATAATTTTAATCATTTAAAAAAAAGCTTATTCCCAAAAGACACGCATTATAAACATCAGCGCGATTCATACTATTATTTAAGTATATTACTGATTTTTTAAAGCTAACCATAAAAGAACTGATTATTGATAAATTACCAAACATATATGATGCAGATACTGCTATATGTCCAACATTTAATCAGAAAATAGAAAAATTTTTATATTCTTAAATTCTTCTTCTTGACTGATATTATTTATCTTTGATGCATTAAAAAAAGTATAGGTCCAAAAATACTATTTGCTTCAATAGAATAACTAAGATTATGTACAACAGTTTTTATTTCATTATATCTTTCATTTTTTTTACATATAGTCACTTTTATTAACTATTAATGAAACATATAGTTTTTTTATAATTTAAGTTTTAGAATTAAAACCTAAATAATGTTTAACCATTTTAACCATATTTTACATTGAAGGAAAAAATTCAGGACTACAATTACCAAATAAATAAACTTTATTTTGTTTATATAATACATAAGCGTTTGATAAAATATTTTTTTAGATTTAAAAATTTTAAAAATGGTTTCATAATTTCTACTTCTGTATATTCAGCACCAGAAATAAGAATATCAACCTTATCATTATAAAATAATAATAATAATAATCCGAAGTAGGATTTATTTGCAAATAAGTTTAATATTTCATTTAAGCTAAGATCACTTTTTTTAAAAAAATTATGACTCTAGCTACTATACTTTCTACTTTTTCAGGATTAATAATTTCAAAATTGATATTTTCCAAAAAATTGCTTGGTATTTCTTCTTTATTACTAAATAATAGTATTACTTCAATATTTTTAATATTTATCATACAAGCAGCTTTTAAAACTCATTAGAAGAACCTTCTGAAAAATTAATTCTTATTTTCTTTTTATTATTTTTTAATTTTATAAATGCTTCTGAGATAATTTTTTATTTTAATTCATATATATTATGGAGCAAATAACTTAACAGTTTACCTAAAAATCAATTAAAATAAATATATGAAATTACAAAAATTTTTTTTTGTAGATAAGAAAATTAGCAATATTATTAAGTTCTCAACAAGAGAAATCACTCTTATAGGAATATTTTTAGCAATAGCAGTTTTACTTACATATATTGATGCTACAATTGGTATATTACATCCACTACATAAAACTTTTCTACTTATTGCAATCTTTTTAATCGGTTTTAAAAGATCATTTATTCTTTTAACATTATTTACATTAATTAACGCTCTAGCATTTGGAGGTGCATATTTCATTACATGAGAACAATTTCCTTTAGCAACTTTAGGTTTTTATTCGTTATTATTAATTTTATTATCAAAAAAAAATATTAGCCCCGTTTTTTTATTTTTAAATATATTACTTATTATAGTTATATATGTATTTTTTAAAGCATCAGCATATGGATTTTATCCTGTAAATAATCTTAAATACTTTTTTAAACAATTTAGTATTAGTTTAATTGTATGAAATTATTGAATTGATATTGTAATTAGTGGGCTTGTTGCATATTATATTATATTATTTTTTCACAAACCATTAACAAAAACTATTGATCGTTTTTTTATAAAAAAATATTCTTATTAATGTTATTTAGAAAAATGAGAAACTAAAGTAATAATTGCTCCTAGAATTATTAATAAAATAACAACTATTATTAAAAATTTAATAAATTTATTTGGTCCCCTATTTGATTGATTTTGATTATTTGATTGGTGAACATTTACATTAACAGGAGGGGGAATTGGTCTATTATTTAAATTTATTTGCAGCTGGTTTTGTTTTTCTAAAAATTTTTTCTGATCTCTTAAAGCAAGATACTGAAAACAATTTTTACATATCTTATAACCACGATAATCTAAAAGTTCATATCTTGATTTTGAATTACACCTTTTACAAGAATTGCTTTTCATAATTTCATTTTCATTATTATCAACAACTATTAATGCATTTTGTCTAATATTTTCAACTAAAGAATATTTTTTCCTTAATAAACGATAAGCATTATTAAGATCAGAGAATAGTTTAGAAAAAGTTGGATTATTACGTAAATTTTTATCAGGATGATAAATTTTTGCTAATTTCTTATATTGAAATTCAATTTTTTTTAACGTAACAGTTTCTATTGAAAGCTGTAATGTCTTTAATGCTAATTTTATTTCTAATTCTTCATTATCCATTAATATTATTATAGTAAAAAATTATTTATCTATTTCTTTTTTAATTTCTGATTGTAATTTATTTATATATATTTTAGCTATTTTTTGATGAATATCAATTTTCTTAGTACCTGTTCCTGTAATAACTTTCTTTCCATTAATAAAAATCGCTTCTTCAAAAAAACTCTTATTATTTTTATAGTTTTCACTTAGTGTTTTGTAATTAATTGTAATATTGTTGTTTATTTGCTTTAAATACTCTTGTAACTGTGTTTTATAATCATCATCTTTAGTTAAAAGTTCATCTTCTTTTGCTTTTTTTATTATGATTTCTTCAACTATAAAATCAATAATTTTATTTCCTTCATCATTATTATAATCATTAACTATAGCACCAATAAATCCTTCAAAAAAACTTGCTCAAATTTTATCTGAAAAATCATTTAATGGGTTAGTAATACTTTTTCCGTAAAATACAAATTTTTCAAAATTAAGTAATTTTGCTACTGTTGAAAGATTTTTATTAGAGATGATTCTTGAATTAATTTTAGAAACAGTTCCCTGATCCATTTCAGGAAATGTTCTATCTAAATATCTAGTAACAAAATAGTTAATTGCTTTATCACCGCTATGCTCAAGTCTTTCATAATTAAAATCACTTTCAAATGATTTATGGTCAATAGTTCAAGATGAGTGAGTTAAACTTTTAACATATAATTCAATATTTTTAGGTTTGATTTTAAATTCTTTTAATAGCGGAATAATTTTTTCATAATTTTTTTTAATTATTGTTTGTTCATCTTCAACGATAGTTTTTGTTAAAGTGGTTTGTTTTCTTAATTGTAATTGTTGATAAGCACTTTCTAAGGCATATCTAAAATTTTCAGATCCGCCAAAACTATGTACTTTAATACAAGGTTTTTTAAGACCCACTAATTGTCCAAATCCATATTTATTTGCATTATATTTTTCTTTTAATGGTTTTAGTGCTTTCTTTAAATATCATAATACTAGAGGGTTTTTAATTATTTTTTTAATTTGTCTTTTAATATCAAACATAAGAACATCAGCAGTTCCTTCGATTGATTTAACTGCAATATTACCGTTTCATCCATTACACAAAATGATATCTGCATCTCCTTTTAATATTTGTCTTGGCTCAATATTACCAATAAAATTTATTTGATTTTTATATTTAGCAAGTTTTCCGTAAGCAGCTTTTACTTCAGGAATACCTTTATTAACTTCATTACCATTATTTAATAGCCCAACGCTAGGATTATTTATTCCCATTTTTTTTAAAATTTCTCTTGATAAAAAAGCTAATTCTAAATAACTATCTGGTTGAAGTGTTAAATTTGCTCCAGAATCTAAAAATAAAACCATCTTATCGTCAATAGCTGTCGGAAAATATGAAGCAAAAGCAACTCGCATTTTTGGTTTTAGTGTACCAATATAGGTTAATGCTGCAAGTAAATAAGTTGAACTATTATTTGAACTAATAAAAAAATCAATTGTACCTTTAGATAAATACTTTAAACCAATAACTAATGATGAATTCGGTTTATTCCTAAATTCTAAGGATGAATCATTACTAGTTATACTATCGTCTCCTTCTACCACAATAATATTTACTCCTAATTGTGTAGTTACCTTGTTTACATCTTCTTTTTTCCCAAAGATAAATATTTTTATATCTAAATGTTTTTGTGCAAAATTAATTACTGCTTTTATAGGGTGAATAAACCCATTATCAAATCCATATATATCTATTCCAATTTTTTTCATTATTTTATTCAAAAATTATTGTATACAAATAAATTTTATTATCTCCTTTAATTACTTTTATATCTAGGTTATATTTATTTTCTAAAAATTCACTTAGTTTTTGGGCTTTATCTTTAGAAATTTTTGTACCATAAAAAAGTGTTATTAAATCATACTTATTTAAATTAATTTTTGAAAAACATTTTTTAATTAATCTATTAAAATTTTTATCTGCATATTTAATTTCACTATTAATGATAGAAATATAGTCATTTTCAATTATCTCTACACTATTATTTTTATATTTTTTAGAAGCTTGGGAAATATTTACTACTAAACTATTTTTAATACTTTCTTCAAAAACCTGTTTTTGATCCTTAAACGAAAGGTCTAAATTATAATAATTTAAGGCAGCATAAATCTCACCATTATTTGATGAAGAAGTTAAATAAATATTATAGTTACTACATATTTTTATAGCTTCATTAATTGCCATATTTAAATTTGAATTATTAGATAATATAATGATGTTTTTAGTTAACGCTCTTTTTATTAATTCAACTATTTTTTTAACTGAGGGAATAGAACTACCATTATAAATAACTACTTTAGATATTCCTGTTTTTTTCAAGATATAACCTCAGCCATTTCCGGTTACAAAGGAAATTACATATGTTTTATTAATATCTAATTTACCCATGTGAATATTTTTAAATTCTTGTACGTGTTGATTTTGAAGAGTCATATTATCAACTTTTACTTTAATAAATTCACCATATTTATGAGCTAACTGTAAAACCTTAGATGGTTTGAAAGTATGAACGTGTACTTTAATATGTTTTTTTTCATTCAAAATAACAAATGAATTATAATTTGACTTCTCAAGTTCTTTGGTTATTAATTTCTGAACATTATTAATTTTCATTTTTGGTTTTAACTGAATTATAAATTCAGTACAATAACCCAACATTGTAAGTTTATAATCAAGTTCGTTGTTTTTATTATATTCTGTATCTACTACAACAGCATCTCTTCTTTTACCAAGTTGAACAGGATTACCTTCGTTTGATAACAAGATTCCTTCTAAAAAATAATATAATCCTTTTGCCCCGCTATCAACAACTCCAGCTTCTTTCAAAACAGGAAGTAAATTTGGAGTATTTTTAACTGATTTATCAGCAATATCAACAATAATTTTAATACCTTCAATATAGTTTTTTACACCTTTCATTTTTTTTGGTAACTTACTTACTAAATCCGAAATAATAGTTAATAAAGTGCCTTCAACTGGTTTATTTATTGATTTATAAGCAAACTTTTTACACTTTAATAAAGCAGAATAAAAATCAGTAAATTTAATTTTATCCTTTACTGGTATTTTAATAATGTGTTTAACAAGTCCTCTTATAATTTGTGTAAAAACAACACCTGAATTTCCTCTAGCTCCAAACAATAAACCTTCTGAAAAATCATTTAACATAATTTTTCTAGATTTATAATTTGAATTCTTAATTGCATCTCATCCACTTAAAAGTGTAGCATTTAAATTATATCCAGTATCACCATCAGGAATAGGAAAAACATTTAGTTCATTTAATTCTTGTTTATGAATTGAAACATTATTAACGCCGCTTTCTATTGCGTTCTTAATAATTAGCAAATCATTTTGATCTTGACTCATTTTTTATAAAATAATTATAGAATAAAAAATTAACTTTATTATTAAAAATTTTAATTGATTATGATATACTAAATATAAGGAAAATTATGGCAAGAAAAGATGATATAACAAAAAAAAGTGCTCTATCTGGAAATAATAGAAGTAATGCGCTTAATATTACTAAAAGAAAGTGAAATTTAAATCTAATTAAATGTACTTTAAAAGATGGTAAAAAAGTTAGAGTAAGCATGAAAACTTATAAAACACTTAAGAAAAAAAATCAACTTGGTTAGTTACTTTGTATAATAATTAAACTTTTTTTAGTCATAATATAGCAATTTAAACTTATAATTTCATTTGAAATTGAACTACTTTGATAGTTTTTAACATTTCACTTTAATCCTTTAGTTGAAACTAAACTGTCATGATAAATATTTATAAAACTTAAATACTTGTAATTATTTTTATATATTTTAACTCACTTATTATTATTAATTGTATAGCAAAAAGATTTACTATTATAAAGGTGAATATTGTAATTAATTACAAGTAATAAATTATTATATGTGTGATCTCATCTAGGTCCATCAACAATACATACAATTGTTTCATACTGTTTATCTTTAGCTATTTTAATTGCAAATTCTAAATCAGTAATATCGTTTGAAGTTTTTATGATTTTATTATTAAGTGGTGTGGTTTTACCATCTACTCAAGTATCAAAATCAGATATATTTAATATTGCTTTAATTTTATTTTTTTTTAAATAAAGAGATCCAGTTTCAACACCAATGAAATCGGTGTTTGGATATTTTTCAATAATTTTATAAACATATTTAAAATCATAATTTGGGCCGATTATTACACAGATTTTATTTAACATTTTTTATTTTATCTATTCCTGCGCTAATATTATTTTTTAATAAATAATTACCAGATACAAATTTTGTTACACCAACTTTAGAGCACATTAATGCTGTTTTATCATCAATACCACCATCTACACTAATTTTTATATTTTTATATAATTTTTTTTCATATAGATAATTGGAAAGAATTGCTATTTTTTCAAGCATTTTTTGAATAAATTTTTGACCACCTTTTCCAGGTTGTACTGTCATTATCATAACCTCATCAATAAAATCTAAATATTCATATATTTGTTCAATATTAGTTTCAGGTTTAATAGAAATACCACATCCAATTTTTTTTGCCCTTAGATCTAAAAAAAATTGTTTAATTTCACGATAATAAAAAGATTCAAAATGGACAATTATCATATCAGCTCCAGCATCAATATATTTTTGAACATGAACAATTGGATCAGATATCATTAAGTGTACTTCAAGTGCTTTTTTAGTATATGGCTTAATATCACATAATATTTTATGTCCAAATGATATATTACTTACAAAATGACCATCCATTACATCATAGTGAATTGCATCAGCATTGCTTGTGTTAATAATCTTAATAATTTTTGATAAGTTATAGAAATTAGCGTTAAGAATACTAACTGCTACTTCATTATCAAAATGCTTAACAAAAGTATAGTCCTTATCATCTTTATTATTTTTATCTTTAAATATATCTAGTTTCATATAATAATTTTAACAAAACAACTAATTAAAAATTATTTTATATTAAAAATATAATTATTACAAAGAAAATAGATCCAAATATACCAAATAAACACAATATTTTTAATCATAAAAGTCTTTTATTTTTTATTCTTTGTTTTTTACTTGATTTAAATGCATTACTATTAAATCTATTTTTATATTTATTAAATGATATATTTACTAATGTTTGATTAGTCTTTGAATGTAAGCGATAAGTTTTTCTAACAGTTTCTATTTCTAAAATAAATTTATCAATATCTTTATAACGTTTACTTGGATCCTTGTTACATGCATTTGCAATAATGCTACTTATTTCATTATTCACTTTTGGATTAATTTTCATAATTTCCGGAAATCTAGCTTCTAAATGTTTTCTTGCTATCTCAACACCACTTTTACCACCATATGGTAATTTTCCTGCTAAAAGTTCATATAAAATAATTCCAAGAGAATATATATCACTATTTTTCGTTGGTTTTTTATTGTCAACAATTTCTGGTGCAATATAAGACATACTACCAATTATATTTCCTTCTTCGGTTATATTTTCTGTTTGATCTTCCTTAAAACTTATTCCAAGATCCAAAATTTTAATTTGTGAAGAATCTAAATAAATAATATTTTCAGGTTTAATATCGCGATGAATTATATTTTGTTTATGAATTTGACTAATACATTTAGCAATTTGTATAATAATATCTAAAGATTCATTTATTTCAAATTTTCTTTTATTTATTATTTGTTTTAGCGTGGATCCTTCCAAATATTCCATCACAATATAATAATTATTATCAGAAAAATTATAATCATATATTTTAACAATATTATTACCTTTTAATTCACTTAGAATTTCAACTTCTCGCTTAAGTCTTTTAATATTTAAATTATATTTTTCTTTATCATCGGATGGACTTAAAATTTTAATTGCAATAATTTTTTCTTTTGTTTCAGATATTGTATCAATGGCTTTATAAACTAACGATGATCCACCTTTGCCAATTTTTTTAATCAATTTGTAACGATTATTAATAATAGTGTTTTTCATTATTTGTATTCAAACAAGATAACTGAACAATTATCTTTACTATCATATTCAACAGCTTTATTGATGATGTTCTCTATTTTTTCAAAAGGCAATTTAGATGTAGTTAATAGTTCATGTAATTCATTTTCACTAATTACTTCGTATATTCCGTCACTACATAAAAATATTGAGTAAGTTTTTTCATTACTTAAATCAATAGTTTGAACTGTTGATCTTAAATCATTTTCATCTGAAAATTTTTGCGGACCCATTGCGTGAACTAAACTTCTACTATGTGAAATGTTTGACATAGAAGTATAGTTTTGAACATTATGATCTAAAGTAACTTGATCCATAATTGATGATGAGTTAATATAATATAATCGTGAATCCCCAGCGTGAAAAATAAATAGTTTCCTTTTGTAAATTATTGATATAACAATTGTTGTTCCCATATCTGCAAGATTATTATTTCTTTTAGCATATTTATTTAATTTTTTTTGACAGTTGCTAACTGTTGTATAAATTCATTTTTTTGTTTCAGTATTATCTTTAAAGTGATTATTTATATTCATAAACTTATTTGCTATAAATTTAACTGTTTTTTGACTTGCAAAAGCACCACCATCGTGTCCGCCCATTCCATCACATAATATACCTATAACTCCATTAATTTTTGGATTTTTAACTATTTCTATTGCGTCTTGATTTTCTTTTCGATAATTCCCTTTAATCGTTTTTTTACAATAAACTAATTTGTTCATATTTTATATTTTATATTAAAATTTTATAAACAAGTATTAAGAATTTTTTTTATTTTAGAAACAGTAATATTTATATTATTATTCTCAATTATATATTGGTAATTATTTTTTTCTTTAATTTCTTTTCTAGCAGTTTGAATTCGTTTTTCTATTTCACCTTTTGTGTTAAAGTTTCTTTGTAACATTCTTTTTTTTAATTCATGAATACTTGGAGGTAAAATAAAAAAAGATATAATTTGATCTTTAAACAACTTCATAATTTTTTTTCCTCCAATAACATCAATTTTTAAAATGATATTTTCAGTTTTTAAATTATTTTTTATTAATTCTTTACTTGTACCATAATAATTATCACCATATTTAACATACTCGGTAAAATAGTCTTTTTTTATCATTTTCTCAAATTCATCTTTTGAAACAAAATAATAATTAATACTATTGGTTTCTCCCTTTCTTTTTTTTCTTGTTGTATATGAAACTGAATAACTTATTTCATTTTTTTTAATAAATTTTTTATCTTGAAAAAGTAAATCATTAATTGTATCTTTTCCAGTAGCGCTTGGTCCGGATATAAGAATTAATTTTTTCATTTCTATGTTAATATTTTAATAAATTTATAATGAAATTATTATATAATTATATAAGTGAAAAAAGCAAAAAGTAAACAAAAAACAAAGTAATATTTATGTTTATAATAAAGCGGGCCAATATTTTGATATCATGCATAAACAAAATAAAAAAATTTACTAAAAAATAATGCTAGTGATAAAATAAATAAATTAATAGAATATAAACAAAATAAAATATCTAAACAAACTAATGAAATTTTTAGGTTAAATTTAAAAATTACAATTAGACTTTGCCAAAAAATTAAAAGAATTTAAGACAATTTCAATACAATGAATTAATAAAAAATTTGAAAAGTGTTTATGACTTAAAAAAAGAAAGTTCTGTTTCATCTAAAAAAAGTATATTTGATAATAGTGAAAAAATTTATCCTTATAAAATGATGACAAAAATAAAAATATATTAGACACTATAATTATTAAAGAGGAAAAGCTAAATATTATTAAACCACTTAATAAAAATGATGATTATATTTAAAACCTTGATGAATAACAAAAAAAATAATGTAAAATGTATTATTTTAATATCTTCTGGTGAAGATTTTGAAGTAATAAAAGAAGTTATTAAGTTTAAATAAATTTATATTATAGAAAAAGATTTCTTTATTCCAATAATAGGGATAATAAATAATTCAATAAAAAGCGAACATGAATTATGAGTAAATAATTCAAGCATAAGTTTAACTAAAAAGAAAAAAATTGTAAAAAGATTAAAATACTTTACAGGATTATTAATAGATGAACTTAACGATAATAAATAGCCTTGAAAATATAATTTCTAGTTCAGCTAATGAATTTACAAAATTTATATCAGAACAAATAGATGAAAATTAATCTTTAATTATAAAATTTGAATTAACTGTATCAATAATTGCTTTTGTTAATTTTTTTTCCATTTCTAAAAAGCTCTTTTGAGTAATAGCTTTAGTAATAAATTTATTTGAATCATCTTCTGAAACTACTTCAATTAAAAGTTTACTTTCATCACTTAGAATTTTCTGTTTTATTCTATCTTTTTTATGAATTTCTTGTTTTAATAATTTTTGTTTTTCGGTAATTATTTTTCTTAATTTTTTTACAGATAATTGATCACTATAAATATTATGTATTTTAGTAATCATCGCTTTATACACTGCAATTATTCTTATCTGGCAAAAGAAAAGTTTAGAAGCCAATATTTTTCAATCATCAGTTCCAGCATAATAATTACAAAATTTTATTCTTATTTTACTATATTCATTTTTATCATACTTTATATAAAATAAATAATAATTAGAAATTTTTGCTATATTTAAATAAATTTTTTTCTTATTTGTCATTATATATTTCCTATATATAGTATAAATCAAATAAATATAATATATGATATAATTCAACATAAGAAAAAAATATTAGATAGTAATAATAGCTTTTCTTAATTAAAAATTGCCTGAATGGCGGAATGGTAGACGCAGAAGATTCAAAGTCTTCCGAATGAAAGTTTGTACCGGTTCAAGTCCGGTTTCAGGTACCAAATATGTAAGAAATCTTACGCCAATTATAACATAGGAGGAATAATTATAATTCCAAGTATTTTATAAATTAAAAATACACTTTTTTCAAGTCCATTTATTAGATCTGTAGTTAATGAATCAATATCATTTTTAAATCTAAAATTTACTGTAAGTTCAATTTCACTTCAATTTCGTGGTTGAAATATTATCTTAAAGAAGTCTTTTGTTTTATTAATTTTTCATCAATGTAAATTAACTATCTTATTTTGGGCTATAGTTTTTTCCATACATAATGGTGTATATAACATTCTAGCTTTTACAGGGTCGTTTGCAGCAAATCCAAATTGTTTATTAAATTCATCACTTTCAAGTTTAATATATGATTTATTCCCTAAAAGTTTCTTTTTATTGCTAATTGAATAATTAAATGAATTTCAATTTGGAATATTTCCTTTAAAAATTATATATCCTGTGGGTAGATTATAATCTTGACGATATTTCCCACCTCCTCTTACTCAATGTGCATTACCAGATCTTATTTCGAGATTATATTTATCAAATAATCTAATAAATACTTTTCTTGTAGCTTTAGTAATGGTGGCATCACTTGGAATTGAATGAACACGATATTGTTTTAAAAGACTAAAATTCTTATCATTTTCAAATTTTACAAATTCTAATCCATCTATTTGGTTGATTGCTAATTTATAAATGTGATCTATTTCTACATTTTCTTTAATGGTTTTACGTTGTTTGTTTCTTTGAATAAAATGCCATATTACTGGTATTAAAGTTATTCCAAATATAAATAAAAATATAAAATAATATCACTTATTCATAATATTAAATGAATTGGGCATTTTTTCTAATGCTTTACTCATTTCAGTTTTAATTAATGGTTTTATATTTTCTTCAATATGATCATTAATTTGTGATTGAGTTTCTAGAGTATGAACTCTTTGCATAATATATTCCTATTTTAAAATTAAAATAATTTTGTACTTACGTCTTCTTTGTCCTGTGTAGTTGCTTCAAAAAATGGTTGTTTTGAAAGATGCATAGATTCTGCAATTATAACATTTGGTCATGTAAAGATAGTAGCATTAAATCATTGAACTTGTGAATTATAAAGTCTTCTTGATGCTGCAATTTCTTGTTCTAAATATGCAGCTTGTTCCATTAATTTATTTACTGATTCATCAGCTTTTAAATTAGGATAATTTTCTCCCACTGCAACAATTTTTCCAAACATACTATTCATATGACTATCAGCTTTTCCATAATTATCCGAAAGATTCATTTTTCTTAACTTAGTTACATCTTGTAAAACTGTTTTTTCATATTTTATATAACTTTTTGTAGCATCAACAAGTTTTATAAGTGTATCTCTTCTATTTTTTAGTTGTACATCTATATCACTTGATAGTTCATTTATTTTTGCTTGTGATTTAACAAATGAGTTTCTAATAAGTACGTGAATTACTAAAGGTAATAGTAATATAAAACTTCCATATCATGCTATTTTACCAACCGGTGATGCAACAGGTAATTCATTAGTTGCATTTGGATTTTTTATTTCCATTTTTTTATTATTTTGTGTATTTACTTCATTTTCCATTTTATTCCTTATAAAAGATATTATATATAATAAAAGTTAATTTTATATATAAATATATTATAATAATTTTATAAGGAATAAAATGAATACAAAATATATATACAAAATAAAACAAGCAATTAAATTAAACTGAGTAAATATATCATTATTAGTTTTTGCTTTTATCTTATCTATAATAACATATGTAATAGCTACAGGAAAAACCCCAAATTCTATAACTCAAGCAAATACAATAATTGCTTTATCTTTGTTTCGAATAATAGGATTGGTAATTATTGCTGTAGTGCCAATTATTATAATTATATGTTTACATAGTGGGATAAAAAAAATTGAAAGATCAGACCATATCGCAACTTCATGAGTAACATTTATGGGAGTTATTAATATAATAGGCGGAATACTATTTATTATTTTTGGATTTTTTGGAATTATTTCTACATTAACAAATAGTGGTGATAATATAAATATATCAAATAAAGATATAGTAATAGTTTTATCAATAATATCTAACATAATTGTTTTTGTACAAGGAATAATATCAATAGTTGCTGGGGCTAAAGAAGTAAGTGCTGTTGGTGATTATAGAGAAAACCTACTAAATAATTAATCAATAACTAAAATTTTAATAAAATAAAAAATAGTGTAGTTACATTATTTTTTTAATTTTTTAGCACTTTCTCATTTTTTTGTTTTTTGAATAAAGGTATCAAAAATTTTCTCTTCAGATGCTTTTGAACGAAAATAATTTTCATTACCATTAATTGTTCATATTCATTTAGTATTTTTTATTCATTTTTCATGAACATCATGAAGTTTTTCTAAATATGATAATTCAATTTTTTCTCCACTTCTATTCCGTTTTATTAGTCTATCAAGACATTTATTAGCATCTGTTTTAATATAAATAATAGCATCAGCTTTTATTAATAATGAGTCAAAAAGTTTTTTATAAATAATATATTCCATATCAGTAATTTTATTTTGTGTATAAAGCATTTCAGTAAATACTTTAGCATCTGTATTAGTACTTCTTTCTGTAACTATGATTTGTTTTTTACTATTTTTTATTACATCTTGAAGTGCTATAGTTCTAGTGTGCATTGCATAAATTTGAAAGGCAAACGATCATCTTTTTTGATCATTATAATATAACGATAAAATACTTTTTCCTTCACTATTTTTAGTATTTAATCACTCATTTATTGGTTCATCAACAAATTCAATTAAATCAGAATATTTTTTTTTTAAATGTCTAATAAAAGTAGTTTTTCCGCTTCCGATATTACCATCTACAGAAATTATTAACTTCATATTAATATTATATATTATATATATTGATATAAATATTTTATTAAGAAAATTATATAATTATTAATATTAAAAAGGGAAAAATGGAAAAAATAAAGGGAACAGTATGTAATTCAGGAATTGCACAAGCAAAGATTTTTATTTTAAAGGATATACAGCTTAATGTTAGTATTAACAATATTACGCATGATAAAATAAAAAATATCCAACAAAAAATTAATGATTCTTTTAAAAAAGTTAAGGATAATAATGTACAGATATTAAAAACTGATATTGATAAAACACAAAAAGAAATAATTGAAGCACATATTATGCTTATTAATGATGATGTTGTGAAAAAGGAAGTAAAAGATTATGTTGATAAAAATTTAGTGGGTGGTGATAATGCACTTTTTCATGTCTACGAAAAATACTATAAACAATTTCAGCAAATGGAAGATGAATATTTTAAGGAAAGATTGTTAGATATTGTAGATATTAGAAAACAACTTATTCTTGAATATCAAAATAGAAAAAATATTGACTTAGAAAACATTAAAGATGTTATTATAGTTGCTTACGATATTACACCTGCTCAAACATCACAAATTATAAAAAATAATATTAAAGGTTTTATTACAGAAATTGGAGGACGAACATCACATACGGCTTTGATTGCTAGAAATTTAAAAATTCCTATGATTTCTGGAATTGAAAACATTTTTGAAAAATTTAGTGATTGTAACAATGCAATAATTGATAGTAATATTTCTTCAATACTAATTAATCCAGAGAAAAAAATTATTAATGAATATAGTACAAAAATCAAAAAAACTCAAGATCTTATGAACAAGATAAAAAGTTATCGTACTAAGAAAACAAAAA
The DNA here is from genome assembly GCA_965222545.1 of Mycoplasmatales bacterium. Classification (GTDB taxonomy): domain Bacteria; phylum Bacillota_I; class Bacilli_A; order Mycoplasmatales. Next base: position 196,530 of record OZ244954.1, on the reverse strand, counting down.
CATTAGATAATTATGATATTAATGTAGAAGCAAACATTGGTAACGCAATAGATGCTGGATTTGCTCAAAAGAATGGTGCCGATGGTGTTGGTCTTTTTAGAACAGAGTTTCTATATATGGAAAATAGTAAATGGCCAACCGAAGAAGAACAATATGAACAATATTTAAAAGCAGCAAAGGAAATGAATGGTAAACAAATTGTTATAAGAACATTAGATATTGGGGGAGATAAAAAATTAAAGTATTATTCACATTCTGATGAATTTGGAAAAGAGTTAAATCCTTTTTTAGGAATAAGAGCTATTCGTCTTTGTTTATTGAAGAAAGAAATTTTTAGAACTCAAATAATAGCATTATTAAAAGTAAGTAAACATTATCAAATATCAATAATGATTCCAATGATTTCTATATTAGATGAATTTTTAGAAGCTAAGAAAATAATTAATGAAGAAGCTAAAAAAATAGGTGGTAAGTTAAATTATCGAGTAGGAATGATGGTTGAAACACCAGCTGCTGTTTTTAACCTTGATGCATTTTTTCAAGAAAGTGATTTTTTTTCAATTGGTACTAATGATCTAATCCAATATACAATGGCAGCTGATCGTTTAAATAATAATGTTAGTTACTTATATCAACCGTTAGATCGTGCAATTATTAATGCTTTAAAGATTGTAATAAAAGGTTCAACTAAAAATAATATTGAATGTGCAGTATGTGGTTCAATTGCTGGAGATAAACAAAGTATACCAATACTATTAGGTCTTGGTTTAAAATATTTTTCAGTATCATCATCAATAATTCCGAGAACTAGATATATTATAAATAATTTAAAACTTAAAGATTGTGAAGAACTTGTTAATAAAATATTAAAAATTAATAATAATAAAGATATAATAAAATTAGTAAATTTATTTTTGAAGAAAAATAATTTATTAAACTAAATTAAGGAAAAAATATGGAAAAATTAGAAATTAAAATAACAGATCCAGTCGGATTACACGCAAGACCTGCATCATTAGTAGTTAAGGAAGCTATGAAATATAAAAGTGAAATTAATGTTTATTTTAAAGATAAAAAAGCAAATTTAAAATCAGTACTACATGTAATGTCTCTTGGTGCTCCGTGTAATTCTGAACTTATAATTACTGCTGAAGGTGAAGACGAAAAAGAAGCAATTGCAGGAATTAAAGATTCATTTGTTAAAAATAATTTATCATAAATTATAAAAAAGGATATAATTACATTATGAGAAAAAAACCAATAGTTATTTCAATTGACGGGAATATCGGAAGTGGAAAAAGTACTTTATTAGCTCATCTAAAAAAACAAATTTCTGATAAAGTAGCGTTTGTAAACGAACCAATAAAACATTGATTAGAAATTAAAGATGAAAATAATAAAAACATTATTGATCTATTTTATGAAGATCAACATAGATGAGCCTTCCCTTTTCAAACGTTTGCAATGCAAACAAGAAAAAATGCTTTATTAGAAGCTATTCATGCTACTGATAAGAAAATTGTTATTACAGAAAGAAGTCCTGATACTGATACTAATGTTTTTACTAAAATGTTATATCGAGAAGGTAAAATTTCACCTATTGAATATAAAATTTGTAAGCATTTTTATGATTCAATAGATCTTAAATCTGATATTATTATTTATGTTGACGTTGAACCAAAAGAATGTTCTAAAAGAATTATTAATAGAAATAGACCAGGTGAAAATATACCTATTAAATATTTAGTTGAATTAGAAAAAACTCATCTTGAATGAATCATAAATGATAAAGTAAAAGTATGAATAATAAAAGATTCATATAAAGACAGTGATCAAATTGTAAGTAAAATATTAAACTTATTAAAAACTTTATAATCTATTTTTAAATATAATAAACTCAATAAATAATAAAAAAACCCAGTTAATTCTGGGTTTTTTTATTATAAGTATCTTTGATAACTAGACATACCATTTTCTTCGCTAAATAGATAGCGTAATTTAGTGATTACTCACAGTCTATTTTTTTCTCCTTGAAAGGAGGTAATCCATCCCCACGTTCCCGTAGGGATACCTTGTTACGACTTCACCCCAATCATCAATCTTGCCTTAGGTGGCTTCTTCAATAAAGTTAGAAAACCAACTTTGAGCATTACCGACTCTAGTGGTGTGACGGGCGGTGTGTACAAGACCCGAGAACGTATTCACCGTGACATTCTTATTCACGATTACTAGCGATTCCAGCTTCATGGAGTCGAGTTGCAGACTCCAATCCGAACTGAGACTATATTTAAAAGATTCGCTCATAATTGCTTATTTGCTGCTTATTGTTATAGCCATTGTAGCACGTGTGTAGCCCAAAACATAAGGGGCATGATGATTTGACGTCGTCCTTGCCTTCCTCTAGTTTACACTAGCAGTCTCCTTATAGTCCCCAACTTAATGCTGGCAAATAAGGACAAGGGTTGCGCTCGTTACTGGACTTAACCAAACATCTCAAGACACGAGCTGACGACAACCATGCACCACCTGTTACCCTGATAACCTCCACTATAATTCTATAGTTTTGCAGGGAATGTCAAGCTTTGGTAAGGTTCTTCGTGTATCGTCGAATTAAACCACATGCTCCACCGCTTGTGCGGGTCCCCGTCAATTCCTTTGAGTTTCACTCTTGCGAGCGTACTACCCAGGCGGAGTATTTAACGCGTTAGCTACAATACTGAAAAAAAATTCCAACATTTAATACTCATCGTTTACGGCGTGGACTACTAGGGTATCTAATCCTATTTGCTCCCCACGCTTTAGTGTCTCAGCGTCAGTAATGATCCAGTTAGTCGCCTTCGCAACTGATGTTCTTCCATATATCTACGCATTCCACCGCTACATATAGAATTCCACTAACCTCTATCACACTCTAATATAGCAGTTTTAAAAATATAAATGGGTTGAGCCCAAGTCTTTAATTCTTAACTTGCTATATCGCCTACACACGCTTTACGCCCAGTAATTCCGGATAACGCTCGCCACCTACGTATTACCGCGGCTGCTGGCACGTAGTTAGCCGTGACTTTCTAATAAGGTACTGTCAAGACAGTTCATTTCCTAACTATTTTTTCATCCCCTATAACAGTGCTTTACAACCCGAAGGCCGTCATCGCACACGCGGTGTCACTCCATCAGACTTTCGTCCATTGTGGAAAATTCCCTACTGCTGCCTCCCGTAGGAGTTTGGGCCGTATCTCAGTCCCAATGTGGCTGTTCGTCCTCTCAGACCAGCTAAGCATCGTCGCCTTGGTAGGCTTTTATCCTACCAACAAGCTAATGCTGCGCACCCTCATCCTAAAGCGGAGCAAATGCTCCTTTTATATATAAATATACTTATCAGGTATTAGCCAATGTTTCCACTAGTTATTCCTGTCTAAAGGGTAGATAGGTACGTATTACTCACCCGTTCGCCACTAGAGCACAAGTGCTCTCGTTCGACTTGCATGTATAAGGTACACCGCCAGCGTTAATCCTGAGCCAGGATCAAACTCTTAATTAAAATTTTATCTGGCAAAGAAATTGTACAGATTACTGTATTTGTACATGATATTATCTAGTTTTCAAAGAACTTATCCTCTTTTTTAAAAGAGATAAAATATATTATACATAAAATTGTTTATTTTTTTATTTATTTTAAAAAAAGCCCAATAGGCTTTTTTTAAAATATTATTAAGTTTTTCTTATCCAAATATTTTAGAGGTATTAATGTTTGAATTTACTCTTCTATTTTTATAAACTACTTTAGTTAAAAATAACATTGATGTAGCAGTTATTATTGATCCAATAAGTAATGCTCCAACATATATAAGTCCGTATGCATAATCTCCAGCTGGACTTCCTTGCTTAACTCTTCCAACTGCTCCAAATAAATAAACAATAAGTGAACCGTGAGCAGCTGCATTAGTTATAGAAGCTGCAGCTGCAATAGTAGCTGCTATCACACCTCCTATTATATTTGAAGGAATTGCGGATTTTGGATATTTAACAGCAAAAGGAATCGCACCTTCTGTAACTCCCATACATCCTAATAAAATAGAACCTTTTGCTAAATCACGGTCAGTTTGATCCATAATACCAAATTTTTTACCAACAAAAGCAGCAATAGCCATTCCAATTGGAGGCACACCAACTGCTGCTCCGTTAGCTCCCATTATTAACGCTCCATCTTTAAACTGATCTGCATTTCCAGCTAATAAAGATGCTCCAAAGGTAAAGGCGATTTTATTTAAAGGACCGCCCATATCAGAAGCTATTAAAAATCCTAAAATTGGACCTAATAACACAAATAAGCCCTTATTATTTAATTGATTAATTCCATTAACAATACCATTAATAATATATGCGATCGGAAGACAAAGTATAAACGCTAATAGTACTCACACAAAAAGTGTTACACATACAGGAACAATAATTATTGGAATAATTGGTTTAATTGCAGAAGGTCATTTTACTTTCTTAATTTGTCTACATATCGATCCTACTATAATTCCAATTAAAATAGCACCTAAGAAACCTAGTTGTCCGTGTGATAATCCAAAATCACCTTTTGTATAATCATAAAACGTAAAATTAAGTCCTTTTGGTGAAGAGTCACTTAAATTAGAAGTTCATGATAATATGAACGCAGGTGCAAATGCTAACTTATCTGCCATTCCTACAGCTATAAATCCACCAAGAACTGCAATCATCAATGTAAGACCTGCTATTCCCACTTGTTGTATAGCGTATCAAAAGGTTCCTGGGTTAGGTGAACCCGGGATTGGAACTCCAGTTTTTGTATGTTTAAAGGAATTAGGAGAAATAGTTGGACCAAGTCCTGCAACAATCGCAAACAATATTCCTCCCGCAACAACTACAGGAATCATTCAACCAACACCATTTAATAATGAATTAACAATTAATCCACCGCCAGTAGAATTTTGGCGATACCTTTCCCTTTTCTTTCTATACGAAAAAAGTCCTTTAAAAAAACCATTATGTGAAATTTCTTTTTTAAAAGATGGTTTTATAATATTTGAAGACATTATCTTTTTATCATTTATACCAGAGTTAAACTTAGAAGGTTCACTATTAGCTATTTTACTATTAACAGTAGCCTCTTTTAAAGCGGTTTCAATTATTAAACAAGGATTCTTAATTGTTTTTCCGGGTTTTGTATAATAAATCTTTTTTCCAAAAAACTTAGATTCATCTATCCCTTTTCCTAAAGAAAGAATAACAATATCAGCTTTTTCAACTTCAAGAGAAGATAATTCACCCTCTAAGCCAGATGCTCCGTGATACTCTACTCTCATACTATATTTTTTTTCTTTAGCAGCTTTTTCAAGCGCTTCACCTGCCATATAAGTATGTGCAATTCCAACTGGACACGCAACTGCTGCAACTATATATATATCTTGTGATTTTTTACTATTTTTTTTTATAGATGATTTATTGGTTTGTTTTTTTGTAACCATATATTTTTTTATTATATAATTTTTTTCACTATTTTAGAAATTTCTTTTTCATCTAAATTTTTAATTTTATTTTGATATTCTGGATAAATTAATTTTCTTGTTAACATGGATAATATTTTGATTTGATTTCCAGCAAGAGCCTTTGGTAAAAAAATAAATACAGCAAAGATAATTGGTTTCTCTTTTCCGTATTTAATTTCACTATCAAATGAAGTAAATAATAAGAATGGTTCTTTTACATATTCAGATTGACAATGTGGAATTGCAAATCCTTGACCAAAATTTGTTGAGAATTCATCTTCTCTTTTTAATAATGCTTTTATGACTTTCTTATTATTTAAAATAATTTCATTTTCAAAAGCAATATTAACTCCTGAAATAAATAAATCCTTTTGATTTTTAGGTTTTAGTTTTTGTATTTTATATTTCATATAAATTAATTGTACAAAATATAATCATTTATAAATTTATTTTAAACTAGAAATAAGAAAAACAGCATTTCCACTAATATAGGATTTATTGTCTTTTAAAAGTAAAAACGATTCACCCTTTTTAAATTTATAATTTTCAATTTTACATTCTCCTTCAATACATGTTACAACTTTAAATGATTTTATTGTTTTAATTAAATACTTATCATTTAAAATAAGTTTTTCAGTTTTATAATAAATATTTTTAATAATTTCAACTTTATTATTTATGGTATTTATTTTAACCGCTTTTTTTGTTTTTAGTTTTTGTGGACAATAAATAACATTCTTAGCTTGATTTGTGTGTAATTCCCTTAATTTTCCGTGATCTAAACGATCATAATCATAAAGTCGATATGTAATCATTGATGATTGTTGTATTTCGTAAATTAATGTATTAGCTCTAATTGCATGTACAGTTCCAGGTGAAATATCGAATACAGATCCTTTAAATATTTTTTGAGGTGTTACAAGTTTATTTCACGAATTCTCATTAATATATTTTTTTAATTCTGATCTATTTTTAGCATTATGTCCATAAATAATCGTAGAATTTTCTTTACAATCTAAAATATATCAAGATTCTTGTTTTCCCAAACTTTTATTTTCGTGTTTATAAGCATATTCATTATTTGGGTGTGCTTGAATACTTAAGTCACTTTTAGCAGATAAAATTTTTAAAAGAAGAGGGAATGTATCATATTTTTTTTCAAAAAACAATTCTCAGTTTTCTTCATAAACCTGTTTTAAACTAATACCCTTAAATTTATCATTAATAATTATGCTTTCATTATTTTTTAAACAACTCATTACATATACTTCTCCAGTATTAGGTTTTAAATTTTTAAAACCATTTTTTGCTAATTGTTTTGAATCACCTCAAACTTTATAAATATATATTGGTTTTAATATTAATATCATTTTAAATCTTTACACTATTATGAATCTTTTCTTGATTATTTTTTTTAAGTTTGGATACTCCTTCTAATGCATAATTAATTCCTTTTTTAGCAAATTCAATTTTAATATTTGCTCAATTATTTTCTAAAAAAACATCTTTAATTTTATCTAAAAGAATTTTTTTAAAATGTAATGAATTGGTTACACCTCCACATAAATAAATTTGTTCAAAACCTAAAAACAAATCAATTTTTAATATTAAATAAGCAATATTATCACATCATTCATTAATTAGGTTTATTACTTCTTTATCATTAGTGTATTTATCAAAAATATCTTGAAAATTATCTTTATTACTATTTTTCTTAAGTAAAGAATATTTTTTCATAAAAAAACTTGTTGAACATATTTCAGATTCAATATAATTTTCATTTTTAGAAATCCTTCAATTTCCTATTTCACCTGAATTACCATGCCTTCCTATAATTATTTTATTATTAAATGAAAAAGCAAAACCAATACCAGTACCAATAGTTAAAACAGCACTTATCCCTTTAGTCTTATGATTAATTAATCCCATTAATGCGGCAGATGCATCATTTATTATATAAACTTTTGTACTTTTAATACTTATGTATTTTTTTATTTCTTTAATTATGTTTGAATTGCTTCAATTTTTAATTCCCGTTTTTCCTAAAACTTCACCAGTTTTAGAATTAACAACTCCAGGGCAGGCAATAAAGATATCTTTAATATAAAAATTATTAGCAATAAAAGCAATACATTTTAAAATATCTTCTTTTTCTTTATCATAACAAGTAAATTGACCTGTATAATAAGGTTTACGTTTAGAATGAATTTTAAATTGTGCAGCATGACCTCCAATATCAAATGAAGCATATAGTTTTCTACTTTTCAAATAAGTTGGTGTTAGGTCTGGTTTTTGACCAATTCTTTTTTTTCTTGTCTCTAAATATACTTTTTTTAATTGAATCATATCAATGTCATATAAATTATTTAATGTTAAATCATTTTTATTCATTTTTAATATTTACAATATATATATATATATATATTACAAAATAATAATAACTTTTAATGTTTATTTTATTATCGATATTCAAAGATCAGCAGAAAGTTTTTTGTGTCTTTTTTTAGTTTTTAAATCTAATTCATAAAAACCGTAACGATTTTTATATGCATTTGTTCACGATCAATTATCGATATATGTTCACATATGATATCCAATACAATTTGCTCCTTCATCAATGGCTTTTCTAACTCAAAAAAGATGATCTTTTATAAAATTAATACGATAATTATCTTGAATTACTCCACTTTCATCTTTAAATTGTTCTTCGTTATGAATACCAATTCCGTTTTCAGCAATGTAAAATTTAATATTATCGTAATTATTTTGAATATTTTTCATTGCTAAATACAATGCTTTAGGATATATTTCTCATCCTCTAGATTTATTATAAACAGCATCCTTTTTTTTATATGTAGTATAGTAATATGGATTAGGTAATAATTGCTTGTTTATCTTCTTATTTCCCGCTTTTACTCTTCGTGGATTATAATAATTAATACCTAAAAAACTAATAGGATTATCTTTAATAAGATCTCAATCCTCATCTTTAATATCTCAAAGATATTTTTTTACTTTAGCTTCATCAATTAATGCTTGCGGAAAACTTCCTTTAACTATTGGATCTAAATAACAACTATAGTTAAATATTTCTGCTCATTTTTGAGCTAACATATCTTCTTTACTATCACTTCTTGAAATTATTGGTGTAATATTTAAAATAATTCCTATATCACCTTGTATTTTTTGATTCCTAAACTCCTTAACTGCTTTTTTATGTGCTAAAATTTGATTTCACATAACATTTAAAGATCTTTGTAAATCTTGAACTAGCGGAAAATGTAATCCATATAAATAACCGGCTTCTTGAGTTACAACAGGTTCATTAAAAGTGAATCATTTTTTAACCTTTTTGCCAAATAATTTAAAACATGTTTTAGCAAAAAAAGCAAAATTATCAATAACTTCCCGGTTTTCTCATCCTCCTTTTTCTTGTGCAAATCACGGTAAATCAAAATGATGTAAATTTATAAATGGTTCAATATTATGTTTAAGCATTTCATCAATTAATTTATTATAAAAATCAACTGCTTTTAGGTTAACATTTTTACCATCTGGAATTAGTCTAGATCATTGAATTGATGTTCTTAATGAATTAAAATTTAAATCCTTTGCAATTTTTATATCACCTTTAAAATTTTTATAAAAATCATTTTTAACAAATGTTTGTTTGTAAAATTTTTCAGGTTTATTTTTAAATCAATAGTCTCATATTGAATATCCACTACCATCATTTGAAAATTTATTTTCAGTTTGTGGTCCACTAAAAGCTGATCCTCAATAAAAATTTTCATGATATTTATTCATAACTAGTTTTAACTTTTTTAACCTTTGTTACAATTTCATATTTTCTTAAATTATTTTGTGGTTTACTTTGATTTGCATATCTAAAATATACTTTACCTTCATTATAATAAAATGCAGAAATTATATAATTTTCCTTTAAATTTGGACATTTATAATTAATGTTATTTTTATAAACTATATCATTTAATATAAAATTATCAAACATTGAATTTAATGGATTTAAAAATTCGTTATTTACATAAGCAGAACCAGCAAAATGATAATCGTTATAAACTTTTTCAGGTGATTTATTAAAACTTATGTCAAAATTATATGTAAGTTTTTTTCTTAAAAGTCCATCTGGTGTTTTTATCATTTGTCCAGTAATACCACTTGCTCTTCCTGGTCTTCACGCTAAATCATTTTTACCTAAGTAATTGACAGATCTAAATAATGTAATATTAAGACGATTATGGTTAATTTTAAATTCGTTAGCTGAATTAGTGATAATATTAAAATAATTATCGGTAGTTTTTATTGATAATAATTCATTAAACATTGTATATGATGATAAATATTCTTGATAATTACTTTTTAATGAATCTTTTATTGGATTTTCAACATAAGGTTTTATTGCAAGATGTTGGTGAAAGGAAATATTTTCAAAATCATTAATAGATCAATTTGTACTTAATTTTATAAGTTTTGACCTATTATTTATCGATAGTCTTACGTATACTTTTTCATCAATGTGACGAATTTTAATTCTCAATTTTCCCTTTACCTTATCTTTTAAAATTACAAATTTAAAAATAAATTGTGAATAAGTTTGAGTATTTAATTTTTCTTTTAATACAAAATCTGCATTAAGACATTTACCCTTTTCACCAATTCTTTTTGGTGAATAATCATATAAATCTCCATAATCATTATTTACTATAAATTCTAGTATGTTATCAATAATTATCTTATTTTTAAACAATAATGTTATTTTATTATCAGTGGTTTTTAATTTAATTGAATGTTCAACATCAACATTACTAATAGGTATATCTTTAAAATCACTAAATTTAACAATTTTATGGGTAAATGGTGGAACTTTTCTAGAGATAAGCTCTAAATAATGTTTTCAGTATTTACTTGTTCCCGTTTGCTCTTGTACAGAAGGTGCAATTTGTATAATTTCTATACCATTAAGTTTTTTATTAAATGGTTTTTTACTTTTATTGCTTATAAAAAACCTAGTACTAACATTGTTAACAAATGGAGCTGTATTAATAAGTAGAATTTCGTTATTTTGGATTTTATAAAAATTAGATAATTTTTTCATAATATAATCTATTTCTCCTTGTAACATAATGAATGCATTTTGAAGTCGATCAAATATTTGTCTATTAACAATATCAGAATTACACCCCCCTAACGAATCATGAGCTTGTGATTTTAAAATTATTCTTAATATTCTTCTCCTTGTAACGTTAGGATTATAATTAGCATCTATTTGCATATAATAAATTTGTAATGGTTCTAAATGATAATATAATTTATTTTCACATTTTCTAAATAACTTTTTAATGTCTACCCTACTAGAGCCAATTGTTCTGTGTATTCTAGAATCATATGGGTAATTTAAATCACCTGTGATTATTTTATTGGGCGATTTATTATTAAAAAAATTATCAAGAGTACTTCATTGTCAGTTATAATTTTTATCAAATTTATTTACTTTATTTATTAAATCATATGCTTTATAAACATATGGTGCTTGATCTCCTCCTAAAGGAATAATACATTCATTATTATTATTTTTTAATCTTGTAAATATTTCATCTACTAATGGTTTTGCATCTTTTGTAAATTTTTTTGCACTTGTATCTAGATTGTGATTATTTATATTATTATATGGATAAATTGCACCAAATGGATAATAACCTTTTGAGTAACAATAAGACATTATTTTAGTATCATCAATTCCTACTCAATTAAAAAAGGCATTATCTAATGCATCTTCTTTTTTCATACCTCTTCAAAAAATAAAATTTTCAAATCCTAAAGATCTAAAAATTTGTGGTAAATTATTATTAAAACCAAAAGAGTCAGGACAATATATAGTTTTAGTTTTAAAATTAAATTGACTTATAAGTTGTTTACCATAAAGAATATTTCTAAATGTTGTCTCAGCACTTGAATTATAAAAATCAGGTTGTGAATATCAAGCACCTAAATAAATATATTTTTTATCTACTAATTCTTGAACTAAATTTCTCAGTTCAGGTTGATTTGATAGTAAATCATCAATTAAAGAAAGTTGACCATCAAATAAATAATTTTTTAACTTTAACTTATTATTTTTATAAAGTCTTGTTATTAAATTAAAATTATGAGAAAAAAGATTATCAGAAATTAGGTCCGGAAAATATCATTCCTTGTCTCAATGTGTATGCGGGATTAGATGAATCTTTTTTTTCATATGTCTTCTTAGAACTCAGGAATGTGAAATCAATTTCTTGGATTTATAAAATAAGGAATATTTTTAACAAATTTTCTACATCCTCTTTTTTGTTTAAAAATAAAAATATTTATTTTACCATTAACACCAAGTCTTACTAAACGTTTTATTTCATTTTGTTTCATTAAATTATAATTTTTAATATTATTTAAATCTTTTTTACGAAGTAGTGTATAAATTGTAGCAGAAATCATAACTCCAGCTAAAACCGAAAAGATCCATTCAAATGCCGTTAATATACTTAGAACATTATGATTATTAGCAATATATCCGACAATAACAGCTAATGGTGAACCTAAACCTCCAAAGAAATGAATTTTAAAGATAGCAACTAATCCTCCAGCTACACCACAACCTAAAATATTTGCAAGTGCACATTTTCCTGGAGTTCTAAACGCAAACGGAAGAGCGCCTTCACTTATTCCCACTAATCCCATTGGTAACGCACTTATTCCAGATATTCGTTCACCTGCATTAAATTTTCTTGGTGATAGTATTATTGATGATATAAACATTGCTAACGGTGGAACTGATATGGCCGCTTGTGTTGATGTTTGGGGAATAAATATAATATCATTAGCTAAAACACTTGGATCGCCAGCTGCTTTTGTTATACCATTTGTAAAGATTAACGTTCCTACCACTAATGCAGTTTTATTAATAGGTCCCCCTAAATCAGTACCAATTAAGGCACCAAATAATATTCCAATCGGTATGAAAGCGGAAGGACCTGCAGTTCCTAAACTAGATAAACCACTAAATAATTGACCCATAATTCAAGCTAAGGCGCCGCCAATTATATAAGTTGAAAAAATAAAGACAATAAATATTAAAATAACAGGAATAACAAAATCATTAACATATTTAGGAATATAATTTTTACGATAAATATATTTATGATTTATATGAACTAAAAGTTTATAAATATATCCAGCTAAAAGACCAAAAACAATTGCTCCTAAAAACCCAGCACTAATATTATTAGCAAGATTTGTTGTTTGGTCAATTGAAAAATGAACATTTGTTTGATTAATTAAATATGTAGAATCAGTCAAAACAAAACTACCAATTAGTCCGGCAACAAATGCTCCTTCACCCGCAATACTTAGGGCTAAAAATCCACCAAATACTGGGATCATAATTTTTAATCCTTCAATTGAAAAATTAAATAAGTCTTTTATAAAAGCATTTTGGAATCGTCAGGTTCCACCACTTGCATTTCCTCCCGCTGTTAAAGCATTTGGAATAGCAACTAATATTCCTGAAGCTACAACAACCGGTATCATATAACTAATACCAAATAGTAATGATTTTAAAATACTTTTTTTATCAGAAATATTACCAATTCTTATGACACCAACTTTTTTACTTTTACCTTCAAAATTTGTAAAGCTATCTAGATCTTGAAATATTTTTTTTGAAGCACCAATTGCTATATCACTTGAAATAATTCCAACATTATATCCAGAAAAAATATTTTTATTTATTAATTGGCAGTCATCACTTACTATAAGTACATGACTGGCTTTTTTAATATTTTTAATATTAATATTTTTACTATATTCGAAAAATTTAACTATATTGTGTGTAGATCTAACTACTTTTGTAATTTCATTTTTAATTAATGGGAAACTTTTTTTATTTGCTGTATCTAAATAAATTGCAACAAAACCATCTTCTTTCATTTTTAATAAATTTTTCTTTTTATCAACAACTTTTTTATTTTTTACAGAAAAATGATTTAATAATTTAATAAATGGTTTAATTAATCATTGTAGTGTTACAAAATAGAAAAATTTAATTGCAAAGTTACTTAAAAATAATCAGGTTGTAGATAAGTCTCCAAAAAATACTTCCTTAACTGCTGGAACACTTACTCCCTTTAAATTATTTTTCATCATCTCTATTTTATTTTTGAAAATAAATCAAATATAAAAGATAAGTGAAACAAAAGTTATAAACATAATAATACCTAGATTTGCTATCTTAGAATTCATTAATTCTGTTCATACCTGACATAATATAAATGATACTTCACCAAATAAAAACGTACAAATTAAAAATGATAAAAAAGTAGTAACAATTGGAATAATTAAAAAACCTTCAATTGTCTGAATAGCTTTGTGTCATTTAATATAACGCATTAAACGACAAAGATGACCAACAATAATACCAATAATTACTGCTCAAATTAATCCTGTAAATAAATTACCTTGAACACTTAGTGCACTATCAGGATGATTTCATGCAGACCCTAAATAACTTGGGTTATTTAAAAAGAATGATCCTAATAATGCACCTGGCATAGCTGGTTTTCCACCAATTTTTAAAGCAATTAGCATTCCTGCAAATGCTACAAAAATAGTACTAGTGTCGACTCCAAAGATATATATAGCATTAGCCATTCCTTTGTTGCTTGTATCAATAACTTGATTTTGAGTTAAATATAAGATAATATAAGGAATCGCTTGAAATAAAATTATTATTCCCAAAAATGGTAATAATTTACGAAATGTATCAAATATTGAATTACTAATATAGTTTTTTTCCATAGCAATTTGTAATTTTGATTTTTTAATAAATTCTTTATCTCGATATACTTTAGCAGTTAAAGCATTTTGTATAAATTGGTGAGGATCCTTTATTGCATCATTTGTATTACTATAATAAATTCTTTTATTATTAAACTGACTTTTATCAATATCAATATCAGCTGCAATTACAATAGCTTCAGCTTCTTTAATATCTTCAGCAGATAATGTATTAGATGTTAACGCTCCTCTTGTTTCAATTTTAATATCATAACCAAGTTCGTTTGCAGCATTAAATAGTTTATCTTTAGCCATATATGTATGAGCAATTCCCGCTGCACATGCTGATATTCCCACTAAAAATCTTCTATTGTTGTTTTTATTTTTTATAACTTTTTGAACAGGCTCTTTTTTACCATGATCATTTAAAGCGTTACAAATATTTTGTTTAGTACCTGTTTTAATAATTTCAATAATTTTAGGATCTATTAATTTAGATGATATATTGGCTAAGGCTTGTAAATGGTTTGAAGATGCATCTTTTGAAACTAATAAACAAATAATAGTATCAACATTTTTATCATTATCTAGTGTTTCTCATTCAATAGGTTTTTTTAATCTTAAAATATATGCTGTTGGAACTTTTATTTTTTTACCAATAGCATGTGGTATAGCAATTCTTTTTTCTAATCCTGTTGATATTTGCGCTTCTCTTTCTAAAAGTAGTTTTTTTGCATCTTTAGCAAACTCTACAACATTTGCATTTTTCGCCTTTGAACTAATAAATGAAAATAATTCATCTTTATTTTTAACTTCTACATTAAAGAAAATATTTTTAACCAATATACTCATTATTTTTAATTATAACAAAAACTTTTTAATCAAATTATTTATTTTTAAGATGTTATTTTTTCCTAAATTGTTAAAAACAAATTTATTAACAAATTTATTTTTAAAAAATTGTTTTTGTCTTTTAGATAATTTAATAGTTCTATTTATAATAAGTTGTTTTGTTTCTTCAAGATTTTTTTTATTAATAATGTGGTCATATACTTCTTTATATCCAATTGATTGAAATGAATTATATATTGGTGCTTTAGGGTGTTTACTAATTATTTTAAAAACCTCATTTACAAAACCGTTTTCAAATTGTTTATTTGCTCTATCAATTATTTTTTTATCAATAATTTCTTTTTTTAGACAAATTTCTAATATTAAAAAATTATAGTTTGGTTTATTATCTTTCGTAGATAGCAATTGGGTTTTTGTTTTTCCTGTTTTATAGAAAATTTCAAGTGCTCTCAATATTCTTCTTCTATTGTTAGCATGGAGTTTTATTGCTTCATCTGGATCAATTTTTCTTAAAGATTCTAATAATTCTTCATTTGAGGTAAATTCATAAAGAGATCTAAAATCTTCATCTCTTTCTTCTGTAAAAACATATGGATATAATAAAGATAAAATATATAGTCCGCTTGCACCAACTAATAATGGAACTTTTTTTCTTGTAGTTATTTCAGTAATAATTTTTTTTGCAGTTATATTAAATTCTGAAATACTATAATTTTTTTCAACATCTAGAAACGAAATTAAATGATGTGGTATACCTTCCATTTCTGATTTAGATATTTTATCAGTACCAATGTTTAATTCTTTATAAAATTGTGTTGCATCACAATTAACAATTTCACAATTAAATTGTTTAGCTAATTTAACACTTAATCCAGTTTTACCAGAACAAGTACAACCAATTAAGATTATTATTTTTTCTTTCATAATTATTAATATTAATAATTAAAGAAAGTTTTTATTAAGAATAATTGCCGGATTTGTTTTAAATCCTAAACCATTAAGTTGATTGATAAATTTATTATTATCAGGATGATTAATTAGAGTGTTTTTATCTTTTTCATAAGCAATTGTTTGAATGCCATCTGTATCTTTAACATAATTATCATATGTAAAGTTTTTTAGATCATTAATTCTTTGTTTTGATAATCCAAAATTAGAATTATTTGGATCTTCCATAACTTTTCAATTAGCAGAATCCTTATCTGGACTTGGACCATTTCTTTTAATTCCATCAGCTTTTCCACTATTTATGTTTTGATAAAAATTACCTTTATAATAAATATAAGGAATAGTAGGAACATATTTTGAATCATCTACTCAATTGTTATTATGATAAGGAATATTTTTATCATAATATTCAACATTTGTTGATAGATCATCTTTTGTTATATTAACTTTAATATCTATTGGTTTCGAAGATAAACCTAAAGAATTTTGTGCATAGACAGAATATACATGATTTCCAATAGCAACACCACCCGTTCCATCTAAATAATTAATACCAGCGGTTGTCCTATTAACTGTAGTAATAACTTTTTCGCCTTCTTTTATTACATAAGTTGTTGCTCCTTTTACTGGATTTCACTTAAGAACTGTATTACTTTTGTTATGTGAATAACAATACAATCCAGCAACATCATCTGGTTTAGCGGTGGGTTTAGCTTGTTCAATATGATTTTGAAAACCATTAGTAAATTTATTTACATAATAAAAATCACTATCTTTTCCAGTAGTTTCATGTCCTGGATTTAAATCATTTGGTGAGTTCTCTTTATGATCATGTGTAACTGTTCATAATCCTATTAACCCAAGGCGGTTTTCAATTGCTCATGCAGCAAATTCATCAGGTTTATTATAACTATCATTTTCAACTTTAGCTGTAATTCCTAAATGTTCATATATTTGGAGGTCGGACATCTTGCTGTAAGCATTTACATTTCTAAAAGCTGCTAGATCTTGAATTGCATGGGAAATTGCAGACGAATCATTATTACTTGAGATACTTGTTAATGACATATCATTATAAATAAAATCTGTACCTATATATTGATTAAGTATATCCATTTCACTTCCTTCAAAATATGATTGAGTAAATCTATATTGCATATTTTTACCAGTTAAATTTTTAACTTGAGTTCTTAATAATTGTAAAGCAGCAGCTAAATGACGTATTTCTCCATCTGTTATATTATGTGGATATTCAAAATCAAAATCTAATGAATAAACTTTATAACCTAATACAAGTGCTAATAATTTTTCATACATTATATATGTCGATGGTGCGTAATTATAAAACGAACCTTCGTGAGGAGTGGCTCCACCAAAAGAAAATGTTACAGATCCACCAAGTGCTTTTATTTCTTGGATTTGATCTAAATAACCTGCACCTGATGTAGTATTTACTCTTTTCATATCAGCAGTATCACCGTCATTACCAAGTTCATTTAAAAACCCAAATGTAAAATTAGTAAAATTACTTTGTCTTAAAATATCTGCTGCATCAAAGGGTTGATCATAATTATCTCAACCTCAATATCCAGTAAATACTGGACCATGTCAATTATCATTTAAAGGTTGTTTTTTTTCATGTTGATATTGGCTAGTATAATCAGGAAATTGTGTTGTAGGAAGTGTTGTTTCTTGACCATCTGTTCCATTTGGAACTACACTTTTAGAATTTCTAAAAGCAGTTCAATCAGCAGGTTTAAAAACAGGACTTGCATTTTCATGAATTTTTTTTCTTAATACAACACCAAATATTATTCCAACTGTTGCCGCTAATGTAAGTGCTCCAGCAACTCCAGCAATTATTCAAATTTTTCGTTTTTTTGTCATTTTATTTTTCCTTAAAATATTATTTTAACATTTTTTACATGAAATAAATAAATTTAATAATAATTATTTTTTGTAGTATTTAAAATATTTATTAAGCTTATTTTCAATTTATCATTATTAAAGAAAGTTTTTATTAAGAATAATTGCCGGATTTGTTTTAAATCCTAAACCGTTAAATTGATTAATAAATTTATTATTATCAGGATGATGATCTAATGTATTATCACCTGTTTTATAAGCAATTGTTTGAATACCATCTGTATCTTTAACATAATTATCATATGTAAAGTTATTTAGATCGGTAATTCTTTGATTTGATAATCCAAAATTAGAATTTATATTTTTCATTACTTTTCAATTAGTAAAATCTTTATCTGGGCTTAGACCATTTCTTTTAATTCCGTTAGCTTTTCCGCTATTTATGTTTTGATAAAAATTACCTTTATAATAAATATAAGGAACAGTAGGAACATATTTTGAATTATCTACTCAATTATTATTATGATAAGGGATGTTTTTATCATAGTATTCAATATTTGTTGAAAGATCATTTTTTGTTATATTAACTGTAACGTTTGCTGGTTTAGATGATAAACCTAAAGAATTTTGTGCATAAATAGAATATACATGATTTCCAATAGCAGTACCACCAGTGCCATCTAAATAATTAATACCAGCGGTTGTCCTATTAACTGTAGTGATTACTTTATCCCCTTCTTTTATAACATAAGTTGTAGCTCCTTTTACTAGATTTCATTTAAGAACTGTATTACTTTTGTTATGTGAATAGCAATATTGATTTGTAACATCTCCAGGCATAGCGATGGGTTTAGTTTGTTCAAGAACATTTTGAAACCCATTAGTAAATTTATTTACATAATAATAATCACTACCTTTTTTTGTAGTTTGGTGGTCAGGATTTGAATCGTTTGGTGAATTCTTTTTATGATCATGTGTTACTGTTCATAACCCTATTAAAGCAAGATGATTTGTAAGTGCTCATTGTATAAATTTATCTGGTTCATTATATTTATCATCTTCAACTTTGGCTGTAATTCCGATATGTTCATATATTTGTTTATCTGTCATATCTTTGTAGGCAGGTGTATATTTTCTAAACATTTTTAGGTCATTTGTTGCATTTTCAATTGCATTTGAACCACCATCTGCTGATATTGCTGTTAATGACATATCATTATAAATAAAATCAGTTCCAATATATTTATTAAACATTGAAATTTCATCTTCATCTCAATATGATTCAGTAAATCTATATTGCATTTTTCTACCAGTTAAATTTTTAACTTCAGCTCTTAATAATTGTAAAGCAATAGCTAAATTTGCTCTATTATCATCTGCTAATTCATGTGGAAATTCAAAATCAAAATCTAGTGAATAAATTTGATAACCTAATACAAGTGCCAATAATTTTTCATACATTACATATATAGATGGTGCATAATTAAAAAATGAACCTTCATGTTCAGTATATCCCCCAAAAGAAAGTGTTACAGCTCCACCAAGTGCTTTGATTTCTTGAATTTGATCTAAAAAACCTGCACCTGATGTTGTATTTACTCTATCCATATCTGATGTATCTCCGTCATTGCCAAGTTCATTTAAAAACCCAAATGTAAAGTTAGTAAAATTAGTTTGTCTTAAAATATCTGGCCCATCAAAGGGTTGATCATAATTATCTCAACCTCAATATCCAGTAAATACTGAACCATGTCAGTTATCATTTATGGGTTGCTTTTTTTCATGTTGATATTGACTAGTATAATCAGGAAATTGTGTTGTATTAAGTATTGTTTCTTTATCTTTTTTTCCGTTTGGAACTTTACTATGAGAGTCTTTAAAAGCAATTCCAGAACCATGTGGAAAAGAAATCCCTATTAAATTTTGCTGAGATTTTTTTCTTAATACAATACCAAATATTATTCCAAGTGTTGCACCTAACGAAAGTGTTGCTACTACTCCTACAATTAATCAAATCTTACGTTTTTTTATCATTTTATTTTCCCTTAGATAATTATTGTATTATTTTTATTCCATCTAAACTAAAATTCTTAGCCGCAATAATTCTTACATTAATAATGTTTCCAAGATCTTTTTTTGTAGCATTTAAAATATTTACTAATTTCATTTGAGGAGTATATCCAGAATAAACTTTATTATTATTTTTACTTATAGATTCAACTAAAACTTTAACAACTTTTCCTTCAAATTTTTTATTTTGCTGTTTAGAATATTTGGTAACTTTTTTATTTAAAATAGCAAGTCGTGCTTTTTTTTCATTATCAGAAATTGAATCTTTTCAACTTGCTGCCAATGTCCCTTGTCTTTTTGAATATATAAAAGTGTATGCATTATCATATTGAACATAATCATATAAATCTAAAGTTTTTTGAAATGCTTCTTTAGATTCATTTGGAAATCCAACGATAAGGTCTGTAGATATTGATACATTTTCTATTTTTAATTTTATATCATCAATAATTGCTTTATATTCTTCAATAATCATTGAACGATTCATTTTTTCTAATATGTCATTATCACCAGATTGAATTGGTAAATGAATATATGGCATAATGTTTTTATATTTACTCATTATAATAATTAATTCATAGTCAAAATTTCAAGGATTTGAAGTGGTAAACCTTACTCTTTCTATTTTTGTTTTTGCAACTTGTTTTAATAAAAACGCAAAATTAATTTTAGGTCTTAAATCTAAA
Source organism: Mycoplasmatales bacterium (assembly GCA_965222545.1). Classification (GTDB taxonomy): domain Bacteria; phylum Bacillota_I; class Bacilli_A; order Mycoplasmatales. Next base: position 175,763 of record OZ244954.1, on the reverse strand, counting down.
CCATAATTATTAACATTTTGCCCTAATAAGGTTACCTCTTTATAACCTTCACTTTTAAGTTTTAAAATTTCTTCTAAAATTTTGTCTACCGATCTACTTCTTTCTTTTCCTCTTGTAAAAGGAACTATACAAAATGTACAAAAATTACTACATCCAAACATAACATTAACAAACGCTTTATATTGATTATGTCTAACCGAAGGTAAGTTTTCGACGATCATATCATCATTTAAATTAGTATTAACACTTGGATATAGTTCAAATAATGAATTTTCAATTAGTAATGGTAATTCATGAATATTATTTGTACCAAAAACAATATTAACGTTTCATTTTGAATTTTTAAGTTTTTTAACAACTTCAGGGTTTTGAACCATACACCCACATACTGCTAAAATAAGATTTGGATTTTCACGTCTAGATTTTTGAATAAAACCAATTTCTCCAAAAACTTTTTGATCAGCATTATCTCTAATAGTACAGGTATTTAAAATTATAAAATCAGCTTCATATAAACTATCAGCTTTAGTATATTTCATCTGTTCCATTACGCCAGCAATAGCCTCAGTATCTCTTACGTTACTTTGACACCCATATGTTCTAATAAAATACTTTTTACCAATTCCAATATTTTTAACATTTTCTGGAATAACTAATTTATTATTTGCCATTATGATTTTCATCTGGACAAATATAAATTCTTTTAATTCACTCACATTTTTTTGTTTCAGGATTAATTGATAGGACTACAGCACATACTTGTGGAGGGCCACCAGCTGGAATAAATTTAGTTCTCATACTAGTTTTATTAACATAGATACTTTCAGGATATTCAACACCAATAATACTATAATAAGGTCCATTCATTCCAACATCAGAAATATATCCTGTTCCATTTGGTAAAATTCTATTATCAACACTTTGAATATGTGTATGTGTGCCAACTAATGCCGATATTTTTCCATCATATTCATGTGCAAATGCATATTTTTCAGCATTTGATTCAGCATGATAATCAACAAATCAAATATCAGGTTTATTATTTTGGTATATATTTTCAAATGTAATATAGGGGTTTTCTACTAGTTGTGGCATAAATATTCTTCCTAGTAAATTAGCAATTCCAATTTTTATACCTTTACACTCAACAATTACAAACCCTTTACCATTTGTATTATTTGATCAGTTAGCGGGGATTACTAATTTTTTTTCACCTAAAATTTCATAAATTCCCCTATTATCAAAGGTGTGGTTTCCCATTGTAATAATATCAACTCCATTTTCAGTTAAATTTTTAAAATCTTTTTTACTTAAACCAAAATGTCTTGTTGCGTTTTCACAATTAGCAATAACTAAATCAACTGCAAATTTTTTCTTTAAAAAAGGAATATAGTCTATTAATCCTTTAACACCAACATCACCAGATACATCTCCGAAAAATAAAATATTTATCATTTATTACTCCTTATTATTAATTAACAATTTTATTAATTATCTGGTCCTTAACATCTAATAAATTATTTTTATTTCACCCTTTTCGTTCACCATTCCAAACAATAATAACTGCAATAATAAAAAAGATAATAATAAAACTAGTTGTTAATATACTCGTTAAACTTCCATTTTCATCACCATGAATATATTCGCTTATTTGAACAAATCCACCAACTAAAAACATGATCATAAAAAATAAAATAAGCACTGCAGTTATTGAAAAATAAATCGTATCAAATAAAGATATTTTTATTTTCTTTTTTTTATGAGCTAATCATAAACATGCCGCTATTGAACCTAAATATTGAATAAATGAAATATATGCAACGGTTTGTAATGCTCCAGAGCCTATAAAGCCAAGATTTTGTTTCTTAGTTAAAACAATTATTAATTGAACAATTAAATAAAATACTGTGAATACAGATGCAATTATAAAATCTAATCAAAAAGCTTTATAAAATTGACCATATTTATTTTTTCGTTGTAACTTAGGACTTAAATATCCAGCTGAACTATATGCATTAATAATTCTTGTATTACCTCATGCACTTTGAGTTCTACTTGTTCCTTTATTAAAAATTTGAGTAATTATCAAAAATAATGCTAAAAGTGCTGCAACTACACCTGCAGTTACTTTAATAATATTATCTCCTATTCCCTTAGATTTATTAAATACCTTGCTAAAAACAGAAATAAAAGGATTTAAATCATTCCGTGAATTACTAGAAATTCCCTTTGGACCAACACATCCCAAAATAATAAAATAATAAAAAATATAAAATAATGCAACTAATATTACAATTCAAGCAATTGTTGAAGCAATATTTTTTTTAGCATCTTTTAAATCATTACTCATAGAGGCTACTACTTCAAAGCCACCAAATGCGAAAAAGAAGGTGGTAAAGGCAGCTATCATTCCAAAAAAATTAATTGAGTTTTTACCAGTAAACATATTTTTACCAGGGGCAATATATTGACCAATATTATGGCCATAACTTTTAATTAAAAAAAGTGAAGCAATAATTGAACCAACAATAATAGATCATTTTAAAAATCAAAAAATAAATAAGCTAATTTTACTATTGGTAAATCCAAAATAAGGAACAATACTAAATAATAAATAAAGTATAAAAGCTAAAATATAAATATATCATTGATCTCCTAGGTTTACACCACCTGCATGTATTCCGTTAAAAGCTCACACAAAAGCAATTGCTACTGTACTAGAATTTATTGGTAATTGTAATAATTGAAAAAACCCAATAACTCCACCAACGCGATATCCAAAAGCTTTTCTTGTATATAATAAAGTACCGCCGTTAGCATCATATTTTTGTGATAGTTTACCAAACGCTCTTCCCGCGCCAAAAGCAATTAAAGAAGCTACTAAAATCATAATTGGAACAAAACTGCCAAACGCTTTAAATGTACCACTTAAAGCAATTAAAAAAGTATAACCAACAATAATATTAAAGCCTCAAAAAATCATTTGTTTCTTAGTAAATTTTTGTTTTTTATGTTTTATATTAGCACTGCTTTGCTTTGAAATTAGCATAACGAAATTTATTATACAATATACTATGCTTTTTTATTTAACAAATCTTCAATTATTTTGTTTGTAATTTTGGGATTTTGATCTAAATATTTAATTAAATTTTCTTTACCTTGTGCTAATCTTTTTTCATCATAGTAATAAAAGGGTCCTTTTTGAACAATTCTTTTTTTAAGAATAGCTGTAGCTATAAAATCATTTTGTTTATCAATTCCTTTATCATAAATCATCTTCATTTTTGTCATTTTAAAGGGAACTGCAATTTTATTTTTTACAATTTTTATTTTCATATTATGACCAATTATACTTGTTCCTTGATATATTCTTTCTGCTCTTCTAACTTCAATTCTAACAGAACTGTAAAACTTTAAGGCTCTTCCGCCGGGTGTTATTTCACTATTTGCCATAAAAGTAACAATATTGCTTCTTAACTGATTAATAAAAATAATTGTACATTTTGATTTTGCTAAATTAGCAGTTATTCTCCTTAATCCTTTGGCCATTAATCTAGCTTGTAATCCAATTTTTTTATCACTTATTGATCCGTCAATTTCACCTTGTGGAGTTAATGCTGCCACACTATCAACAACTATTAAGCTAACTTCTTTTGAATTTATTAATGCTTCTATTACATCAAACGCATGTTCACCACTATCTGGTTGACTAATTAATAATTCATCAATTTTTATTCCAATTTTCTTGCAATAATTTGGATCTAATGAGTGTTCAGCATCAATGAAAGCACATATTTTATTATGTTTTTGAAATGATTCAATAATATATAACGCTAAACTAGTTTTACCACTAGATTCTGGCCCATATAATTCATATATTCTTCCACAAACTATTCCCATGTTCCCTAATATATGATCTAAACCAGCTAAACCAGTAGAAATTGAATTAAGTTTAAATGAATCATCACTATCATCTAATATTTTTAATGTTTCTTTCCCAAGATCCTTTTGCATTTTAGCTAACGCTTTTAATAATTTTGTATTTTTATTCACTTATTCCTCAAATGCTTATTAGGTATTAATATATTATTTTCCTAAAATATTATTAATAACCTTCTAATTAATTATTACATAACATTATCAAAATAAAATTTTTTATTATTGTTTAGTATTAAGAGAACCTGTAATTTTTAAACTAATAGGTCATCTAAAATCACAATCGCTTTCTTTTTTAGTATTATCTTTATTTTTTCTATACGCTTCTACATATAAAAAATAATGATTTTTAACTTCAATTATTCAAAATCTAATATATGAATCAGTTTTAGGAATTAAAGAATTATTTTTATCAGTATAACCACATACTTGAGTGTTAATTAATTTCGTTAACATAGAATAGTTGTATATTGATGGTGACATTTCATGATAAAATGGTACTTTTACTATAGTTTGTTTAAATCCAAGTCCATAATCATTTATATTAGTAGTCTCTTTTATTGAAATATTATAGTTTCCGTTAAAGAAATAAGAAAAGGAATCACCTCAATCGTCAATTAATGCCGTTCCGTTATATAAATCATAATTAATCTTTGTTAACACTAATGAATTAACAAGTTTTTTAGTTTTAACATTATTAATGGTACTGATTAATGAAGCAAAGAAAATAAAAATAGATAAAAAACCAACTAAATATAATATTATTTGGTTTTTCATATTTCTTTGTGTTCACTTTTTTATTCTTTTTATATAAAACATATTATTATTATAGTTATTAATTTAAATTTATTTTGAATCAATAAATATATTATATAATATATTAAAAGGAGGCTGTTGTGGGAAATTGTAATTGTGGATGTGAAAACAAAGAAATCTGCTGTAAAGAAGGATGCGCTAAATGTGAACCTTGTAGATGTAATTGTAATAAAGATGATAGTGGATGCTGTAAAACCGGTGATTCACCAAATTGTAAATGTAGATAATATATTTTATTAAATTTTTAAAAAATTCAATATTTTATTATTTATTAATTTTTTTTTAGTTATTAATTTATAATATTTTTATACAAGGAAAAACCATTAGGTTTGCTCTCCAAAGAACTGTAAAGCCAGACACTTGTTGTTTGTAAAATTTTTGGGTTGATTTACAAATTTAATATTTAAAACCCTGAAAAGGGTTTTTTTAGTAAATATCCTTTAAAAAGGAAACATATGAAAATATTTATAAAATATAAAAAACAGTTTTTATATTTAGGAACTATTGCAATTGGACTAGTAGCGTTATCATCTGCGATTATTATAATTTTACGTAAACAAGGTAATCATGTTGATAATTATAAGGTTGAATTAACTGTTGATAGTAATACAGAGGTAAATGATAATAACATTACAGATAATTATGATCTAGATTTTATTGCTTATAATTCTAATTTTAATACTACTTTTAAAATAATAAGTTATGAAAATACAAATAATCATATTGATAATAAACCAATTGTTAAAAATATATTATTTACATATCGACAAGATATAAGTGGATTATTTTTAAGTGATGTCAAAAATTATTCATCAAAACAAGCTAATGATTATTTTATTATTGCAAATGCTGAAAAAACTAATGAAAGTGTGATTGCAAATTGATCTAATAAAAAAGCATTTGTTTATTGATGAGAAACATATTTTTGATCTGACAATATAAAAATAAAAAATCATTTAATCCCTTCAAATATAAAGCCGCTTTCTACTTCATTTTCAGAAAAACAGTTACAAAGTAATAAGATAAATCATTTTGCAGTTAAACTTAGAAAAACATCTTTAGGAAAATAATGTTATCAAAAAATAATTGAAAATTAATTTTTTATGATAAACATATTGCTATTTTGCAAATAGTTAAATTATCACTTTTTTTATCACTTTTATTATTATCAAAATATAAATTTGGTCTATATGCATCATTTGATGGGTGAGAATTTGTAACGGGAATTTGATTTTTAATTTGTTTAGTAACAGAATGAAAACAAATGTTTTTGTTAACACTTCTATATTCAATCATATGTGGTATCTTATATTATTGAGAATTGGCAATATTATATTTTATTTGATATAGTGTCTATATATTTATTATTAATATACTTAAAAAATATTTAGTTAATAATGTTTTTTATAGTTCTATACTTGGGTTTGTGGTTGGATTTACAATTTTTATATTTAATTTTCCAATTAATTTTATAGTTTATGGAGCAAACAAGAATGCATTAATTTATTCATTATCATTAATTGCAAGTGCTCTTCCTATTAACTTAATTGAAGGAATATGTACTTTTTTAGTAATAGCAACTTTATATCCTTTATTTATAAAAATTTCAATTATGAAACCTTGAATTGCTGATAAAAAAATATACAGTTATTTAATTAGCAATAAACCACTTACAATTAAAAAAAGATTTTATTTTTTCAATAAAAAGCTTCGTAAGTAAATAAATAAACTAAAATATGAAAAAAATAAGGGTATTACAAATATTAAATTGATAATTAAATAATAATCTGAATTTAATAATGATAATGAACTAATGCTTGGAATAAATAAAATAACAAGCGAACTAATTATTAATGTTAAAGCAATTAATATAGTTGTTATTTTTCCATATATATTAGCAGCAATTACTTTTTTTTCTCTTGCAGCTTTTATTCTAAAACCTGCCAAAATTCAATTCCGTAACAAGAAAAGGCAAAGAACTATCATATTTATTGATCCAAATGAAACTAATATTATAAGCATTACAAATGCTAATAACTTATCTGCAATAGGGTCCATTATTTTACCAAATAGAGAAACACATTTTCATTTTCTTGCAAGATAACCATCTAAAAAATCAGATAAATAGCCAATAACTAATAAAATAATGATTATTAAAAACAAATAACTAGTTTCATTTGATAAATTATGTTTTATAGGATATTTACTATTACTCATTACAATTATTGATCCTAATATAGCCATGATAAGAACAATAATAATTCTTATTGCTGTTATAAAATTTGGAAGATTTTTTTTATTAAAAATATTCATTTTATATACTTAACAAGAAAAATTTCTTTTTACCTATTTTTAATAAAAAATACTTATTACAAATAGCATTTTTTAAAAGAAATGTATAATTGTAATCAGTAACAATATCATCATTTAAGCGAATATTTTTATTATCAATAAAACGTCTTGTTTCAGTGTTACCATTTGTTACTTTATTTTTTTTCAAGATATCTAAAAGAAGATCTTTTTCACTAATAGTAATTTTATTAAATGACCCAAAAAGATCATAACTTTGCTTTTCAGATAAACTTTTTATTTTATTATTAAAAAATGCATCAGAAATTTGTTCGCTTGAAACAAAATCATTTTCAGTGTGTAATTGAGTAATTACTTCTTTGGCTAATGTTATTTGTCCATACCTTTTTCAAGGTTTTTTAACATGTAATTTAATAATTTCATCAATTTTTTTATTATCAAATGTTGTTAAATATGCAAATAGTAATTTTAGTTGATCATCTGGTTGATTATATAAAAATTGATATAATTGATAGTTTGAAGTTTTTAAACTATCCAACCAAACCGTTCCTTCTTCAGTTTTACCAAACTTTTCACCATTATTTTTTGTTAATAAATTAAATGTTAATCCTGTTGCTAAACTATTCCTAACTTTTTTCTTAATATAATTAATTCCCGATGTAATGTTTCCTCATTGGTCACTTCCTCCGATTTGTAAGTAGCAGTCATAATTTTTATATAAGTATAAAAAATCAATTGATTGGAGAATACTATATGTAAATTCTGTAAAGGAAATACCAGCATCTAGTCTATTTTTAATTGTTTCTTTGCTAATCATATTATTAACATTAAAATCTTTTCCGTAATCACGTAATAAATCGACTAGTGAAATATTTTTTAGTCAGTCATAATTATTTAAAATAATTGCATTAGGTATTATTTTTTTAATTTGTTTTGTAATATAAACTGAGTTATCAAATATTTCTTTTTCAGATTTTAAAATTCGTTCTGATTTTTTACCACTTGGATCACCAATTAAAGCGGTTGCCTTCCCAATTATTACAATAGGAGTAAAATTAAATAACTTATGTAGTCTTTTAAGAATATTTAATTGAATATAATTACCAAGATGTAACGAACTTGCAGAAGGGTCAAATCCACAATAGACAGCTCTGTTTTTTTTAATTATTATATTGTTAAGTTTTTCTAGATTAGTTATATTATTAATAATTTTTAAATCATATAAATCTTGAAGTGGTTTATTCATAATTAAATTATAACAAATAGAAGTATAAATTTTAACTAATATATCTTAAAAAATATTCTCTATTAATGAAGAATAATTAGTTTACCAATTTGAAATATTAATAATGATACGATATAAGGTGTAGCAATTCCAATAAAAATTGATTGAAGCATTGTTTTTCAACCAAATTCATGTTTAATAGCTCCAAGGGTTGTGACACACGGAATAGTTAGTAACATAAAACTCATATATGAATACCCAATAAGACCATATAATTTAGGATTAATATTTTGATTTTTAAAAAAACTAATTATTCCGTTCCCGAGTGCATTATCATGAGAAATATCAAAGACACCACTACCACCAAATCAATGATTTGGTAATAAATTTGAAAAGCTTTGAATAAATGTATTAAGAAAATCATGCGAAAAAGAAGGATGTGCTTGTTTATGTAATGAAACAGTGGGAATAATTAATAATGCTAACGCTGATACTGTTGTTTCTTTAGCAATGATTGATGGTATAATAGCAACTGCTAACGGCCATATTAACCCGAATCCTAATGGTGTAAATATTGGTTGTAAAACATATCTTAATTGCGCAAGTAATGATTTATCAGGATTTTTTATTGCATTGTGAATAGGGAAATAATTTAGTGTTCATATAAAAATAGAAAATAATAAAATAACACTTGCTGCTCTTTTTACATATCCACTTGCATTAATATTTGCTGATCGATATACAACTTTTCAGTTTGGCAAATTATAAGGAGCAATTATTGAAGCATTATAAGCAATTTGTTTAGCTTCTTTTTTATTAAATAATGTTCAAATAAATCCAAATATAATTACAGCAAATATTCCTAAGAGATATAGTGAAAAAACAATTAGTCCAGCATTTGTTCCAAAAAATAAATTTGCAAATAATGAAAATACAACAATTCTAGCGCTACAACTCATAAAAGGAGATAGTAGTGCTGTTCTTTTCCTTATTTTTTTATCCTTAATTGTTTTTGTTGCATAAATACTTGCAACATTACATCCTAAACCTAACACAAACGGAACAATTGATTTACCATTTAAACCAATTTTATTAAATAATCCTTCTAATTTAAAACGAACCCGGTCCATTAAACCACTTTGTTCAAAACTTGATATTAAAATAAATAATATATAAATAACTGGTAAAAATGATAATAAAATACCAAGGGAATTAAGAATTCCTTCACTTAACAAGTTTCCGTATCATGTATTTATATTTAAGTGTAAAAGCTGAGGAATATATAAGGTGAATAAATCACTAATAAAATTTTTATAAGGAGTGGTAAAGTTAAAAATTAAAATAAATAAAAACAATAATATCCCAAGCATTATTGGCATTCCGAAATATCTATTCAAAATAATTTTATCTATTCTTGCACTTATAGCAAATCGTTTTCTAGTACAACCATAATTTTTTACAACTGAACTAATTGTATTTTTGATAAAAATATCTCTTTTAATATTAACTTCATCGCTATCTAATTTAGTATTTTCTTTTTTTAAATAATCTTGAAATTCAATATTTGATAACAATAAATTAGACATAAGTGAATATTTATTTTCAATAATACCAAGAGTGTAATAATTATTTATTACTTCCTTATTAATGTTGGTATATTTTTCAGAAATAAATTTTTGAAACTTACTACATTTAACTATTTTCCGTTTAACATTATAAAAATAATTATTTAATTCATTTGAATAAAAAAAGTGTTTTGATTTTTTGATATTACTTTTAATATTACTAATTATTCAATTAGGCAAGATACCAATTTGTTTTTTATTAAATCCCGTTACTTCTAAAATTTTAGTACCAAATATTTTTTCAAGTTTTTGATAATTTATTGAAAACTTCATTTTTTCCATTTTATCTGCAAAATTTATAACCATTACAAAATTAACTCCATATTCTTTTAATAATAATGAGTAATATAGATCATGTTCTAGATTGGTACCATCAATTATATGAACAAAAAGATCAGTCTTTTTATTTAAAATATTTTTTAGAGCAATTTTTTGTTCATTACTATTTTCATAAATAGAATCAATTCCTGGTGAATCAATAATATTTAAAGTAATATTTTTAGATATTAAACTAGTATACTTATTTTCACAAGTAACACCACTTCAATTTCCTGTTTTAGATATTTGTTTTGAAAATAAAGTATTGAAAATTGTTGATTTACCAACGTTAGGATTACCAATAAAACATATATCATAAATTTTATTTTTCATTTTAACTAATCTTTACATCAATTAATTTTTGATATTTATATGGAATGCATATAAGTTGTGTTCCAACTACGAAAGCAATTGTTTTTGAAAAAAGAGATCTGTACATAATATAAATATCCTTACCAATTCTCACTCCATATGAATTCATTAATTCTTTATTTTCAGAACTAATTTTAATAGCTATAATCTTTGCAATTTGTCCTTTTTTTAAATTTGCAAGTAACATAAAATAATTATAATATATATTTATATATTATATTAAATTTTAGATTTAAAATAATTATTAAATACTAAAAAAAGTATTATAATATAAGTATATTCTAAGATAATAGTTTTAAAATGAAAAAGAAAGGAATTAAAATGTCTGTAAAATTAAATAGTGTTTGATTTTGAGTAATATTAATAACATTAATATTAGCAACTGCAGCACTATCAGTTGGTATGCTATATCCAGTAGATAAGGATTTCACTGAAAAAAATATAGATGCTGGAATAAAATATATAAAGGGATACCCAATTAGTTATTGTCACGTTAATATTTGTATACAATTTATAAGAATGTTTTCTATTAAAAACTTAGATACAGTAGCACGTGTATTAATTAGCGTATCTGTTGGGGGAGTTATTTTATTTATAATCTCTGGATTTCAAATACTTTGTTATGTTTATCATATGGCAAAAATTAAATATACTTATTCAGCAAATAATAAAGCAAAATATAGTAGATCTAACGATCAAAATCCTGACTTTCCATTTTAGTTATTAAAAAATAATTATTTAAAAAAAATATTTAGAATTCATTCTATTTATTTTTTTAACTTTTTCTTTTTTTGTTTTTTAACTTTTTCTTTTTTTTGTTTTTTAACTTTTTCTTTTTTTTGTTTTTTAACTTTTTCTTTTTTTTGTTTTTTAACTTTTTCTTCTTTATCTTCTTTTGGTTTTTCACTTTTATCAGTTTTAAGTTCATTTTCTGCATTATTTAGTTTATTTTTAAAATTATTAATAGTTATTAATCCAAGTTCTTTTATTTTTTCCTCATCAATATTATCGAAAAGTTTTTTAAGTTCTTTATATTTATTTTTACTTACAACTTCAAGTTTTTCAGTATTAATATTTTCAATATCACTTAATATGTAGTCAACCTTTTTCAAAAGATCAAGGGCTTGAGGTTCTAGTTTTTTTATAACACTCCTAAAATACTTACGCATTTCTTCATCTTCGCTCATTACACCAAGACCACTAAAAATTAGTCCAGAGTAAAACATAAATTTAAATATTTTCATTATTTATTAATATCCTTTTTCTTAGCTGTTGTTTTAAAAACAGTTTTTTTATTCTTATTAACGGTTTTTTTAGCAACATCAATAAATTTATAAAGTACAAAGTTATTTCTTTTTAATCATTTCAACAAGGAATGAAGATTTTTTTTACTTACTATATCAAAGATATCAATATAATTAAATAATTTTTTTACAGTTTCTAACGGGTGATTCAATAAATCTAGTTTATAAATAACATCGTCAACTGCATAGTCGACTTTTTTTAAAGTTTTATTAATTTTGAACAGTAGAAATAATAAATATAAAAGTACTAAAATACCTACTATTATTAAAACTATTAAACCAATTGTTTCAACATTTTTCATTATTTATAAAATTTCATTTTAATATTATTATACATTCTTCCTGTTTTTCCAGAGTGTTTTTCATTAATCATTAAAAGATCACATGTAAAATTAATTTGACCTCTTAAAAAGGCTGTACCAATACCAAAGTAATCCGGATGAGCATTCATTTCATTATATTGTATTAATTCTTTTTCTTCAATTGATGAAGAAATAATTATTTTGACATTTTGAAATTCTCTTTCATCTAACTTATTTCTTAACAATTTAAATAAAGCAGGACATGCTCCATTAATATTTTTTTCTTTTGAATTAACTAATGATTTATCAATTAAATTTTTAGATGTATCAACTCTAATTCCAAAAATTTTCTCTTTAAATTTATTACATACCTTTAGTGAATCATTAATTACGTCATTATTAAAGTCAGCAAGAAATACATAATTTTTTTCTAAAGGAAAATATTTAAACATTAGTTTGGTAGCCTTTATAGGATCTCCTTGAGTCATCGCTAAAAAAGAGTGGGGAGTGGTTCCAATTGGGTTAGATTTTTGATCAATAAATTGAAGGTGGGCTGGTGTAACAAACTTTCTAACTCCCCCAACATATGCAGCATATCCATCATATTCTTGATTTAAGTAAAGATCTTGACGATCTAACATAAAAATAATTTTTGAAGGAAAGGCTAATTTAGTAAGTTTTTTAGCATTTGTTGTAATTTTAGAACAACGGCTTAATATACCAGATATTATTCCTTCTAATTCAATTATCACTCAAAATTTTCCCCTTATTTCAAGAACGGGTTGATTCCTAATAATTTTTGTTCCGTCATCTAAATATTTTATTATTATTTCATTTTTAAAAGGTTCTAAAATTTTTAAAACATATTTAATACCTGATAAATAACAAAACTCATTATTCATTTGATAAAACTGAGCAACCATTTCATCATTTTTACAATAATTACTCATAATATGCTTAGTTTTATGGAAGTAGTAAGCTGAATATTTAGTAAGGGTCATGATTAATCAAAAAGAACTGAATCAGAATCTTTTGATTCATCATTGTTTTCTTCTTCTTCTTTTTCTTCGATTTCATTTCCAAAATCATTAGTTTTGTTATTAATTTCAGAACTGTTTTCTTCATCACTTATTCTATTATCCTCATCTACATAATTTGTAATTTCAAGTTCACTATTATCAAAAGTGTCTCTGCTTACATTATTATTAATTTCAGAAGTATTTTTTTTAATATTATAATTAGTATCTTCAAATGGATTATTATCTACACAAGTATCACTTTTATTATCAAATTCAGAAATATTATCTATGTTGTCATCTGTTTCTGGTTCATCAATAAATTCAGATTTGTTATTACTTATAAGATCTTCATTGCTGTTATTTTCAACTTCATAATTATTTTCATTATTAATATAATTAGGTGTTTCAGGTTCAGATTTATTATTATCTATAAAATAATTACTTCTGTTATCTATTTCCGTTTCCTTATCTACATCATTAATAGATTCGGGTTCATTACTACTTACAAGATTAGCATTAATATTGTTTTCAGTTTTAAAATTGCTTTCTTCATCAACATAATCAGTAGTTTTATATTCATTATTATCTATAGGATCATTAATTTCATTATCTGTTTTAGAAACATTATCTTCGTTATTTCTTTCAATATCTTTGTCTATATTGTTAATAGATTCAAATTTATTATTATCTATAAAATCATTAATTTCATTATCCGTTTTAAAAACATTATCTTCATTATTTGTTTCAACATCTTTATCTATATCATTAATAGCTTCAGATTCATTATTACTTATAAGATCTTCGTTAATATTATTTTCGACATTGGAGTTGTCTTCATTGTTAATATAATTAGTTATTCCAGGTTCAGGTTTATTATTATCTATCAGTTTTGTTTCTAGTTCATTATATTGGTTATTGTCTGTTTCAATATCTATTTTTACACGTTCTATTTCAGTATTATTTTCTTTTATTTCTTTTTTCTTCCCACGAAAAGGACTAATAATTGTACTTAATCTATATTTACTATTATCTATCTTTCTATGTCCAGAAGATGATTCTGTGGTTTTCATTTCATCTCAAAAAGACGAGTTTTTTGTATTTTTTGCTCGTTGCTGAAATTTATTTAAAATAATATTTGTTTTTGATTGTTTTTTTAATCTTTTTGCTTGTTCTTTTTTTAGATCATCCATATGTTTCCTTTAATAATTCCTATTACCTAGTGAATTAATTTTTTTTGTATCTAGTTTTTTAAGTACTTGAAGTAATAGTCTTTCAAAATTTTGTGCATCATCTAAATCAAATAGTTGACTAGGTCCGTGATTATAACGATAACAAAAAGTTAAAGGAATTGTTATTACACCATTTTTTCCTTGTGAAACAGAAGCAGAATCCATTGCTCCAGCAGATATTGTGTATTGTGCTTTTATACCAATTTCTTTAACACAAGATTCAATATATTCAATAACGTTTTGTGGAGTAATAAATTGAGCATCTTTAACTCTAATATCTGGACCTTGACCCATTTTTGCATAATTAGTATTTGTTGTAGAATCTATAGTTTCAAATGAAGGTGTGATATCAGTAACTATTACAGCATCTGGATCAGTATTTTCATTTATAACTTTTGACCCCCTTAGACCAATTTCTTCTTGAACACTAAAACAAATAGTAATCTTAACATCATTGGCTTTAGCAATTTGTTTAATTTTATCAATATTTGATAATATGATACCTGCATTTACCCGGTTATCTGCAGATTTACAAATAATACGATTATTTGCGGCTTTTAAGAAAATTGACTTAAATCCTACCATTGTTCCAATTCTTATTTGGTGTTTACTTGCATCTTTATCATTTTTTAATCCACAATCAACAAAATAATTAGCAATTGTATTTTGATTAGTCTTATTATCTAACGCTTTAGAATTCCTAAAAAAAATCCCGTTATATTCTTTTCCATCATTTGCATAAATAATAAGTTGGGCATTTATAATATCAGGAAGATTAAATCCACCATGACTAAGAACTTTTAATGTACCGTTTTTATTTATTTTTGAAACAATAAAACCAGTTTCATCAATATGATTTACAATTACAATATGTTTTTTACCACTATGGTTAGTTACATAATAATTATTTCCTAACGGATCTACAGTTCTTACAAAGTCTTTATCCATAATTTTAGCTATCTCTTTATTTACTATATATTCAAATCCAGAAATACTAGTTGTAGTTAACATTTTCTCAAGTATTTTAATATTCATCATTTACCTCTTATATATTTTACATAATTGTATTAAGATTTTAATTTATTTATTATAATTAAATTTTTTGGAAGTATTCTGGTTTTATTTTTATCATATTCGTTACTTCAGCTTTTCTGAATTTCGTTAGTAAATTTAAATATGTCTTTGTTGCAATATTTTATTATAGTATCATCATTATCACATCCGGAAATGAAGATATCAATTTCCTTGCCTTCATATAGTTTAATAAAACAAAATACCTTATTAAAGATATAGGGATCATTAAAGGATTTTTTTATAATAAATGCATCAATAAATATATATTGCGGCTTGATTGTTTTATTAAAAGTTTCAATATAATTATATGAATTTATATTTTTATAATTATATAAACCAAATTTAATTTTTTTATCCCTAATCTCTTTTAAGGCACTAAAAAATATTCTTTCTGAATATTTTTCATAATTAGAAAATAGTGGAATAGTATTTTTATGATATTTTTTTAGATATGTTAAAAATATTTTCTTAGAACTTATAAATAATGAAAAATCAATAATTATAAATTTAGTTTCTTGAAAATTTTTAATTGATTTAATAAATTTTTTCGCCAATAATGTATATTTAAAATTACTAATATTTGAAATATCATCTCAAAAATTACTTGAAATATTAGCTATATCTCTATCAGTTTTTTTATTAATAAAATTTACTTTAAGAGAAATTAAAGGAAATGTATATTTTGAATTTTTATAATTAAATGTTGAAATGTATTCAGGTTCTAGATTATATTCATTTCTTTTCATTAGTAAATAAATATAACGTCGATAGTTTTTAATAATTTTTGCATCCTTATCAGAATTCAATATTAATATATTTTTTTTATGTTTTTTACTAATGCAATTTAATAATTCATTAGTTTTTATTATATCATTAATTTTAGTTTTATCTATTTTATCAATTTTTTTCTTCAATATTATATAAAGTAAGGTTCAGCTAAAATATGCATTATTAACGTTTTGATCCTTAATTCTTCCTATAATAAAAAAGTTTAGTAACAATAGAAATCAACTACTTCAATTAGTTTTAAAAAGTCTAATTAATGTAAATGAACCATCTTTTTTATTTTCTAAAACAAATGAATTATGATATCTAATTCGAATAATGTTTGATATCTTATCATATAGAGCATTAATATTTGTATCACTTAAGAAAATAGGATAATTTTTATAATTTTTAATTTTTATATTTATATATGTCATATATTTATAGTTATGATTAATAATTTGGTAATATACTTTATCAACAAACTTATGTAAATCAGTAAATTTTTTCATTGGTTTAATTTTAAATATTTTTTGAATTTTATTACTATTAATATTCTTTTCTTGAATTTCACCAACGCTTTTAGAATAAAGCATTGTGAAAATTAATTTTTTACCATCATAACTATTAAAGCAAACTTCATATATTTCTTCTTTTTTTCCATTTATAATTCCGATTTCTATTAATTTATCGTCAATACTAATTTCCTTGTTAAGAATTTTTTTAATAATATCAATAATTTTTTCTTTATTTTGAGAAACAATTGATAAATAAAATCGGTTAATATTTACATATTTATCTTTAAATAGATTGGTTTTAGTATTATCTTTAATATTTATTAATTTAACAACTTGATTATCTTTATGGATTTCACCACGAATACTAAATGTTGGATATTTTACTATTGATTTAGATTTTTTTATCATATTATAAGCAAATCAACCGAGTGGAATTAATATTAAAATACATATTATAATTATAAAAATAATTATTTCAACTCTATTCATGTTTTACCTGGCAAAAATTTAATACATAATTAATATTTATTGTTACTACTTTCCCTTTAAAATCAATTTCAGCTAACCGATAATTTCCTTTTGTGAAAACCCTTATAATATATCCTTTGCCAAAACTTGGATGAATAATAGTTTCGTTTGTTAAATTTGTATCAGCATCAATATCCTCTTTCTTTTTTCAAGTTTCAAACAAGCTAACATCGGTAAATAAATTATTTGTTAAGTTAATAATTTTACTAGATCCTTCATCATCGAGTTCAACTATTGATTTTAAAATACTACTCATTTTATATGAATATGATAAATTTAATTGTTCTTTTGCTCTTGTCATTCCTACATAATATATTCTTCTCTCTTCATTTTGATTTGTATTATTAAAAACCATTTTTTCAATACTCATTCCTACAATATACACTACTCTAAATTCTAACCCCTTAGCGGCATGAATAGTCATTAATGATACAGCACTATTATTTGTTATTTTATCATTACCATCAAGAAGAATATCATCTAAATATTTTACTTTATCTAACTTTTTATTTGTATCAAAATGTTCATACATTAATTTAAGAATTTCATTAACATTATCAATATTAAAATTCTGTTTTTTATTACTTAAATCACGTATTTTTATTTCATTAAAATATTTAATTTCAATAAGAAAATCTCTTAGTATATCAGATGGGTTTCGCATATTTTTATTCATTCGTAAAGAATATTTTTTTATACTTTTAATAAAGTTTAAAATTGATTCGGATATATTATTAAATATACTTTCATAATGATTTAAAAATGCATCATAAACAGTTATTTTATTAAAGTGGGCATATTTTCATATTTTTTTCATTTTTGCATAACCCATTTGTCTTTTTGGAATATTAATAATTTCTTCTAAAGAATTACTATTTTTACTAATTAAAATAGAAAAAAATAAGCATACTTCTTTTACCGATTTTCTTTCTAAAAAGCTTAAACCTTTATTTACCTTATAGTTTATTCCAAAAGATGCAAGCTCTAGTTCAAAACGTCCGGACATATAATTAGCACGATATAAAACTACAAAATCATTTGGAACATATTTTTTAGTTTTAAGGTTTTTTTGTATTTGTTGAATTATATATTTCGCTTGTTGATTATCGTTAAGATTTTTAATAATGTTTACTTTTGTACCAAGTGGATACTCTGAGATTAATTTTTTATATCCAGATATTTCATCACTATAATTTAAGGAAATCAAATTATTTGCTGTTTTTAAAATATTATTATAACTTCGATAATTTATATCCATAACAAATGTTTTACAATCGGGATAATCTTTTTGGAAATGATTTAGTAAAATGTTTGGGTGCGCCCCTCTTCATTCATATATACACTGATCTGGGTCACCAACTACAAATAAATCTGCATCAGAAATAGATTTACATTTCTTAATAATATAGTATTGAATCAAATTGGTATCTTGAAACTCATCAGCGAAGATATATTTTCCTCTTTTTTTATAATACTTTAGAAGTTTTGGTGTAGATAATACGTGATATGAATAAACTAATAAATCCTCAAAATCTCAAAATTTATCTCTGATTTGGATTTGTAAATATTCTTTATATACCTTATAATAATTTAAAGGATATTTCTTTTCTAGTATCTTATAATTAGCAATAATTTTCTCAAGTTTTTCAAGTGCTATTTCATGTGTAAAGGGTAAAATATTTCTTTTCATTTCAGAAATAAAATCATTAATATTTGTATTTTGTGACACTTCTAATTCTTCTACAAAGCTTGTTTTAATAATATTTTTTATTTTATTTTTACGATATGGGAAAATATTATATTTGGAAAATTGTTCTATTTGGTCCTTAACACTATTTAGTATATATACACAAAAACCATGATATGTATAGATCACTACCTCGCTTTTTGAATTTACTAAGTTTTCTTCTTTTAAAGCTTCGTTGATTCTTTTTTTTATTTCATGTGCAGCTTTATTTGTAAAAGTTAACGCTAATATATCACTTGGAGTTACACCACCC
The DNA here is from genome assembly GCA_965222545.1 of Mycoplasmatales bacterium. GTDB lineage: Bacteria > Bacillota_I > Bacilli_A > Mycoplasmatales. The sequence goes on along the minus strand of OZ244954.1, from coordinate 156,422 downwards.
TTAATTAATTTTATAATCCTTCTAATTAAAATTGTTGTTTTACCAGTTCCAGCACCAGCAATAATTCTAATATTAGAAGCATTACTATTTATAATCTCAATTTGTTCTATATTAAGTTTTTTCATTATCTAATATTTTATCAATCTCTTTTATTTTATCATTGATATTCAATGATTTTTGTGAATTTGTATTTTTATTTTTTTTAACAATTTTTTGGATTGTTATAACTAATGTATTTGAAAACCGATCATGTGTGTTGATTCCACTTTTAGAAAAAATTAAATTAATAATTAAGAATAAAACAATAATACTTGCTCCAAAATAAAATGAATTAATAAATGCAGAAATAATTTGTATATCTGAAATAGCATATATTATATTTAAATTGTATTTTTGCCTAATCATTAAAATAATAAAAAGTATTAGGACAATAATTGGATATATTTGTGTAATAAATAATTCATGTTTTAAAATTTCTCTAAAGCTTAATTTTTTATCACTATTACAAGAAACTATTTTTATCTTACAAATCAATTTACCAAATGTTTTACCATTTAAAAATAGAGGCAATAAAATAAAATATAGAGGATTTATTATAATAAAAAAAATCATCTGTATTGTAAACTGATATTCTTGAACATTTACATTTAAATTATTATTTGTAAAGTAAGATTTTCAAGCATCCATTGTTTTAATATTTACTAATAAAAATACCAAAAATGATACTGTCATTAGGATTACTAGATCAAGAAACTTAGCTATTATTCTACGCCAACCAGATACAGTATAATTTAGCTTTATTATTTTTGAATTCATCATTCTATTAACAAATTATAACATAAATACATAGTGGCAATTCCTAAATGCTAATTTACTAATGAGACTTATTAAATATATATTTAGGACTAAAACAATATTAGAGTATATATAATTAGAAAATATGCTAGATAAAAAAATTGAATTAATAAAAATTATTGAGATTTATAAAAAATGTAAGATAAAAATCCTAAAAGATGATAATTCATTAATAAATTGTAAATATTTTAAAAATGTTACTCCAGAAAACGCAATATTAATAGTTGATACAATATGTAGTTTATTATCACAAGATGAAAGAAAAGTGATTACCAATAATTTTATCGATATAAAAGCTAAAAAATGATGAATTGATTATTATGCTAGAAGTACATATTTTAGAATACAAGGTATTGCAGTAAATAAATTTATTAATTATATTAGGACCACAATATAAATGTTTAAAAAAATAATTTTTTCTTTTATTTTAATAATTGGTTCTTTTTTTTGAGAAAATTTTCTAGTTAATCAAAATAATTATAATAATAAATGTTTCAATATATTTAATATAAAAGATGAACAAAAACAAAAAATTTTTTCATTTGAATATATTGAGATTAATTTTAATATTAAAGATCATAATCACACTGACCAATATGAATTCGTAACTGGTATTCATTTTTATCGACAGCTTGATCCTGAAATAAAATTTGAATTATCATATCGTTTTGGACCTGAAGCTAACAAAGTAAATAATGTTGTAAATACTGACAAAAATGCCTATTCAAATAAATCATTTACACTATACTGCCCAAAGGGAATTTTTAATGATACTAAACAAGATCCCTCTATTCATATACCTATGTACTTTAATTTGCATTTAATTATGTATAATCCAATAACCAATAAAGAAGAAAGATCAAATTATTATATTTTAACCTGTAATTTAAATTTATCAACATTTATTAACTTTAATAATTCTGTTTCCTCTAAAAACAATATATATAATATAAATATACCTTCATTAATCAAATTTGATATGAATCAAAAGATTATTTTAGTAAATACACAAACCATTCAATTATCTTTTGATGCTGATATAAATAATTATTTATTATTTAATTTATTTAAGTATAACTGATTGGATAATAAAAACGATTCATTAAAAATTGCTGGTTCTTTATATATATCTGATTATAAATACCAAAATATTACAGATAATAAATTATCAACAACTTCTAGACAAGAGAATAATGAATCCCAACTATATATTAATCAATATACATATTATGATTTATTTACAGATAAGATATCTTCATACAAAAATTATGAAGATGAAGATGGCAGACAAGGTTTAATTTTGGCATATTTTCATACAATTTCTTGTACCTTAAACTTTTATGGATACATAAATACATTCATTAATATTCCTATTAAAGTTGATATATCTGTTCACTCTATTTCAATATTTAAAAAGCAAAATCCTTTTCATGTTGAAAAAATTGTTTCTAAAAATTTTTGAAATACAACTTTTTATAAAAAATATGTATTTAACAATAAACAATACCAAGATGATCGTAAAAGCGGAAAATGATTATAAAAACAAATAAAAAAAGAAATATAGTTATTAAATTAATCATTGGTACATTTACCTTTGTTATAGCTGGAGCAATAATTATCTATATCATTACTAACAGTTTTGAAGCAAATAGTGGTTCAAACTCCCACAATAATGATAATTATAATGATGATTTAAAAAAGAATATTAATAAATACTTAAACGGATTGGTTGATAAAAATAAGGTTGCTAATTCAATTTATTATGATGATGTTGCTAAATCATATCAAATCAATAAAGATAAATTTAATAATTTATATTTAAATGCATTTTATGCTGAAGTTAAAATAGATTATAGATATAACTTTTTGAATTTAGAATTTGATTTTAGTTTTAAACAATCTCCTGAACTAATTGCAAATGTTAATATTCAATATTTTGTTATGACTAAATACGAAGAAAACATTAGTTCAAGTACTAATGTTATGTATTCTTGAACTGAATTATATAATTAATTATTTTCATCTATAATATTAATATGAATAAATATTTGGATCTGATTATTAAAGAACTAGTGGAAATTGGTATTGAAAAAAAATTAATCACTCTTGAAACTAAAATTAAGACTTTAGAACTTGATAGTTTAGATTTAATGCAAATTATTATTACAAACGAAAGAAAATTAAACATTATTATTCCAGAAGAAGAATTAAAAAAAGTTAAAACTATTAATGATATTGTTAAGTTATTGGAACATTATGATAAAAATAAAACTAATAAATAATTTTAACATTTAAAAAGGAAAGAAATGATAAATTGACAAGATAAAATGAAGATAGTGATGAATTTTCCACAAAAGGGTATTAAATTTTATGATTTATTACCAATATTAATTGATCCTTATTTGTTTAGAAGTTTGGTTGATGAGCTTTCAAGCAAAATTACAGATAAAATTAACACAATAGTTACAGTAGGAGCAAGGGGATTTTTATTTTTTACACCAGTTGCCTTGAAAAAAAATATTGGAATAATCCCGGTTAGAAAACTTGGAAAATTACCTGGAGAAGTTTATTCAGTAACCTACCAATTAGAATATGCATCCACTACATTAGTTATTTCAAAAAGTGCATTTGATAAGAATAAAGAATATAATGTTATTATTTGTGATGATGTTGCTGCTACAGGAAATACATTTATTGCCATTAAGAAACTTTTAGATAATTTTCCAAATGTTAAATGTAATAAAGGTTTAACAATACTCCATTTAGATTTTTTTAATAGTCAAAAACTTGTAAAAGGTATTGACCTTGAATTAACATATCTAAAAAATGTATAATTTTTTACTATAATTTTTATGTGCGGGTATGGCGGAATTGGTAGACGTACTAGACTTAGGATCTAGCGCTGCAAGGCATGGGGGTTCGAGTCCCTTTACCCGTACCATGATAAAAAAGATTTGGTTTTGATTTTTTTTATAATAAATAACTATGAATGAACTTTTTTTAGATACATCAACACATTACCTTCTTATCGCCTATTATATTGATAATAACTTAAAGTGTTCTTTAATTAAAAACCACGAAAGATTACATACAGAAAAATCACCTAAAGTATTATATGATTTTCTAAAAAAAAATAAAATCTTGCTATCTAATGTTAAAAAAATTTATACAACTAACGGTCCTGGATCATTTGTTGGGACAAGAGTTGCATCAACAATTATTAAGATGATTAAAATAATTTATCCAAACATTGAAATATATACCGCTAATACATTAGAATTTCAAAGATTGTTTAATAAAAATAAAACATCATTATTACAAGCATCTAAAAATTTATGTTATTTGTTAATTAACACAACAAGTAAATTAATAGTAAATAAAAACGATAATTATGATTATGAAAATTTTACTGAAATAGAAACTGTCATTAAAAAATTTCCAATTATAAAAAAATATTTTGTATTAAATAATGACTGTAATATTAACTATTTGGAGAATAAATAATGATTATCTTGGGTATTGAAACAAGTTGTGATGATACATGTGCTGCAATAATTAAAAACGGAAATATTATTTCTAATATAATCATATCACAATCAAAATCACATAATAAATACGGAGGTGTTTTTCCAGAATTAGCTGCTAGATTACATTGTGATAATATTGCTGTTGTAATTAAAAAAACACTTGAAGAATCAAATATCAATGTTAAAGATATAACTCACGTAGCATATACACATGAACCTGGCTTAGTAGGTTCATTGCACATTGGAAAGGTGGCAGGGCAAACCCTTGCATATTTATTAAATATTAAATTAATTCCTATTAATCATATTGAATCACATATTATGTGTATTAATTATAAACGTAATATACAATACCCAGCCATAGGAGTTGTCATTAGTGGTGGTCATAGTTCTATCTATTATCTTAAAAGTATATTAGAATATCGTGAAATAGGAAGTACAAGAGATGATGCTGTTGGAGAAGCGCTTGATAAAATTGCCAAACACCTAGGTTTATCTTATCCTGGCGGACCTGTAATTGATAAATTAGCAAAACAAGGAAATATCATTTTTGAATTACCAGTTTTCAACATTAACGATGAAATTTCATTTTCTTATTCTGGTTTTAAACAAGCTCTTACAAGAAAAACAAATATCAAGAATCAATATAAAATCGAAGATATTTGTAAAACTGTACAGCATTATGCTTTTTTACAAATTGAAAATAATATTAATAAAGCTCTTAAAAAATATCCAAATATAAAATCAATTCTTATTGGAGGAGGTGTTTCAGCAAATTCTTTTCTTAGAAAAAAATACCCAATATTGTTTTCAAAATATGAAGTATATTTCCCTAAAAAGGGACTTTCAACTGATAATGCTGGCATGATTGCTTATAATGCTTATATACAAAAGAATGTAAACTAATAAAATACTAAAATTATCTTAAAATAAATATATAAAAATGACAATAAAAAAAATATGAGAAAAAAATAATGATGCTCAAAAAATCGAGATAAAAGGTTGAGTAAGAAGTAATCGTGGATCAAATAAAATAGGTTTTATAAGTATTTATGATGGCTATCAAAAGGATATTCAAATTGTTTACAAAGATAATCTAAAAAATTTTAGTGAGATTAGAAAGTTTTTGATTGGAAGTGTTATCTTTGTAACCGGAATAGTTAAAAACAAAAATGATCAAAAGGAAATTCTTGCAGAAAAAATAGAATGCGTTTCAAGTTGTGAGGCTGACTTTCCGATTCAAAAAAAAAGAATGACTCTAGAGTTTTTAAGAGAAATACCACAATATCGTATTAAAACTCGAACTTTTCAAGCAATTTTTAGAATAAGAAGTGAACTTTTTCATTCAATTAATAATTTTTTCTATACAAATAATTTCATTAAAATTGATTCTCCTATTTTAACAACAAATGATGTAGAAGGAGCTGGTGAAACATTTAAACTTGCTGGTAATTTTTTTAATAAACCAGTTTCATTAACTGTGAGTGGACAATTAACAAGTGAGTTTAGTGCCCAATCATTTAAAAATGTATATACATTTGGTCCAACTTTTAGAGCTGACAAAAGTAATACTTTAAGGCATGCGTCAGAATTTTGAATGCTAGAACCCGAAATGGCATTTGCTAATATTGATGAAATTATTAGTATGAGCTATGAATTATTAAAATATTGTGCTAAATGATTATTAAAGACAAGTATAGATGATCTTAAACTATTATCTAATAAAAATGAATTGGACTTGTGTGAAAGATTAAATTATATTATTAATAATGATTGTAAAAAAATTACTTATGATAAAGCTATAGAAGTATTAGAAAAGAATAAAAATATTTTTATTAATAAAGATATTAAGTGAGGAATGGATCTCCAACTAGAGCATGAAAAATACTTATGTGAACAAAAATATAACTGCCCATTATTAATTTATAACTATCCCCGTTGCTTAAAACCATTTTATATGAAACAAAATGGTGATGAAAGAACTGTTAGTGCATATGATCTTTTAATGCCAGGTGTTGGAGAGGTATTGGGCGGTAGCGAAAGAGAAAATGAATATAATAAATTAAAAAATGCTGTCTTATCTAAAAAAATGAAACTTGATGAATTACAGTGATATATAGATTTAAGAAAATATGGATATTATAAATCTGCTGGGTTTGGACTTGGATTTGAACGCCTAATTATGTATATGACTGGTACTAAAAATATTAAAGATGTTATTGTTTTACCAAGAACCGCAAAACAAATAAAATTATAATTTCTTTTTTCTTTCAGTATGATTAGTTCTTTTATTACATTTTGAACAATATTTAGATATTTTTAATTTTTCTGTTGTGTTATTTTTATTTTTTTTATTACGATAATTTTCCATTTTACAAATATTGCATCTTAAAGTAATTCCTATTCTCATTATTTAGCCTTACCTTTTGCTTTACTAGTTTTAGATATTTTAATGTCTTTTTTAATAATTTTTTTTACCGGTTTTTTAGTAACTTTTTTAGTTGATTTTTTAATAACTTTTTTAATTGGTTTTTTAATAACCTTTTTTATTGGTTTTTTAATAACTTTTTTTATTGGTTTCTTAATAACTTCTTTTATCGGTTTTTTAATAACCTTTTTTATAGAATGTTCAATAATCTCTTTGCTATCAATAGTTTTTTTAGCTTCGTCTTCCTTAACTTCTGTAATAACTTTGCTTACTTTATCTTCAACTACTGTAATCCCTAATGTTTTTTTAGCGATATTTACAATATTAGCGAAACCAACAATATCGTTTGCTGAAAGTTCACTTAGCATTTTTCTGTTTATTTCAACATTTGCTTTTTTAAGACCATTAATGAATTTACTATATGAAATATTGTGAGATTTTAAAGCAGCATTAATTCTAATAATTCAAAGTGCTCTAGCATGTCTTTTTTTAGTTCTTCTATCACGATATGCATATTGCAATGAATGCATCAACTGTTCATTAGCAGTTTTATATAACTTACTTTTAGCTCCATAATAACCTTTTGCTTGTTTTAAAACTTTTTTTCTTCTTGCTCTAGTGGTTGTTCCACCTTTTACTCTTGCCATCTTATTCCTCTAAATTAAATTCTTTCATCTTTTTGCATCAGATTTAGATACAACTGTTCCTTTTCTAAGGTGTCTTTTTTGTTTTGTTGTTTTATTTAGTGCTAAATGTGATGTAAAAGCCTTCCCTCTTAGCAATTTACCCGTTGCAGTTCTTTTAACTCTTTTCGCAATTGCTTTTTTTGTTTTTAATTTATTTTTCATTTTTACCTACTTATTTGGAACTATCACTACATCAAAAAATTTACCGCGTTGAATTACATCTGTAATAGGTTTTCCGTGATCTTCTAATTTATTAATAAATTTATTCATTGTTTGAATAAGTTCATCTTTATTAGCCATCTGTCTACCGTATAAAGCCATTGAAAGTTTTACCTTATAACCGCTTTTTAAAAATTCTATTGTTTTATTTACTTTTATATTTAAATCGTTTTCACCAATAAAAGCTCTAAATCTTATTTGTTTTACTTTTTTAGTTTTTTGAGTCTTATTATATTTTCGTATTGATTTATTTTGATTAAATTTTCATTTTGAATAATCACCTATTTGACAAACTGGAGGTATTGCGTTAGGAGCAACACAAAATAAATCATCATTATTTTTATATGCTAAATCAAGTGCATCACCTAGTTTCATTTTACCTATATTTTTCTTATCTTTATCAATTACCATTATTTCTGGAAAACGAATATATTCGTTAACAAGAGGAATCTCTCTTCGCTTTTTAATTTTTTTAAATTTTATGTATGCTCCTTATTAAAAAAAGTGCTATGCACTTTCTATTTATTATTTAACTACTTCGTTTAACTTGTAGTAAGAAAGTACTTCTTTTTTATAAAAAAAGTATATCATAAAATTCTAATTAATTCATTTAATTTTTAATTCATCATTTCTTTTATCTTTATTTAGTAAACTCAATACAAATTTAAAACAATAAATCATCATTCTAACATCTAATTCACAATATGACTTTAAATCCTTAGTATAATCTAATCATATTTGCTCTTTTATTAAATTATAAAATCTACCTTTTCCGGTAGATGTTGCCTCTAATCCATTTTGAATATTATTTAAATCCTTATAATTAGAAACATTGTTAGAATCATAAATTCAATTTGCATGTTTATTTAAATATTTATTAATAATTTTAATACTATAAAAGCCTTTAAGTTCTTTTATTTTTAAACACCATTTGTCTTTTTTAACATGGAAAAAATCAGCTAAATCAACAATATTTTTAATAATATAATCTATTTTATTAACTGTATTAGGATCCATACTAAATAAATATTTCATTTTAGTAAGTACTGTAACTTCAAAAGATTTATTATATACAACGTAAATAAAATCTTTAAAGTATAGTTTATCTATAATTTCCTTTAGATTTTCATAAGTAATTTTCTGCGGATCATAAACTAGATTAATCTGTTCATCAACTTGCTTTAGGTTATTAGTAATTATTATAGAGCATTGAAAAGGTAAATGTCAAAATGGTAAAGGTCATTTTTTAACAACAGAAAATGGAGTACTTATTGTTTCAAAATCAAATCAAATAATTTTTTTTCTATATAAAGATAATTCTTTTTTGATCTCCGTTTTATTTATTAAAATGTCATATTTGTTATCATCTTTTAAAAAACGATAATAGTCCCTAAGATTTGCTTTATTAATATTAAAGTTTTGACGTTCTTTTAATCTACTTTTTATTTCAACATTACCAGAAAATACATTTCCACTATATGTTAATGCTTTTCATTCTTTTTGAAGATTTTGTTTAGAACATTGTTGAAAATATGGACATGGTCCATAAATCCCTTGACAAACTTTGTTTACATAATTATAATCGTTGTTTAAAATTGTAATATTTTCATAACGATAAATATCTTTTCAAAATTTTTCTTTATCATATAGTCCATTTTTTTTAAGTAATATATCGCCTCTTTCAAGGGAAGGGATAATTGTTTTAGAAACATCACATAATGCCTCATCATTTTTTTCTACAAAACTTTTATATTTACCACTAGCTAAAGTTTTAGTTTTCATAAGTATAATAAACTTTTTAAATGATAATTTACCTTTTTGATTACCAGTTTTTTTTATTAGAAAGTAACATATACTATTAATTTTAATTTTTGCTTTTTTACATACTCAATAATCATATAAAATTCTAAAATTATGAATCCGTTTTGGAGAAGTTGATGTAAAAAAATAAATAAGTTCTATTCCTTTTTCATTTTTAAGAATAATTGGAGGACGTGATATTACATCTTCAACCTTTGCAAAAGTGTTAAAATATAACCCGTCAAGATTATTTTCTATATTTGTTAGATTAACATAATCAGTATTATTATTAAGATTATAAAATTTATAATTTTGATATTTTTCTTCAATAAAATTTAGAAACTCACTTCTTATAAGTTCGTATTCTTTTAATTTATATGGATATTTAAGTTTGGAATTTTCAATATTTATTTTTCAATTAAATTTTTTGTCATCATAATCAAATCAACTTTCAGAATCCTCTTCTTTTTTTTCATCAAATAATTCTTCTTCAGTTTCTGGAAATTCTAATGATAAGTCTTCATAACTTTTATTAAATGTTTTATCGCATCTTAATAAAATTGCTATATAGTCTTTTTTAGTTATCATTATTTTTTCTTAATTTCTAAAAGAAGAAAGTTAATAAGATTATTAGCAGTAATTTCTTTTATTTTACCATTTTGGCAATTTCTTAATGAAACTGTTTTATTTTCTATTTCTTTATCACCAATAATACATATATAATTAACAGCTTTCATTTCACAATTTCTAATTTTGTATGATAAGCGTTCTTCATTAACAAAGACTTTAGATCTAATATTGTTTTTCTTCAAAAGATTATTAAATTTATTTGAGTATTCTAAGTGATGTTTATTACTTACTGGAATAACAGCGATTTGCAAAGGTGATAATCAAAGTGGTAAATGACCATTATTTTGTTCTATTAAAATACTAATAAATCTTTCATAAGTTCCGATTAACCCCTGGTGAATTAAAATAGGATGTTTTTTAACATTATTTTCATCAACATATATTAATTTAAATCTCTTCGGTAAAAGAAAGTCAAGCTGTAAAGTAGCTAAAGTTACATCATGATTTAAAGTATTTTTTATTTGAATGTCAATTTTAGGTCCATAAAAAGCAGCTTCACCAACCATCTCTTTATATTTAATATTCATGTTTTTTAATGCTAATTTCAACACATTAATACCTAATTCCCACATTTTAGTATCATTATAGTACTTGTGAGACTCATTAAAATCAGGTAGACTTAAAGAAATATAACTTATATTAATTTTGAAATCTTTTAAAACCCTTTCAATTTTTTTATATGAACTTATAATCTCTGATTCTAGTTGTTTTTCTGTTAAAAAAATATGAGCATCAGTCAAGCACATGTTTCTTGCTCTTTCTAGTCCGCTTAAAGCTCCGCTATATTCATTTCTATATAATCATGCATCTTCACAGTATCTTATTGGAAGATCGCGATAACTTTTAAGTTCACTTGAATACAAAATACAGTGATGAGGACATGTCATAGGTCTTAAAACTAATTTTTCATTATCAATAATAATTGACGGGAACATTGTTTCACTATAATGTTCTAAATGACCACTAGTTTTATATAAATCTATTGATGCTAAAACTGGCGTACATACTCTTAAAAAACCAGCCTCTCTTTCTATATTTTCAATATAGTCTCGAATAACATTTCTAACAATTGTTCCGTTTTCTTTTCACAAAGGTAATCCAGGTCCAACTATTGGACTTAGCATATAATAATCAACTTTATTATTTATATATCGGTGATCATGTTTTTTTTGTTCTTCAATATTATTTAATTTTTTTTCTATATCTTCGTTTGAAAAAGATGCAATACCATGTATTCTTTGCACCATTATATTGCTTTTATTATTATCTAAATATACTCCTGAAAGTGTTAGTAGTTTTACAGCTTTTACTTTATTTGTATTATCTAAATAGCCATATAAATCATTATATAATTGATTATTTAATTCATAGGATGAGTCATTTTTACCACTCTTTTTAATTTTTATAGGTAAATTCTTTTTAGATAATTTTACTATTTCATTATTAATTTTATTAAGTTCATTTAATTTAATGTTTTCCTTACATAAAAAATCAACATAAAATTTATCATCAATGAAATCAATCTTATAAATTTTTGCTAAATGATATGTCTGTAAAACATTAGCAGTACAAATACCTGCTGTTTTTCCGATAATACTTTTTAATCTAGGGTCTTTTAAATCTGTTAGAAAATTTATTTCACAATTATTTTCAATCTGATATTCTTTTCCAACAACAATTTTATTATTTAATATTGCTCCCGCTATTTTTTTAGATATACTTTGTGAAATTGAAATAGCAACCTCATTAACTAAAACACTTTTTTTGTATTGTTTTACTGTACCATCTGGGAATTTTATATTAATCATTTTATTATTTTATAACAATAATCATTTAATATCATTGTTAATGGGAATGTGGTTCTTTTCTATATAATATTAATATATGGAAGCAATTAAAAAGATAAGTGTAAGTAAATTATTGAACCTTTATTTTCCAGGAATTGATATTTTCTCTTATCCAGTTCAAAAAGGAATATTTAGGGGTGTTGCTATTGATTGAGCATTAGAAGATTATTTTAAAACTGATGAATTAAATTTAAGACCAGTTTCTAAAATTCTTTCTAGAATAAATAATGATCAAGTTAAAAATGAAGCTAATGAAGTGTATGAAGAATCTAAAAAATGTTTAGATGGTGTTAAAAAATTTTTAAATGAACACGATGTTAAAATAAGCGATGTTCAAGTTCACCCTAATAATGATAAATTTCCAATACATGGTTATATTGATGCATTAATGTTAATGGATAACCAAAAATATGTTGTTGATTGAAAAACAAAAGGCCAATTTAAAGAATACAATTATAAAAATATTAATGAAGATGAATATGAAAATCATTGTAAGTGATTTAATGAACATAATTTAGTTCCCAAAAAATTTGACCAATGACAAATACTTGAAAAGAAAAAAAATAAAGAATATTCATTAGGTCATTTAAGATATAGTTTACAAGTATGTTTATATTGAATGATATTAGGTAAACCAGAAGATACTAAGCCAGCTGTAGTTTATTTTGATAATTCTGGTAACTATCACATTTATACATTTGACTTTGAAAATATATTAAAGATATGTAAAACCTTAATTAAATATCGCGATAGTAACGATGCTATAAAAGAGCATGTTTCTATTAAACTAGCAGCTGAAGACTGAGTAAAATATATTAACTGAAGAAAAATTAATTAATAAACTCTTTTTAATTTATTATGATCAATTTTAATTCCATAAAATTTTTCCATAGAATTTGCAATTTCTTCATCAGTTTCATTTAATTTATATGTTAAATTATAATATACTCCATAATAATAACCATATTTATTATGAGCAAAATGATCTATTTTTGATTTCATAATTATGACATAACAGTTAGTTTTTAAAGCAGCTATTTTAGGAATATCTTCATGGTATTCATCTGTAAAAACAATTGCATCATATTTTTTAGCATCATCTGAAAGGTTATTTTTACTTTCAATAAATAATTTTTTGTTGGGATTATCAATATTTTCTTTTCAAATAATTTTTGACATAGTTTTAGTAGATTCTATTGGATAATCACCGTTAGCACTTTCACCACTTAGCATTGTAGCATCTGCTCCAAAATATGATGCACAATATACATCCATTACTTCTGCTCTTGTTGGAACATTATTTGAACACATTGATTCTAACATTTGTGTTGCAACAATAATAGGTTTATTTGTTTTTGAAACACGGCCAATAATCTCTTTTTCTCAATAAGGAACTTCATAAAAAGGAATTTCGATTCCCAAATCACCTCTTGCAATCATTATTGCATCAGATCCATCAATAATTTCATCAAGATTGTCTAAAGCAGAACGACATTCTATTTTTGACATAATCTTAATTTTTCGATCAGAGTTAGCATCTAAAAAACTTCTTAAATCATTTACATCTTTTTTATTTCTAACAAATGATGTTGCAATAACATCAAAATTATGTTTTATACCAAAAAGTATATCTTTCTTATCTTTATCACTTAAAAATTCAATTAATAATGGTGAATCCGGAATATTTATGGATCTTTTTGAACTAACAATATGAGTATTCATTGCTTTTACAACAAGATAATCATTAGTTACTTTTTCACATTTTAAGGTAAGTTTTCCGTCATCTAATAAAAGATCATGCTCAACACTAATATTATTACAAATATTACGATATGTAACTGAAAATTCCTTATTATTTCCCATTATTTCCTTTTTAAAGTAAACCTTTAAAAGTGAATCTTTTTCGATTTTTACTTTTCCATTAAATGAATGTGTTCTTATTTCTGGACCTTTGGTGTCTAAAAGCAATGTTACAGGAATTCCCACTTCAACACTTACTTTTTTAATAATATTAATTTTATTTAATTGTTCTTCATGGTCACCATGTGAAAAATTACATCTAAAAGTAGATACTCCACTTAAAATCAATTGTTTAATTTTTTCTTTTGATTGACTAGAAGGGCCAATAGTTGTTATTATTTTTGTTTTTCTGTTACTCATTTTTTCCCTTTTTAAGTGTTACTTTTTTTCAATCTTCAATTACATCATTATATTGATTTTCTGGTATTTTAGTTGATTTATAAATATCTGTATGGATAATTTTATTATTTTTAATTCCGATACAAACTCCATTAATTTCTTTTATTAATAATTCAACCGCTTTAATACCCATTCTAGTACCAATTAAACGATCTCTAAAAACAGGAGAGCCTCCTCTTTGTAAATAGCCTAGCCGTGAAGCTTTAGTAACTATATTGGTTTTATTACCAATTTTTTCAGCAACTTTAAAAATATTATATAGATTTTCAGTAATAATAAAAATAGTAAACCTTTTATTATTTTTAACTCTATTTAATAATATTTTTGAAGCATATTCAATAATTTCTTGTTCAGTTTTATGTTTAGTTGTTGGTAGTGCTCATATATCACAGCCAGTTGCTATTCCAGCAAATATTGCTATGTTGCCACAATATCTACCCATAGTTTCAACTATACAACATCTTTTATGACTAAAACTTGTATCTCTAATACTTTCAATAGCATCAATAACTTTTTGTACACAAGTATTAAAACCAATTGATTCATCAGTTGATGGAATATCATTATCTATTGTACAAGGTATTCCAATACACGGAATTCCTTCTTCAGTAAGAAGTTTAGCACCCATAAACGTTCCATCTCCTCCCAAAGTAATAAGAGCGTCAATGTTGTGTTTTTTTAATATTTCAATAGCTTTTTCACGAATGTTTTTATTTTTAAATTCTATACAACGTGATGTACCAAGAATGGTTCCACCTCTATTCAACAGGTTGCCTTCATATTTAAAATCATTTATATTAACAATATCTTCATCTAAAATACCTTGATATCCATTTTTAACTAGATCTATATCAAGATTATAATATTGAGCACTTTTTATAACTGCTCTAATTACAACATTCATTCCAGAACAGTCTCCTCCACTTGTTAAAATTGCAATTTTTTTTATTTCCATTTATTTCCTTTTAATTAATACCTTTCCAGTCATTTCACTAGGTTGTTTTTCTCCCAATATTTTTAAAATAGTTGGAGCAATATCACAAAGTGATCCAACTGTTGAATTAAGATATTCATTTTTAAATTCAAAGTCTTTGTTAATAATACATAAAGGTATTGGGCTTACTGAGTGTTTTTTGTTGATATCACCATCTTTAGTAAACATTGTTTCAGCATTTCCATGATCTGCTGTAATTATAAGAGTTCCAGATATCTTATTAATTTTAGCATAAATATTACCAATACATTTGTCGAGTACATTAATAGCTTCAATAGACTTAGCATAGTTACCAGTGTGACCTACCATGTCAGCATTAGCAAAGTTTAAAATAATTACATCATATTTACCAATATTACTACAAACCTTTTCGGTAATTTTATAAGCTGACATTTCAGGACATAAATCATATGTTTTAACCTTTGGTGAATCAATAAGAATTCTGTCAGAATTTTTTATTTTAATATTTTTACCACCATCAAAAAAGAATGTAACATGAGCATACTTTTCAGTTTCTGCTATTCTTAGTTGACTATAGTTTTTTTCACTTAAAAATTCACCAAGGGTATTTTTATAAACAGTTAATGGAAACATAATATCACCTATAACACTATCAGCGTATTTTCTCATCGATAATAACTTTATACCTTCAATTGAATATGGACATTTATGAATATAATTTTCATTTGATAAACAACTTGTTATTTGGATAGCTCTATCTTGACGAAAATTGCACATTATTATTAAATCATTTTTTGCTATTTTATAATCTATTGATTTATTATATGCAGGTTGAATAAACTCATCATATTCGTTATTTTTATATGAAGTTGAAATATAATCTATAACATTATTAAATGATTTAGCATTATCTTTATCAGCATATAATCCAGCTAACGCTTTATCAATTCTTTCTCATCTTTTATCACGGTCCATAGCAAAATAACGGCCAGAAATTGATGCAACGTATATGTTTTTCATTTGACTTTGTTTTATTTTTTCTAAAAATTCTTCAACATCACTTTTTGCAATATTTTTAGTAGTATCTCTACCATCAGTTATGATATGTAAATATTTTTTAAAATTAAACTTTGAAGCAGCTTTTAATATAGCAAATATATGTTCTTCATGTGAATGAATACCACCTTTACTTAATAATCCCATTATATTTAATGAACCATTGCTTTTTTCTAGTTGTTTAAGGTTTTTAATTAAAGTATTATTAGTATAAAACTTACCACTTTTTATTGAATTATTTATTAATTCTATCGATTGCAAACCAACTCTACCCGTTCCAATATTTATGTGTCCAACTTCACTGTTCCCCATTTGTCCTTTAGGAAGACCAACATATGTAGAAGAAGCATTTATTGTTATAAAGGGTTCGTTATTAAAAATTTTTCTAAAATTAATAAGTTTTGAATTGTTTATTGAGTTACCATCATTATTTTTGATTCATCCAAAGCCATCAAGTATTGTTAATAATATTGTTTTTTTCATTATGAGTTTTTTATTAATTGTCCAAATCTTTTTGGTTCTAACGAAGCTCCACCAACAAGAACTCCGTCTATATCTTCCATTTTCATTATATCTTTAACTGTGTTTTCATTAACAGATCCACCATATTGTATTCGTATTTTTTCACAAACTTCAGCACTAAACGTTTCACTAATTATTTCTCTAATATATTTACAAACATTTTGGGCAATTTCTGGTGTTGCTTGCTTACCTGTGCCAATTGCTCATATTGGTTCATATGCTATTACAATCTTCATTACATCTGCTTTCTTCAACCCTTTAAGACAAGAAGTGATTTGGGTTTTAATTACAGTTTTAGTTTCATTTTTTTCATATTGTTCAATAGTTTCACCAACACATAGTATTGGGAACATATTATTTTTAAATAATGCTTTTAATTTAAGATTACATTTATCATTAGTTTCATTAAAACAACTTCTTCTTTCAGAATGACCAATTAAAACTCATTCAATATTAATTGATTTAAGCATTTCAATTGATGTTTCACCTGTAAATGCTCCTTTTTCATGATAGTTACAATTTTGAGCTACAGTTATACATTCATAATTATTAACTATTGGGAGGGATAAATAGTTGGCTGCAATACCAAAATCAATATTTTTAATACTTTCAACCTCTATTTTAAATATATTCATATACTTGATAGCCTCTGATGATGTAATGTTCATCTTTCAGTTTCCGATTATTATTTTTTTTCTCATATTTTACCTTTTAGTATTTTATCAAATATATTAAATTATATTAATAAATTAATATATAAAAAAAATATTTTATAATAATTTTATGAAGTTCTTTGCAATAAATAATTTTTTTGAAAATCTAATGTCATTTGAATGAGTGAGAGCAGTTTTTATTACTATACTTGTATTGTTAATTATTATTTTTTTCATAAATATTATTTTAAAAATTATAAAGAAAAATGATTTAAAACTAGATACTAAAATAAAAAAAATTAAGAAAAAAAATATCGCCATTGAACCTAAAAAAAGTAACTTTAATATAATAAGAAAAATAGCAAGACCTACAAAAAGAAAAAAAGATTCTTTTTAATTTAGTGAATATATTCTAAATTTTTTATTTTTTTGTGTTTTCATTTTTAATGTTTCTTCTAACAATTCCATAAAATTATTAACAATATGTGCTTCGCCTGATTTAATAAAATATTTCTTTAACTTATCAAGTTCATGATTTGCTAAATAAATTATTGGTAGGTTATTACAATTACGATATTCAATTATTTCATAAAGAAAGTTCATATGTAACCATGATTTAAAAGATTCAGCATCAATTCCGTCTATTATTAATAAATTAGAATGCATAGCTCTGTCAATAATACTATTTAATTTCGTCTTTTTAGAATAATTATCAAATGATTCCTTTATAAGTTTTGAAACATTAGTAATCTTAATAAATGCAACAACGTAGTCTTTATTCTTTCTAATAAGTTCATTTGTAAATGAAATAAATAATTTTCTTTTAAATAGTGTTTCTCTAGAAGAAATATAGTATGAATATATTGATTTCGGATCTTTAGATTGTTTTTGTAATAATTTTATTAATATTTTAACTGCTTTAGTTTCTGGAGTAAGGTCTTTTTCTTCAATATTAATTAAATTAAGGCTATCTTCGTTTTTAGTAAAATCATTTATTGAAATTTTTTTAGTTATCATTTTTTGATGATCAACTTTCTTTTTTCTCTTTTCGCACATTTTAAAATCAAAACAACATTTATCATCTTTATTTTGCAACTTTAATTGATATCCTGGATTAGAATTTAAGCATTTATCTAATGACTCACAACTAGCACATTTAGATTGATTAAAATATAAGCTGATATCACCAATATTTCTTCTTATAAAATTAATTTGCTCTTCTTCTGTTAGTTTTGAAAGAATTTTATTTAGATCTTTATCTTTTAAAGATTTCTCTAAAATTGTTTTTATTATGGCTTCCATTATTTTTTAAGTAGATCTGATATATTAGTATTATCTACATCAATATCATCTAATGATATTTTTTCCTTTCGTATATTCATTGAATTAATTAAATGAATCATTAAGTCATCTAGTGAATATAAATTATTTTTTTGAATAGTTTCTGCTATTTTCTTAATATAATTAATACTTAATTTTTTATTTTTTATAAATGAAAAATCAAGCAAGCAGTTCATTAATTCACTAGTTAACTCGTGTGTTCTCATAATTTTAAGTAATTCTCTTAACAATGCTTTATTGGGCTCATCTCCATATATAAAAATGTAGTATTCAAAAACAGTTAAACGATTCATAATTTCTTTAGCTTTTTTAAATTCATCTGTCTTTTCTTTTGAAATTTCAGTATCTATATTTAAATTCGGTAGATATTTGTTTCACTTTTTAAGTATTTCTCTTACTTCTTTCGAAAATATTTTTCAATCAACAATATTTTTTACAATAGATTTTTCTACTATTTTTTTAATAATAGCAGAATTAATTCCGAAAACAAATCTCAATGCTTCGATTTCGTCTAAAATTTTTTGAGAACAAACTATTTGTTTATTATCATTATTTTTAAATAATCAATCGTAATTAATGATCATTGATTTAATTTTTCTTCGATTTTTATATTCAACTTTTTCTACTTCTTTAATTTCCTTATTTAAAAATAAATATTCATCAATATTAGCAGAAATATCAATACCTTTGTTTTTAGAATTTTTTACTGTACCTAATATTTTAGTATAAACTTCGTTTGTAGATTTTGAAACAGCAGATTGTCATTTTAAAAAAAGTGCCTTTTTTTTGAAAAAAGTACTAGGTGTTAAAGGAGGAAAAATAACTATTCTATATTTTTTAGACTCAGCGTTATAATATGTTTTTATTAAGGAAAACGATTCTAGACTTTTTCTTGCAATAATGAATTCATCTAACGATAATCTAAGACCTTCTAAAATTGAAGTATGCATTATTTCATTATCTACATGACTATTACTTATTTCTAATAAGAAAAAATATAAAAGTGACGCATTTTTTGACATAATTGGCTGATATAAGAATAAAATTGTTTTTTTATCAACATCAAAAAAAATTGAATTTGTTTCAACAAAAAGATAATCATTATAGGAAAGTGGAATTCTCATATTTATAATTCTACTAAAATTTAGTTAATTTCAAGAAAATTTTTAATTATATTAACAACTTCACCTTTAGATAAATTTGTAGTATTAATATATAATCAAGGATTATAGGTTTTTTTTATATTTAATAATTTTAAAGTTTTCTTTGCTTTGTTTGAGGTCATATTTCTAAAATTAACTAATCGATCTAATTGAACATTTTCAGATATATCCAAATATATCACTTCATTAAATAACTTTCCAAAATATTTAATTGCTTTTTGATAAATACCTAATTCACAGATAATTATTTTTTCTTGACATTGAGTAATTATTTTTTCTAGTTCATTTGCTAAAATTGGCCAGATTATTTCTTCTAATAAATTTAGTTTATCTCTATTATTAAAAAGATAATTAAAAAGTGCATCTCTTTTTACCTCTTTTTTGTTTACAAAATTGTTACCAAAATTATTTTTAATAATTTCATATCCTTTTTGATTCTTAAGATACAATTTACTAAATAAAATATGGTCAGCGTTTATACACATTATATTTTTATGTGATGTAATATTATTTAGTATCATTGTTTTCCCAGAAGCTATTTGTCCTGATAAACATATTATTCTTTTTGACATTTTTTACACCAATGTGTGCCTCTTCCATTAATTTTACATTTTAATATTGGAGATTTACAAATTTTACAAGGCGAACCTTTTTTTCCATAAACATTTAAATAATTTTGAAATTTTCCATCTATCCCATTACCATGACTAAATGATGACACAGTTGTTCCTCCGCAATTAATTGCCTGTTTAAGGATTATTTTTGTATATTTAATTATATTTTTACAATCATTTTTTGTAATCTGATTACCTTTTTTACTAGGAAATAGTTTACAACAGTAAAGAATCTCATCAGCGTATATATTTCCTATTCCAGCAATTATTTCTTGATTTAGTAAAAGTGTTTTTATTGCAACATTTCTGTTTTTTATTTTAGAAAAAAGGTATGTACTTGTTAAATTTGTATTTCAAGGTTCATAACCTAATTTATTTAATGGTGTTGATACAATATTATTACAAAAGTCATTCTTGTTATATATGTGAAATGTACCAAACCGTCTAGTATCATGATATATTAATTCACTTTTATCTTCAAAAATAAAATGAATCATATAGTGGTTTTTATTATGTTCATCTTTAATAGAGTTTTCAGTAATAAAATAATATTTGCCTTCCATTCTTAGGTGTGACAAAAGTATATATTTATTTGTAAATAAAACTATTGTTTTACCTCTTCTTTCTACTCTTGTAAATTGTTGTCCTATAATTTGCTTTTTAAATTGAGATATGTTAGTGTTTTTTAAAATTTTTGGTCATAACACTATTACGTTTATAATTTTTTTATTTAAAATTAATTTTCTTAATGTTTGTACAACCGTTTGTACCTCAGGTAATTCTGGCATTTTAACCTATTTCTCAACTATTGATCAAATTTGTATATTTTTATAAAAGTTATTTATTCGTAGTTTTTCATTATTTGAAAGATCATATCTATCCAATTGTTCTATGTTAAAATCAGAAAGTTCAATATCTGTTATTAATTTTATAATTTTCATATACATTCTAATTTTATCTTTATGAGAGTACATCAATTTTTTTTGCCTTTCATTTTTGATTGAATCAATATTATTTAAAAGATTTTCAATCCCCGCGAATTCATTTAAAAGTTTTGTTGCGCCGATTTTCCCTATTCCGGGAACTCCTTTTATATTATCAGAAGAGTCACCAGCAATAGCCTTTCAGGCTATAAAATATTTATACTTTAGCTTTATTTCTTCTTCAAAATTATTAATCGTAATAACTTTTTTTACATTATCTAAAAAAACAGATGTTTGAGTAGAAATCAATTGTAATAAATCCTTGTCAGATGTATAAATCAAAACTTCTCACTCTTTCCCCTTTTTTTCATATTTTTTAGCAAGCGTAGCAATAAGATCATCAGCTTCATAATTATTTATTGTGTATTGAGGGATTTTATAAAGTGATAAAAATTGTTTAAATTTTGGAAGTATTTCGATTAATTTAGGATCCATTTTAGGTCTATTTGCTTTATATGCATTTAATAATTCAGAACGATAAGTTTTTCCTTTTCCGTCAAAAGCAACAAAAAAATTTGCTCCTGGATTGCTTTTTATTATTCTTTTAATCGTGATAATAAATAAATATACAGGTGAATATTTATTTTTAGATTTTTTATGGTAATTTGAAAGAAACGAACGATAGACGTAATACATACCATCAATTAAAACAAGACGCTTTTTTTCCATATTACTATTTTAAGTTATTTAAAAGAAAAAGGAATATCAATATCTCCTAATTTTGCTCATTTATATATTTCGTCTATTTTTTCTAGGAGTATATTCTTTTTAATAGATAAATTTTGAAAAAAATCATATTTAATCAATTCTTTAATAATTGGTAATTGAATTTCTTGACATATTTCAAAAAATATTTTATTTATTTTATCTTCTAGGCTAATTTTTTTAAACAAATCATATATTTTCTTATTCGCGTTAACAGTTATTCCTTTAATTATTCAAAGTGGTGTGTATATTGAATTATTCTTAATTGTAAATTCATTATATACATTCTTTGAAGATGAATGATATATATTAATACCTTTACTTTTTAGTGAGTTAAGTGTAATGGTGATTTTATTATCATTACCAAGTGAATTATTTAATAGACAGCAATAAAAGGGTAAAAAGAAGTTTGCTTTTAGAAAAGCAGTATAGTAGCTTATTAAGGCATATGAATATGCATGTGACTTATTAAATCCATAATTAGAAAATTTTTCAATAATATCATACATTGAATCAGCATATTCTTTTGTATTATTTCTTTTTATGACATTTTGAATAAATTTTTCATGATACTTATTAAATATATCTGATTTTTTCTTACTTATTGCTCTTCTAAACATATCAGCGTCCATTAATGAAAAGCCAGCAATATTTACTAATATTTGTATTATTTGTTCTTGAAAAACAATTATTCCGTATGTAGACTGTGTTATGTTCTTAAAAATTTCATTTGGATATGATATTTTATTAGGATTATTTTTTCCTTTAATATATTGATCAATATTTTTCATTGGTCCTGGTCTAAATAAACTAATCACAGCTACTATATCTTCAAATGAATTAACTTTCATTTTTTTAAGGACACTTCGCATACCAGGTGATTCTAATTGAAACAGTCCTTCGGTATCTCCACTTGATAATAATTTAAATGTTTTTTGGTTATCTAAAGGGATTTTATTTAAATTAATAGATATATTATAGGTTTTGTAAATATTTTTTAAGCAATCTATAATAGTTGTTAAATTAGTTAATCCTAAAATATCAACTTTTAAAAAACCTAGTTCTTCCAAATCATTCATATCAAATTGTGTGATAATTTTTTTTGCTTTATTAACTATAATACCTGTTTCATTTTTTAAGGATTCTTTATGAATTATTACTCCTCCAGGATGTATTCCTATATTTCTCGGAAAATTATAAATTTTACCAACATTTTTAAATACAAATTTTCAAATTTTATTATTTGGATAACTATATGAAATCATTTTAGTAATTTTGTTTGTATTTATAATTTTTTTAATTGGAGGATCTTTAGTTTCTTGAAAAGTCATAGCAGACATTAAATTTTCTCTAGAAAAAATTTCTTTAATTTCATGACTAATTTGCTTATTTGTAATATCGGTTATTAATGTTCTTAATATATCTCGAACAGCACTTTTAAATTTAATTCTTTGAAATGTAATAATTTGTGCACTATGGTAGTCAGTATATTTTTCTAAAATATAATTAATTACTTTATCTCTTTTATTGTCTTGTATATCAATATCTATATCAGGTAGGTTAGTTCTATATTTATTTAAAAATCTTTCAAATATTAAATTATTTTTTACTGGATCAATTTCTGTAATAAATAATGAATAACAAATTAAACTACCAGCAGCACTACCTCTTCCGGGTCCTACTAAAATTCCATTTTCAAAACTATATTTTACATAATCATAAACTATTAATAGATATTTACAAAAATTAAGTTCTTTAAATACTGCAAATTCTTTTTCAAATCTTTTTAAATATAAAACTGGTACTTCTTTTCTTTTAAATCTAATCTTAAGTCCACTCATTGCAAGTCTATATAATGAATTTTCAATATCTTCACTAGTTTCAAATACTTCTTTAACTGTTTTTTTTGTTCACATAACATTACATTTATTTATTAAAAGGTTAAGATTATTTTGAGAATTATCTTGAATTATTCTTTTTTCTTCATTTAAATCAGTATTATAATATTCAAGTTTATGCTTTAAATTATCTTTAATGGATATAAGAATTTTTAATATTTTCTTATTATCGATGTAATTATTTAATTTAAGCGATAAGGTTTGATCATTTGAGTAAATTGAATCATTAAAATAAACTTCTTTAAAGCGCTCTTTATATATATTAATTTCATCTTTTCCAATTTTTTTAATAATATATATTGCTACATTGTTGGTTTTTTTAAGTATTATCTTAAAATAATCCTCTGTTTCAATATGATCTGAATTATTTAAATTTGATGAGACCTCGATGATATATTTTAATCCCATATAATTTTTAGCAATTAAGATAATATTTTGAAACCCATCATTATATTCAATACCTAGAATTGGTTTAATATTATTTTTAATACACTTTTTATAAAATTTATAAAGACCAAATACATTATTTATATCAGCTAACATTATAGATTTAAGATTGTTCTTTAAACTAAATTCAATTATTTTATCAATACTTAGCGATGATGTTAAAAGAGAATAATTACTTTGAAATCAAAAAAAATTATTTGTTTGCATATTTTTTCAAATCTTCAATTATTTTCATAACACTTTGTAAATTATTTGCCTTAACGCCTGCAGCAAATAAATGACCGCCTCCATTATACTTAGTTGCAAAATCTCTAATATTAAGATCTTTAGAACGTAAGCTAATACTATAGTTATTCTTATTTTTATTTTCAATAATATAGCAATTAACATTTATGCCTTCTATTTCCCTTAAACATCATACAAATAATTTAGATTCTTCAAATGTTATGGCGAATTTATCCTGTAATTTTTTTGTAAAAATGAAATAATTCATATTTTTATAATTAATAAAGTTTTGTTGAATATATCCTGAAATTCTAACGCTTTTAATAGTTTTTTGATATAAAGAATTATATATTTTTGAAAAATTTACACCTTTTTCCATAAATAATGCAGCTATTTTAAAAGTATTAGGTCTTGTATTTGTATGTAAAAATCTTCCAGTATCTGTAATTAATCCATATGTTAAATATTCACATGCCTCTCTTGAAATATTTACATTTGCTAACCCTTGAAATAATATACCTAGTACTTCGCAAGTTGATGATATGTTTTCATCAATAAATGCTAGATCAAATTTATATTTAGTGTTATCTTTATGGTGGTCTATACAAACTTTAAAGTCCATTTTTTCATATAAATCATTTTTAGAAATTCTTTCCATATGATTTACATCAAAAACAATTCCCATGCATTTTTTATAATTAATATTATTAACGGTAGATATTTTATTAAATTTTTTAATCAAGAATGATCCATCACAATCAATAAGAAATATTTTCTTATTTTTGAAATTATCCTTTAGTCATTGATAAAAGCCAAATTGCGCCCCCAGTGTATCTGGATCTGGATTAATATGATGAAAAAGTGCTATTTCATCATATTTTTCAATAATTTCTAAAAGCTTATTTCCAAATTGTTGTTGTAATTTTTTCATTTATAGTTATTTTATATAATTCATTCAATAATAATTTTTTTTCTTGTTCAATAATATCTTCTAATTTTGAAATAGGAGAATTATTGTCTCCAATATATAGGTTGCATAAGTCATCTCCCTTTTCAATACTTATTTCATATGTATTTATGATCCTAGCTATTTCTATAATTTCATTTTTATCTAGATTAGAAAGAGGTCTTATAATTAATGTTTTGTTAAGCACTTCTTGAATATTATTTAAGTTAATAATTGTTTGTGTGCTAACTTGATTTAACGATTCACCTGTAAATAAACAATCATATTTTTTAATAGTAGAAATATGTTGTGCAATTTTATAAAAAAATCTTTTAACTATTATTAATTTTAATTCAACTTTATTGATACAGTTTATTTCCTTTAAAAGAAGATCCACATCTACTGTATACAAGGTACATGGTTTTTTATTATATTTTTGTAATATTTTAATATTTTTGTGAACTTTTTCAATTGAACGTTTATTCCCAAAATCCTTTGATAAAAAATGAATATAATCAACATTTACCCCTTTTTTCATCATTAAAAATGATGAAACAGGACTATCAATTCCCGCACTAAGCATTGAAAGTGCATTTCCTCCTATTCCAGTTGGTAATCCTCCCTTGCCTTTTTTATTATCTAAAAAAATATATGTACCGTTATTATGTATTTCGATTTCCAAAAGGTTATCTGGTTTAGTAAGATTAACTTTTAATTTAGTATTTTTTTCAATAATCGATGATACTTTAGTTATTATCTCTTCTCTATTAAATTCTGTTTTTTTATTAATTCGCTTTATTTTTAATGCATATGTTTCTCCTGTTAAAAATTTATAATTTTCACGATAATATTCTTCAATCTTATTTATTTTATTTTCAATTTTTAATGCTAAAACTATTCTAGAAATTCCGAAAATATTATCTTGTATTTCTTTAAATGCCTTTTTAGCCATATTAATTTGAGAAAAGTTAATATAAAGTACATTAAAACCAACTTTTATTAAATCATAATTAATAATTTTTCTTTTTTTAAGTCAAATAATATTAGAGTAAAGTCTATCCATAAAATATTTTTTACGTTTTCTTTTTAAAAATATTTCACCAATTTTTATTATTATTACAATATCATTATTCTTCATCTTGAGAATTATTAGCCTCTTCAATATACTTTTTAATTAAAATTTTACAATTATTAATATCATATTCCTCATAATATTTTCTAGCATTTATAATAATTTTTTGTGCTTTATCTGAAATATGAAAATTAAAACTTTCATAAGAAAGTTCAAATAGTGTTTTTTCAATTTCTTTAAAATTACTAAATTTATTTTCACTATCATTGATCAACATAATAATATCATTATGAACTTCATCATTATATTTTTTCTTAATATTAACAATATCTTGTTTAAAATTAATTATTAAATTTTCTTTAATATCATTTATTGATTTAAGTCAATTAGTACATTTATCAACTATAAGATTATATTTTGGGGTTCTTATTGTTCTATTTATTGATAAAATATTCATTATATTTTTTATATCATTTTGAATAAGTATTGGAAATGAATAATAATAATAAAGCTCATTGTCAATTGATTTTTCTATCTCATAAGTCTTCAATAATATCTTAGATAATTGCTTTAATATTTCCTTGTTTTTATTATATTGATCTTGATATATATTATTGCTATTATTTAAGTTATTATTTTTGTAAATACTTATAGTTTTCTTAACACTTAGATTAAAATTTTCTTGTATTTTTGTTCATTTATTTGAAGGAATTTTTTTTATTATATCTTTCAATAGATAGTCAACATAATGTAAATATTTCATAACTTTATCATAATAATCTTTAATCTCGTTTGAATATTTATTTACTTCACTTTGTAAAAAAATTTGTCAATTTTGAGAATTTAATATATCTTGTGCTTTACTATAAAATTTTCTAATTATTGATTCTCCATTTTGATAATTTTGTTTTTTTATTTCTTCTTTAAGTTTATGTCGATACTGCTCTAATATGCGTTTAGTATTACTATTTTTAATAATATTTTTTAAATTATCAGATGTATTTTTTCTATTACATATATTGTTTATTTTTTTAGGAATTCAATTTTCTCAAAACTTAATCATATAAGAAAGGCGTACTACTAATTTAATTAGATGACTTAGTTCTCTTGCGATTGTTAAAAAAATTTCCTTAATGTTTTCAATATTACTTTCATCAATAGCTTTATTAGCTACAGTTAAATAATTATTTACAACAGAGAATTTATCTTGAACATCAACTATTTTTGAATTTGATATAATTGTTGCCTTTTTATAAATTAGTTCAATTTCAGAATATAGTTTTCTTAAATCACTAAGATCAGCGCGTAATGAATCATGATGTTGTAATATATATTCAATTTGGGAATCAATTTCAATAAATTCACTAATATAATTATTAATTTTTTTATTATTTATACAATAATGATAAATAAATTTACTAATATTTAAATGTTTTAAATTTTTTATAGTTTCATCAAGGTTATTATTATGATTAGAAATTTTAAAATCTTTTTTTATTTGAAAATTATATAAATTTTCATATTTTTCATTAACATCAGAATTGTTATTGCCTCTTTTTTGTAAATCATTATTTATTTTTGGATTAAGATTAAACTCATTAATATTTAAGAGAACTAAGCGTTTTTCTTTTATTTTATATAATATATAAATTATTGTTATTAATACTAATAAAAATATAAGTAGTAGTGATATTAAAATGATTCCTATAATAAAATTAGTCATATTAGCTTTCCCATATTAAATTTTACCATTTAATATGGGGCGAATGATGGGAATTGAACCCACGAATGGCGGTTCCACAAACCGCTGCGTTAACCACTTCGCCACATTCGCCACACTAAAAATTATATTATAATAGTTCTGGTTTATCAGCTAATTTTAAAATAAACAATGAATATATTTCTAAAGCCTTATATATAGAATCAATTGGAAAATTTTCATTTACACAATGTGCTTTATAACCGTAATTAGTTGTAAGTGGTCCTATGCAAAATGTATTGTTAAAATGTCTAGCATATGTTCCTCCACCAATATAATATGGTGTACTTTCATTATCATTTGTAATTTCTTTATATACCTCCATAAAATTTGTAATAAATGGCATATTTTTTTCATAAATATATCCTGTTGATAAACTCAATATTTTAATTGCATAATCTTTAAATCAAACATTGAGATAATTTTCCAATTTTGCAATTATAGTTTGATCATCAAATTCAGTATTTATATAACGAATATTCATTTTCAATAAATAACCAGTACTGTTTTTTTCAATAATTCCAAGATTAACTGTAGTATCAGATTCAACATCTTGTCTAGGACTAGATATATCAAAATTTTTCCCATTAAAATCATTATGTAAAATAGTACCAATAAATTTAGATAGGTGGTCGTTATCTTGAAAAATATTTAAAAATTTAAAAAGATAAGTTATAGCATTTTTTCCTTGTTCAACATATGCTCCGTGAGCAGCAAACCCTTTAATAGTTATTACAGTATTTTCAGGATTATCTTTGCATTTTTCAATTGTTGTTCGAATTTCTTCTTCTTGTGAAAATATATCAAATTCATCTTTAATTCTTCCGATTGGTAATTTTATACACGTAGTACACTTAGCTGGCACTGAATTAATAATTTTTGATGAATCAATTGAGTTAATTAATTTTGAAGTGTAATTAATTTGTAAATCAATATTCATAATTGATTTTTCACCATAACATATTGGGAAAAAGCCATCAGGTACAATTCCTTTTACAGATTTTGGTTGATCTTTTAAGAAGTCTTTTTGGCCATTTTGAGTTGTTTCTTCATCTAAACCTACAAACATACGAAATTCAAACGGAAGGTCTATTTGTAAATGGTCAAACATTTTTTTTATAAATAGATAAATAGCAATTGATCCCTTATCATCTAAAGAACCTCTTCCATAAATTGCGTTATTTGATATTACTGGATCAAACCCATTACCTGTGATTCAATCACCTTCAGTTTTGAGATCTACAGGAACGGTATCATAATGACAAAGAAAATCTAGTATTTTAGTGCCGGGTTCACATTCTGTAACATAAGCATATTTGTTATTTTTTGCTATTATTAGTTCTTGTCCTTGTTCTAGGACAATATTTTCTAAATCTTTTAATCCTTCTAAAATATTTTTTCCATATGGAGCTTTTTCTGATACAGTATTTAAATCTAAAACAGTATTAACTTTAATCATCTTTTGAATCAACGGAATAATGTTTTCCTTATTCTTGCTGATATATTTTAATACTCGTTCTTTATTATTCACTTTTCCTCTTTACAATATTTAAAATTTTATTCTTAATATAAATAAAATTATACATATTTTTATCGTCTATATACATTTTAATTTTACTATTATTCAAAGCACTCCTTATTATTGCTTCTTTTGTTGGTTCATTAGTAAAAGTAATAATTGCTCTTAATTTACCATTTATTTGAATTGGAATTTTAAAAAGTGTTTTTTCAACTTCCTTTTTATTATATTTAGGTCACAAAACACTTTTGTTAATTCCAACTTGTTTAGTAACTATTTCTCATAGTTCTTCTGAAATAAAAGGACAAAATGGGTTTAACATTTTTATAAAATTAGTGACTTCGTAATATGATAAATCTTTTGTAGTTTTATAACAAACATTAATATAAATCATCATTCTGCTTATTGCTGTATTAAATTTAGATTTTTCAATATCATCTGTTAAACCCCTAACACAAATATTAAAAGCTGAAATAGTATCTGGATTCACTTGGTTAGTTATTATTTTTGTTGTAAATAATCTATAAACACGGTCTAGTCATTTTCTCATACCACTAATTCCCTTATTATTTCATGCTTGATCAGATGAAAAAGGACCAATAAACATTTCATATAATCGCAATGAATCAGCACCATATTCTTTAATAATGCTATCTGGATTTATAACATTACCTTTTGATTTTGACATTTTTTTATAATTACTTGTTAAAATCATTCCCTGGTTTTTAAAATTTATAAATGGTTCTTGATGATCAAGTATTCCAATATCACTTAAAAAAATATTTCAGAAACGTGAATAAATCATATGGGTAACAGCATGCTCTTGACCTCCAACATAATAGTCAACTGGCATAAATTTATTTAAAATCTTTTTAACACGGGGATCTGTTAATTCAATATCTTTTCCATATTTATTACGACATGCATTATACAAATAACCTATAAAATATCAACAGCTACCAGCTCATTGTGGCATAACATTTGTTTCTCTTAAATATGTTTGATTGTTTTTTTCAAATGTATTTCAATTTAATAATTGTGACAATGGTCCTTTAAAACCAGACTTTTTAATATTTATTTTTTTAGCATTTGGTAATAATAATGGTAACTCTGTCCATATATTTTCATTACCTTTTTCATCATAATATATCGGTATTGGTTCACCTCAAAATCTTTGTCTTGAAAAAACCCAATCTTGTAATTTAAAAAATACTTTAGTTTTTTTATGAATTTCATTTAATTTAGCTATTTTAATAATAGATATATTATTTTGTTTAATAAAGTTTTCTCATTTTTTATCATTAGTTATAAATAAGGCAGAATTTTGATCATTATCTAAAATTTTAGTAGCAATATAAATTGGTAGTTCTATATTTTTTAAATAACCCCTTATATCAAGTTTAACACCATCAGTACTATTGATAGATCTTGTGATATTTTGCATGTTTTTTATTTTTTCAAAATAAATATCATGTTTTAATTTGATCATGTTAGTTAATATTGGATGTTGTGATGAGATTACTAAACCACATATTTTTTTAATATCTTGATTATCATTTAAGAAAAAAGGGATTTCTTTATTTTTAACCATTACATTAATTAGTTGACCTTCTGTTTTACCAATTCACTTTTTTTGTAGTTTTGTAATATTGCTTGGGTAGTTAATTTTATCTAATCCATCTAGTAGTCGTTGTGCATATTTAGTTATTTTTATAACTCATTGTGACATTTTTCTTTGGGTTACTGGAAAATTACCAATTGAACTAACTACTTTATTATCAATTATTTCCGTCTCTTCATTAGCTAATACTGTAGATAGTTCATCACATCAATTAACATTAATATAAACTTTTTTAGCAAGACCTTTTTCATATAACTTTATAAACATTCACTGAGTTCACTTAAAAAACCAAGGATCAGATGTTGATAATTGATTTAAATAGTCAAATGAAAAACCAAGTGTTCGCAATTGTTTTTTAAATAATTCAATATTTTTCATAGTAAATTCATAAGGGTGGTTCCCTGTTTTAATAGAATATTGTTCTGATGGTAATCCAAATGAATCAAAACCAATTGGATGAAAAACTTCAAATCCATTAAATCTTTTATATCTAGCAACTATATCAGATCCAGTATACCCTCTTGGATGGCCAACATGTAAACCTTTGCCACTTGGATAAGGAAACATATCTAATGAGTAATATTTTTTTTTCTTAGTTTCAATATTAAGTACAAAAATATTATTGTTAAATCAATATTCTTCTCACTTTTTTTCAACTTTTAAATGATTATATTCCATTAATTTTATAATACCATTAAAAAATATATTATATTTTTTAATGGTGGGACTAAGTGGACTCGAACCACCGACCTCACCCTTATCAGGGGTGCGCTCTAACCAGCTGAGCTATAGTCCCACAAAACTAATTAACGCTTAGAAAACTGTGGTGATTTTCTAGCTTTCTTAAGGCCTGGCTTCTTTCTTTCCTTAATTCTAGAATCTCTTGTTAAAAATTTGTATTTTTTTAAAATTTTTCTATGTTCGGAATTTTCTGCTAATAATGATTTTGCGATCCCATGTCTAATTGCAATAGCTTGTCCAGAAATTCCTCCACCTTTAACCTTGATAATAAAATCATATTTATCTTTTGTTTTAGTATGTATTAGTGGTTCAATCGTTTTTAATATTAAATTTTTAGAACAAATATAATCTTCAATTTTTCTGTCATTAATGATTATTTTACCCTTACCTTTTTTTAACATTACTGTTGCGATTGATGATTTTCTTTTTCCTGTTTTCATTAAAGATCCATTCTATATTTTACTGGATTTTGAGCAATATGTTTGTGCTCGCTTCCTTCATAAATATGTAATCTTTTTATTCTTTTATCAGATAATTTATTATGAGGGAGCATCCCTTTTATACTGCGCCTTATCATTTCATCCAAATATTTTTCTTTCATTACTTTTGCGGTTCTAACTCTAAGTCCACCCATATATTGTGAATGATTATAATATTTTTTAGTATTAATTTTATTTTTTGTTAATCTAATATTTTTACAATTAATTAAAATAACAAAATCACCACAATCAAGATTTGGTGCATAATATACTTTAGATTTTCCTATTAATAATGAAGCAGCTACTGTGGAAAGACGTCCTAATACTAAATTATTAGCATCAATAATATATCACTGTTTTTCAATGTTAGATTTTTTTGTTATTGTATTTTGTTTCATTATTATTTAAAATATTATACATTTTATTATTAAATATTTATTTCAAATCATTAATATTATTTTTATAAACAACATCGTATAAATATAAGCCATTTGGAGGGGCTTTATAAACATTATATTTTTCAGATGGAGTACTAATTGTTTTAGAAATATACCTTTCAGTTATTTTACCTTGTCCAAATTTTACCATTGTTCCTATCAATAGACGCACCATATATCTTCCAAATCCACTTCCTGTAACATAAATATGAAATTCATTATTATATTTTTTAATATATATGTCTTCAATTTCTCTTACAAAATCTTTAGTAGTGGATTTGCTAATGCTTGCAAAATAACTCATAAAATTATGTTTACCTATAAAAAGCTTTTTAATTTTTATAAATGCAGAATAATTAAATTCCCTTTCTTTTAAATCTCAATACAAATTATTATTAAACGGTCTTTTATTATTTATTCTTATCTTATATAAATATGTTTTTTTTAATACATCATATCTTGCGTGATCTTTTCTTGATATTTTTCAAACATAATTAATATGTATTGATTTTGGTAATAATTTATTTAATATTGTTTTCATCTTATAAAACTCAAAGGATAATTTCATTATATCGACATGAAAATATTGTTTGTATGCGTGAACCCCTTTATCAGTTCTTCCGCTAGCATATATTTTTACTCGGTATTTAGTATTTAAAACCTTTTCAATATTCTCTTCAATTACTTCTTGAATTGTATTTTTTGTATGTTTTTGAGCTGCTCACCCATCAAATTTACTACCATCATATGAAACCTCAAAAAGTAATCTTTGCATAATTAATACCTAAAAAGTTGGCTCAAATTGTGTGCTC
The DNA here is from genome assembly GCA_965222545.1 of Mycoplasmatales bacterium. Lineage (GTDB taxonomy): Bacteria > Bacillota_I > Bacilli_A > Mycoplasmatales. The sequence goes on along the minus strand of OZ244954.1, from coordinate 122,283 downwards.
AATCAGTGCGGTAATATTCCGTTTGCAGTAAGAATTACAATTACTAATATTTCAATCACTATAATTAATAAAATAATATCAATTATTCTTAATTTTAGTCTTGTACCTCTTGTTCTTTTTTGTCCAGGAACATAACCTCTAATATCCATTGCGTTAGCAAGATCTTCTGCTTTTTGAAAAGATGATAAAAACAAGGGAATTATTAAAGATGTTAATCCGATTATTTTATCTTTTGGATTTTTAGACCTAAGATCAATACCTCTACTCGCTTGAGCTTTACTAATTGTATCTGCTTCTTGTAAGAATGTTGGTATGAAGCGGAACGAAATACTTATCATCATACTTATTTCACTTGTAGGTAATCTAAAAAACTTTAAAGGAAATAATAAATCTTCAATCGCTAGAGTTAAATGAAGGGGTTTAGTGGTTGAAACTAAGATTAACGTTGTAACTATCATTAATAAAATTCTTCAAGTTATATAAGAGGAATTAATTAAGGCATATGGATTAATTTTTAAAGCACCTCCAATAGAAATTGGGTTTACATTTGGTTTTATAGTATTTATGGTTAAACATGATAATAAGAAAATAAATATAAATATAAAAAGAATTGTTTTTCACTGCTTTATAATTAATTTAAATGGTAGGCCAGATAATAAGAAAGTTGTTGCAACAAGACATGTTAAATAAATATAAGTTTCATATCCTCCACTTATAAATATCATGGTTAATATTATGGTAAGGATTATGATTTTTATTCTTGGATCAATTTTGTGAATAAATGAATTACCCTTAATATATCTTCCAATCATAAAACTATTATTCATTATATTAGCTCACTTAAAAATAAAATAAGTTCATCTATATTTTGAATATTTAATTCTTTGGTATCTAATTTTAGTTCGTTAAGAATTCTATAAATATAAGGTATTTCTAGTGAATTCTCTATAACTAGTTTTTCATCATTAAAAATTACATTTGAATCACCATGAAAAACATTTTTGCCATCTCTCATTATTGTAATTTTATCAGATAGTTGTAAAACATGATCCATATTATGAGTTATCAAGATAATTGTTTTCCCTTCCTTTTTTAAATCACTAATAATTTTTAATATCATTTCAGAGCCGATTGGGTCAAGACCGGCGGTTGGCTCATCAAATATTAGTATTTCCGGATCATAACTCAAAACAGATGCGATCGCCACTCTTCTCTTTTGTCCGCCACTAAGATCAAATGGATTACGCATTGATAATTTAGGATCTAATCCAACTTTTTTTAAAATTTCAGGTACATTTTTTTTAATTTTCTTTTTTTTATAACCAAAATTAACTGGTCCAAATATTATTTCTTTTTCAATAGTACTATTAAATAATTGATATTCTGGAAATTGAAATACCATACCAACACTTCTTCGTACCTTTTTAACACTTACTCTGCGTCCATTTTTTTTAATTATGTTGTTAATTACTTTATACTTTTCATTTTTTAAATTAATCTCTAATTCTCCTGAATCAACATTAAGTAATTTATTAATAGTTTTAATAAAAGTGGATTTACCACTACCAGTATTACCAATAATTGTGTTAATTTTACTTTTATATATATCAATTGAAAAGTTAGAAAGAGCTTTTTTTTGAGTAGGAAATCCTTTTGAATATATAACGTTTAATTCCCTTGCGCATATGGCTGTTGTTAATTTTTCTTTATTTTTTATAAATTTAAATCGGTTACAGTTATTCTTATATGCTTTTGGCTTTCTTAATGAAATCAATTTATTCAGGTTTTTTATTAATGCTTCTTCAGAAATTGTTTCTTTAAGGTTTTTATTTTTTTTGTTTAATTTCTTTGAAATAATTAATGAAGATGGTTGGTTAAGGCCTATTTGTGATAATTTCAAACTATTCTTCATAAAAATTTCTTTTGGAGAGCCATTTGCAATTATTGTTCCTTTATTCATAACAAAAATATGATCAACATTTACAGCTTCCTCCATATCATGAGTAATACTAATAACAGTTTTGTTAAATTTTGTTGATAATATATTCATCAAGCTCTTGATTTCTCTTTTACCTTTAGGATCTAACATTGATGTAGATTCATCAAAAATTACAACATTAGGTTTTAATGCAAATATACTGGCTATTGCAGCTTTTTGTTTTTGACCTCCGCTTAAATCACAAGGTTCACTATCAAGTAAGTGGTCAATTTTAACATACTTGGCACTTTCGATAATGATATTCTCCATTTTAGATGGTTTTACCTGGTAATTTTGAAGTCCAAACTCAATATCATCATAAACGGTTGTTCCTATAAATTGACTATCTGGATTTTGAAATACAACACCAATTTGTTTTCTAATAAATTTAAGATTTTTCTCAGATATTAAAATATTTTTAATATAAACTTCACCTATTAAAGGTTTTAATATTCCTGAAATTATTCTACTTAATGTACTTTTACCACTTCCATTATGTCCGATAATTGCTACATATTTATTTTCTAAAATATTAGCGTTAATATTATCTAATGTCAATAATGTTCCTGATGTATAACTAAAACTAATGTCTTTAACTTCTACAGAGAATTTCATATTTCTTATTTTATCAAATAAAAGCATTAATATAATAAAAATTAAATATTCTTTTTAGAAACTTCCTTTTCAGTATTAATTATAAATTTTTTAAATTTTGAAAAATAGATAAAAATACTACTTCAGCAATAAGATAATAAATCTATTATAAATATTAATGAAATAATAAACGGAATCGTAATAAAAAATATACTATGATTTATTTCTATTATAGTTGTTATTATTGTGTGAAATAATAATAATGTTAGTGGATTATATATTAATATTAACGAAACTAGGCTTAGTTTTGCAAATTCATTTAACTTACTTTTAAACGTAACTAAAAAAATGCAAATAACTATAACAATCAACAATGTATTAATCATGATTATATACTCTTTATTACTAATATTTATTGGAATAAAACATCAGTTTGTATAAAATTTACCTATATCTTTAAATATCACTAGATTATGGTTATTTAGCAAAAATATTAAAGCAAAATATAATAACAAAATAACAAATATTAATAAAATTTTATATTTGGTTATTCATAAATAATTTCTATTTAAAAAATTATTATTACTTAATAATAAATATGAATATATGATCCATCATACTAAAATAAATACTCAAAAAATTAATCTTCAAGTGAATTGCTTATAAAGGATTGCTTCCCGAAAAAATATAATTAATATAGGGATAAAAATAAACATTGATAAACAATATATATCATATCTTTTAACAATTTTTTTGATGCTAATAATTCTTATTATAATAAATATAATAATTAAAAATAATCAAATGAATATTGTTAAAGGATTAAATAAAAACAAGAATATAAATATTAGCGAGGTAAATGAATACATCATTGTGTGTAAAATATTGTTTTTAACAGAGTAGTAAATAAAACTAAAAGCAAATAATAATAACAATATTTCTCAAGCAAATGGTATATGAAAAAATATAAAAATAAAAAGAAAACTAAATGATATTAAAAAGCTATATGATGTTTTTAAAATATTACTTACAGATAATTTAGTTACTATAAAATTAATTAAGGTATATAATCCACCTATATAAATAAAACTAAAAATAATAGTAAAAAATACTTGTGCGTTAATATTAAATAACATTGATAACTGTATAATAAATGGTCAAATTAATGATTTGCTAAAAAGATTATTTGATACACTATGTATATTTGATATAATATTAATGCTAGAGTCATGATCGTAAAATCTATATAATAAGATATATGATATACATAAAAGAATAAAGAATATTATTTGATATTGATATTTTTTATTTTTAATTATATTTATTACTTTTTGTTTAATATTTAATATTAAATATTTATATATGCTAATTTTTTCTTTATTTAAAATATTATCTCTATTATTAACCGTGTTAATACCTATTAAACTAACTAAGGTCATTAAGTAAATAATGAACGTTAAAATAATAGATATATTCTGCCTAACATCAAGAGATGTAATTCCGTTAAAAATAATAAAAGAAAAAGAAAGTGAACATATCACTCCAATCATTACCCTTATAGGAAATTTACTAACTCTAAAATATTTTGTAATAGGAAATGACTTAGTAATAACTATAGATGAATAAAATATTATTAATAAAAAAACAATTGCATAAATTCACGTAATAATCATTATTAATAATATTTTAATTTAATACTTTGAATTAAAAATTTATTTTATTTACTAAAGAACATTACAAATATAACAATATTATATAAAGAATGAGTAGCAATTGGATAATAAATGTTACCATTACCAAGAAAATATACTCATACAAAAATTATTGCCGGAATAATATATGATGTAATATTTGCAAAATTATCATATTCAATATGAATGTTGGCAAAAAATATTATTGAGACAAGTACTGAAATAAACACAAAAGGTTTAAAAAAGTCTTTGCCTCTTAAGACTTTATTATCCATATATTCATCATTTATTTTTGAATATGCTTGGTGTAATATTATTCCATTTCTCATCACAACTTCTTCAATAATTGGAGCAAAAACCATTGTCAATAGCCCGGCTCCTATTTTTTCAACTATATTGCCCTGTAATAATTTATCTATTCCATTTTGATTTTCATTTTTTAAACTTGTTGAATAAAAGTGAAAAGAAGATGAAGGTATAATTGAACTAATGCTAATTGCAATGAATACAAATATTATTGGAACAAAAATTATCTTATAATAATCAAAAATACTTCTATTTTTTAATAATCTACTTGTTCAATTATATTCATAATTATTTGTGAAAAAAGTTTTCTTAAATAATTTAACAGATGATTTTGAAAATTTTATATAGATTATAAATAATATTAAATAAAAAATTAATTGTGAATATAAGAGTAATGTATTTAAAATTTCTACACTTTTAGTTATTTGAGTAAAAATTCATCCTAATGTAAAATTTAAAAAAAAATTAAATCCTACTCACCATAATGGGATCATTCAAGCACCACTTCTTATAAAAAAACGTGATGAATATTTTAACATGAATATAAAACCAAAAATTTGTAATGCCCCCGTTGATAATGTAAACATAATTACTCTATTATCATATTCACTACTATGTAAATAACTAATTGGATTAAAATGATAAAATCCATTAAAAATAAGATTTGCTACTATTGGGAAAATTAAAAAAACTGATAAAATAAAAATTTTAGAAAACCTAAGTCTTAATATATCATTAACATTTTTTCTATATTCTTGATTTAAATTATTCATAATTTATAAAAAATGGTGGAGCAGGAGAGATTCGAACTCTCGCGCCAGTTGCCTGACCTACCTCCTTAGCAGGGAGGCCTCGTCACCACTTGAGTACTGCTCCACATAAATAATTTTAGTTTATTTTATGCAAAATTATATGCAACTTCTCTTGTTGCTTTAAATAGGTTAAATACCTTTTGTTCTCTTTCTATTGAAGTCATCATTTTACCAGTGATTAAATTATCACTAACACATAGTAAAGCGATAAAATTTTTATTAAAGTGTTTTGCAACACAAGCTATAGCAAATGACTCCATTTCAACAACGTTACAATTATTCCCATCTTTTGCAAATCTTTCTCAGACTTTAGATTCAAGACGATAAAAAACATTAGTTGAATGAACAAATCCCCTTTCGACCTTAAATTCATTTTTTTCACAAATTTTTAATGCTTTATTAAAAATATTTTTTTTACTTTCTATATTATATATATCTTTACCGCTAAACGCTTGAGAAAAGTTTTCATTAGTATAATATTTTTCTCCAAGAACTAATGATCCAGGTTTCATTTTTTTAGTATATGCTCCACATGTACCCATTCTTATTATTGTTTCTACACCAAATAAATTAAATAATTCAAATGAATAAATACCTATTGAACCGAATCCCATTCCAGATGGATGAACACTTATTTTTTTACCATTATATGTTCCAGTATAACCAACCATCCCTCTTATTCCATTTCACGAAACAACATGTTCTAAATAATTTTTAGCAAAATGCTTACTTCTTAAAGGGTCTCCCGGCATTATTACAACCTTCGATACATCTGATAATTTAGCCTTAATATGTGGTGTTTTTATTTCTTTTTCCATTTTTTCTTTTTCCATTTTTCTTTTTCTTTTTCTTTTATTTATTTTAACATATTAACTATTACATTTAAAAGATTACTATTATTAGTTACAGAGGAAAGTCTTCCATTTTTTGAAATTGAAATTTTTCCATCTGTCTCACTTACAACAACACAAATTGCATCAGTTTGTTCAGTTAAACCAATTGCCGCTCTATGTCTGCTTCCATATTTAACTGCTATTTTTTTTCTAGTAGTTGGAAGGTATGTTGAAGCACAAAGAATTTTTTTTCCCTTAATAATAATAGCTCCATCATGTAATGGGCTTGATTTTTGAAAAATACTCAACAATATCATTTCAGTAATATCAGCATTTAAAGGCACACCAATAGATTCATAGTAATCTAATGCATCATTTTTCTTAATTATTATAATAGCGCCAATTTTTCGTTTTGATAACGCTTTCAAAGCATCTGTTATAATATAAGCAGTTTGTTTTGCTTCAATAAGAGAAAATTTATTATTTTTATAAAGAATATTTCTCTTTAAAAAAATAGTATTTTTAAGAAAAATAAACAATATTACGAACACAACAATAATAATAATTATTAGGATTATAATACTTATTATTAAATTACTATTCATATTATATTTTATACATTAATTTTTCTTTTTATTTAATAATATTATCTACTAATATTAAAAAATTTAGCTTTTTTATCTTATCTAGGTTTTTAATATACAAATTATTTGAAAATAAAATACATTTACTTTTCTCAAATTTTTTACTTATTAGTGTTATAAATTCTTTGCTTTTACCAGAATAAATCATAAAAGAGTTCATTTTACTTGAAAAAGATACATAGTCTGGTTTAAAAATATTATATAAAACAATTTCTTTTGTAAAATTACTATATAAATTTAATCCATTTATATATAATAATAAATTATTAGATTTTATAAAATTATTGATTTCACGCTTAACTACATCAGTTGAATTGATTAGTTGTTCAATACTTATTGCATAAACAATATTATTATAATTTTCACCATAATAATATTTAAAAGTATTATGTAATATTTTTATTTGTATTAAGTCAAATTTGACACTTTGAAACGAAATTATATTATTTTCATCTACATTTTTTTTATTTTTAATATTATATAAAAAAGAGGATATTTGTGAATTTATAGTTATTAAGTCGTTGGTTGTTTTATTATTTTCATAAGTAAGATTTAAATTATTTTCATTGATATTGCCAATCACTTTTTTACTTGAAAAATCAATAATATTTAAAAATTTATCCGTAGATACATTATGTAGTACATATGGTACTTTATTAGATATATTAATTAGTGATTGTAAATATATTGCATTAAGTTCATTGAGCAAATAAATATTATTATTAATATTTTCGAAAATTCCTGGATAATTAAGATATTTATTCATCTTATTAAATGCTGAATCTATTGATTCTGAATTATTACCAACTTCAATTCCAAATAATTCATATTTATTTTTATTATTAACATTTATTTTTTTAATTACTTTTGATATATTCTTCAGTTGATTTTGTTTATTTTTATCATCTATCATTTGAATATAAATTCCAAAAACTTTTTCAGAAATTGTGAATAAAATAGATTTATTATCAATATTATCCTGAATATCGTTAAAAGGTAATAAATTTTGTTTGTCAATGTTTTCTCAAATAAAACGTTTATTCATTTTTATATAAAAACAAAACCCTTTTATTTTCTGAACTGAGTTTTGAATAGTTAATATATTATAAAGTGAATCACTATATATAATATTTTTATTATAAAAAACGTCTTCTTCTTCAAATTTAATTTTAGAGGTTATATAAAAATTAATTACTCAAATTAATAAAAAATTAACTAAAAAGAATGATGATATGATCCCGCAATATATTAATGAGAAAGTAATGTTACTAAAATATAATGTATATAGAAAAAAGATTATTCCGGCATTAAACAATACAATTGTTATTAATTTTTTAAATGTTATATGAAAACTATTAAATTTAATTTTTGTAATTAAATTTAATAGTAACTCAAAAATAAATAATAAAAGTAAATAACATATGTTGATAGTTATATTGCTTTTAGTATTATTTATTCCTATAAAAAACGATAATCTATTATCCAAAAGCATAAAAATTAGCGTTATTGATATATAAAACGTTAACACTTTATAATTATATTCAAGAGCTATAAAGGAAGAAAAAAATAATATTAAACATAATGATATAAATGTATCATGATTAATAGGTGTTGCTTTTTTATTTATTAATATTCATTCAATAATAATTGTTTGAAATATTATTAGTAAAAAAGCAAATAAAAATTGCATTGATAATTTACTTTTTTTAATTTGATTAATGTCCCGTTCCCTTGATCACAATCTAATAATATTAAACAAAATGCATAGAAAAATACCTATAAAAACAATAAAAAAAACGTATCCGGAAATAAAAGTATTTTGAATGAATTCACTTATTTTCACACAATTAATTATAATCTAATAATGTCTAAAAAGTTTTCTTGATATTTTAAATATGCTTTAAATATTATTATAAAAACTAATATAATATTTTAATAATGAATATAAAATCTCTCTTTAAAATTACTTTTTTATATTTAATTTCAGTATTAGTAATTATTATGATGTTCTTTTTATTAATTACTAAATATATATTCATACCTAAAGATATTTTTCCTAATACTTTTAATGATTCCTTAAAATTAAAATCTAATAGTTCAACTAATGTTTATCTCCCTTTCAAATATGGACTATCACCCGTTAAAGGATTTAATGATAATGGTGCTAGCGGAAATATAAGTGCTATTCAGGAAACTGGAAATATAACCTATATTGGTGGTGAAGATATTAATGGATATACTAATACTGGGAAAAGTGATATATTATCTCAAATAACAGCAGATGGTGAGATTAATCCGGTTAAAGGTTTTAATCATGATGGAGGATGAATTAAAACTATTAAAAATATTAAAGGAGTAGCTTATGTTGGGGGATTTAATATTGATAAAATGAATAATATATTATGCACAGTAACAAATGGTAAGGCTGTTGCTGTTAGTGGTTTTAATAGTTCTAACGGTTGAATAAGCATGATTAAAATAATAGGAGGTATAACTTATGTTGGGGGACATAATATTGATGGTAAAAATAATACATTATGTAAAATAATAAATGATAAAGCTGTTCCTGTTAGTGGTTTTAATAGTAATACTGGTAACGTAATAACTATTCAAGATATTAAAGGGGTAGTTTATGTTGGTGGTTATAATATTGATGGTGAAAATAATACATTATGCAATATAACAGAAAATAGTAAGACTAATCCTATTAAGGAATTTAATAATAAAAATGGTAGTGTAAATATAATTTATAAATTTGAAAATATAATTTATGTTGGAGGACATAATATTGATGGTAAAAATGATACATTATGTACAATAGTAGATGGTAAAATTAGTCCTGTTGATAAACTAAATAGCGAAAGTAGTGCAGGTGGTATAACTTCTATTCAAGTATTTAATAATATAGTTTATGTTGGTGGTCGTAATATTGATGGTAAAAATAATACATTATATATGTTAACAAATAATATTTCTCCAGTTGAAGGTTTTAACAGTAATAATGGTAACGTAATAACTATTAAAGTAATTCAAAAAAAAGTTTATGTTGGTGGTTATAATATTGATGGAAAAAATAATACATTGTGTAATGTAACAGATAATAAATCAGATCCTGTTGCTGGCTTTAACGGAGGTAGTGGTGATAATGATGTAAGAGTTATTCAAGTAATTAATAATATGTTATATATTGGCGGAATGGAAAGTGATCATAAAAATAATGATTTATTTTCAAATAGTTATCTAACCATAAAATCACAAAATAAACCTGATAATTTTATTAGTAAAGCAAATTTATTAAAAAATATATATATATTTAATAACAATATTGATGTATCGTTTTCAGCAATTAATTTTAATAAATATAAAATTATCATAAATAATGGTTTAATATCAAATAGTGAGATAATTAATTCTAATAAAGTAGTACCATTAATAGGAACAAAAAAAGAAACTAAATATACATTAAATCTTATTAATAAAGATGATAGTAAAAATATCTCCTTATACACCATTAATATTCAAATTAACAAAAATATTAATTATGCAGCAACTTACCTATTAATAACATTTAGTAGTATTTCATTTATATTAATTAGTGTAATAATATATCGTTATTATTTAAAAAAAAGAAAAATTAAATAATTTTCTGTGATTTTTGTATATAATTAATTTCAATTGAGTATTAATATCCTTGGCATTTTTATCAATAACTATTTTTGAATTTAAAACAAAAGGAACTTGCAGAGCCAAAATCATTTGGATATAATAATATCAAGTATTATTTTTATCTACGTAAATATTAATGTAATTTTTAATATTTTTATTATCAAATTAACTATATTTAGAGAAGTTCAATTAATAGCTTTATCATTAATCTTTTTGCTTAAAATATTATTTTTAATCTTATTTATTTTTATAAAATTTTTATTTTATTGTCTTCATACACTAAAAAAAAGTGTCTAATAAAATAAAAATGGTGGAAATGATGGGAGTTGAACCCATGTCCACCAAAAGCTACATATGAACTCGACAGTTTAATTTTTTTCTAGTTTAAATGCACTAGAAAAGCATTATTGTTTATAAATTAATATAAACGGTTTTTATAATTGTAGTTAAGCTACAGCGTAATTTAAATTACTTTGTAGTGCGTTAATAGCAATATTTGTATCAACGGCTTTAAATTTATTTATTTTATTGTTTGCAATTATTGTTGTAACGTTAAGTCGTTAGCTACTGCATTCATGTTTCACTTAAGATGTCAAAACCAGTACATCCCCATTTTTTTATAATTGCATTATTATTATACAAAATTTTTACAATTATAATAAATAATAGTACTTATAATTATTTTTTATATTCTTTTTACTTAATAATGATTTCTATTTTTTTATTCAATAACCTTTTGCAATTGCAGATTCAATATCGTGAAAATTTGAATATTGATTTATTTCTCAATCTAAATGAATAGGAACTGCTGCAGTTAAAGTAGTTGGAATTAAAACTACATATCATGACCCTGGTTTGCCTATCGGATTATCTATTAACATAAAATGAACATTTGTATGTGAAGGATCGTGCATAGGTTGCCAAGTGTGTTTTTTCAAATAGGTTATAATACATTCCTTTACATCATAAGGAGAAATGTGTTTTCGATCTTGTCCAGTTTGTGAATAATCCTTTTGTATTTGCAGATTAATATCATCTGGATGTATATGGTAAAAGTCTTTTCATTTTAAAAGTAATATAACTTCTGGATAATCTGCTTTATTTGGTTTAAGTACTGCTACTCATTCTCCTGATGTATTTTTAGTCACATTACCATTAATACTAAAACTTACTTTATCCCACGAACTAATTCATTTATAATATCAAATGTTATTTTTATTTAAATAAATATTAATATAATACTCAATACTTTTATGATCAAAATTAATTGCCTTATTTAGAGGAGTTTTATAAACAAGTGCATTATCATTAATATTTTTTCAAGGATTTTTTTTATTTGATAAATGTCATAAAAAAATACCTATTCCGGTTCCCGTTCCAATTCCGATTAAAGCAACAATACAACCTATAATTCCTATTTTAATTAAATTATTTTTTTTATAAGATATATTTTTTATTTCCTTTTGGTATTTTTCCATAAAATAATTATATTATAAAATTATTCTTAATATCTTTTCTCTTATCATAGAGTTTTTTTACCCTTTGCAAGAGCGATTCCAATTTTAATATGTTCATTAGAATTAAAAAAAACATTTTATGGGAACAATTGTAAATGCAAATTTTTGAGACCGTAATTTTAAATAAATAAATTACCTTTAAAAAAAATCTATTCTAATTAATAGTAATTAAAAAATTATTATTTTCTATAAATAATTTTTTTATGTTATTAGTACATATTCTTTTTCTATGACATTATTAATATCATCGACATTTCTATCGGCACTTTTTTTTCATCCTAAAGTAAAAATAACTTGTGGATCACCACCATCACTTGGATCTAATATTATTTTTCATGATCCAGGTGTTCCATCTGCTACTCCTTCAAAATAAAAAGAAACTTGCTTCTTAGATGGATCAGATTTTTTAAATCAAAGATGATCTCCTAAATGTTTAACAACATAATCTTTAACTTGATAAGAAGTAATGTCTTCTGTATCTGGCATATTTTTTGAATAATCTTTTTTTATTGATCTATTAATATCATCATTAAATTCATCTTTATATTTTCTTCATTTTAAACTTAGTTTAACTTCTGGATCATTTTTAATACTTGGTTTTAATAATGCTGTTCACTCTCCAGAATATCCATCAACATCACCATTAAGTGCAAAAGAAACTTTATCAGTAGAATTAACTCCCTTATAATACCAAACTTTATTATTGTTTAAATAATCATTAATAAATTCTTTAACGCTAGTTTTATTAAAATAACTTAAAGGTGTTAAGGAATTTGTAGGTATTAAAGGTGTTGAAGAATTTGAAGGAGTTGAAGAATTTGAAAAATTACCATTTAAATAAAGTCCAATTGGTACTCAAGTTACAATAAGTACAATACTTATAAGTCCTGTTGTAATTAATTTTTTCTTTTTCATTTTTTACCTTTTATATATTATATATGTGTTTTTATAATTTTTTTAATTAATATAAAAAAATATATTAAATTTTCATTATATTTATAAACCTAAAAAAGTGTCTAAAAAATAAAAACGGGGAGATGATGGGAGTTGAACCCATGTCCACAAAAAGCTACATATGAACTCGACAGTTTAAATTTTTTCTAGTTTAAAGCACTAGAGAGCATTATTATTTATAAATTAATATAAATGGTTTTAATAATTGTATTAATGATTATTTTGTATATTTTTCTTAAAAGTTAATTCCATTTTTCTTTTTTGTTCTTTATTCTTAATATTTTCTCTTTTATCATAGAGTTTTTTACCCTTTGCAAGAGCGATTTCAATTTTAATATGTCCGTTAGAATTAAAAAAACATTTTGTGGGAACAATTGTATATGCAAATTTTTGTGACTGTAATTTTAAATAAATAATTTCCTTTTTATTTAATAATAATTTTCTACTTCTTGTTGGATTTTTTTCAGTAAAAGTATTGGTTTCATTATTTAACGCAATATTGCTATTTATTATAAATGCTTCATTGTCTTTAAAAGTAATATATGCTTGTGATATTTGAATTCCATTTTTTCGAATTGATTTGACTTCTGATCCTAATAAAACAAGACCAGCAATAATTTTTTTTTCTAAAAAATAGTTAAAGCTTGCTTTCTTATTGACACTTATTATCTTCATCATCTTTTTTTATAATTACTTTTATAATTATTTTTATAAAAAATGAAATCTATTTGTCCAGATTTTGGGTAAATATTTTTTACTTTAACTCAATAATGTTGTCCAATTGAATATCTTTTTCCGGTATTTTTTCCAACAAGAACACTTTTTTGATTATCAAAAACAAAGAAATCACTTTTTAAATCAAATATATTTATCATTCCACTAATAGTATTTGGAAGTTCTAGAAATATACCATTTCTAATAACAGTTGAAACGGTAGCTTCAAACTTTTCATGTTTTTTATTAAGTAAATATCTTGCCTTTTTGATTGAATAATATTTTCTTTCACACATTTGAGCATCAATTTCACGATCATTATTTGTTGTTGAATATCTTATAAGTTTTGGAATTTCTTTTTCAGGATCTATTTTTTCATTATTAAATAAATATTTTCAGAGCATTCGGTGAACTATCAAATCAGGATATCTTCTTATTGGAGATGTAAAATGACAATAGTTTTTTGTACCAATAGCAAAATGTCCATTATTTCTAAAATCATATTTTGCTTTATCCATTGACTTTAATAATAATTTATTAGCAATATATTGATATTGTCCTCCGTTAAATTTATCTAAAATATATTGAATATATTTTCCATCAACTTCCTTTATATCATCTATTATTTTAAAATGTTTACTAAGTGTTTTTAAACCATTTATTGCGCTTTTATAAAGATCTGGATTTGGGTTATTGTGAATTCTGTAAAGTATTGGTATACTTTTATCATTACATATTTTAGCAATAGCACTATTTGCAGATAACATGAAAAACTCAATAAGTTTTTCTGATTCGCCTTGTTTTTTAAGATATACATCAGTTGGTTTATTATAATTATCTAGTTTAATTTGAACATCACTTATTTTAAATTCAATATAACCGTTTTCAATATATTTTTTATAAAGCAATTGATATAATTCATATGCTTGATCTAACATATTAGAAAAGGGTATTTTATTGTTTCTGTTATTAAAATAATTATTAACTTCTTGATATGTAAATCTTTTTTTTGTCTCTATTATTGAAGGATAAGCTTTTTGGCTTATTATATTCCCTTCTCTATCAAAAATAATTTCACATGATAATGTTAACTTAGAAGTATTTGGATTTAATGAACATAAATCATTACTTAACTTTTCTGGCAACATGGGTACAACTGAATTAATTAAATAAACACTAGTACTTCTTTCTAGTGCTTCAGTATCTAATAAGCTATTTTCTTTTACATATGAACTAACATCAGCAATACTAATTACTAATTTATAATTTCCATCATTATTTTTTTCAACAAAAATAGCATCATCTAAGTCTTTTGCATCATCTCCATCAATAGTTATAAATTCAACATTTGTTAAGTTTTTTCTTTTATTTTTTGTCTCTTTGTAAATTTTTTCACTACTAATTTTTTCAACATTATCTAAAAGTTTTTTTGAAAATGTAGTCTTAATATTAAATTCTGATATAACACTTTTATAATCAATATCAACATCTTCTTCATTACCTACTCTTTTAACAATTTCAGCGTTAATATAATTATCAAATTCTTCAACAATATTAATTGTTATTCTTTTGTTAATATCTTGACTATTACTATTTAATAAATAAACTATTTTTCTAAAAGGTTTTGAATTACTTTTAAAAATATAATCATTATTATCTTTTATTACAGTTCCAGATATTATTCGACTATTTTTTTTAATAATTTCAATTATATTTGCTTTATTATTTTGAACTTGATATAAAACAAAATCACCTCTTTGAATTCCGTTTGGTTTATTTATTACTTCAGTAGCTTTTCTTAATCTTTTGAATCATTCTTCAACGAATGATTGATCTTTTCTTTCAAAATAATAACCAATAAATAAATTTTCATTTGCATAATAATATTTATTTGTATTTCTACAATAATATAATCCTTGTCTATCAACTAAATCTCCAATAATAGTAGCAGTTTTTTCTATATTAAAATTTTCACTAGTAGCTTTAATAATATCATCAATTCTACAGCCTTGATTTTGTTTTACAAAGTCTAAAATTATATTAGAGCAATCATTCATAATATTAAAGTGTTATTATGCTAGCTTTTATAAAAATTAATAATATAAAATTAAAAGTAATAAAGCATGTTCCAATTGTTCAAGTCAAACGAATTGAAAATTTCTGAGCTTCACTTTTTTTAATTTTCCCAAATAATGCAGAATCACTTGTACCGGTAATAGCATTTCCTATTCCCCTAATTTTACCACCCTGTAACAATACAACAATAATTAATATAACGCCAAGAAAACTATCTATTGATAATAATGCAATTCCTAATATTTGTTCTACACTCATATTATTTAAATTATAGTTTATTTTTTTATTTTAGTTTATTTCATCAAGATAGCCTATTGCGGACTGTCCTGCATTAGCACCATCTCCAACAGCTGTAGCAATTTGTCTTAATTTTTTAGCAATAACATCCCCAGCCCCAAATACTCCCTTAAGTGAAGTTTCACAAGTATTTTGATCAGCTATTAAAAAATTATTCTTATCTAAAATGCTTTTATCGCTTATGAAATATGTGTTTGGTATTTGGCCAATATAGGGAAAAATTACTGATGTTTTAAGGTTCTTTTTTTCACCATTTTTAACATTTTGAATAACTACTTCGTTAACAACAGTACCATCACCTTTTATTTCAGTCACAACGTAATCTAAAAATAAATTCATTTTAGGGTGTTTTTTTACTTTTAAAACAATTGTTTCTGGTGCTCTAAATCCCTGTCTTCTATGAACAAAATTAATTTTCTTTGCAAATCTTGTTAAATATAACCCTTCTTCAGTTGCAGCTAAACCGCCACCAACCACTATCATATCTTTATCTTTATAAAGTGAACCATCGCATACAGCACATGTACTTACTCCTCTTGAAAAATACTTCTCTTCTCCTGGAACATTTAATGATCTTTCAACAGTTCCACTTGCTATAATTATTGTTTTTGTTTTAATAATTTCTTTAGATTCTAAAATTACTTCTTTAATCTTATTTTTTAAAATTGTTTTCTTGACATCTCCATAAATATAATTAACACCAAGTTTATTTACTTGTTCAAACATTTTTGATCCAAGCTCTACCCCCTTTATATTAAAAAAAGGTGGGTAATTATCTACTTCATATGTTTTTGTAATCTTACCACCAGGTGCATCTTTTTCAATAATTGCTGTTTTTAATCCAGCTCTTAAAGTATAAATTGCTGCAGTTATTCCTCCTGGACCTCCCCCAATTATTACAACATCAAATATTTCATTATTTACTTTTGTCATATACTAATCTCACCTTTTCATGTCAATATTTTCACTTTATGATATTTTCATTAGTCAATATAAAAATTATACCAACTATTAGAAAAATTACACTAATAATTACAGATACAGGGACTCCATTAATAATTAGGATATCGGGTTTATCTCTAAATGTCTCCATTATTGCTCTAATAAGACCGTATCATAAAAACCAACTAAAGGCATAAGTTCCACTTTTAAATTTATATTTACAGTTTGGAAATCCAAATGTTAAACCTAACCAAGCAAATAATGATAAGATTGATTCATATAAAAAAAGCGGTTGTCTTATTATGTTCAACGGATCTTTTTGTAAATGTAAGTGATCAACAATAAAATTAGGTAATAAAATTATCGGGAAGGCATACCTTGTAGTTTGTGGACCTAATATTTCTTGGTTAAAAAAATTACCTCACCTTCCGATTGCTTGACCTAATAATAAATTAATCATGATAATATCTATATATTTTCATGTATCAACTTTATATTTTTTTGCAACTAAAGGAAAATAAACAAGTGTTAATATTGAGTTAAATACTATTGCTCCCTCAATTGCTATTCCACCTTTTCAAACCGCGATAACATCAATAAATGAATGAATCTTTAAAGTTGGACTTCCTATTAAATATCAAACTCTAGCACCAATGAATCCAACTATTATAGCTAATATAGCAAATGTTTCTAATGGTTTTAATGGTAATCTTCTTTTTTTTGCTTGTACTAAACACGTACTAATTGTAACAACAATAGCAATAAAAACGACTAATGAATAAGAGTGTATTGGGTAACCAAAAATATGAAATGCAATATTAATGTTTTGTGTATATGAGCTATCCATGCTATAGTTTTACCTTTTTGGCTAAATATTCTCCAGTATAACCTTTACATCTTTTAACTAATTGATGTGGAGTTCCAGTATCTACTACTTTACCACCATTAACACCTCCATCTGGTCCTAAATCGATAATATAATCAGCAATTTTAATAATATCTAAGTTATGCTCAATGATAATTATTGTATCTTTTCTATCAATCATCTCGTGTAAAACATTGATTAATTTTTGAATATCAGTAAAATGTAATCCAGTTGTCGGTTCATCTAAAATAAATAATGTTTTTCCAGTACTTTTTTTAGATAAATGAAGTGCTAATTTTATTCGTTGAGCTTCTCCTCCAGATAATTGGGGAGCTGGTTGCCCCAATTTTATATAACCAAGACCAACCTTATTTAATACTTTTAAATATTTTACTATTTGAGGTTGCTTTTCAAAAAAGATAAGCGCTTCTTCTACAGTTGTATCTAAAATATCATAAATATTTTTACCCTTAAAAAATATTTCAAGTGTTTGTTTATTATATCTCTTACTATGACATTCTTCACATTCAACTAAAGAGTCCTCCATAAAAATCATGCTAACTCTAATAATTCCAGAACCCTGACATTTTTGGCATCTTCCTCCTGGTACATTAAATGAAAATCTACCCGGTGTATATCCTCTAGCTTTTGCTTCAATAGTAGATGAATATAATTCTCTTATTTTATTAAACAAACCAACATAGGTTGCTGGATTACTTCTAGATGTTCTTCCGATTGGTTTTTGTGAAATGTTAATAACTTTATCAATATTATCACTACCAATTATTTTACTATGCTTCCCTACATAAGGTGATTTTTCTCCTAATAATCTTTTTAGTCCGTTATATAAAATAGAATTTACTAATGTTGATTTACCACTACCAGATACTCCAGTTACACATGTTATTAGGTTAAGAGGAAATTTTACATTAATATTTTTCAGATTATTTTCCCTTGCACCTTTAACTTCAATAAATTTAATACCTTTTTTAGGTTTTCTGACAATCTTTATTTGTTTAGTACCTAATAAATATTGAGCTGTAATAGAATTTTCTTTGCAAAATTCACTAGGAATGCCGTGTGAAACAACTTTACCACCATGTTGACCTGCACCTGGTCCGATATCAATAATATAATCAGAACTTAACATCGTTTCTTCATCATGCTCAACAACAATAACACTATTGCCTTGATCTCTAATTGATTTTAGAGTTGCAATTAACTTATGATTATCTTTTTGATGCAATCCAATTGATGGTTCATCTAAAACATATAGTACACCAGTTAATTTTGAACCAATTTGGGTAGCTAACCTAATTCTTTGGAATTCTCCACCACTTAATGTATTTGATCTTCTACTTAAAGATAAATATCCAAGACCAACCTCATCTAAAAACTTAACTCTATTTACAATTTCATCAATAAGATTTTTTAATATATGCATTTCAAACTCATCAAAATTTAAATTCAAAAGTAAAATTAGCAATTCATTTATAGGCATTTTACATAAATCATAAATATTTTTATTATCAATAAGAACACTTAAGGCCTCCTTATTTAATCTAGACCCATAACAAGAATTACAAGTTGCTTCACTCATATAACTTTTATAATAGTTTAATGCTGATTCACTTGTTGTTTCATTATGAAGTCTTTCTATTCTTATCGCAATACCTTCAATACAAGAATATTTTTCATATTTATTACCAGACGTTTCATTAAATAATAGATATTTAATTCGATCATTACTACCATACATAATTATATTAATTTGTTTTTTACTAAGATTTTTTAAAGGGATATTTGTTGGTATTTTATAATAATCAAATAGTTGTACTTGTTCTTGTCATAATAAATTACTTGTGTTTACAATATTTTTTAAAAATTCTATTCCCCCATCCAATATAGTTTTTTCTCAGTTAAATAGTAATTCTTTATTAACTCCAAATATAACTCCTAACCCTTGACATTTTTCACAAGAACCGATAGGAGAATTAAAAGAAAATAATCTAGGTTCTAAAGTTTTAATTGAGAAATTACACTCAGTACAAGAATATCTTTCACTAAATGTCAAAATATCATTATTTTCATTTTCTTTAATAGTTATTAGACCATTAGAGTATTTTGAGGCGGCTTCACATGCTTCTGTTAATCTTAATAATGAATCATTATCTTCTTCAATTACGAAATGATCAACAATAATATATATCGTATGGAAGTTTTTGGGTTGCAAACTAATTTCATCATTTAAATTATAAATAACACCATCAACTAAACACCTTATAAAACCCTCTGATCTTAATTTATTTAAAATATTGATATGACTACCTTTTTTATTTTTCACAATTAAACTTAAAATTGTTACTGATTTTTTTAAAAGTCTAGTACATATTTCATTTGTTATTTTCTTAATTGTCTTTGACTTAATAGCGCCATGACCATTTAAACAATGTGGTAATCCAGTTCTAGCAAACATTACTCTTAGATAATCATATATTTCTGTTATTGTACCAACGGTACTTCTAGGATTATAATTACTAGTCTTTTGATCAATACTAATAGCTGGTGTTAATCCAGTAATATCATCTACATCAGGTTTATTTGCAACTCCTAAAAATTGTCTTGCATATGAGTTTAATGAATTAACATACCGCCTTTGTCCTTCCGAATAAATAGTATCAAATGCTAATGAAGATTTACCACTTCCAGATACGCCAGTAAAAATTACTAATTTATTTTTAGGAATATTAATTGATAAATTTTTTAAATTGTGAACTCTTGCGTTCACTACACTAATATAATTTAATAGTTTTTCATTATTGGAATCTTTTTTCATTCTTTCTTTTTTGAAAATAATTATTTAATTTAGGACAAAAAATAGAATAAACAATAATTTGTATAATAGGAAATACTAAACCAATTATTATTCCAATTATTAATGATGCTTTAGGAGAATCTATATAATAACCACCTGAAAAATCATTAACTATTCCATAAATCATAACAAACAATACAATTGGCACTGTAATAATTCTAATAAATCAAATATAAAAGTTTTTATTTGTTTTAAATGCACTAACCCTATTATTATAATCAATAATAGCGTTTGCTTCATCAGGTGATTTTATAAAATATAAAAATTTTGATTTAAATGATTGATCACGGTGTTTGAAGAAATGTACTTTTTCTTCAGTTGTTTTTTTTATTAAATATCCAAATATTAACGCTTCAAATAATCCAGAGGCAATATATAAATATGTATTTATAAAATGGTCAATGGATAATATAATTCCGGAGGAATTTTTAAAACAAAGAAAAAAACTAAAAATCATTGTTGGGCAAGATGTGAGTAAAAATACAAGTCATTTTGGATATGCTTTAAAGGAAATAATGAAATTTTCACTTATTGATACAAGAGACGCTACAAAACAAGTGAAGGTAGCTAATAAGACAGCGAGAAAAAATCCAATTCCAATTAGACTACCAGCAATATGATCAGAATGAATATTTAAATTTCCGAGAACAAGGGGTATAAGATTAAATAATAATCCAGGGCCAGCAATATTAGTACTAAAATAACTACGCTTATTACTAACAAGGGCTTCTATTGTTGTGCCGTTAATTTTTGCATATCATCCAAGCATCGAATAAACTAAAACTGCGATAAATAATGCAACTAATCCGTTTACAAAAATAATAGTTGAAGATGTAAGGTTAACTTCTTGATTTTTCTTAGAATGCTTAGCAAAAGCAAAAATTATACCTATCGCAATTGATGAACTAAAAAACACCTGCGAAAAAGCATCATTCCAGGTTTTTATATTTTCTAAACTACTAGTTTTCATTTGAAATAATGTTTTTACACCAGATCCAGCTCCACTTAATGTTAAACAATAAATTAATATTACTAAAATTAATAATAATTTTATAGGAATAGTGATTTTATTAATCTTTTCAACTGCCCCTGTAATTCCTTTTCAAACTACTGCCAATGATAACGCTCATACTAAAACCAAAATAACAAATCATAATCATTGAAAATTACCAGCATCGCTTAAATTATTTACTGGGTGATTTGGGGCAAACGAAGGAGTATTTTTGGCAGCTGCAGCCTTTTCTCAAATATGATAATCAAAAGCATGAAAAAAAGTGGTAACAGATCAAGCAAATACTACTGAATAATAAATAATAATAATCATTAAAACAGAAATAGCTAATCATCCAACTGACCTAAATGATTCCCGCTGGGTTAGTTTTTTTCATGTATTAATAGGACTTATTCGGTATTTTCCACCAATTCCTGTTTCTAATATAAATATTGGTAATCCAATAACCACTATCGCAACTAAAAAGGCAACTAAAAAAGCTCCCCCACCATCTTGTTCTAAAAGGTACGGAAATCTTCAAATATTACCTAATCCAATACATGAACCTAACAATGTTAAAACAAAGCCTAATGACCCCATTTTTCTTTTTTTATTTGAAAATTTATTTTTCATTTTACTATAAATCTTTAAAATTATAGCATAATAATTGGCCTAATTGGTGATGCTAATTTCGTTTTCTAATTCTAAAACAATATCACGATATTTAGCAGCTCTCTCAAATTCTCTCTTATTTGCAGCTTCCAACATTTTTTCAGTAATTTGCTTAATAATTTTTTTCTTCTGTTTATTAGATAAATTACTTTTCTTAGATTTTGCACTTAATGGTTCAAACTCTTCTTCACCAGGAATTGAAAATATTGGTTTAATAATTGTTTTAGGGATAATATTATTCTTTTTGTTAAATTCATCTTGTATTTTTCGGCGGTTATTTGTTTCATCCATTGCACTTTGAATAGATTTAGTAATTTTATCTGCAAACAAATAAACCATTCCGTTTTTATTTCTAGAGGCTCTTCCCATGATCTGAATTAAAGATTTATCATTTCGCAAAAAACCTTCCTTGTCAGCATCTAAAATCATTATTGTTGAAACTTCTGGTATATCTAAACCTTCTCTTAATAAGTTAATCCCCACTATAATATCAATCTTACCTTTTCTTAAACTATTTATAACCATTAATCTTTCAAGAGTCTTTAATTCGTTATGAAGGTATGAAACTTTAAATCCCTGTTCTTCTAAATAATCAGATAATTCTTCAGCCATTCTAATAGTTAATGTTAATATTAAACAACGTTCATTTTTATTCCTAACTTTAGTAAGTATTTCTTGAATTTTAATAATTTGATTTTCACTTGGAAGAATTTTAATCTTAGGATCTAATAAGCCAGTTGGTCTAATTATTTGTTCAACAATATTATCCTTACACTCCTTAATTTCAAAGTCAGAAGGAGTGGCACTTACATAAATAACTTGTTTAATCTTATTATAAAATTCAGAAAATTTTAGTGGTCTATTATCTAAGGCACTTGGTAATCTAAAACCATAATCTACTAAAGTAGTTTTTCTACTACGATCAGTATTGTACATAGCATGAATTTGTGGAACAGTAATATGTGATTCATCAATTATTAGTAATCAATCATCACCAAAGTAATCTATTAATGTGTATGGTGTTTCCCCAGGACCTTTAAGGTCAAGATGTCTTAAATAATTTTCAATACCACCAGTCATTTTAAATTGTTCTAAATTTTCAATGTCTTTTTCTACCCTTTCTTTTATTCTTTGCTTTTCGATTGGTTTATCTTTTTTATCAAAATATTTTATACGGTCTTCTAATTCATTTCCTATTCTTCTTAATGATTCTTTTAACTTATCATCTTCATATATATAATCATAACCAGGGTATATTATTATTTCTTTATACTTAGTAATCATACTATTATTTAGGTAATCTCTGGTTACAATACTATTTATTTGGTTACCAAATAAATCAATAACTACAATTTGAGTATTTGTTTCTGCTTGCATAATTGATATTCCATTTCCTTTAACAGAAAATTGACCAGGTGATAATGTTTTATCATTTCTTTTATAACCAATATTAACTAAATGTAAAATAAACTCTCTTCTTATTATTTTTTGATTTACCTTTATTTTTCAAAGTAAATCTTTATATAATTTAGGATCATAAGCGCCAAATATACAAGCAATTGATGCAACTACTATTGTATTTTTACTATCAACTAATGAGTTAAATGTTTTAGATCTCATTAAATTAATATCTTGATTTTGTTTCGATGTTTTATCAATATAAGTACTAGTTGATGGTAAAAATGCTTCTGGTTGATAATAATCAAAATTACTTATAAAGTATTCAACATTATCATCAGGAAATAAGTTTTTTAATTCACTATATAATTGTCCAGCTAATGTTTTATTGTGGACTAATACTAATGTTTTCTTATTTAGTTCGTTAATAACGTTTGCAATAGTAAATGTTTTACCAGTACCAGTTGCACCTTTTAGAACTTGTGAATTTGTTTTTTGTAAATTAGTACATAAATCTTTTATTGCTTTTGGTTGATCACCTTTTGGTGTAAAATTTGTATGTAATTTCATTTATTCTTTAGGTGTTAAATTTGTATAGGTTATAGTATATGATTTATCATTATTAAAAAATATATTTTTTACAAGTTTATGTAAAATATTTTTTTCTTGAGATGAAGTAACTTCCAACTTCATACTTTCATTAAAATACTTGCATTTTTGTTTTCTTTTATAATTATATTTCATAATTTCTTTTTTATAATTTGAAATTCTTTTTTTTATATATTTATTTATATTATTTTTAGAATTCATTATATATTTATTAACGCTTTTAGAATAATTATTATCAATTTCAAATCCAATAGAGTTTCTTCCTGAAGCTATCGCTGATACTATTGTTGTGCCAGTACCTACAAACGGATCTAAAACTGTATCTCCTCTTATAGAATACATATTTATTAATCGATATGCTAATTCAAATGGATATGATGCGTCAACTTCACGAAGATTCTCTCCCTTATTTTTTTGTCTGTTTGGTATAATTTTTCAAATATCAGAATATCATTTATTACGTTCTGTTCAAAAAATAGCACTTTCTCTCCTTATTATTTTTTCTAAACTATTAAATTTTCTCTTTTCTCCCTTTCTAAAAATTAAAATATATTCATTTTCCATCGCAACATATGCTCCTGAAGGTAACATTCCTGAGCCCATAAATTTCGTAGCTCTATTTGTTGGTTTATTCCATAATATTGAAGGTAAATAATGTAAGCCTTGTTTTTTAAAAAATTCAATTATTTTTGAATGATTAGGATATAATGAAAAATTTTTATTAATAGTTCTAGTGGCATCTCCTATATTTATGCATATAAAACCACCTTCTTTTAGGGATCATATGCATTTTTTCCAAATTTTATTAAGTTGATTGTGCATTAATTCAAATGTTCTATTTGGATTACTATTTATTACTTTTAATATATTATCATCCATACTATTAAAAATTTTATCTCACATTTTAATCATTGGATATGGAGGAGAAGTAATAATTAAATTTATTGAGTTTTTTTTAATATGTTTGTTAATAAATTTTGAATTTAAAAAATAAATAATATGTTTCGTTTCCACATTATAATTCTATTATAAAAAAAATCTATTTATTTAATATATTTAGTTGATTTTCATCTAATATTATTTCAATAGTTTTATCTACTCCAGTAATTTCATATTCTATAATAATTGTTTTGTATTGCACTATATGTTGTCTTATTTTATTACTAATAGGTTTAATTTGAATTGCAATATTATCTAAATAAAAATCAATATTTTTTGATTCATCAGATGGATTACTTCTTATAAATTCTCTATTAAATCTTTCTGATAAATATTTGCCTATTAAATACTCACAAGACAATCCTATAAATGTTTTTTCAATAATAAGTTGCTCTTGTCAATTTTTAACTACATCCATATTTAATTCATTGGCTATTTTTTTCTTAATAATATTATACATTTCTAAAATTTTTTTATTTGCATTTTTAAAGCCATTTGGTTCTTTTTTTAAGTAAAATAATTTTCATTCATTAAGACTACCCGTTGGATTATTCTTCTTAAATTCCTTAAAATATTCAGTTAATTGACCAACTACCTTAGGTCTAGTTGCTTGTGAGAATTCATTAATTACATTTATTATTGAACCTAAATATTTTGGAGTTTTAGTTTTATGGATTAATTCTTTTTTTTTATTTTTTGTTATTTTTATTATTTCTGTTTTCATATATTTATTAATTATAACTACAATTAAATCTAATGAATATATAAATTTTATATAATAAAATACTAACCGATCTTAACTTTTTGCTTAAGCTTAGTTTGAGCATTAATTTTATCAATATAATCTTGATCAATTTTATAATTATTTAGGTTTTGAATAACAGTTGTTGCAATAGCATCTTTCATTTTCTTAAATAATTCTGAAGCTTCTTGAATATATTGTTGTAATGGATTTTTTTGTCCATAACTTCTTAAGTGAATACTACTTCTTAACTTAATCATATTATCAATGTGTCCTGTTCAAAATTGGTCAAAAGAAGATAAGATAATACTTCTTTCTACATTACTAACAATTGTTTGATCATATTCTTCCCTTTTTTCTAAATAGGCTTCATAAATTTTTTCAGTAATAAATCAAACAGCATCATCAGCATTATCTTTAATATCACTAGCTGCTAAATATCCAAAGGGAATAAATCTTCCCTCAATTAAATAAACTAACCGGTTATAATCATAACTACTTGATAATTCATCTTCACGATAACAATCTATTGCAATATTATAAACTAGTTCTTGAACCATGTTTAAAAATATTTTTAATATCTTATCAGATCCTAAAATAAGATCTCTTTGTTTATACATAATTTCTCTTTGTTCAGATAAAATATTATCATATTCTAAAAGTGATTTACGACTATCAAAATTCATCCCCTCAATCTTACTTTGTGCATAACTTAACCTTTTAGTAACCATTTTAGATTCTAAAGGTGTATCTCCTAAACTACTAAATAATCCTCGTAATTTATCGCCACCAAAACGAATAATTAATTCATCTTCTAATGATAAGTAAAATTGACTATATCCAGGGTCACCTTGTCTACCAGATCTTCCTCTTAATTGGTTATCAATTCTTCGTGATTCATGTCTGTCAACTGCTAATACACAAAGTCCACCATTTCCTGGTACTCCTTTACCAAGTTTAATATCAGTTCCTCTTCCTGCCATATTTGTTGCAATTGTAATTCTTGAAGGTTGTCCAGCCTTTTCAATAATTTGCGCTTCTAAAACATTGTTTTTAGCATTTAAAACAGAATGAGGTATTTTAATTTCATCAAGTAATGCCGATACTCTTTCAGAGTCTTCAACACTTCTTGTCCCGATTAAAATTGGTTGTTTTAAAGCATGCCTTTCTTCAATTTCTTCAAGTAATGCTTTAAATTTAGCTTTTGCATTTCTAAAAATATAATCTGGAGCATCTACTCTAATTAATGGTAAGTTTGTTGGTACACAAATTACTCTCATGTTATATATTTTTTGTAATTCTGCTTCTTCAGTTTTTGCAGTTCCTGTACATCCTGCTAGTTTTTTATATTGACGAAAGTAGTTTTGATAAGTAATTGTTGCAACAACAGCAGTTTCATCTGTTATTTTTACATGTTCTTTTGCTTCAATAGCTTGATGTAATCCATCACTATATGATCTTCCGTGCATTACTCGACCAGTTGATTGATCAACTAAAGCAATTTCTCCCTGTTTAACAATATACTCAACCCCTTTCTCAAAAATATAATGGGCTCTTAATGAGTTAATAATACGATGAATTAATTCACCATTTTCTTGAACAAATAAAAAATCTAATTTAAAATATTTTTCAGCTTTTTGTTGTCCTTTTTTACTTAAGTTAATACTTTTTGATTCAGCATCAATAATATAATCATTAATATCTAATTGAGCTGTAAATTCATCAATTATATCATATGTCTGTTCATATTCTCGATTACCACCTGAAATAATTAAAGGGGTTCTAGCTTCATCAATTAAAACAGAATCACATTCATCGACAATTGCATAATGTAATCCCCTTTGAACTTTTTGATTAATATCACGAACCATATTATCTCTTAAGTAATCAAAACCAATTTCTGAGTTTGCAACATATGTTACATCTTGGCTATAAGCATGTCTTTTTTGAGTATTATTATGATCAGCTGAACTAAATCCAACACTTATTCCTAAAAATTTTAAAACTTCTCCAATTGTTTCAGAATCCCTTTTACTTAAATATTCATTTGTTGTAACAACATGAACACCTTTTTCTTCTAATGCATTTAAGTATATTGGTAATAATGATGTTAGTGTTTTACCTTCACCAGTTTTCATTTCAGCAGTATCTCCATTATGTAAAATAATAGCGCCAATTAATTGTACATAAAAAGGAAATTCACTTCTTACTCTTTTAGCAGCTTCTCTTGCAACTGCATATACTTCAACTAATATATCATCTAACGTTTTACCATTTTTTAATAGCTCTTTAAAGTATTTAGTTTTAGCTTTTAATTGACCATTTGATAATTTAGCAATTGGTTTAGCAAAACTATCAATAGCATCTGCAATATAAGTATATCTTCTTAATAATGCTTCATCTTCACGTACAATCTTATCAAAAAATTTCATTTCTACCTATTTACTTATCTATATCCAAATGATGATTATCATCATAAACATCATTATCAATTACTAAACTATTATCTTTTCGTAATCTTTTAAAGATTTCATTATCTTTTTTTGTTCACTGATAACCTTTTTCAAAAAAAACAAGCAAGATAATTAATAATATTGATATACCACCAAATATTAAAAAGAAAATAGTTATAGTAATGATTACTTGTTCTGACATGATTTCCTTCGTATGACTAATTATATTATAAAAATAATAAACATAAACTTATTTATTAAAATTTGGTAAAAATATTAAAAATAATGATCCCACTAAAAATGTCATTGAAAAAACAATTAGTAATCAAAGTAATATTTTTTGATTTGGACTAATTCCATTTTTAGTTATTTTTCCCATATCAATAGCACTCACTCCAATTACACAAATAATAAAAGCAAAAATGTAAACTACAATTTTAATAACTAGTTCAATTATTTCATTACTTAGCATTTTTATCCTTTAAGATTTCTGACATTCTATTAAGATCTTTTTCTAAATTATTAATCATTCGTTTTGATTCAGTTTCAGAAATTTTTGTTTTTAACCTTTCGCTAATAATTTTAGCTCTTTGCTGATTTAGTTCACTTAAAAAGTGAACAGAATCTGCAATATATCTAGTTAATTCTCTTTTAACATAAAGAACTCCTCCAGTTGAATAGCATTCAATTCTTTTACCTTTTTCATTAACTATTGAAAATATTCCTAATCTAACTGCAGTAAGTAAAGGAGCATGATCTTTTAATATTCCAATCATTCCATCAGATGTTCTAATGTTTAATTGTTGGCATTCTCCATCAAAAAATTTACCATGGTAATTTAAAATTTTTAAGTGAAATGTATTTGCCATTATTTTTTATTAATATCACTCATTGACCCAATAAATAAGAAATCTGATTCTGGTATACTATCATATTTACCATTTAAAATATTTTTAAAATCCATTATTGCGCTCTTAACTTTAACAAATTTACCATTATTTCCAGTAAACTTAGCTGCAACAAAAAATGGTTGGCTTAAAAAATTTCTAATTCTTCTTGCTCGGTGAACAATTACTTTATCTTCATCACTTAATTCATCGATCCCAAGAATTGCAATAATGTCTTGAAGTTCTTTAAATTTTTGTAAGATTTTTTTAACATTTTGTGCCACTTCATAATGTTCTTCTCCTAAAACACGAGGATCTAACATTCTACTAGAAGAAGATAAAGGGTCGATTGCTGGATAAATTCCAAGTGCTGCAATATTTCTATCTAAAACGGTTCTAGCATCTAGATGGGTGAAGGTAGTTGCAGGTGCTGGATCTGTTAAATCATCAGCTGGTACATAAACGGCTTGGACTGAAGTAATACTTCCTTTTTTAGTTGAAGTGATTCTTTCTTGTAGTTGTCCCATTTCTGTTGCTAATGTTGGCTGATAACCAACAGCTGATGGCATTCTTCCTAATAAGGCACTAACCTCACTACCAGCTTGGGTAAAGCGATAAATATTATCAATAAATAATAAGACATCTTGTCTTTGTTCGTCACGAAAATATTCAGCCATTGTTAGTCCAGTTAAGGCCACTCTCATTCTAGCACCAGGTGGTTCATTCATTTGTCCAAAAACTAGGGCAGTTTTATTAATAACTCCACCTTCAATCATTTCATAATATAAATCATTTCCTTCTCTAGTTCTCTCTCCAACTCCAGCAAAAACAGATAATCCACCATGTTCATTTGCAATATTGTGAATAAGTTCTTGTACTAAAACAGTTTTTCCAACTCCAGCTCCACCAAATAAACCAATTTTTCCACCTTTAGAATATGGACATAAAAGATCAATGACTTTTATTCCTGTTTCTAAAATTTTATTACTTGAGTTTTGTTCTGCAAAAGATGGAGCTTTTCTGTGAATGGGTCAATATGTAACATCTTTTAATGGTTTTTTTTCATCAATAACATTACCAACAACATTAAACATTCTCCCTAATGTTTTTTTACCAACTGGAATACTAATTGGACTTTGAGTATTAATTACCTTACACCCCCTAACTAGTCCATCAGTTGGCCCCATACTAATACACCTAACAATGTTATCACCTAAATGTTGCGACACTTCAAGAACTAATTCTTCAGAATTTTTTCTAAAAATAATTAAGGCATCTAATACTTTAGGGATATCTTTTTTATTAAATGAAACATCAATAACCGGACCTAAAATTTGAACAATCTCTCCTGTCGGGTGTTTTCCCTTTTTAAAACGTTCATTAATTGATTGGCTAATTTCATCTTTAATTAATTTATTATATATTTTGTCATTTTTAGTTGTTTTCTTCATTTTATCTACCCTTCTTCTCCCGCTGATGCTCCTGAAACTATTTCTGCAATTTCTTGCGTAACAATTGATTGCCGTATCCGATTTGCTTTTAATGTTAAATCATTAATAAGATCGTTTGCATTATCAGTTGCAGATTCCATTGCTGTTCTTCTTAACGCATTTACACTTACTTTTGAATTTACTAAAACACTATAAATTAATACTTGTAAATACATTGGAAATACTTCAATAGCAACTTCTTTTTCGCTTGGTTCAAAAATAATTGAATCAGTACTTTTTTCTTTATTATCTTCAATTAATAATTCATCACTATTAATTGGTCAAACTGAAATTTTTCTAGGTTCAACATTAACACTATTAATAAAATGATTATAATAAACCACTATTTCACTATATTTATTTTCTTGAAATAAACGATATATCTCAGATATTGATACTTGAATTTCTTCTATTAAAAAATAATCACTAATTAAATTAGAAAAATAAACAGGTTTAATGTTTTCTCTTTTTAAATAGCTAACTCCTTTTTTACCATATAAAACCACATCATCCTTATCAATACGAAAATCTTTTATAAAATTTTTATTAATATTTGAATTAAATCCTGCACAAAATCCAATTTGTGAATTAATTAAAATAAAAAGTTTTTTATCATTTTGTAAATGATTAGCAAAAGTTTTATTAAAAATATTATTTTTACCATCTTTTAAAACTTCTAATATTATTTCCCGGTTTGTTTGAAAATATTCTTCTTTTCTAACTAACGCTTTTTTAGTTCTTTGTAATTTAGCAGTTGCAACCAACTTCATAGCTCTAGTAATTTTTCTAATTGTATCAATAGATTTTATTCGGCTTTTTAATTCATAGTTACTTGCTGGCATATTTACTTCTTAAGTTGTAGAAAAATTTTATATTCTTCTGAATCCTCGTCATAAATTGTTCTTAAGTGATTAAATAAAGCCATTTTTGAAAGTGCTTCAATTTTTTTAATAAGTTCATTCGATAAATCTTCTGTTTTTGCAATTTCTTTTTTAATTTTTTGACCATGTTTTTCAAAGTAATGAATTAACATTTTTTTACATTCTAATACATCATTTTTAGGAATAACATCAACAATCTTTGATTTAATAATCGTTAAAAGAATTACTTGATCAATTTGACTAATTGGTTTAAATTCTTGTTGTTTTAAAATTTCAGTTGTTTTTTCACCATGATTTAAAATATTAAGTGTTGCTTTATCTAAATCACTTCCAAATTGTGAAAAGGCTTTTAGTTCTTTATATTGAGCAAGTTCAATTCTCAAAGTTGATACAGCTTTCTTTACAGCTTTAATTTGCGCATCTCCTCCAACCCTTGAAACTGATAAACCAGAATCAACAGCAGGTCTTTGGCCTGAATTAAATAAATCCTTAACTAAAAATATTTGTCCATCAGTAATTGAAATAACATTTGTTGGTATGTAAGCTGAAATATCACCTGCTTGAGTTTCAATAATAGGTAAAGCAGTAATACTTCCTCCCCCATATTTTTTATTTAACTTAGCACTTCTTTCTAGTAATCTTGAATGTAAATAGAAAACATCACCTGGATAAGCTTCTCTACCTGGTGGCCTTCTTAACAATAATGATAATGTACGATATGCTACAGCATGTTTACTTAAGTCATCATAAACAATTAAAACATTTTTACCTTTTTCCATTCAATATTCAGCTATAGTTATTGCCACATAAGGGCTTAAATATTGCAAAGGAGCAGGTTCAGAAGCAGTTGCTGAAACAATAGTAGTATGACTTAAAGCATTATAAAGTTTTAAATTAGCGACAATTTGAGCAATAGTTGAATTTTTTTGACCAATTCCAACATATATACAATAAACATCTTTTCCTTTTTGATTAATTATGGTATCAAGAGCAATGGCAGTCTTTCCAGTTTGTCTATCACCAATTATTAATTCTCTTTGTCCCTTTCCGATTGGAATCATGGCATCAATTGCCATAATTCCCGTTTGTAACGGTTCATTAACAGCACTTCTTGTCATAACACCTGGAGCAATTTTTTCAACTGGTCTTCTTTCGCTATATTTAATTTCTCCAAGTTCATCAATTGGTTCACCAAATCCATTTACTACTCTACCTAAATAAGCATCTCCAACACCAGTTTCAACAATCTTACCAGTTCTTTTTACAATGCTTCCTTCTCTAACTCCTCTTTCCTCACCAACTAAAACAGCTCCAACTGAATCTTGTTCTAAGTTTAAAACAATTCCCAATACTCCATTATCAAATTCTAATAATTCCCCAAGTTGGGCATTTTTTAATCCATAAATAATAGAAATTCCATCACCTACAGCAATAACTTTTCCGTTTTCTGAAGAATCAGTTTTAGAATTATAATTTTTTAACTGTTCTTTAATTATTGAACTAATTTGATCGACTTTCATTTATTTACCTTCCAAATGTATTTCTAACATTTTTTGTTTCATTTTTTTCAATCTAGATTTATAGGTATAATCATAAACTTTTCTATTAACTTCAACTATAAATCCACCCACAATACTTTTATCTATCTTTTGAACAAAGACAATATTTTTTTTCACAATTTTTGAAAAATGTTTAGTTATTTTTTGAATATCACTTTGTACTAATTTATTATTAAGTGTAATTACACCAACAATTTTTTTAGCATTTAAAGAACATATAACGTGATATTCTTTAATAATGTCTAAAATATAATAAAAAATATTATTTTTTATAAGAATTTCTAAGAAATTACTTGTTATTTTACATAGTTTTGCGGCTTTACTTATTTTATTAATGTTAGTAAGTTTTTCTTTTTTAGCAATATCTGGATCACGAAATATATCATTATAATCCTTTGTTAAAACTTCACTTAACAAAATAAGATCATCGGTTATTTTTGAATTAACTTTTTTTTCAATTGAATACTCATATAATGCTAGCGAATATCCTTTAGTAATGGCATTATTCATTTTATTTTAGCGAATTCAAAAATTCATCAACAAGTTGTGTATTTTTTTTATTCTTAACCTCTTTATTAATAATTTTTTCAGCTGCTAAAAAAGCAACATCAACAATTTCTTTTTTTATTTTTTGTTGAGCTATTTTATAATTATGTTTAATTTCTATTTCAGTATCCGATAGCATTTGAGAACTTTTTTCTTTAACTGTATTTAAATTAGTTTCTTTAATATTATTAGCTTTTTCTTTAGCATCATTTATTATTTGAAGCGAATTATTTCTAGCATCTTGTAGTGATTTTTTAGCTTTTATACTATCTTTATTAGCAGCATCCAATTTATCATTTGCACTATCAATTTGTTTTTTAATATGTGCAAATTTTTTGTTTTGTGCATCTTTAAAGGGCTGATAACAAAATTTTCAAATAACAGTAATCAAAATAGTTGTAGCAATTAAATGGCCAATTAATGTTGGAATGTTTGGAAAAAGCGAATTTGCAATTTCTTGTCCCATACCGTTAATTGGATTACTAGAAATTTGTATATTATTAAAAACATTAGTAGTATTAACTACTGTATTTGAAATAAGTATTAAAAAATTGTCAAACATTTAGTTCCTTTTCTTTTTTAACTTTTTATTTATAAACAAATAAAAGAATTATAGCAACTAGTAAAGCATATATAGCACCAGATTCAGCAATAGCTGCTCCAGTTATAAATACTGTTCTAATTTTTGGTGCAGCTTCTGGGTTTCTTCCGATTGCTTCTGCTGCTTTTCCAGCACTAAATCCTTGTCCAATACCAGCTCCCAACATTCCAGTTGTAGCGGTACCAGCTCCAATACCAATTAGTCCCCTGTCAGAAACATTCATATTTGTTGCGCTAAATTTTGCATGTATTACACTAAATAGTCCAGAAATATGATCTAAGTATACTCCCGAGTTTATTATGTGTGGTAATATTATATCAATCATTTTTTCTCCTTTTAATTTACTTGTCTTACCAAGTCGATATTATCATCAATTATTTTACCTTTTTTTCCCTTAATAAAAGTAATTCTTCTCTTTGCATACTTTGGTTTCTTAACATCTTCATGTTGTACTTCTAATCCGATGTATGCAAGAGTCAATAAGGTAAAAATATAAGTTTGTACTAACCCATCAAAAATATCAAAATAAAAATGAAGCACGGGGGCAACAAAGCCCCCTAAAATATTTACATATCCAACTATTGGTACATTATGAATAATATTACCAGTTAAAGCATATAGAAGAGTTAATATAACTGTTCCAGCCGTTAAATTTCCAAATATTCGAAATGTGATACTTATCAAAGGACTAAATTGGGTGATTATTTCAGTTGGATTTAATAAGTATTTTTTAAAGAAACGTAATTTTTGAAAAGTAATCCCTGAAACAAATATACCAATAAATGTCACAAATCCAAGCATAAATGCTACCGTATATGATGTTAAAGGGGCTTCTAAACCAGTTACTCCAAGTAATACACCACTACCAATATATAATAATAAATAAATAGCATATGGAGTAAATCATTTAAGTTTTATTCCCATCACATCTACTACTAGATCTTCAATTGACTTTACAAATGAATCAACAAATAAAACATATCCTTTTCTTTCGGATTTAGTAATATCTTGTTTTTTTTGTAAAAAATAATAAACACCAATTGCAATTAAAATAATAACAGTTGATAATATTAAAGTTATAAGTTGACCTTGAATATTATATGTTATATTTTTTCGTTCTTCGCCTAACATTTACTGTTTTCCTTTTTATTTTTTTTATATGAATTATTATCAACAAGATTTATAATCAACATTGACAAGGTAGGTAAAGAGTAGATCAAAAATAATATATAAAAATTAAACACATTTTTAAAAACTGCTGCAATTATAGCAAACCCTAAATAAAAACTCATTCTTGTTAAAAAATTTAAAAATGAGATTCCTTGAACTTGATGATATACTTGACCTTTTTTTTCTACAAGTTTATTTTTATTTAAAGAATTTGATAATGCTATAATAAGAATAAAACTAAAAAAGGTTACTAAATAACCAATTGTATATGTAGCTATTATCTTAGTATTAAAAGTAATAGCAGTATATATTATAATACTAATTAAACCAATTAAGAAAAAAATAAAATTTAAAATAAGAGCTTGATATTCATTTTTAAGAGAGCATCAAAAATTAGCTAATTTTTTCATAATTTATGTTTTGTTTAAATCTAACGATATCTAATTTTATGACATTTTCGACATCTAGATTCATAACCATCTTTCCCATCAACTAAAATTAACGGATCATCGTCAAATGCTTCTTTGCCATTAATTACTCTTTGAGTCATAGTTCCAGCATCTCCACACTTTACACAAACTGCTTTTAGTTTTTTTACAAATTCAGAACTACATAATATACCAGTCATTGGTCCAAAAGGTTGTCCTCTAAAGTCTTGATCTAAACCTGCTACAATCACTCTTTTTCCTTCTTTTGCAAGTTTATTAGCAATTTTTATCAATTCATTATCTAAAAAGTTTGCTTCATCAAAAATAATAATATCATATTTTTCAACATCATGTTTATAAATTTCATTAGCTTTTTTTATATTTATAGCTTGAATTTTTTTACCATTGTGACTTACAATATGATCTTTACTATACCTTGTATCAATAATTGGTTTAAAAACAATTATTGTTTTATTTGTATAAGATAGTGTTTCAATAATTCTAAGTAATTCAGTAGTCTTACCTGCAAACATACACCCCGTTATTGTTTCAATAAATCCCCCGTTGTGTTTTCTATACATTTTTTTCTCCTCCAAATGGTGTTTTATAAATAGGAGATGAGCAAGTAATTGCTTTAACTTGAGTTTTTAAAGGATCGATAAAGTTTTTATCGTGTCATTTATCTTTGTTACTTAAAAAATTATGAATTATATTAATGATAAGTTGACATTCTTTTTCTTTAAATCCTCTAGTTGTTATTGCTGGAGTGCCTATCCTAATACCACTTGCAATATATGGTTTTTCAGAATCGTTTGGAATAGTATTTTTATTTACAGTAATACAAATTTTATCTAAATTTTCTTCAGCTTCAATTCCAGTAATACCATATCCTTTTTTTACATTAACACTAAACAAATGATTATCAGTACCATCTGCTGTTATTTTAATATTATGTTTTTTAAATTCATTAACCATTGCCTTAGAGTTTTTAATAACTTGTTCTTGATAAATTTTAAATTCTGGTTTTAAAGCTTCAGTAAAACATATTGCCTTAGCATAGATAATATGTTCTAGCGGCCCCCCTTGATTACCAGGGAAAACTGCACTATCAACTTGTTTAGCAAATTTTTTCTTACAAAGAATTAGTCCAGATCTAGGTCCTCTTAAAGTTTTATGAGTTGTTGAAGTAACAATATCTGCATAAGGAATTGGACTTGGATGTAAACCAACTGCAACTAATCCACTAATATGAGCCATATCAACAACTAAAAAGGCATTAACTTCATCAGCAATTTTTCGAAATTTTTTTCAATCAATTATTCTAGAATAAGAACTTGCACCAGCAATTATTAATTTTGGTTTTCATTCCTTTGCAATTCTTTTAACTTCTTCATAATCTATTAAATGAGTTTTAGGTGATACACCATATGATTTTGCTTTATATAATGTACCACTAAAGTTTACCTTATAACCATGTGTTAAATGACCACCAGCAGATAAACTCATTCCTAAAATTTTATCACCTGGGTTTAAAAGTGCATAAAACGCAGCTGTGTTAGCTTGACTTCCCGAATGAGGCTGGACATTAGCATGTTCAGAATTAAATAATTTTTTAGCTAGATCTATTGTTTTTTGTTCAATTATATCAACGTTTTCACATCCACCATAATATCTTTTATAAGGATATCCTTCAGCATATTTATTAGTTAAAATACTACCTGCGGCCTTTAAAATATCATTAGAAACATAATTTTCACTAGCTATTAATTCAACATTTTCATTTTGTCTTTTTAATTCTAATTTTAATTCTTTTTCTAATATCATAACTCTATTTATATTATTAAATATTTTTATAATATTATTGTTTTTTATTTTTAATTAATTTTCTTAATAGACTAAGATTTAAATATAGAAATTTAACATATGAAAAGTTAAATAAATTGAAAGGAAACGCACGAAAGGAGTATAAATGAAATTTAATATTTAATCTCAGTCTATTAAGAAAATTAATAATTCTACTTTGCTTAATCTTTTATAGTCATAATAGGTTTTGGACTTAAATAAGATTTATAATCATATATTATATTATAACATATTTTTACCTTAATATTCAAAAAATAACAATTATATCTTCTAAATTATTAACTTTTACTTTTATCTTTCTCTAACTACTTTAAATAAATTATTATTATATTCAATAATTTTACTTGGTTTCGAGTTTTTAAAATTCTCTTTAAAATAAATATTAATATCATCATTTTTAAATAAATTTAATTCAATATCATTTTTTGATTTAATTATTTTTGTTTGATGTTTGTTAAAACTGCTTGAACATAAAACACCCCCACAAATAGATATAATAAATAATAATTCTTTATCATGCAACAAACGATATGATTGTTCTTTTTTTGAAAAAATAATTGTAGTAAATTTAGGTCATTTATTAAGTTTTTTTAAAACACTAATATTTCTAGTTTTAACATATTTTTTATCACTAATTAAAAGTGGTATTTTTTTATGTACATCTCTTTGCTTTAATATATTTATTTTTCTTACATTATCTTGATTATTAATTGCAATAAGTCCATAGCAAGTATCTGTTGGTATCACTATTACCTTATTATTTTGAAGATCACTAATTATTTTTTTTACATCATAAGTTAAAATTTTCATTACAATTATTATAAATTATAAGTGTAAAAATATGTTTGTTTTAAATATTTTTAAAGACATTAATTGAGAATTTAACAATATCTTCAACAGATTTTTTGAAAACTTCTTTCGAAGTAATTCCGTCTTTTATTGAACTAACTGATACTGAAATAGCTCCGGTTGTTATTCCGTAGTATTGTCCTAAAACAAATAATAGTGAAGTTTCCATTTCAGATACCGCTACTTTATAATTAATCAATAAATCTTTATATCGCATATTTTCTTGTTTCATGGGTCCTTCACCAAATTGTCTTGAATAAAAACTTGCTTTTGTATGATATATTCCAAATTTAACATTTGTTGCATTTAAATCTTTTTTAGTTTTTCTAATTGCCTTTAGTAATTTATAACCTGGTATGGCTGGAAATTCACTTGGTACATAATCTTTTGATGCTTGTTCATCACGTACTGCACCAGTTGCAACAATAAAGTCTCCAGTATTAATTCATGGTTGTAATGCACCACATGTTCCAATTCTCAATATTACTTGAACTCCTAAAAAAATTAATTCAGTAACTATTATTTCAATACTTGGTGTACCCATACCTGAAGCAACAGATCCAACATCTACCCGATTACCATTGTTATCAGTAATATAACCAATATATATTGTATGACCTCTTTCTGATTCAAATACTTTAGTTACTTTTTCAAATTGTTTACTAATTGATTTAGCTCTCCCAGGTGATCCTGGCATATAAAAATATACCCCCTTCCCTTTATTTCCTTCAAGATCCTTAGCATTTACAGTAATGTGGTGTGGTGTAAAACCTTTTCTAATATTATTTATCATTAATTCTCCTTTTTATTTTAATTAATATATATAATTGTAAATAAATTTTTTAATAATTTATATTCATTTTTTATAATAATTAATCGTGAATGTATAAAAACCAGAGAGGGACTCTGGTTTCACATTTATTATAATCTATTTAAAGTGAGCATTTCATTTTCATATTCATATACTTTTCAGTATTTAGTTTTTAGCATTAGTGTCACTCTAGATTAGTAATAACTCTAAAATATTTATACTTAGTATTAATTTTTATAATTTTTTAAAAAAATAATATAGTTACTATTTTATCAAAACTAATTTAAATAATAAAATTTTTTATAATATAATAATCTAATAATATGTATTAGCAATTATTTCTTTAGTAACTGGTAGAATTTTATTGGGTATACAACCTGAATATATTACAATTTACACTCCTCATAATTCCAATCTTTATCCTAATAGTAATCATGATACTCACCTTAATATTTTGTGAATAATTAGTATTATTTGCATAGCATCTGGAGTTATTTTAGCAATTATAGCATTTATTGTTACATCAAATAAAAATAAGAAATAAAAAATTTTATATTTTACCCAGCATTAAGAAAAAATTTTGTACTTTTTAATAGTTATTATAGATCTTACTTTTGGTTCACAATAAAAGAAGTGTCTCATAGATTATTAGCATTTTTATTATTTTTCAAAATTCCTTTCAAGAGTCTTGAAAAAATAAATAACTTTAGTGATAACTAAATAATTAAACTTATTCATTATCAAAAGTTAAGAATAATAAGTAAA
The DNA here is from genome assembly GCA_965222545.1 of Mycoplasmatales bacterium. GTDB lineage: Bacteria > Bacillota_I > Bacilli_A > Mycoplasmatales. The sequence continues at coordinate 81,865 of OZ244954.1, read as the reverse complement.
TCTTTGATCTATTAGTGTGAGTTATTGATGTATCACTATACTTACAATCTATTTATTGATGTTGTAATAACAACAGATATATTTAAATAGTAGGAAAATTAATCTTAGAATTAGTTATAAATATAAATATTTTAGAGTAAATATTTAATATTTTTAATATGCACCTATGAATAATATAAAAGTTAATAAATTGAAATTTAAAATAAGAGATATAGTAATTATTAATTCTAAATACATAAAAGATAATAGTGTTGAGAAAACCAGACCTTATTTAATATTTTAAATTTATAAAAAAACTGGTAAAGCATTAATAATTCCTTTAACGAGAACTAAAAGGAAAATTAAAATTTATTATCCAATAAAAATAAATATTCTATCAATAGCAAATTATAATCTAATTAAAACAGTATTTTATACTGCAAAAGAATTAAATATAAAAAATATTTATTCAGGTATTATTCATACCAAAGCAAGTCTTTATACAAGAGAATTTGGCTATGGTCCAAATAAAGTAGAAAATAAAAAGTTTAAAGAAAAATTGGTTTCATATAGAGTTTATAGCCTCTGAAATGGAAGCTTCAATGCTCTTTGTTACGGGACAATATTATAAAATTATGACTGGAACAATAGTTGTTGGATTGATTCTTAAGGAGAAGAGCATTGCACACAACAACAATATAAGGATTGTGTTAATTATTTAATTGATTACGGAATTGAAATCATAAAGAGAATTGAAAATTAATTATTTAATTTAATATAATTTTAAATAATTATTTATTATTTTAAGCTAATAACTATTGGTAAAACTATTTAGATAAATATATTTATATAATAATTAAAAAAAAATAGCTATACTAAAAAAGGGATAAAAATGACAAAAAAACAAAAAATAATAACAGGAATAACCGTTGCTAGCATATTAACGCTTGGCACAATTACAGGAGGTATTATTGTTATATTAGAAAATGCAAATACTTTAAAAATTAATAAAAATAATTTTATTGAAGGAACAGGCGGATACATTTGGACTTATCTAACCAAAGGAAATGATATTCCTGATAGTATTTTTAAAAATGGAAAAGTTATTCATATTAGAGGCAAGGTAGATTTAAAATATACAAAATCACTTATAGCAAGTCCAGATACTAGTGCAAAATTTAATTTTAATAATAATATCTCTATAAATGGAAAAATTGGACAAAGTGGTGGCCTATTAACAATTCCATCTACTAATAAAAACGAAAATGTATGACTTGAATTTTCTATAAGTAGTTCTGATACATATAAAAGTATTACACTTCAATGCGGAAACAAAGATATAGTTACAAATTATAAATTATTATTTAATTCAATATTACTTAATATTAAATATTAATAGTATATAATATAATTATAAAAGAGGAATAATGACAAAAAAAATTAAGATAATAACAATAATATCTGCAATAGCAATATCAACAATTGCAGTAATTACTACAGTTGTGATGGTATTTTTACCATCTAATGGTAAAGATAATGGCAAAGGCGGAAATATACCTATTAGTGGTAAAAATTTTACCATTACTGATCCTAAAAAATTTGTTCCTGCAACACTACTTGATCCACTTATGTTTGTTTATGATAAAAGTAATGAAATTCCAGATAACATTTTTAAGTTAAAAAAAGTTCATGTTACTGGTTTTTTAGAACCATCTTATACAAAAGATTCATCTAAAAAACCAGATATTCCTGTACATTTTATTATTGATGGTGAAATTGGTTTACATAGTGTAATAGGACAAGAGATTGGTGGAATAGAAATTCCTGGCCCGACAAAAGCTGACAATGTAGCTCTTCAACTTAGTATAGCTGAAGTTAAAATTTCAACTATTGAAGAAAAAACTATTATGCTTTATTGTCGAAATAATGTTGGCGATCTTGCTGTATATAAATGTGTACTTAATTCATTAAAACTTACTTTTTCATATTAGTTAATATATTTATTCTTATAAAAATAAATTAATAATTGGTTATTTTATATTCTAAAACTCATTTATTATTAATATAGTAAATTTATTTATATAATGTATACTATATATATGAAAAAAAAGATAATTAATAAAGATGTAGTGAAAAAAAATATACTAAAAAAGAATCTAGTGAAAAAAAATCTTCTTGAAATAATGATAAAAGAGGCAAAATTAATAATAGGAATATCTATCTTAGCTATATTAACAATTATCATAATTATATTGTTAATAGTACTAGGTTCACCATCATATAAGAATACTTTTATAATTCATAATTCAGGTGAATTAGAAGTATCACAAACAGGAGATGGAAATTGAAGTTATAAACGAGACGATAAAATTCCTGATAATATTTTTAACAATAGCTTAATTCATGTTATTGGTAATATGGATTTAACTTATTCATCATCTATAACTTCAGTTACGAATACAAGTACTGTTGCAAAATTTAAAGTTAACAATGATATTTCTATCTCGAAAATATCTTCAGCTAAAATAGGTAATATTATAATTAATTCTATAACGAATGATGAGGTTAAAATTCACCTTAGTTTAACTCAATTTATTAATAGAAAAGATATTTCATTTTCTTGTAGTAAAAAAGTAATAACAAATTCAACTGTTAATTTTACATTTAATTCATTATTTTTAAAATTTGAATATAATTAAAAAAAGAAAAGAAAAGAAAAGTATTATATATGTTAATTATCATAATTTTTATATTATTAAAGGGGAAGATATTTCACACAAATATTCTTTAAAGAATAATAAAGCATATAGGATAACTTGTAATGAATATGAGAATATAGTTATTTTATTTATAAAAAACAGCCTAAAAATGGATTGAATAATTGAATCAATTTTAGGAATTAATGGTTTTAATTTAAAACTAAAAAATAAACAAAAAGATATAAAAAGGAATTAGAACAAAGTTTATCCTTATAATAATTTTTATATAGATTAAAATAAAATTTTCTTATTTATCTTAAAATATTATATTAAATATGCTAAAAATAAATAAAATAACTGCTATTAAACTTTCAATTTATGAAATCACCTCACTTTCATTATTCCTTTCATTTATGGTTGCATCTCAACTTATTGATCAATATTTTATAGTAGTAGTTCAGCCTTTACATTTATTAGTTTGTTGTTTAGTATTTTCTATTATTGGTCTTTTTAGATCTTTATTATTAATTAATTTATATGGTGTTATTTTCTGACTAATGGGGAATTTTTCATTTATCATTAATTGACAACAATTTGTAATTCTTTGATTTGTTGGCTATTTACTCTGTTTATTTAGTTTTTATAGAAAAATTCAAATTAATAAGAAAAAAATTAACATTTTGCTATACCTATTATTATGAATTACTATTTGATTTTCATTTATTGTTATAGTTATAATTGCAAATGGTTACTATGGTATAAATTCTTCACATGATTTTATTACAGCAATAGGTATCGGTTTTTTATCAGTAAAGTCATGATTAACACAAGTGATTGCTGCAATAATATGTTTATTTTTATTACCCGCTTTATTTAAATTTTTACATCCTTTTTATCTTAAAGAGAGAATATATTTTACAAAAAAATATAAATACTAATAAAATTACTTTATTTTTATTTTCTCACTAAAATTATTAAATTATCATTAATATACTTAATCTCAAACTTTCTTACTATAGCAACATTAACTTGTTGTTTGTTTATTTCAAAAACATTAATTTCCTTCATTTTTTCAATAATATCTTGTGATAATGTTTTTGATTTTTCAATAATTAATTTTCCTTTTTGGTTAAGAAATTTACTAGCAAACCTTACTAAGTCAATATAATAATCTTCAATACTTTGATTACCATATTTTGCTAAATTAGATTGATCTATATTATATATGTCTTCTTCATCTATTTCTTTTTCAATATATGGAGGATTGGATATAATTAAATCAAATTTTTTATTAAGAGAAAAGTTTTTTATTCAATCATTACATATAATTGTAGTAGTTGGAGCATTTTTTTTACTACATTTAATAGCTATTTTATCTAACTCTATTCCAAATGTATTTGCATCAGGTTTTTCCTTTTGAATTGTACTAATTATAGCTCCTGATCCAGTTCCGAATTCAATAATATTGGGTTTTTTAATATCTTTAATATGTTTTAATGATTTAGTAACCAATATCTCAGTTTCAATGCGAGGAATAAAAACCGGTTTTTCAATATAATATTTATATCCATAGAAAAAACATTCATTAACAATATATTGTCAGTTTTTATATTTATTATTAATAATTTTTAAAATAATATCTTCTTTATCTTTTGATAGTTTTATTTCATTTAAAGCATATTTTTTATGAACATTTTCAATACTTAAGTTTCTAAGAATTGCAATTATTTGAAAAAAATGATGATTTGGGAGATTAGTTTTTTTAAATAATTTTAAATAATAATTAATTGTGTGTGGTTTAGATTCCATCCCTATTTAACTTTTATTTCTTCAATATTAGTCATTTTTTCTTCTTGACTTTTAATTATTAAATTATCGATGATTTTATTTAAATCACCTGCTAAAACTTTTTCTAAACTAACAGATAAATTAATTCTATGATCTGTAACTCTATTTTGCGGATAATTATAAGTTCTAATTTTTTCACTTCGATCACCTTTGCCTATTGCACTTTTTCTTTTATCGGAATGTTTTTTTCTGGCTTCTTCTTCTTGATGTTCATAAAGTTTTGCATAAAGCATTTTCATAGCTTGATCTTTATTTGCGTGTTGACTTCTCCCATCTTGAGAAGCTGCAACTACTCCTGTGGGAATATGTGTTATTCTAACTGCACTATCTGTTGTATTAACGTGTTGACCACCAGCACCACTTGAACGAAATGTATCAATTCTTAAGTCACTTTGTTTAATATCAACATCTACATTATCCATTTCCGGTAATATCGCAACAGAAGTTGTAGATGTGTGAACTCTTCCTTTAGATTCTGTAAATGGAACTCTTTGAACCCGGTGTACACCTGATTCATATTTCATTTTTTCATATACAGATTCACCAGTAATCATAAATGAAAGATTACTAAAACCACCATTACCCGTTTCCATTTTAGATATCATTTTTATATTTCAAGAATTAGTTTCACAATATCTAGAATATATTTTAAAAAGATCAGATGCAAATAAATTTGCCTCTTCTCCTCCAGCTGCCCCCCTAATTTCAACAATAACATTTTTACTATCATTTTCATCGCTTTCACAAAGTAATAATTTTAAGTTATGTTCTAGGGTTTTCGCTTCTTTAATAAGTGATTTATTTTCTTCGAATGCCAATTCACTAAGTTCTTTTTCATTTTTGTTATTAATTAAAACATCATTATTATTAATTACTGTTTGAATTTTTTTATATTTTGAAAAATAATCACTAATTTTATTATATTTAGAAATAATAATGTTTAATTCTCCTATTCTTTTAGTATTAGTTTTATAATCTAAACCTTGAACTTCTTTTTGAAGTTCATCGATAGAGATACATATTTTAGATAAAGAATTATATAACGAATCACTCATAATATATTATTATAGTAAAATTATTTACTATTAATTCCGTATTTTTTATTAAATTTATCAACTCTTCCTAAGGCCTTAGCGTTAACACCATTACCAGAATAAAAAGGGTGACATTTTGAACAAACATCTAATGAAAAGGTTTTTTTAGTTGAAAATGTTTCAATTACATTATCGCACGCCTGACACTTTACCTTAATTTTATTTAACTTTAAGTGGATATCTTTCTTCATATTAAAAATAATTATAACAAATTATTTATTAAAAATGAATTATTTGTTATTGATTGTTTATGAAAACCTTTTTTATTTAAGATACTAATTATATCTTGGGTAAATTTTTCTTCATTACTGCGGTTTTTATTTGAAAACTCAAAATTTATAATACTATTATTTGAATTGATAACTATATAATGTATTGGGCTTAATTCATATATTAGTTTGTCAATAATATAATCTGCACCTTTAACCTTAAAGTTTTCTGCATTTATTTTGTGAAATTTTCAAATTTGGTTTTTGTAGTTTCATTTTTTTGTAGTAATTTTTTCATTAAAATAGGTTGCTGCTAAATTTCTTTCCTTAAGTGATCCAGCTCACGGTAAATATATTCCTAAAAGAGTTCCAGTCAAAACCCCTCCTATAATTAAAAAAATAGATATAATAAAAATGAAAATTCGTTTTCCTTTTGTATTATCAATTTTATTAACTTTTAAAAATCTCATACTTTTAATATATATTAAAAACTAATCTTTATAAAATTTATATTATATAATTAAATAATGTATATGAAAAAATTAATTAAATTTACTTTCGGAATGGTTTTAGTATTTAGTGCTAGTTTATCAATATATAAGCAACAGTTAAATATTAAACCATTAAATAATAATGTTGGTATCAATAATAAAATAACTAAGAAATCATTGGTAAAAAATAATCCAATGTTTGAAGATGGAACAGTTAAAACTATTTTACAGGCAAAAGACGGCACCCTTTATGTTGGTGGTGTTGGGCTTGGTGGTATCACTAGTAAAGATAATAACGATCATTCATTATATACATCAAAAGATGGTGGGAAAACTTGAGTAGCAAAAGATACTAATGGATTTGATAAAAAACACTCAACTATTAATGTAATTTATCAAACTAAAAACGGAGATATTTATGTTGGTGGCGAGGGTCTAGGTGATGGAACTGCATCATTATGTAAATTCAATAAGACCTGACAAATTATATATGGTATTAATGGTACAAATAAAAACGATCATAGCTTTGATATAGTATCTGGTGATAATAACGGGATACATAGTCAAATTAATTCAATTTTAGAAACTAATACTACTGGCAAGATATTTATTGCTGGATCTGGTATGGGTTATTGAAATAATGATCTGAAAAAGAAAGGTACATCAGAGCTATTTACATCAGAATCATCTGCTACTACAACAACAAAATGGGATTGCATTACAAATTCTGATGATAATGGAAATTTAACCTTTAGTAATCGAGGAACTATGAATACTATTGTTCAATCTCACGCTAATAAAACGATTTATATTGGTGGTGATTTATTAGGTGCTGATCAATATAAAACACTTTATAAATCAAATGACGATGGAAAAACTTGAAATGCAATACAAGGAACTAAAAACCCAAATGATACTTCTTGATCTTTTGATAATCCAGATATTTATCACGGTCATTTTGCTATTATTAATTCTATATTTATAGCCAAAAATAATGATATTTATGTTGGGGGAGGAGATTTAGGTAACTCGGACAAAGATGATAATAATTCTCTGTATAAATCAAGTGACAAAGGAAATACTTGAAAAATAATAAGTGATCAATCAAAGTTTTATTTTAAAGGTTTTGCAGCAATTGTTCATAGTATTAATGAAGATATAAATGATAATATTTATGTAGGGGGTCAATTTTTGGGTGGAAAAACAATTACAACTACTTTTCCATGTCTTTTTAAATTTGATGCCAAAAGTTCAACGTGAGGTGTATCTTCTAATGAAAACACAAGTTTTGGCATAATATATATACTATTAATAACTGATAAATATTTTGCTATTGGTGGCACTGGTATGGGTTCTACTGTAAATAATGCTATGTTTGCACTTTTATTAGAAAAACTTAATAATACAAAATTATTTAATAATATCATTTTAATTGTTAGTATTTGTGTTAGTATCTTTGTTCTTATCGTGGCTGCTATAATGGTTCTTTATTATCTAAAAAAAAGAAAATATAAATTACTAAAATTATCAAAACATATATAATATTAATTAATTTTATTATCTACTAAAATTATTTATAAGTTATTTTTTATTTTCTAAAATAGAGATATTTAAAATTTAAACTATAATATTAATAAGGATTATTATAAATAAAATAATTAAATTTGGATTTGGGATATGCTTAATAATTGGTAGTGGTTTATTATTACATAAACAACAATTAAACAATAGTGTTAATTTTAACAATAAAATAACTAAGAAATCATTAAAAGAAAATAATGAAATATTTAAGAAGGGAATAATTAAATCTATCCTTCAAATAAGCAATAATGATATCTACGTTGGTGGTTCAGGTTTTGGAGATGACGGAAAACATTCACTTTATATATCACATGACGAAGGGCTATCTTGAGTAGTAACTGGTTATTCAGAATTTGATAGTGGTGGTGGTTTTATTAATATCATATATCAAGCCAAAAATAAGGATATTTACGTGGGGGGGTCTCAAATAGGGGGAGGATCACTATTTAAATATAATGGTTGAAAAAAAGTTTGACAACGTATAAAAGGTATTAACGGAACAGCTGATAGTGATTTAAGTTTTGAATATATGAACCCTGCTACTAAAAAATATTGTTCAATTAACACAATTTTAGAAACTGTTAGCGGAAAAATACTTATTGGTGGAAATGGATTGGGAGTTGGAAGTAAGGATCTTAATGATCCATATCAACAAATTGGAAAACCCGGTTCTGCTGAATTATTTTCATCATCATCATCATCACAAACAGCAAAAAAATGGGATTATATTGCAAATCCAATAGATGGATTTTTAACTCTTTCTAATTTAGGAACTGTTAATACTCTTGTTCAATCTAAAGAAGATGATGTAATTTATCTAGGTGGTTCTAAGAATGGTAAAGATAATGTTAGAACATTTTATAAATCATATGATGGTGGTATAACTTGAACATGAATACAAGGTATTCCAAATAGTAATGCAAAAGATTTTTCTTTTGATAATCCAAATTTTGATAATAATAGTGCATATCCAACTATTAATTCTATTTTTATAACTAAAAATAATACTATCTATGTTGGAGGTAGTGGTTTAGGTAACTTACCAGATAGTGATCATAAACAACTAAATAACCACTCCCTTTATAAATCAATTGATAAATGGGGTACTTGAAAAGAAGTTGATGGTGGTAATGGTATTAATTTTAACTTAAAAGGTGAATCTGTTTTAGCAATTAACGAAGATAAAACAAATAATATTTATATCGGAATGGAAAATACTAATACGAAAAAACACATATCACTTTGTAAATTAGATAGCAAAACCTTAAAGTGAAGTGTTATTTTTTCAACTGGTAAAGTAAATATAATATTTATAAATGATAAACTTATTGCTTTCGGGAATAATTCTTTAGGTTCGGATGGCAAAAGTAATAAAGCATCACTTTTAATAATACCTTATTTTCAATCACTTAATCCTGCCACAATACTTCAAATGGAATTAAAAACACCTTTAACAATCATTACAACAGTAGCTTGATCAAACATAACACCAGATGGAAAAATTTATATGATAAATTTAATACCGCATTTAATAAAACTTAAAACCTCACTTAATAATACAGCAATTATTGTTGGATCTGTTGTTAGTGTTGGTGGTATTTTAATAATTACACCAGTTATTTATTTTTTCCTAAAAAAAAGAAAAAAAATTAAAAAACAATTAGTATAATTTTAATTTATATTACAATATAGTGAATAAAATAATTAAATTAACTATCGGAATATGTTTAATAATAATTAGTAGTGGTTTATTAATTAATAAACAACAATTAAATAATAGATCACTTGGTGATAAACTTGGCATTAATAATAAAATAACTAAAGAATCATTGAAAAAGAATAATCCAATATTTGGAACTGGGTGAATTAATTCTATCTTACAAACAAGTAATGGTGATATTTATGTGGGGGGGAGTAAACTTGGTGGTGAAAAAGGAGATAATCAAAATCATTCACTTTATATATCACATGACCAAGGAGATAGTTGAGAGGAAATAAAAGGTTATGGATTTGATACTATACGCTCAACTGTTAATGTAATATATCAAACTAAAAACGGTGATATTTATGTGGGGGGTGAATTTTTAGGTAATAGTAAAACATCATCAATAAGCGGATCTGCATCATTATGTAAATTTAACTCTAAAAGAAAGACATGAAATATTATAAACGGTATTAATGGTGTGCAGGATAATGATGATAGCTTTAGTTTAACATTTGCTTATCATAAATATAGTCAAATCAATTCAATTCTAGAAACTGATACTGGTAAAATATTTATTGTTGGATCATTCTTAGGTACCTGAACTGAAAAACCAGAAAACAAAGGATCATCTGAGATATTTTCATCAGAATCATCTGATACTACAGAAAATAAGTGAGATTATAATACAAATCCGGTAGATGGAAAATTAATATTAAGTAACGGAGGAACCATTAATACAATTATACAGTCTTCTTATGATAAAACAATTTATATTGGTGGTTATCATTTAGGTGTGGATCACTATAATACACTTTATAGTTCAAATAATGATGGTAAAACTTGAAAAGCGATAAAAGGAGTTTCAGATAATAATGGTAAAAATTTTGTTTTTGATAATCCACATTCTTCTAAACAAAACCTTTCTATGGTTTCTTCTATTCTTATAGCAAAAACAGTGATGTTTATGTTGGTGGACAAGGCTTAGGAAATTTAAAATCTATTAATAATAATTTTATTAATCACCACTCTCTCTATAAATCAACAGATTATGGAAATAATTTTAAAGAAATAAATGGTAATTTAACTTCTGGTAATAATTATTACTTTAATATTCCGAAAGAAAAAATCAATATAATTGTTGAAGATGAAAAAAACAATATTTATGTGGGGGGCTTTGGATTTGGTAAAGATAAAAATGATAATAGACCAGCTATTTGTAAATTGGATAATAAAACTCAAATATGAAGTTATTCTTTTAATGTAAATATTAGCCATTCTAGTACTTTAATAATAACATCAATGCTAATAACTAAGAACTTTGTAGCTATAGGTGGTATGTTTTTAGGATCTACTAATAGCTTAGCATTTTGTATTGACGATTATATTGAAAATCTTAATTTAGCACGTGTAGTTCCTTCAAAAAAAATAATTATTAAAAATTTCCCTAAAATAACATCATCTAAAAATATTGTAATAATGGCTATTGCAGGTGCAGTATCTGCTTTTATCATAATCATGATACTAATTGCCTATTACTTTTATAGAAAAGAAAAAAAAATACAACAATTATCTAAATAATATAATATGTTAGTGTGTTTAAGAAAAGAATATTTTAATTAAATTTAATATATTTATATAAAAAAAATAAATATTTTTATTTTTTTAATTATTGTTTTTATATTAATTATCCTATTATAAATGTTAGAAATGACTATAATGAAAAATAAAGATTTAATAGTATTGCTAGTTTAGTATTTGGTGTTAGTCTTACGGGAATTATGAAGCAGGCTTCCTTTTCTTAATAAGAAGAGATTGGTTAAAAAATTTAATTTAATTAAAATATATATATTTAATAAAAAAGGACTTTAAAAAAGTCCTTTTTTCAATAATTAATGGAGCAGATGACGGGAATCGAACCCGTATTATTAACTTGGCAAGCTAAAGTTCTACCACTAAACTACATCTGCAAAATCATGGCCATTAAAGCCATGTAGTTTAATATTGTTCTTCTTTAGCTTTTATTCCATTACTAATAATCAACTCTTCACTTTCTAATCCAGTACCAGCTGGAATTAGTTTACCAAGTAAAACATTTTCTTTTAAACTAATTAAATAATCAACCTTACCTGCAACAGCTGAGTTAACTAAAATTTTAGTAGTATCTTGAAATGATGCAGCGCTTAAAAATGATTTAGATTCTAAAGGTACTTTTTTAAGACCTAAAATTGCAATGTTACCGAAAGCCGGTCTTTTATTTGCGATCAATAGTTTTCGATTAACTTCTTTAAAATCATTAATATCAACGTAACTACCAATAGAAAATTTCGTATCTCCTTGTCTTTGAATTTGTACTTTTTGCAGCATTTTTTTCAAAATTACTTCAATATATTTTTCACTAATTTCAATTCCTTGAATTCGATAAACTCTTTGAATTTCTTTTAAGATATATTTTTGAATCATAAAAACATCAGTTATTTCTAGATAATGTTTTAAATCAACACTACCCTCAGTTATTTTTCCGCCAATTTTTACAACATCACCTTTTTTAATTCTTAGACGATCTTCATAACTAATTTTATATTCACAAACTTCTTCTTGTTCCTGTTTATTTAAATCAACATATTTTCCTAAAATAGTAACAATTTTTTGTCCATTGTTTAATTCAACAATATCAGTTACATGGCCATTTATTTCTGAAATAATAGCCACTCTTCCCTTCGGTTTTACAACATCTAACAATTCTTTAATTCTTGGTAGTCCTTGGGTAATATCTTTACTACCAGCAACACCTCCAGTATGAAAGGTTCTCATTGTTAATTGAGTACAAGGTTCTCCAATTGATTGAGCAGAAATTATTCCCACAGCACTACCCACTTTAACGATTTCATTTTTACTAAAATCAACTCCAAAGCAAACAGCACAAATACCTAGTTTTGAATTACACCTTAATACAGATCTAATTAAAACATTTTCAATTTTAGCTAAATCAATTTGTTTAGCATCACGTTCAGTAATAATTTGTTGTTTTTTAACAATTATTTCATCAGTATTATCACGAATATCATTTAAAGAAACTCTTCCAACTATTCTGTCTCTTAAAGGAACAATTACAGTGTTTGTTTTAAGGTCAGTTACTTTCTTAACGTTTAAACCAAATAAGGTTTTACAGTCATACATATCAATAATTAGATCTTGAGCAGCATCTACTAATCTTCTTGTTAAATAACCAGAGTCAGCAGTTTTTAAAGCAGTATCAGCCATTCCTTTTCTAGCACCATGTGTTGAAATGAAAAATTCAATCATACTTAAACCTTCTTTAAATGATGATTCAATCGGAACTTCAATAATATCACCTTTTGGTGATACCATTAGTCCTCTCATCCCGCTAAGTTGTACAAAGTTAGAAATATTTCCTCTAGCACCGCTATCAGAAATTTTATACATTGGATTAATTTTAATATTATCTTTTTCTAAATAATCTTTTAAAAAGTTTTCAACATCATTTTTAACATCACTTCATTCATTAATAATTCTTTGATGTCTATCATTTTTAGTTAACATTCCGTCTTCATAAAATTCACTAATTTGATTAACTTGTTCTCTTGCTTTTTTTATTTTTTTATCTTTGAAATTATTGATTGGATTTTCTTCTTTTGCATCTTTATCTTTAAATTGAATATCACTTGCAGAAACAGTAATTCCACTTATAGTTGAGTATTTGAAACCAAGATCCTTAACATAATCAAGATATTTTCCGGATTGTCTGCCATATTTTTTGTAAATTTCTATAACCATTTTACTTAAAGAACCACTATTAAATGGTTTATTTTCCTCTAATGTAAGTAAATATTTATTTAATTGTTCTCGGTTTTTAAAATATTTTCCAACATTATCTTTATCTGGGTTAAATGTTACTATTCTATCCGGAGAAATATATTTCATCTTTCTATTATTAAAGTAATAAATTTCATCACTTAATATATCATTCAATACTGCTTTACCAGTGGTAGTTATTAGAAAACAACTTTTTTGACGGTCAAGGAAACCTTTTTTAATCATTCCATCAATAGAAATAAGAATATATTCATGTAATTTAATAATTTTGCTTTCAAAAGCAACTCTTACACTTTTTAAGTCATTAAATATTTGAATTGGATTTTTAGGATTAAATGATGTTTCTTGAGTTAAATAATAAATCCCAAGAATCATATCTTGTGTCGGACTTGCTATCGGTTTACCATCTTTTAATCCAATTATGTTTCTAGAACCTATCATTAATGATCTAGCTTCAGCGATAGCTGTATCACTTAAAGGCAAGTGACAAGCCATATGGTCCCCATCAAAATCAGCATTAAATGCAGTTGTTACTAATGGATGTAATTGAATTGCTTTACCTTTTACAAGTTTTACTTCAAAGGCTTGAATACCCATTCTATGAAGGGTAGGAGCTCTATTTAATAATACAGGTCTTTTTTTAATAACAGTTTCTAAATATGGTCAAATATTTTTTTCTTGATTATTAATCATTTTTTCGACCATTTTAGGTGTATAAAATTCTTCATCTAGATCTTTCATGATTTCGTGAATTAGAAATGGTTTAAATAATTCAATAGCAATTTTTCTAGGTATTCCGCACTCATACATTTTTAAATCTGGTCCAACAACAATAACACTTCTTCCAGAATAATCAACCCTTTTCCCCAATAAGTTTTGTCTAAATCGACCTCGTTTCCCTTTTAATGAATCAGTTAATGATTTTAAAACTCGCCTATCTTTGCCAACCGAAGGTCTACTTCTTCTTTGGTTATCAATTAATGCATCAACTGCTTCTTGTAATAAACGTTTTTCATTATTTTCAATAATTTTAGCTGGTGACTTTTTTAAAATTTGTTTTAATCTTTCATTTCTAATAATAACACGACGGTATAATTCGTTAATTTCACTTGATGTATATTTATTGGTGTTCAATTGAATGATTGGTCTTAAATCTGGTGGTAACACTGGTAAAACATCCATTATCATTCATTCTGGTTTATTTCCAGAAGTTTTAAATGATTCTAATATTCTTAATCTTTTTAATTCCTTATCTAGTGATTTTTCTTTTCTAATATTATTTTTAACATGACGGATTTCTTTATCTAAATCAATACTTAATATTAATTCTTTAACAGCAGAAGCTCCAGTATCAATTTTAGCTTCAGCAATTTCATAAATAAAATCTAAAATATCTTCAAAACTATAATTATAACCAGTATCTTTTAACTCAGTTAAATAAAAATCAATTTGTCCATAAATAAATTCACGGTCTTCACCTTTTAAATCTGGCATAATTATTTCTTTTTCAACATTTTTTTGAATTTCTAAAAGTTGTTTGGTAAAAATTTTTCTTCCGTTATTTTGATCAATAACAGAAAACTTTTTCAAAGTAGTTTTTCCGGGATCAATAACAACATAGGAAACAAAATAAACAATTTCTTCAACACTTTTTGCTTTTAAATTTAAATAATTAGCAATTTTTGAAGGTAATGATTTTAGCATTCAAATATGAGAAACAGGGCATGCTAATTTAATATGACCAAAGCGGTCTCTTCTAACCCTAGTTCTTGTTGCTTGAACTCCACAGTTTTCACAAGTTTTACCGCGGTCTTTTGGTTGACGATATTTTTTACATGCACATTCAAAATCTTTTATTGGTCCAAATATTTTTTGACAAAATAAACCATCTTCTTCTGGCATTTGATTTTTATATGAAATTGTAGCTGGCTTTGTAACTTCTCCATTACTTCTTTCAATGATTTCTTCAGGTGAAGATATTCCAATCCTTACCTCTTTAATGTAATTAGTCATTTCTTGCTCCTATCTTACCACTGCTTACTTGTTTATCAATAGCATCTCTTTGTTGCTCTAATATGTCTTGTTGAGAGCGATATGTTATACTCAGTCCTAATGATCTTATTTCATTAAATAACACTTCAATTGAAGCGGATGCTCTTGGTTTTTCACAAAGGTTTCCTTTTATGAAATTTTCATATGATCTAACCCTTCCAATAATATCATCAGATTTAATTGTTAACATTTCTTGTAATGTATGGGCAGCACCATATCCTTCTAATGCTCATACTTCCATTTCACCAAATC
Source organism: Mycoplasmatales bacterium (assembly GCA_965222545.1). Lineage (GTDB taxonomy): Bacteria > Bacillota_I > Bacilli_A > Mycoplasmatales. Next base: position 66,121 of record OZ244954.1, on the reverse strand, counting down.
TTTGTCCACCATTTTGTGCTTTACCACCAAGTGGTTGTTGGGTAACTAGTGAATAATTACCAGTACTTCGAACGTGAATTTTATCATCAACCATGTGATTTAGTTTTAGTATATACATCATCCCCACAGCAACTGGTGAATCAAATCTTTCTCCAGTATAACCATCATATAAATATTGTTTACCACTTTCTGGGACTTTCGCTTCTTTTGCAATATCAATAATATCATTAAAAGGTAGTCCTTTAAATGAAGGACAAATAATTTTTTCATTTAGTTTTTTTAATGAATATCCTAAATGTAGTTCTAGAACTTGTCCAATATTCATCCTACTTGGAACACCTAATGGATTTAATAAAACATCAACTGGTGTACCATCTTCTAAAAAGGGCATGTCTTCTATTGGTAATACTTTACTAATAACCCCTTTATTTCCGTGTCTTCCAGCTAATTTATCACCAGCTTGAATAATTCTTTTGGAAGCGATTCATACTTTAACAATTTTAGAAACATTATAAGGTAGTGTATTTTTGCAATTTTCTTCACTAATAATTTTATAATCAATTACAATTCCTTCAATCGATGCTGGTACTTTTAATGATGTATTTTTTACATTTTTTGATTTTTTACCAAAAATATATTCTAATAATTGATTTTCAGCTTGTTGAACAATAACAGTTTTAGGACTTACTTTCCCGACTAAAATATCGCCCGATTTAACATATGTACCAATATTAATAATTCCGTTTGGACCTAAGTTTGTAATAGCTTGTTCACTAACGTTTGGAATATCGGTTGTTAATTCTTCATTACCAAGTTTAGTTTTAACAACTTCAGCTGAAATTTGTTTAATAGTAATTGATGTTAAAACATCTTGTTTTGCTAATCGTTCACTAATAATGATCGCATCTTCATAATTGTATCCTCTAAAACACGTAAAGGCAACTAAAAGGTTTTTACCTAAAGAAAGTTCACCATTTTTCATTGCAGGACCATCTGCTAGTAATTGATTGCTTTTAACAGTATCACCAATCTTAACTAGTGAATGCTGAGTAAAGCAAGTATCTTGGTTAGTTCTTTCAAATGCTTTTAATTTATAATGTAATTTCTTTTTATTTTTTCCTTCAATAATTATTTTATTAGCATCAACATAAGTAACTGTACCATCGGTAGTGCTATTTACTCCTAATCTTGAATCTCTAGCAACTATATATTCTAAACCAACTCCAACAATTGGTTCTTCACAAACTAATAATGGAACCGCTTGTCTTTGCATATTAGCACCCATTAAAGTTCTGTTACTATCATTATTTTCTAAAAAAGGTATTAATGATGTTGCAATTGATATTAATTGACTTGAAGCACTTGCGATATAATCTACCATGCGTGGTGAAACAACAATAACTTCTCCATTTATTCTTGCCATAATAGCATTATTTTTAACTACTATTTGGTTTTTATCATTAATTTTAGTTTCAGCTCCAATAATTATTTTATCTTTTTCGCTACCAACAGTTAAATAATCAAGCTTACTATAATCAACTACTCCATCTTTTACAGGATGAAATGGTGCTGATATTACCCCCCCGGAGTTAACATTAGCAAAACATGATAAATTAGAAATTAATCCAATTTGTGGTCCTTCAGGGGTTTCAATTGGACATATTCTTCCAAAATATGTAGGATGCACATCTCTAACATCTAAGCCAGCTCTATCCTTTGAAATTCCTCCAGGTCCTAACGCTGTTATTCTTCTTTTATTTGAAATATTACTTAACGGATTAGTTTGATCTAAAAACTGTGATAATTGACTAGTGTTAAAAAATTGAGTAATTGAAGAAATTAATGATTTAGTATTAATCATTTTTACTAATAATTTCCCTAAATCCATTTGAGGACTACCCTTTTTAGTTTCTCTAATATATGTTTCGTGCATTGATTTAGTAATTCTTCTTAATGAAAAACTAATTAGGTCAGATAATATTTCATCAACACATCTTATTCTTCTGTTATCTAAACTATCAATATCATCAACCTTAGCAATTTTTTGAGAAATATTTATTAAATAGTTTAAAGCAACAATGATGTATCTTAAATTTAAACTTTTTGATTTTTCATCTTTGCAAAGTCCCATTATCTTAGTTTTAATTGTTTTAGAATCATCTTGGTAAATAATTGCTTCTTCTAAAACAAGATCATCTTGCCCTTCAACTTTCATAGATTTTTTTAAATAACCTTTTTCACAATATTTTTCAATTTCTAAAAGTTTTTTGTGATCAATAAATGTATCTTTTTTAATTAAAATTTTACCTTTTTTATCAACAATGTCTTCTGCTAACGTTCTTTCTTCTAGTCGGTGAATTATGTTAAATTTATGAATAATTGATTCAGTGCCGGATTCAGAAAAATTATAGTTTTTTTCATTATTGAAAACTCTATTTATATAAAATCTTCCGCCGTTTTCTGGAATTGGGTCACCTGGTTTTAATGTAGTATATAAATTTCTAATCGCAATACTTTGCTCATATTTAGCAAAATTAACTCTTTTTTCTGCAAATTCTTTTTTATTACAGTATTTATCGATAATTATTTGATTTACAAAACTTTTAATATCTTTTGACATATCTTCAAATTTTAACAATACTGAAATTAATGATTGGTTTTTACTTTCAAGTATTTCAATTGATTTTTGAAGTCCTTGTTGTAATTTTTCACTAACGCTAACTGCATTATTAACAATTCTTAATCACTCTTTCTCTTTTGATAATGAAGCAACTACATCAGTGTGTTTTTTTAATTTTGAAAAAATAATTTTTCGAAGTTTTAAGGGAATATTGGTTTTACTTCCTAAAAATTTCTCTAAAAATTTATTATATTTTACATTAGTACTTGTTGATTTATAAATTTTTGCTAAATAATCATTAAATATCTCTAGGTCTTGGATTTTTGTTAGTTTAATATTGAAGTGAGTATTAATACTTTCATCAATTTTTTTAATAATTTCTTTTTTATTGGCATCGATAATTTTATCTATAACTTCATTATCAGGATAATAAATATATAAATCATTTTGAAATGTTCCTAAAATTTTAATTCCTTTATAGTGTAAAGTTTTTATTTCATTACTTTTATCTAACTCTTTTAGTAAATCGATAAATTTATTTAAATATCTTCGATTACTTTGTGATTTATCATTAGTTTCTAGAAAAATTGAATTACAAAGTCATTTGGGACTACCAAATATTTGAAATAGTTTTTTATTTGTTAATCCAAAGGCTTTTAAAAAATAAGTGAAGTGTAATTTTTTATTTTGATCTATTTTTAATATTAATGATTCAACATTAACACCAGCTTTTTCACTAAATTTAGAAATAAATTCAAAATTAACTCAATAACCCGTTGTAGGGATAAAGGTTAGTTTATAAGTGGTTTTTTGTTTTTCATAGTTATTTATTTGTGAAAAATATGTACCATTATTTCTAATAATCTGTGGAACAATTACTTTTCTTGATCCGTTAATAATAAATGATCCATCTTCTAACATTTTTGGTAAATCAAATAAATAAGTTTCTTGTCCATCAATTTGAACTCCGTTTTCTAATTCAATAAATCCTAATTTTATTGATAAAGGATTTGCGTAGGTTTTATTGAAATCAATACACTCTTCAATTGTAAGTTTAGGTTTACCTAATTTAAATGATTCATATTCAATTGATGCTAAGGGATCTTTATTATGTCTTGTACTATTATTATAGTTAACATTTTCATAAAAGTTTTTAGGAAAATATTCTTTAAATATCTCATTTAATTTAAATTTTTCAAGATTTTTAAATTTTTCTACTTGAATATCTAAAAGATTATCAAAACTATGGTTTGACCTTTCTTGAGTATAATCTCTTCGTTTTGAATATGGTCCAAATTGCCTTACTTTATATTTTTTCACTATTTCTCCTTTAATGCCCTTTTATAATAAAAAAATAAAAATAACCAAAGGGTAATTATTTCTATTTAAATGAAGTAGTGTTATTTAATTTCAACTTCTGCACCTGCTGCTTTTAATTTGTCACCAATTTCGTTAGCTTCTTCGGGTTTTATTTTTTCTTTAATTGGTGCCGGTGCTGATTCTACTAATTTTTTAGATTCCATTAGTCCAAGTCCAGTAACTTCTTTAACTATTTTAATTACTGCTACTTTATTACCACCAAACGATTTAAGTATAAGTGTAACTTCAGATGGTTCTTCACCACCGCTAGTATCACCGCCTCCTGCAACAACTGCAACTGGTGCAGATGCTTTAATATCAAATTCCTTTTCAATTTCTTTTACTAAATCATTTATTTCAAGTAAAGACATGTCCTTTAATGATTTAATGATATCTTCTATTTTTAATTTTGCCATTTTTATTCCTTTTTATCTTCTTTTGTTTTTTTTTCGGTTTTAACTTTAGCTATAACTTCGGTTTCTTTTTTAGGGTCAGTTTTCTTTTCGACTTTAGGTTCTACTTTTACTTCAACTTTAGGTTTTGCTTTAGTTTCAACCGCCTTATCCTCTTTTGTTTCTCCAACTTGCTTAACTAGATATAAAAACTCTCTAATTGGTAATAGCAAGCTTGAAGCAAACATTGTGATAAGTTGTTCTCTGCCAGGTATTTTTGCAATTTCTGTTACTTTAGCACTATCAACATATTTTTTTTCAAAAATCCCTGACTTAATTTTTAAAACTTTTTTATGTTTTTTTCAAGTTGCATAAAGTTCTCTTGCTCCAGCAATTTCATCACCATATGAAAAAATAATCGCATTAGGACCTTCTAGATCATCAATAATATTAGTATATTCAGTATTTTTAAATGCTTTTCTCAATAATGTATTTTTTCAAATCTTTAATTGAGCATTTTCAGCATTTAATTTTTCTCTTAAACTAATTAAACTTGATGAATCTAAGCCATGGTATTCAAATAAATAAATACTTGCTGCCTTATTAATCTTATTTACGATATCTTTAACAATGTCTTGTTTGATAATAATTGCTTTGCTTTGCTTCATAATTTTTTTATTAAAAAAATGTAACTTACCTCTGTAACTAATTAAGGTTTCCCTGTTACCATCTTTGGTTAATTTTATTAACAAATGCATTATACATTAAAAAGTTATTATTTTTATTTAATTTTTAATTTCAATTTGTAATGAAGGACTCATTGTTGAAGATAAGTAGATTGAATTGATAAATAAACCTTTTACAGAAGAAGGTTTTGATTTTTTGATATGCTGTATTAAAAAGTTAGCATTTTCAATAAGTTTTTTCTCACCAATTGAAACTTTTCCGATAATACAATGAACATTACCTTGTTTATCTGTTCGATAAATAATTTTCCCACTATTAATTTCTTTAAATATTTTTATTAAATCTAACCCAATGGTTCCGGTTTTTGGAGAAGGTATTTTCCCTTTTGAGCCTAATTGTTTACCATATTTACCAAAATGTTTCATCATGTTTGGATTTGTGATAATGTAATCAAAATCATATTTATTTTCTTTAACAATAGTTTCTAATAATTTTTCATCGCCTACCTTAAATGGTTTAAGATCTTTAAATTTTTTAGCATCTTCACTAGTAATAATAATTATTTTATATTTCTTTCCTGTATTACCCGGTAATACAATAGTTCCCTTAACTAATTCACTTGTTTGTTTCGGATCAATATTTAAATTAAAAACAAGATCAACCGTTTCATCAAATTTAGCTTTTTTCATTTTCAACACTGTTTGAACAGCGTCTTTAGAACTATATGTTTCTTTAGTTACAAGTTTTTTATTTTCTTGATATATTTTATTTTTTTTCGCCATCTTTATTATCTCCTTGTTGATTTTCTACATTAGCTTTTTTCTCTTGACCACCATCTTTTGTTTCTGTACCTTCTACACTACCTTCTTCACCTTCAACTGGCGCAGCCACTTTCTTATCTTTTATTTTTTGAGGTTTTCAAATATTTTTATTAATTTTTTTCTTTTTAGTATGATCTTCACCAAAAGCATTTTTATATTCTGGTAATTTTCCCTTTATTTCTAACCCCATACTTTTAGCAGTACCTGCAACAATATTAATTGCAGCTTCAATACAATTTGCATTGAGATCTTCCATTTTATATTCAGCAATCTTTTTAATATCATCAACACTAATCGTACCAATTTTCTTTTCATTTGGTTCACTAGATCCTTTTTTAATATTTGCAGCTTTCATTAATAATGGAGAAGCTGGTGTTGTTTTAATAATAAAATCAAAACTTTTATCTTTATATACAGTAATAACAACAGGTACTATTTCTCCTTGTCTATCTTTTGATTTATCATTAAAAGCGCTACAAAATTGTGGCATATTAATCCCAACTGATGCTAACTCAGCTCCAGGTTTTGCTTGTCCTCCTTTGAATTGTAGTTTTGCTATTCTGTTTATTTTCTTTGCCATACTTATCTCCTACTAGTTAGTTCATTTTTTTAACTGCTTTAAAATCTACATTTAACTTATAAAGTTTTCCCATAAATTCTAATTCAACTTCAAAAATACCTTTTTTTAAATTAATTGATTTAACAATACCAGTTTGTCCTTCAAATAGATCGTGTTTTAAAATTTTAACATGTGAATCTAATGTAATATTTGTATCAAAAAGTGCCTCAGAACTTAAGTATTTTTTCTCTTCTCTTTTTAATTTTATAACTTCCTTTTGAGTTAAGGGAATTGGTTTAGTTCTATTTCCGGTTGATCCAATAAAGCCAAATACTCCAGTAATGTTTCTAATTATATATCATGTTTCATTATCCATATCAACTGATAAATATATATAGCCTGGATACATAGTAATTCATCTTTCATCGCCTTTTTTATTTCTAATCTTTTTTTTAATAATTTTAATATCGTGAAGTCGATAGTTAATCTTTTTACTATTAAAAATCGCTCTAATATTTTCTTCAATTATATCTTCATGCCCCTTATGGCAAGTAATAACATATCATTTTTCAAAGATAATCTTTCTATCAATATCCATTAAATTACTCCCTTACCTCTTAATAATAAAAATATTAAATCAACAACTAAAAAGAAAATCATCATCGTTAAAATAAAAGAAATAATAATTTTATAATCTTGAAATAATTGTTTTCTTTTTTGTCATCTAATTATAAAAAACTCTTTCCCAACACCAAAAAAATACTCCCTTAGTTTTATTAATAGCGGAATACGGTCTTTAGTAATATCATAATCTACATAAGGATCAACTTCAATTTTACTAAAACGTCTTTTTTTAGTTTTAATTGCAATATCTTCATATTTAATATTCTTTATCTTGTCTTTATCTTTATTTTTTTTAAATATTTTTCTTGCCATATTATTTACATCTATTCATTATAATTTTTTTTTATTCAAATATGCCTTTTATTACAATTTTGATGGTAAAACTATTTTAATATATAACTATTTTCTTGTAGATTAAATAAATTATTTTTAATAGAAAATATTCATGTTAAATTAGTGATTAAAGAATTAAAATTAAAATTATTATTATTTTAATGGTATATTATATTATAATAAATATAACAAGTGCTTTTTTGTTCTTGTTAGGGTAGTTTACTACCCCCTTTTTTTATTCACTTTATTCACAAAATATATTGCTTATAAGTGATGATATCTTTAAACGTTTTTCTTTATTTTCTATTGTATATAATCTTTTTTTAAGATATTTATTTTTTATTGTTCTCACCTCATCAATTAAAAGATAATTTTTTTTATCTTTTTTATTAGCGATAGAAATAATATTAGTTGTTTGTGGTTTAGATGAACAAAGGAAAACAATACTTCTGCCATTTTTATATTTATTAGAAGGTCATGAAATTAGTTCTTTATTATTTCAAATCATTACTGGTCTAAATTTATTTTTATTTATATTCTTATAATTTAATAAAAGAGTTTCCTTTACTCAATATAATTTTCATTTTTTAGATTTTCATTCGTTTTTTTTATTATTATTTTTAATGACTTTCCTTTATAAATATTTTACAATTTAAAAATTATTTTATTTTCTTTATATTTTAAAAAATTTATTTATCTTATCTCTTGATGTTTAGTGTGTATATTACACTTTTTACAATATTTACTAATAACTATTTGTGATTCTGAAAATAAGGTTTTATTGGTTTTATAATTATTATTTAAACATGAATTGCATTGTAAAGTAATTTTCTTTTTCATATTTATTAATTATATAACAATATTACTTACTTAAAGGTTAATAAATATAATAAAAAGCAGGTAACCCTGCTTTGTTTTTTTTTATAATGATAGTGATTTGAATTTTTGTCTGGTTTTTGAAAGCGAGTTATCAACTGTTTTACTAGTTATTTTTAATTTTTTACTAATTTCTTTATAACTATACCCCTCTAGTCTCATTTTAAATATTTTTTTATCAGTGATATTATTTTTGAAAAATTTTCCAAAAATATATTCTTTTAATAATAAATCATAAACTTGTCTTTTTACAGGTTCGTCTTCTGATCTAATTTTATTAAGAATAACTTCATCTATATACTTAGCTTTATTTAGTGTTTTATATTTATTACTAGTATATTTTCTTAAATAATCTAATACTTTAAAACGATAGGTTCTAATAAGTAATTGAATGATGGTTATATTTTTATATAACCTTTTCTTTTCTATACACTCTAATATAGTTTCATAACAAAGATTCATAAGATCATCAACTTCAATAGGAAGTGAATAAAATTTTGAGAAATAATAATAGCTAATACTTCTAAATCTACTTAAGTATTTTTTATAAAAATACATAATGATTTTTTGTTCACTTATTTTACCATTGTGATATAAATTAATGATAATTTCATCATTATAAAAATTATGATTATTCATAATTTTTCCTTATAACAATTTAAGCAATAATATTTATTTAATAAAATTGCTTATTCAAACATTTACTGTTCTAGCACTTTCTTAAAATATATACAATAGAAAGTGCATATTAAGATTTTATTGTTTTAGTTAGTTGTATTAGTACAAAAGATGTTCTTAATGTGTCTACTTTTAGTATATTTTTATAAAAATTTAAATATATAAAAGTTTCATTAATTTACATATTACTTGGATTAATAAAACGAATACCAACATTATAATTAATCCTAGTCCACTTCATTTAGTTCATTCAATTATATATTTTTTCATAACATAGCTAATTACTTTCTTCACTAGAGAATATTTTCTAGCGCTCGTTATAATAATCAACATAGAGAATAAATTCAAAATAAATAAAACTGCTATAATATATAAATTAATTTACTATTGGGCATATTTGTTCAAAGTAATGTTAAAAAGAAATATATCTTTCTTACAAACGGCATATTTATATTTTTATCCCTCATTTATACATTTATGTTAAATTGTACAAACCATTCAAGGCATTATTGTATTTTTTTTGTGTTTTGTATAAATCATTCATCTTTAAATATTGAAATATTATTATTGCATTTTTCACATTTACTTTATTTTCATTTACTACTAGCACACTTTCCGCAAGTTCACCCAAATCATTCTGAATCATTATTATGTTCTTTTATATATTATTATAATAATATATTTTTAATTTCCTTTTATATTTATATAATGTGTCTTCTCAATATAATTATTAACAGAATAAAAAATTTTAAAAAATATATTATAATATTCAATAATTATTAATATGAATAAAATTTATTAAATAATATTACGTTTTAAAACATTTAAAGGTTTGCTAATATTTACTATTGCGATAACACTCTTTTTCGGATTTGTTAAAGGTTGAGATTTCTTGACCGTTTTTTTCTTGGTCGGAGCTCAAATCGGTGCTTCAATTATCCTTTATATTATAGAAGGATTTTTTTATAGTATATTTGGAACTAATAATAAAAATATAATAAATAAAAAGGAAAAAAGTAAATGTAAAGACTGTAATAAAGATATTACAATAACAGAAAAAGAGTGACTTTCTGAAAATAAAGAAAGAGTGGTAAAATATAATAATGATCCTAAGTGATTTTCAAAAAGATGTTTAGAGTGTAATGAAAAATGAATAAAAACTCAATCTAAATGTAATAGATGTAAAAAAGATATTTTAATAAGTGAATGGTCATGACTTGAAGAGAAAAAAATGAAGAAAATGATGCATTATAATAAGTCTAAGTGATTTATATATTCTTGTGAAGATTGTCTTAATAAAAAAATTTAGATATATTTATATGCTATCCAGGTTATAAAATTATTGATATTTAATAAATTTCTAATATAATAATGTTATATAATTTGTTCTATATGTAATAATTTAATATCACAAACTTCACATTGATGATCTATTTTGTAAGTGTGTTTTTTTGGAGTTCTTGGGTAGTACTTTGTTTAATAATTATATCTAATTCAAATTCAAATCAATATAATACACATGTTTATCGTCGTAGGAAAAAGCTTAATAGTAAAAATACTAATAAAATAAATAACAATGAATTTTCTGAAACATCTCTTATTATAATCATGAGGATTTTAGTTCTAATATAGAACAAGATAATAATGTAGATGATCCTGATAAAATTCAAAAAATTTATAAAAAATTAGAAAATAGGGATAGTTAATAGTGACAATAAAAGCAGCTAAAGAAATACTTAATATTGATAATGAAGATAATATTAAACAAATAAAAGAAAATTATCGAAAACTTGCTAACAAATACCACCCTGATAAAAAAGGTGGTGATACTAGTAAATTTAGTCAAATAAATAAAGCAAAAAGAATTCTCTTAAAACAAGATAACTCAACTGATCCTGTTTTAATTAGTTTATTATCACCATTGATGCTACAGAAAAAAATTTATAAGCTATGACAGGATAATAATCTGCATAAATATTTAGAATATAAAGATTTAAGTTTAAATGAAATTAAAAATAAATTAAAGCAAAAATCTAATGATTGAGCATACCAAATAATATCTCCATATGAATATAACAACAGTTTATGTAGTGATTTTTTTAATAGTGAATTAATTAATAATAAAAACCAACAAATAATAAGTAAAATAAATATAAGAAGATTTTTTAAATTTATGTATTCTAATGTTGATTTTAGAATTATTTTATATAGTTATCTTGCTAAAAAGAAAAAAGAAACTAATATTTCAGATGCTGACTTTAAATCTATAATTAATTGGTTAGAAAAAAACTATCATATTCAAAAAGTTGATTCAGATATTGTATGATTTGATAAAGCGTTAAATATTTTTAAAAAATGAAATGAATATAGAATTCTTGAAAATGAACGTGATGCTCTTGTTGAGAGTTTTAAAAAAATATAAAATTAAATTTTAATTTTATCTAGATTCTCAATTAATTTTTTAGCATTATCTATATCTTTATTTCTTGCTTCTTTTTCTTTAGGAGTCTTTTCTTTATATAGACATCTACCTAATAAACTTCATTCTATATCTAATAATGATGTAGGTATACCGTCTTCTATAGGAATACCTATTTTATTTAAAGAAAGATCTAATATTTGCTTTATATCATATAACTTTCTAATAACAGTTTTTTGAAATAATGGTAACTTATTACATTCTTTACAATATCTAGGTTCTCTTAAAATTTTTTCTATATCTATAATAATTAATTTTCTATTAAGTTGATCATCTACTATTGCATCTTTTATTACTGTGTTTATAACATTATTTCAATATTTTTTTGTTTTATCTATTTGACTTTTATTATTAGTGATAATTATATTTAATTCATTATCTGATAATTCATGATAATTCTGAATATTTGCTTGTATTTTTTTAAGCATTCACTTTTTACATACTAAGCATTGGTCATCATAGGGTAATTTATATTCCTTTTTAATTTTTTGCTGGACATATCTCGTTGTTCCTGAGGAATCAGATTCCTGTTTATTTTTATTTACTATATATTTTATTGTAGTCTGAGAGATCCCTTGTTCTACTTTTTCTATTAGATTATTTCTATCTTGATTATCTTTTTTAATTTTTACTCCTATTTTTCTCAATTTTTTCAATTTATCTAATTTTTCTTTATGATTAATATGCTTCCTTTTCTATAATTTATTATAATTAGTATATAAAAACACAGTTGATTAGTAACATTAATATTTTTAATTATTAGAGAATAAAAAAGTATTGAAGATACAATTATTTTTTATATTTTATATTTAAAAGTCTTGAATATATTTTCTTACAAGGAAGTATTGTTTTATCTAATGAAGTTTTTGGAAAAGCTTTTTCAAAAGTTTCAAATCTTTCTTTATCAAAAACCACATCCAACATATTAAATAATGCTTTTATTTCCTCTTCTGATAATTTTAACATATATGTTTTTATCATTTCTATCTTTGATTATTATTATAATTAATAAATATGATAAATAAGTTTATATTAATTAAAAAATAAATTGCTTAAACGCTAAAATATTATTTATGAATATAAATATATTTGAAGCTTTTGCTGGAATAGGGTCTCAATCATTAGGGGGGGGCTTTCATTATAATTTTAAAATAAATCATTTGGGGATTGCAGAATGATTTTTACCAGCGATTATTATTTATAATTATTTAAATGGTGATCCTGATAATTATAAAATTAAATATAATAGGGAAAATGCTCTTTTATATCTAAAGAAAAATAAGATAAGTATTAATTCAAAAAAACCAGTAAATGAAACATACTGAAATAGGTTTGATGATGATAAACTTAAATTCTTTTATGGTCATATAAAATATTCAGATGATTATTTTAATAATATTTTTGATATTACTAATTTTAAATTCGATAAACTAATATTTAAAGAAAAGATTGATCTTTTTACATATTCATTTCCTTGCCAAGATTTATCAATACAAGGTAAACAAAAAGGAATAAATGAAAAATCAAAAACAAAAAGTAGTTTATTATGAGAAATTAAAAAAATTCTTTTATTCTTAAAAAAACATAATAATTTACCAAAATATTTACTTCTTGAAAATGTTCCAAATATCACATCACCTAAACACATTAATAATTTAAATAAATGAAAAAAAATTTTATCTAATCTAGGATATTACAATTCAGAAAATGTATTAAATTCAAAAGACTATGGTGTTCCACAAAATAGAAAAAGATACTTCTTAATTTCAGCACTAAATAAAAAAATTATTCTAAAAAATAAAATTAGAAAAAATACTCCCCTTACAAGCATTATTGATAAAAAATTATGAAGTGATCAGTTTTGTGCTCAACACTTATATAAAAAATATAAACATAAACCATTTAAAAAAACAAATGCTGGATTAGTAAAATCAAAATTAAAAGATTATACTAATTTTACTAGTGAAGCTTATATTTATAAGATTACTGATGGCGCAATTCTTCCTACATTAACGGCATCTGGAGCACATTCTAGACTTAAAATATTAGTTAATAATAAATTACGTTTTATTAATCCGAAAGAGGCATTTTTATTAATGGGATATACATCAGATATGTTTAATAAATTTTATAAAAAAACTAATAAATATATTTCAGATAAAAATATAATTTTTGCTGCTGGAAACTCAATACCTATTCCAGTAATTAAAAATATTTACTTAAATATATTTGGAGGAGAGCATAATGTATAAGGTTATACTAAATATTCACAGAAAACAAAAATCTAAATATCAATTTAATGCTAACCTATCTTTATATCTTGATAAAAATTATGATATTCAAGATGTTAAAATAAAAATTTATTTAGCTAATATTAATTACTTCACTACGCCTTCCTGATATGAAGCTAACAATATAAACTGAAAAAAAAGAAAATATTTTTTTAAAAAGTTAAATATAAATAATGGTGAACAATTACTTTCAAAATCATTTCAACATAAAAATCAAATAGAATTTTTATCTAAAAATCAATGTGAATTACTATCAAATTTATATAATGTCCGTGATGATGAATTAAAAATTAACACTATAAATACATTTTCTGTGCTTTTAACCGGAAGTAATCCAACAGGTGCAAAAAAAGATCCCGCGAAGGCTGAGTTTATTATGAATTGTAAAGATAATTATAATTATAATTTTATGCTTGTTCTTGATAAATTATTTAGAAAAAATAAGGTTCTTGTACCATATGATAAATTTTCCTATTATGAAAAAATATCATTTGAAAAATGAAGATATGAAAACCAAAGAATAAACATTCTCTTTAAAATTGCTAATAAGGAAAGTAATAATAGTAAATATAAAAGTGTAGAAGAATATTTAGATGCTCAAGATAAACAATTTAACCAATGAATGCCAGCAATAAAAAGTGATATTCAGAAACATCGTCAATTATTTGTAAAGAATATTAATAAAATGACAAATAATATTAAGGAGGCAATTTTTAATTCACCACTAGGCTTAAATGATCAAAGAGCACATATTAAAGAAGTTAAAACAATAAAGAACGAACTTTTTACTCATATTTATAATAATCACTTAAATGATAATTTTCGTCATGAATATGATGAAATATTACTGCAAATATCTGATACAAAAAACTACCTTCCTTTGGATCCCGGGATTCATACTTTATTTGATAACGATAAAATATATTGAGATATAAAAGGGAATCTAAAAATCATCGATAATAATATTAAACAAGAATGGAATAATGATAAGGATAAAGAGAAATATTATTCACGTTATCTCAAAATAAATAATCAATATCTACCAGAAAAAGAAAATTATATTAGAGAGAGAATAAATGAAATTCATAAGAGAAGATCACTTTAATAATTCCTTATTCTATTTATAATAAAAGTTAAAAATTTAATAAATTAATATTTTTACAACGCTCTATTTTTATTACTAAAAATAAAAATTTAAAATCATATCTTTTCGACGATAATATACGAAAGGGGTAGTGTAATATGACTAATGATTGATTAACTATAAATGGTGGAGAAGCAATAGATATTTCAGATTTTTTTGGTTTATATGGAAAATTTATTATTCCAGCGTATCAACGTTCTTATGAATGAAAGAAAAAATATTGTGAAGATTTATTTGGCATGATTGAATATTCTTCAAATATAAAAACAGATAATCGTAATTTTAATTACCTTGGAATTATAACATTTATAGTAAAACAAAATAAAGAAATTGAAATAATAGATGGACAGCAAAGACTAACATCTATTTTTTTACTAAACCTAGCAATAAAAAAACAAGTAAATTCTTTAAAATTATATAACGATCATGATAAAAATAAAATTAGCAGAATAGAAAATTCAATAAATAAAATTATTTATAAATCCTTTAATATTGATGATGATTCAGATGAACAGCGTATAAAAATATTTTTTGATAGTTATTATGATAATATAGGCAAACACGATAAAAATATTATTATTAATAAATTGATTAGTTATTCTAAAACTAATAAGGAAACAAGAAATTTATTAGGTATGTTTAAAGTTGATAAAAATACTATAAACAAATGCTATCAAAGAAATTTTCTAGTTTTTGTGGATAAACTAAATTATTCACTAGGTAATCTTGAAAATAAAGATAAGGTAAATAAGATTTTAAAATTATGTATATCTATATCAAAATTAAAAATTGGAAAAATTCAAATAAAAAATGAAAACTTTGTAAATAAATATTTCGAAATAATTAATTCAAAAAATCAAAAACTATTACAGGATTCACTAATTAAAAATTATATTTTTTCATGTTTTAGAAATAATAAAGATAATACTTTACGGGTATGAAATAATACTGAAAAAAATTGACTAATGATTAATGATAATAATGAAACTGATTTATATTCATATTTTGTTTATTATCATTTTATAAAGTCTGGAAATATAATAAATAAGAATGATGTTTTTGTTAGCATAAAAGAAAACTATTTTATGGATACAAACAAAGTTAATAAACTTAATGAGATAAATTGTGAAATGAAAAAAATATCTAACTATCTTTTTGATGATAAGATGAAAAACCCTCTTTATAAAGGTATTACATCAAGAGGTTATAATCCTTCAAAGAAAATTCAATTTATTATTAAGATTTTAAATTATCTATCTAATGAAAAAAAATCAAAAAGAAGATTTATGAATATAATAATGCTTTATATTCAATGCTATATTAATGAAGTTATTGATATTAATGATTTATGTTTTCTGTTATTAAAAACAGTTGGATGTGTTATTAAAATTTTTTTCTTTCATGAAAAAAGTACACAAACCCCTTGAAATGCAATTAAAAAGAGTATTGCAAAAGCACTATTGAATAATAATATTAATGATGCAAAGTTAATTTTAAGAAATGCAATTAATGATAAACCTCTTACAAAAAAACAAATTAGAAATAAAAAAAGTACAAATATTAATATGTGAGCATTGTTTTATCATTTCTTATTATTACAAAAAAGACTTGATGAAGATCTACCATTGGATAATTTTGTAGGTAAACAAGTTGAACACATATATCCATTAAATTGTGAAACTAATATTTGTAATGAACTAAAAGCTAAACAAACTAATATTGGTAATATATCGTTACTATCAAATATTTCTAATAGTAAGAAATCTAATAAAAGAAATATTGATAGTAAACTATTTTCTGATGATTCATATAAGGATCTATGATTTATAGATATTCCGCATAGAGAAAATAATAGTATATCATTTACAATTGAAATGTTAAACGAAAGAACTGAAAAAATAATTAACTATTTAGATAAAAGTGAATTATTAGGAAAATTAGAAGAATAGATTAATTATTTATGTTATTAGATAATAATTAAGGTATTCTAATATCACTCGAACTAAATTAGATATATTTAATATCATTAGTATATTTTAGTTTCAGTACAAATAGCAAATACTTCTTTTGGTAATCTTCATTTAAATCCTGTAAGCAAAGATACATTTAAACCAATCTATAAAAAGAAACAATGTAAACTAGGTGTAACGTTGCGTGAGTTTGCAAGCAAAAAATTATCTGCACTTTCAGCTTCTGTTTTTGCAACAAAATCCTTTCAAAATAAAGAAACAAATAACTATTTAAACTCAAAAGAATGGAGTCCAAAAGGAGCTGTTCAAAAACCTAGGCCAACAAAGACAAGAACAATAGGTGCGATTCTTCTTGCTATTATTTCATATATTCTTTCTTCAGTTAGCTAGTTTTTTAATATTACTTTATTTAAAATATTTTGATGAATACCTTTATTTTCATTACCATATATATAAGCCTCTTTTTTATTTACTTGTTTTAATTTGTCCAATTTTTTATTTTGGAATAAAACTAATGTGTCAAAAAATAGATAACTATTCAAATTGAAAAGAATTTAAATTTGGATTTTTTAGTAAATTTATTCTTTCATTACTTCGTTTAACTATATTTCTCATTATTGGTTTACTTTTGCATTAGTAAGTATACTTACTTTGCTTAAAAAATATAATTATCTAATAAGTTATATATAATATAAATATGCAAATTAATAATACTCTTCATAAATCAGTTAATTTAAACTATAATCATGTAAAAAATATTAAATTTTTACAAAATAAAAAAATAGAATTAAATTCCTTTGATTTCCTAAAAATGATTGATGATAATACAATTAAAATTAGTTTTTTAGATCCTCAATATCGAACAATATTGGATAAAATGAAATATGGTAATGAAGGAAAAATTAAGGAAAAAAAAAGATGTGCTCTACCTCAAATGGAATTAAGGGATATTATTAATTTAATTAAAGAAATGAATAGAGTTTTAATTAATAATGGATATTTGTTTTTGTGAGTTGATAAATTTATATTATGCAATGGGATAAAAACCTGATTAAAAACAACTGATTTTAAAATAGTGGATTTAGTTATATGAAATAAAATGAAAATGGGTATGGGTTATAGAACAAGAAATCAAGCAGAGTTTTTATTAATTATTCAAAAAAAACCATTTAAAGCAAAAATAACTTGAAAAATTCATAATATTAGAAATGTTTGGAATGAAAAAATAATTGAAAGAAAACATATTCACGAAAAACCGTATAATTTACAAAAAGAACTTATTTTAGCAACTACAGAACCAAAAGATTTAGTTTTAGATGTATGTGCTGGTAGTTTTGTAATTCTAGATATATGTAAAGAAATTAATAGAAATTTTTTAGGTTGTGATATACTTATAAATAATGATAGTAAATAAATTAATAAAACTTTTTAAAGAAATAAAACCGAAAAATAAAAAAGTAATAAATGAATCGAGTTTTAGTTCATTACTAATAAAACAAAATATTACTCCCTCACAATCAGAAAGTATTAGAATAGGTATATTATTAGAAAAAATTTTTACCTTATATATTGAAAAAAATACTAATTTTAAAAATATAAAAGAAGTTAATAAAAAGGGAAGAAGAGAAAAAGATGTTTTATTTGAAGATTGTGATGCAAAAGTTATTATTTATGGAGAAATTAAATCAAACCTAGAATTAGATAGTGAAAAATATAAGATTACATGTACAAAAGTTTTAAAAAATGAAGAGGAACTGAAAAAAAAATATAAGAATAAATATAATATTAAGGCTTTTTTAGTTGGTATAAAATATTTAAAATTTATTGATATGGAAAATCGTATAAAATGAAAATATAAAGAATTAGAAAATAAAGTACTTGGAATTAATGAATTTTTAGATTTATTTAATTTAGATGGTTTTAGTGATATTGAAGAATATGGTAAATTTCTGAAAGAATTATATAATTATTATTTTAAAAATTAGCTAAATTAATTTATAATAAAACCTAGAATATATAAAAAATAATGAAATTTTTAGTGATGATGCATATAGCGAACTATGATTTTTAAATATTCCGTTTGAACAAAATGGTAGTATATTATTTACAATTGAGATATTAAATGAAAGAAGTGATAGAATAATTAATTATATAGTTAGAAGTGAATTATTAGGATTATTAGATGATAATGATTCAACAAAATAATAATATTAACTTTACTTTTTAATTAAATTATTTATTATCCCTTATCATTAGATAAGTAATTAAAATATCCTAATATCACTCCAACCGAACTAGATACATTTAGTGATTGTATGTCTTGAATTGGATAATAAATCTTTAAATCACATTTATTTAAAATATTTTGATGAATTCCCTTATTTTCATTACCAAATATATAAACCTCTTTTTTATTTACTTGTTTTACTTTAAAAATATTAGTGGCCTCTTTATCTAATGTAGTACCAACTATATAATAGTTATTATCTTTTAACTTTAAAATAACTTGTGATAAATTAGTTACAAAATAAATATTACACTTACTTAAACTACCTGCACTTACTCTATCTACAATAGGAGTGATTCCCGCTTGGCGATTCTTTTTTAAAATAATAGCCTTATAGCCAAGTCCAATACAGTTTCTAATTATTGCACCTAAGTTAAAAGGATCATGTATTTCATCTAAAATTATCAATTTATCAAAATTATTAAGATCTCTTATTAATTCTTTTTCAGAAAAAATATTTTCTAAAACAGAATAAGAAGCAACACCTTGGTGTTTTCTTGTTTTACATTTATTTGTTAATCAATCATTTGTAACAATATTAACGTTAGCTTTTGATCTATCAATTAATTTTATTCATTTTAAATTATTTACTAATTCATTTGTTATAAATAATTCAAGAACAATGTCTTCTTCTAAATGACTGATAATAGAATTTTTTCCTCAAAATAAAGTATTAATAGCAAAATCCTAACATTTTTAATATATTACAATAATCATTGGCAATTTTTTTAATTTCTAATATATTATTATTACTTATTAGGTTATTTATTTGTTTTGTTGCTTTATTTAAATAAGCAATTATAATTGGTGTGTTCATATTATTTAATAATGATTTTAAAATTGTATCAGATATCTTATCATTATTATTATATTTACTTATTAATTTATGGGTTTTTTTAAATCTAGTAACCTTATTATATGCATCTTCAATAAGTGCTTGTGTAACATTAAGTGGTTTAGAATAAATATTACTGTGAATAATATATTTAATTGTATTTATATTATAGTCAGTAGCAAGTTTTTCACTATCAATAATATTACCAATTGATTTAGCCATTTTCTTACCATCAATGTTTAATTGACCGATATGTAATCAAAATCTAGCAAGATTATTATTTCTTAACAATCTTTGTTGACAAATTTCATTTTCATGATGAGGGAAAATTAAATCAGTTCCTCCAATATGAAAATCAATTGCTTTTTTATTACTTAGTGAATCAATGATTGCTACACATTCAGTATGTCATCCCGGTCTACCTTCTCCAAATTTTGAAGGAAACTGCATACCATCAATACCTTTTTTTCACACACAAAAATCATAGTGATTTTTTTTATTTTGCTTATCAAGTTTATTAATTTGATCATCTGTATTTCTATTAGATAATATTCCGTACTTTTTATCTTTTGAAACATCAACATATATACCATCGTTATCTATTGAATATAAATAATTTGCTTTATCTAATTCATAAATATATTTATTAATAATATTTAATGAATCAGTTACTTTAATAATTTTATTTGGATAATTAATCATTATTTTTTTTAATAGCTTTAAATAGTTATTTGTAAATAAGTTAGCTGTTTCTTTTTCTGTCTTATTAATTTTATTTGCATAAAAGATAATTTTTTCATTAATATCAGTAATGTTATGGATTAACTTAACTTCATAACCTTGATATCTTAAAATATTAACTAATAAATCGGTTGCTATTACGGGTCTTAAATTACCAATATGAACACTACTGTAAACAGTTGGTCCACATAAATAGATTACAATTTGTTTTTTTAATGTAACAACTTCTTTTTCATTAGTTAAAGTATTTTTTAATATCATAAAACTATTATAAAATATAAGGTTTTATTTTCTTATTCAAAAAATAATCATATTTTTTAAATGATAAAAATATTTTTTCAACAAATAGCAAAAATGCTAGATTAATTATTACCTCAATTATAAACGTTAATGATTTTATAACTAAAAGACTTTGTATAGAAACGTTAAAAACAAAACTATTAAGTGGTAAGTCAATAATAAATGCAAAAACAAAAAATAATACAAATAACATAATCATTGCAAGAAAAGATTGCGGATTAAGTTTTTTATAAAATATAAACCCTATTAAACAAGATCCAATAAACATTATGACACTAATTACTAGTATTGTTATTCTTCAAAACAAGTTATTTAAAAATGAGTCTTTTTTTATAATATCTTTTATGCCATATGTAAAATTTAAAATACCGAATACTATAAAAATAATTGTGATAATTATTAAAATTTTTGAACCATATTTAAAAAAATTTTTAGGATGTGTTTTGTATATTAAGATAATTATTAATGGTAATATTAATGCAAGTTCATAACCTGCACAATAGCTTAATAAAAAATATCCTGAACCTAAAAACAAATATCCTAAAGTATTTCCGAACAACAAAATAATACTTGTATAAAATATCCCAAGAATTAAAAAACAAAATACTAAAAAAGATATACAAAAACTAATTTTAATATATGTAATACTAATTGATAAGTAACTTGATAATAAAGCATAAATAACACTAAATATAATTGTTAATGCTATTTCAAATAAATACTTATTATAACGATGTTTTGAAATGATTAATCCATTGATAAAAAATTTATGTTGAATTCAAAAAAAAGTTGGAATTAACAAGGAAATAATTACTCCTGATACAATATTTTGTATTAATATGCTCATATCTGTAATTATATATAATTACTGATTGCTTTTTAAAAACAATAAGAAATCACTAATAAAATAAAAACTTCCGAACACAAGAATTGTTTTATCTGTTTTAAGACTACTAATTGATTGTTCAAAATTTTTAATAATTTTAACGTTTGAAAAGGATTTAAAGTCACCTGGATTTATAGATCTATTTGAACTATTTTGACAAAGATTAATTTTACCTTCTATTTCTGGATATGAACTAATTAGTTTTATTATTTTATCAGTTTCTTTATCGCTACTAAAACTTGTATATATAATATATTTTTGCTTTTTAACTATAGCATCATCTAAAAACTTTTTAATTCCATCAAAGTTATGGGATGAATCGATAATAAATTTATTACGTGCATAACTAACCTTAGTATTTCTTCCCATTACAGATAATGGATAAATATTATTAATTATTTCTTTTGAGTCTTTTGTAATAATACTATTACAAATTTGTTCTGCAAACAAAAGGTTGGTTATTGTTGTTAGATTAATATTTTTATATAACTTTTCACTTTTATTTCTAATAACCTTATAGCCGTTTTCATATTTTTTAATAGCAATATTTTTATCTTGTAAGTTATAAAGTTTAGCATTTACTTCCCTACACCTTAATTTATATATATCTAAAATTTTAGAATCAGATTCATTAATAAAACAATCACTATTTGGCTTAATAATATATGATTTATCATGAGCGATAGCCAGTTTATTATTACCTAAATGTTTTCTATGATCTTGACTAATATTAGTAATTGCTCCAGTTCCCTTTTCGATTCCACCAATAATGTCTCTTCTTGCGCCAATACCACATTCTAAAATTAAATATTCAGCTTTATTTTCATCAAAATAGTGCAATGCACATAATGCTAACACATCAAAAGTTTTAAGTTTTAAAATATTAGTATATTTAGAAACCTTTTTATAGTATTTTAAAAAATCATATTCTTTAATAATTGATCCGTTAAATTGAATTCTTTCTGTCCAATCATAAATATGAGGACTAATAAAAAGTCCTACTTTTTTTTCATTTCTTAATAAATATCTATAAATATATGTTGAAACAGAACTTTTCCCGTTTGTGCCCGTTATTAAAATAATTTTTTTATTTTTAAGTAAATCCTTTTTAATTAAATTTTGATAATAATAAATTATTTGTGATGAATCCTTATCTAATTTAAGATGTTTTTTAGTTTGATCATACATATCATCAAAAGGACTGTGGTGTAAATCAAATACTAGTTTTTTTTCAGAATATTTACCTGTTTGTTGTCTTGATATAAAAGGATACATAATTTTATAAACTAAATATATCACAATAATATTACCAATAATATTTAATGGGCTAGTTACAATATATACTAAAAATAGCGATAAATAGCTTACCTGTAAAATGTGGGTATCTCCCAGTGGTGTGATTGGTATTGTTAAAAAATATCCTGTAAAAACGCTTAATAAAAAAATTGGTAAAATGTCAAGATAAAAATTACGCCATTTTTTAAATATTGTTTTTGTTAAAAATGAAAAGAAAGGAAGCATCCCTATTATTAAAAATTGGGTAATTAATACTATTAAAATAATTTGTATTTTGTCAAATTGAATGCCAAATACTGGTGGTATATAACCGTTATGAAGTATTAATCCCGTAAATATTGATGTAAATATAATTGATATAAGACCCGTGATTACAAAGAAAAGTTTTTCTGGTTCTTTTGATTTTGCATTCATGTAGCGAATTATTCCCGCAAATAAACCATACAAAATAATTGTAATGGTTCATGAATAATGAAAATATGTTGGTCTTAATAAATTAACAAGTAATTCAGCAATTCCTCCGCTTAATACACCAATCAAAGGACCAAATAAATATCCTGCCATTTTTATTAATACGCCTTCAAAAGCAACTCTTACAGTTGGATAAGCAACTAAAGGAACATAAGTTATTAATAATATAACAAAGGCTACTGTACTAGCTGCAAAAATTGCTCCAAAAGTAATTTCTCTAGTGGTAAGTTTTAATTTTTTAAATTGAAATAGTTTAAATTTACTTTGATATTTATTTTTTTCCATTTGTTTAATTTATAAACATATTTTAACACTTATAATTTTATTTATTTTTTCAAATAAATTATATTTAATTAGTAACATCCTTACTAATAATAACCGCAAAAAATAATACTGTTCCTATTAAATATGTTATTATCTTGATTCAGGTCGGTAAAATATTCATGTTTTTTAATTCTCTTTTTTTGTTTTAAACGTGATTCGCTATCAATTAAATATAATTTAGGATTTTTACATGTGTCTAGGAATGAATTAATTTTATTATCTATATTAGAATTATTTGATATTCTTATAATTAGTAAAATAAATCCTATTGATGATAAAGAAAAAAAACATACCCTTTTTTTCACCATACATTTTCTTAAGTTGTTCTTGTATATTAATCAACTTTAGATCATTGTTCAAATCCACACATTGGACAGATTGGTAATTCTTCTCCATCTGCAATGGTAATTATATATCCACATTTAAGACAACGATAGTCTCCAGCTCCGGGTGTTTCTCCTGCTAAAATTACTTTATCCATATTATGCTATTTTAATATATTCCTCTCAACCACAAATTGGACAAATATCTAGTTCTTCTCCATCACTTATTTCAATTGTATAAGGACATTTAACACATTTATATGTTCCAGCACCAGGTGCTGTTCCGGCTAAATATTTTTTTTCCATTTTTCCTCCAAAATTGTAGATTATATAAATAAATTATACCATATTAAAATATTTTAATTAAAAAATTATTCTAATCCGATGTGTCAATTTCAAAATAGTAAAGCATCATTATATATATTTTTACCATCTGTACCAAATACATTATCACTGTATTTTCCTTGATCTTTTGCATCTTTTTTAGTTTCTGGATGATAATTATAATTTAGTCTAAATGTTAATGGTAAATTAACTTGGTTTGGTGCATCAGTAGTTGTATCTTTTGGATCAGAAGAGCTTATTTTAAAGTTAATTGTTACTATTGGAATTAAATTAGTGTTGTATCCTTTAGCAATAGTAATTTTCTTATTATCTTTAAAGGTATCTTTGCCAATTGTATAAAAATCATTTCCCTTTGTTCCACTAAATATTTTAGGAAAGTAAACATTATTTTTATCTCCAAATGTAGATTGTTCATTACCAAATTTTAATGAATATGAATCACTTAGTTTAATTGGAGTGTTTCCGTCATCTACAGTTCCAGTTCCCTTATCAAATCAATAAAAATATAAATTGCTTACCTCAATATAACTAAAAATATTTTTGTTATATACATTATTATGAGGAAATAATACTTCTAATTTACTACTTCCTTTTATCGAAAGGGAAGCAAATTTTCCTTTTGAAAATTGCATCATTGTAAAATTATTAAACTCAGATGTTGGATCTTTTTTTCGATTTGCATATTGTTCATCAAGTTGTGCTACTGCTATATTTACAAAATCAGTTGGAGTTACCCCTTTTGTAAGATTAGTTCTGATTGTTAACGTTCTTGCGCTACATGCACATCCGCTAGCTAACATTACTAGTCCAGTAAAAGCAATAAATAGTATAAATCGTTTAGAATTTTTAACTTTTGTTAGCTTTATCTTTTTAAGTAATTTTTTCATATAAATTTATTTTATTATAGTTTTTTTCACTATATAATTCTCTTAAACTTTAACAGTTCTTTAATTTCTTCGTTTTTAGATAAATGAAACTTTAATAAATTTAACATTTTAGGATCTTTTAAAATTTCTCTATAACAAAAATCTAATAAAAACGCATCATCTTTAATAACATCTCATAGTTTCTCCATTACTTCTTGGTCTAGTAATGCTTTTTTTACATCAATATCATTCATCTATTTTATCCTTATTCAAAAATTAAATTTTTCTTTAAAATTATATTTATTATAATTTGCTTCTTCAACTTCATTATTTCACTTAATATAATCAATAATATCTTTTTCTTTTTTAAATTTTTTCATTAAAACTTCTTTAACTAGTTTTTTATGATTAAAAATATAATAGTGAAGAATACCAATAGTTATTGGAAATATAAAAAAAGTAATTGATAATCAAAAACACATTTTTTGTTTATTTATTCTACTTTTGTTTAACTTTTTTATTTGTGAAAATTGAGTATAACCTTGGGGGTTTTTTATTTGATTACTTGCCATATTTATTTTTTCAAAATTCCTCTAACATTAATTTAATAACATATCATGACGGTCCCTTTTTAACAAAGTCATTAATATGATATGTTTTACCATCTACAATATATTTTTCAGTATCTCAATTAGTTTTAGCGTTTACTAATTGTTGTCATTTTTCACTATATTTAACAATTAAATCAGGTTTTGCAATTTCTACCTTATAAATATAATCATTATTTAGTTTGTAATTTAATTTTAAATATTTACATGGCATTTCAGTCATTTGACTTGTAATATAACGATTAATATCTTCAAAAGTTTTTATTTCAAGATCGAATGATTTTTGTTTAATCTCTTTTTTGTTTTTAATATCTTCATAGTAATAATAATTTAATTCATCCATATAATAATTATATAATAAATCAAATTAAAAAAAATTATATAATAGATATAAATAATAATGATTTTTACAAATGCTAAAATTTTATATAAAAACAAAGTAGTTGAAGGTTCTTTATATATTGGTAATGATGGTAAAATTGAAAAAATTACTACTGATAAAAATATTAATGATGCAATTAATCTAAAAGGTGCCCTTATAATACCTGGTTTTATTGATATTCAAATGAATGGTGCGTTTGGTATTGATTTTACTAATACAAATTCATCTGAACTAGAAAAATTTCTTTTTGAAATCCCAAAATATGGCATAACTTGCCTTTATCCTACTATAATCACATCTTCTCAAAATAATATTATTAATATGCTTGAATTATTTAACAAATATATTAGTAAAACATCATTGTTTAAAGGAATTCACTTAGAAGGACCTTATATATCTAAAATAAAAAAGGGTGCTCATAATATAAAAGAGATTAGAAAAGCAAATACTAGTGAATTAGATAAAATAATTAGCAAAGCAAATGGTAATTTAAAAATTATAACTTTAGCTCCAGAAGAAGTAGATCCCCAATTAACAAGTTATCTTGTAAATAAAAATATTATAGTATCTGGAGGACACTCTATTGCAACATATGATGATGTTGAAAAACATTTTAAACAAGGTTTAAACCTATTAACACATTTTTTTAATGGTATGCCAAAACTTCTTACAAAAAATACTAACCGTGAGTGAGGAAATATAGTTACATATGGTTTTAGTAAAAAGGATATAAAACTTTCAATAATAGCAGATGGATATCATATTTTACCAAAAATGGTAAACACTTTATATAAACTTAAAGGACCTAATAATCTTTTACTAATAAGTGATGCAGCACCGTTAGCTAAAAAGATTGGAAAAATGAATTTTGCAAATCTTAAAATTGAAAACAAAGAAAATAAAATTATAACACTTGAAAATACTGATACATTATCTGGTAGTGCAATAACAATGTTTGAGTGTTGAAAAAATATTATTAAATTTACTGATTGTAGTTTATTTGAAGCATCACTAATGACAAGTTTCAATCAAGCTAAACTATTGCAAATTGATAAAGAGTATGGTTCTATTGAAGAGAATAAATATGCAGATCTTGTTATTATTAAAAATGACCAGGTTTTTATAACAATAAAGCATGGGAAAATTATTTATCAAAATAAAAAACTAAAATAATAAAATGAAAAAAATATATGTTTATAAAAATAAAATAAGTGCGTTACAAGCAATCGCTAATGTAATAATAAACCAAATAAAAACTAAAAATAATTCAGTTCTAGGTTTTGCAACAGGCTCTACTTTTATTGACACCTATAAGTATTTAACAATTTGCAACAAGGAAATATCATGAAAAAACATTATCTCGTTTAATTTAGATGAATATATAAGTTTATCAAAAGATCAAGAAATGTCATACCAATATTTTATGAATAAACATTTATTTACCTTTGTTGATATTAAAAGTGAAAATATTCACTTTCCTTTAGACAATAATTGTGACTATGATCTTTTGATTAAATCTAATAACGGAATTGATTTACAACTTTTAGGAATTGGAGTTAATGGACATATTGCCTTTAATGAACCGGGCACTAGTTTTAATTCAAAAACTCACATTACTAAATTAACAAAATCTACAATTGCTCGTAATTGTGAACTATTTTTTAACAATAAAAAAGAATTAGTTCCCAAGAAAGCAATAACTATGGGATTATCAACAATCATGAAAAGTAATAAGATAATAGTTGCAGCTTTTGGTAAATATAAAAAAGATGTATTGGATAAATATCTAAAAGATAGTAAACAAAATATTAATTTACCTTTATCAATTTTAAAAAAACATCCTGATACAACTTTGTATATTGATAATAATACTTATCAGCTTTTAAATAATAAAAAAAATAGTCCTTTTACTTTTACTATTAAGAACTAGGCATTTTACTTCATTTTGCTTTTATCATTTTAAATGTTGCAAATACTCCAAGTCATTTTCCATATTCTGTAGATAAGAATTGAATTATTTTATATTGATCTAAAAGTCTTGATTTTGTTTCAGTTTCAATAAGATTAATAAAATTTTTTCCAAGTTTAGAAATACCACCTTCAATAAAAATAGCACTTGGGTTAATTGCATGAATTAATGTTGATAGTTGGATCGCAAGGGGGATAATACATTCTCGAAGAAGTTCAACTAAAGGTGGATAATCTTTATCTAATAATATTTTAATATCTTTAATTTCAAGTTTTTTTCTACCTTTATAAATTTTAAATAATTCAGACTCATGATGTGAATTTGCATATTCATTAATTTTTTGAGTTATATAAGTGGCATTAGTAACACCTTCTGGACAATGTTCTAGCCCGCATTGACATTTAGTTATTGATTGACAATTCCCGCCATGGCCAATTTCTCCACCAATATTTTTATAGCCTTTAATAATTTTACCCTCTAAAACAATAGCGCCTCCAATACCAGTTCCTAATGAAACAACAATATAATTTTTATGATCTATATATTTAGTTAATGAAAATATTTCCTCTATTAATATTTGACAATCATTTTCAAAAAATACCTTTCTTTGAAATATATGCTTAGCTATTTTATATGGTCTTCAATTGTCTCATTCCATTCTTGGAGAAAATACAGAAAACTCATATTCTCCTGGTACATCATAATTTAAAAATGAATTTACTATTATTCCTATTGTAACAACATGATCATATGAAATTTTTCATTTGCGTAAGTCTTTTTTAATTAATTTATAGTATTCTTTTAAACAATCATTACCTTTAATTGATTCGTAAATTGTTTTTTTAATCAAGGTTCCATCAATATAAAAAAAAGCAATTTTAGTACTACCTCCGCCTATATCTATACATATAATTATACTTTTATCAGGTGCCATTTCTTCCTTACCTAAACTATTTAATTATTATACATTTTAACTAAAATAAAATATGAGTTTTTAAATAAAGAGTGTATAATATTTTTATAAGGAATAAAATGAGTGATGATATAAAGGATAAAATAGATAAAACGTATGATGCTAGTAAGCTTACATTAGATTTAAGTAATTTAAATAAAATTAATTGAGCTTCTGAACATTATTTAGGGGTTGCTAAAAATATTGATCCCGAATGAAAGAAAAAATTACAAATGTGTTATCAAGCTGAATGTAATGAGGTAGGAATGTATTTATGTATGGCAAGACAAGCATATCGTGAAGGATATCCTGAAGTTGGAAATACGTTAAAAATCATTGCATCTGAAGAAGCAGAACACGCTTCAAGGTTTTTAGAAATGATTCAAGGACCAGTTAGTGAAAGCACTGAAAAAAACCTTGAAATGTTAGTTAAAGGTGAAGCTGCTGCTTCTTTAATGAGGTATGAAATTGCCGCTTGAGCAAAATCAATGGGAAACACTGGTGTTTATGATTATGTTCATGATTCACTACATGAAATCTCAAGAGATGAAGCTAGACATGGTAAAGCATTTTTAGGTTTACTTAATCGTTATTTTAGAAATAAAAAATAGTAAATGTTTATAAATAAAAAAAGAGGTAAACCTCTTTTTTTAATTTAATTTTTACATCAATTATTTAAAGATCTTCAACACTTTCAGTATTTAATATTAGATTGGCAGAAAAGTGATTTACTACTACTATTGATGATTGTTTAAATGCTAGATCAGTAGGATCATTAGTTAATACCATTTGAGTTGAATATATATAAAGGGCGTTATCTTTAGATGAATATATTATTGGGAAAACTAAACTTAACGCACCATCATAATTATCTGGTGAAGAGCTTTTAGTAAATAAAATATATTTTCATTCTCTATATTCTCCAACCTTATTTGAGATAAAAGGATCTTGCGATTCTCCATTTATTTTAGGTGTATCAAATGTATATTTTCCGGATGGTGTAACTACTCCAGTTGTCTTATCATTAGTTATATTAAAGGCAATAGTGCCTTTAATAAAAGTTAAAACATTATATACCTTATTTTTTTTCAAATTAAATTTTGCAGCATAAAATAAGTTTTTATCTAAAGTAATATTTTCCATATCAAGTTCTGGTGATGCCTTTATTGTAATTTTGCTATGGTTTTTAAGTGCGTTGTTATATTTACTAATTAAAATAGCTCCGATTGTTATTGATGTAGCAGATATAACTATTAATAAAAATCCCAAAATTATTCCAATTTTCATTTTTTTTAACTTTTTAATTAGTGAAATACTCATTTAATTTATTATAATAGGTAATTATAAAAAGTATAAAAATATTATAAATGCATAAATGAAAACTATTATATATTCAATTGTTAATGAAAAAAGTTTAGTTGGTAAAACTACAACTGCAATTAATCTATCATCTTCTTTAGCAATTAAAAATAAAAAAGTTTTATTAATTGATGCTGACCCAAAATCAAATACAACTAAAAATTTATTACATTTTGAAAATAATCATGAATTTGATATTTCTCATATATTTTTACAAGAAAAAGACATTAATGATACAATAATAAGTAACATATATAAGTTTGATTTAATTCCCTCATCATTAAACTTAGTAAAAGCTAACCTTAAATTATCAAATATTGATAACAGGAACGAAGTATTTAAAGCATATATTAATAAACTTAGAGGAAAATATGATTACATAATAATTGATTGCGCCCCTGGTACTGGTTTTTTAAATAAAAATATGATTATTGCATCTGATAAAATATTAGTACCAATTAGAACAGATGTTTTTGCTTTAGATAATATTAATGATTTGTTATCTAAAATAAGACATTATCAAAAAAAATACTCTCACTCATTAAGAATTGATGGATTTCTTATAACAATGTATGATAAGAAATATTCAGGTTCTCTTGAACTTAAAAACAATATTAAATTGTATTTTAAAGAAAAACTATATAAAACAATTATTCCGAAAGATAATGAAGTGATAAATTCACAAAATAATAAATCACCAATTTTTTATTTTAATCAAAAAAACATTGTTTCTCTAGCATATAGAAAACTAGCGAACGAAATAATAAAATTAAACAAAGATAGATAAACAAGTAAAATATAATTATGAATAATTTAAAAACAGAATTAGAAAAATTAATTGGTATTAAATTAAAAAATAATATTAATCAAATTGAAGATTCTGTAAATAAAGTTTATCAGGATACTAAAGCTACTGTTTCTTCTAAAACAAAACCAGTTGCTGTAAATATTGATAGTATTAAATCTAACACTAAACATGAAAAAATTAAAAATGCTATTTTTGAAGCTTCAGTTAAAAAAATAATTGCTAACCCTTTTCAACCAAGAAAATACTTTGATAGTGATAAAATTAAAGAATTATCAATATCAATTAAAAATTATGGTGTTTTTACTCCTATCTTATTAAAAAAACATTCTAGTGGTTTTTATATAATTGCAGGTGAAAGAAGATTTCGTGCTGTAAAATTATTAGGTTTGCAATCTATTCCTGGTGTTTTAATTGATATTACTGATAATCAAATGGAAGAAATATCTTTACTTGAAAATATTCAACGTGAGGATCTAACAGCAATTGAAGAGGGAAAAGCATATAAATCAATTATGACAAATCAAAATATTACTCAAGAACGTTTATCTTCTATAGTTGGAAAATCAAGAAGTCATATTGCAAATACTATCGGACTATTAAAATTACCCGAAAAAATCCAAAATTATGTTTTAAATGGTAAATTATTAATGGGACATGTTCGTCCATTAATAACTTTAAGTGATAATGAATTAATTAATAAAATTACTAAAAGAATATTTAGTGAGTCATTAACAACTAATGATGTAGAACATATAGTTAAAGGATATAAATTACATAATCTACCAAAAGTTAGAAAAAAAATTGAAACGCCAGATGAACTAAAATATGTTGAAGATCATATTAGAAATATTTTGCATACTAAGGTTTTAATTAATAAGAAAACGATTCATATTAAATACCGTGATATTAAGCATTTAAATTTAATTCTTAAAAAAACAAATCTTTTACCAGATGAGGATTTATAATGATAAATATTGGAATTGTTGGATTACCAAATGTTGGTAAAAGTTCTCTTTTTAACTTAATAACAAAAAGTAACGTTTTAAGTGAAAATTATCCCTTTGCTACTATTGAACCAAACGTCGGAATTGCTAATGTTTATGATGAAAGATTAGAAAAATTATTTGAACTTTATAAAAGTAAAAAAATAATAAATAGTACAATTAAATTTTATGATATTGCAGGATTAGTAGCTGGCGCTAGTGAAGGACAGGGACTTGGAAATAAATTTTTAAGTCATATTCAAGAAGTTGATGCTATTTGTCATGTTGTCAGATCTTTTGATAATAAAAATATCACTCATGTTAATAATGTTATTGATCCTATTAGTGATTATAAGGTTATTAATATTGAATTAATTTTACATGACTATAATAAATTTAAAAAAAATTATCAATCTATTAAGAAAAAAAACAGAGTAATTAATGATAAAAAAATATCATTTGAATTAGAAGTTATCGATAAATGCTTAATTCACCTTGAAAATGAAAAATTACTATCGACTTTGCCTTTAAATGATAATGAAAAAAAAGCTATTAAAAAATATAATCCATTAACGTTAAAACCTACCATTATTTTAATTAATATAAGTGATGAAAATATTAAGCATCATGAAGAAAAAAATAAAACCGCTTTTACTAAGTATTTAGATGACAATAATATTTCTTATATTTGAGTGCCAATTGAATTTGAATCAGAGTTAATTGATTTAAGTCAGGAGCAAAAAAATGAAATTATGGATGAATATAGTTTACAAGAAAGCTTTTATAATAAATTTACTAAAAATTGCTTTAATTTATTATCTCTTAAAGTATTTTTTACATGTGGTCCGTTAGAAGTTCATTCATGAACTACTCATAAAAATAGTAATGCTTGGGATTGCTCTGGAGTTATTCATACTGATTTTCAAAAAACATTTATAACATGTGAAGTATATAAGTGTGATGATATTATTAAATATAAAACTGAAGCAAAAGCAAAAGAACTTGGTCTATTAAAAAATTATGGGAGGAAATCAATAGTTTTAGACGGAGATATTTGTACATTTATTCATGGAAAATAACTTTAGAATAGGATTTTCAACAGATGTTCACCTTATTAAAAGTAAGAAAAACACAAATATTATTTTAGGAAATAAAAGAATTACTTGTGATTATTATGTTGTTGCAGAAAGTGATGGAGATATCTTATTACATGTAATATCTGAATCAATATTAGGAGCCCTTGGTTTGAAAGATATTGGTAGTTACTTTAAGGGCAAAGTACTATCGTTAGATATTTTAAAATTTGCACTAAAAGAAATGCAAGCAAGAAAATACAAAATAAATAATATTGATTTATTAATAATGAATGATGAAATATATTTTAAAAATCACATTAATAATATTGTTGATTCATTAATTAAAATTTTATCTATTCAAAAAGATCAAATTTCTTTAAAAGCAACAACTTCAGAAAAAACTAATCCAAAAGTTGTTCAGGCTTTTTCAAATATATTATTAATTAAATCTTAAGATATTTATAATAGGATTATTCATTTGATGATGAATTTGAAAATAAAACGTATTTTTTAAAGAATGATAAGTTTATTGATCCAATTCTCCCGTTTCTGTGCTTTGCAATAATTAATTCAACATCATTATTTGAGGTATATGTTTCTGAACCATTATTTATAAGCATTGGGTCTTTTTTATTTTCATAGTAATCTTCTCGATATAAAAAGAGAATAATATCAGCGTCTTGTTCAATAGACCCAGATTCTCTTAAGTCACTCATAATCGGTCTTTTATCTTGTCTACCTTCAGGCTTTCTAGATAATTGACTTAATGCTAAAATTGGCACATTTAATTCACGTGCTAATATTTTTAAACTTCTTGAAATTTGAGAAACTTCTTGTTCTCTTGATTTTCTAGTAGATGGATTATCCAGTAATTGTAAATAATCAACAATAATAAATTTAATATTTCCTTTAGCATTAATATCTTTTGCTAACAATGTTAAAGCTAAAGGTGATAGGGAACTTATTTCATTAATAAATAGGTTATATTGACCAATATCATTACTCACAATTGCTAATGTTGCTTTTTCTTCTTTTGTTAATTGTCCAGTACTAATTTTTTCTAAAGGAATTTTAGATTTACTGCTTAATAATCTTAGCATTAATTCAGTATTACTCATTTCTAATGAAAAAAATAAAACTCTTCCATCATCAGTTGACATATCACATACATTTTTTGCA
Organism: Mycoplasmatales bacterium; assembly: GCA_965222545.1. Lineage (GTDB taxonomy): Bacteria > Bacillota_I > Bacilli_A > Mycoplasmatales. Next base: position 31,298 of record OZ244954.1, on the reverse strand, counting down.
ATACTTAGTGCAAAAGCTGTTTTACCAACTCCGGTTCTTGCGGCTAAAATTATTAGGTTTCCCGGTTGAAAACCCCTTGTTATTTTATCAAGACCGTCAAATCCAGTGCTAAGTCCAGTAATATATTTATTATTTTTTCCTAATTGAATTATTTTATCAATTGTCTCTTTTGCAATTACATTGGCGTGTAAAAGAGAATTTTTATCATCATAATTTCACTTCTCAATTAATTTTTGTAATTCGCTATAAACATTATCTAAATCTCTTTTATCAAGACTAATATTTAAATCTTTAAACTTATTCTTAATCTCTTGTGTTTGTCCGCTTTTAACAATATCTTGAATTACTGATTCAAGATATTTTCTATTACTAATAAATTCAATTTGGTTAATTTGAAGAAGATTATTTAAAACATCACTATCTGAATAGCCTAGTTTAATTAAAGAATTTTTTAAGCTATATTCATTTATTTGTTTATTTTCAAAATATAAATTTAATCCACATTTAAAAACATCCTTTTCTATTTTATCATCAATGTATATTGGTTTTATTTTTCTAAAAATAATATTTAATAAATAGCCACGCTCTTTATCATCTTTTTGAGTTTTACCTTGATTATTTAATATAAAAGATAAAATTATTCCAATTCTTTTATTACTAGTCATTTTTATTATTGAACATTAACCTTTATTTCAAAGTTGATATTATGTTTAAATTTTATACTGATTATATGCTCTCCTGGTGTTTTAATAATATGTTTATCAGAAATAAATTTTTTATCTTTAAGTGTCGGCACTTCTTTTAAAATTTCAGCTTCAATATCGTGATTAGTAATTGATTTTTTAGCCTTTTTAGTTTTTTTATCATAACCAATATCAAAAGTAATTTTACTTTTCATTATTTTTTCTTTTAATGTGTTTAATTTTTTCATTTCAATATTATTTATTTTTTTATTTTTAGCATTTAGCTTTTTTACTATTTCAATGTTTTTTTGAGTAGCTAATTTGCAAATACCTTTTGGTAATAAATAGTTAATAGCATAACCATCCTTAACTTTAACAATATCATTTACTTTGCCTAAATTACACTCTTTAATTACAATTATATTCATATTTTACCTTTCTAAATTATAATTTAAAACATCACAATTTAATCTATGTTTCTATTTGATTAATTAAATTTTGAATTACTTCTTTTATTGTTGCTCCATTAAATTGAATAGCAGCACTATTAAAGCTTCCGCCTCCCCCTAATTTCTCAGCAATAAGTTGAACATTAATTTCAGAACTAATACTTCTACAACTTACATATACATTATCAGTTTTATCATAACATACTACAAATGAAGCGTTAACCCCTTTAATTTCAACTATCTCTTGTGCTGTTAGTCCAATCGTTGCTCTATTAATCTTTAAGTTATCTTTCCCGTAAGCAATATAATATCCTTTTCTACATTCAAAAAGTGTTGATATTATTTGATTTTTTATAATTGTTTCGTTGTATGGATTTTCTAATAATTTATTAGCAGTTTCCAAATTTGATCCTCAAGATAAAAGTAAATTTGAGACAAAAAATGTTCGATTATTAACTTTAGATTTAAAGTTATTGGTATCTAATATAATTCCTGTTAATAAAATATCTAAAGTTCATTGTGGTACTTTTTTTATTTGTGATGTTAATAAAAGATTATTTAAAATTTCACTAATAATTTCACAAGTACTAGATTTATGAACATCAATATAACTTGCTTTAGAATCATCAATATAATTTTTAGAAACATTATGGTGATCAATAACTACAATATTTGAAAATTCATTTAAAGAGTTTTCTACTTCAGTTCTTTCTTTTAGATTTGTATCTAATACTATTAATAATGTATTAGCGGTAATATAATTTTTTAAATCTTCTTTAACAAGATATATTTTTTTAAATTCTTTTTTAGGAATTTGCTCTTTTAAATATTGAAGGGTTTGTTTATCTATTGTATCTAGGCCAATAATAATTTTAGTTTCCTTATTATAAATTTCTTTACATAAATAGTAAATTCCTAATGCTGATCCTAATGCATCATAATCAGCTCATCTATGACCTGTTATTAATACATTATTGCTATCCAAAATAATTTTCTTAAATTGTCTTGAAAATATTTTTAAATCAGTCCTGTTAAACACTGCATTCCCTAATTTTTCTCCACCAATAAATATATATTCTAATTTATTACAATCTCTAATTACAGCTTGATCACCACCTCTGTTCATTGCCATCTTTATACATTCTTCTGATTCTTCAAATAATATGTCTGGTTCACTTAAACCAAAGCTTATTCCGATTAAAATATTACTATTAAGGTTATTCCTTTCAAAACTTTTACTAACTTTAGAAATTAATTGATCAAAAATCTTTTTCTTAAGTCCCTCCATAATTCCCTTTCTGTTTGAAACTATTATATATCTATCTTCTTCAAATTTTTGCAAGAAAAATTTTGCTTTTTCAGATCACCTTATTAATTCACCATAAACATTTTCTGATACTGAAATTTTATTTTTTTCAGGAAGGTTATTAACAATAGCATTAAGGTTTTCTAAATTAATTAAGCCAATGGCTAATGATTCATCAATATTAGATTTTGCAAGTGAATTTTGAACTGTTTTATCTCTAAGTAAAATACTATTATATTCAGGAATATATTTAACCTCATAGTGTCGTTGTTCAACTGTGACATTACAAATTTTACTAGAATAAAGTTTTTTTAGTATATCCTTATTTATTATTTTATTAATATTAACACCAATATATTTTTTTTTCAAAAGTAATCGTATATACTTATTTATTCAAATAATTGTTCCATTTGGATCAAGAATTATTAAACCAACTGTACCAAATGTACATACTTCATTATTTAATATAAATTGAATATTTTTACTATCAGCACTAATATAATCGCCTCCTTCATTAACACTTATAGCTATTATAACAGTGATAATTATAGTAAGGCCGGATGCAGCTAGAGGATAAAACAATAATGTGTTCCCTGTGCTACTTAAAAGTCCTACTAAAAATATTATTACTAATAATAATATAAATATTAATATTAAAAAATATAATTTTAATTTTTTATTCATATTAAATATTATATGAAAGATAATTAAATTTTATGTTATATTTTATTATAAGAACTCTTGCTATTAATTTAGCCATAGTCCAAAGGAGAATAAATGATATATGAATTATTTTTACTAACAAGTAATAATGAGAAAACCTCAAAAGAGATTTATGAAAAATTTAAGAAAAAATTTACTAAGGTTCTTAAAGATGAAGTTTGAGGATTAAAAAAATTAGCTTATAAAATTGATAGTTTATCTAAAGGTCATTATTATTTACTAATTGGTGAAACTGATAAAAAAATTCAAGAGGAATTAAAATATGAATTAAAAATTAATAAAGACTTTATTAGATATATGCTCTTAAATTTAGAAAACGAAGTTAAAAATATTGATAACTATATTAACGGAAAATTAATTACTAAGTGAGTTTATATAAGACAACCAAGAACTTTTGAGCGCAGAAATAGTAAATATACTAATAATAAAATAATTGAGAAGGGGAAACAGATGAAAAAAACTAATAATATAGAGAAAGAGACTAATATAGAAAAAAAGGAAGTAAATAATGTTAAATAAAGTAATTTTGATCGGTAATCTAACTGCTGATCCCAAAAAAACAGAACCTAAACCGGGACTGTCAGTTTGTAAGTTTTCACTAGCTATTAATAATTATTATCAAAAAACAAAATCAGTTGACTTTATTAATTGTACTGCCTTTAATAAAACTGCGGATAATGTTGCAAAATATTTAAAAAAAGGTTCTTCTGTTGCAGTAGAAGGATCAATACGTACTGGGTCATATGAAAAAAATCAAATTAAAATATATACATTTCAAGTGGTTACAAATAATGTGGTATTTTTAAATAGAGGTACCACCGGACAATCAAGTAATAAAACTAATGACTTATCATATGATAATGATTCATTATTTAAAAATAATGTTAAAAAAGAAATTGAAAAAACAGATAAAGATGACAAAATGACATTTGCAGAAGATATTAATTGGGGCGAATAATGATGAATAAAAAAATAACAAAAAAATCAAGAAGAAAAAAAATTTGTTTCTTTACTAAAAATAAAGTTGACTATATTGATTATAAAGAATATGAATTTTTATCTAACTATGTAAATATAAATAAAAAGATTATTACAAGAAAAATTACCGGAACTTCTACACATTATCAAAAAAAACTTGCTAAGGCTATAAAAAGAGCAAGACTTATGGCATTGATGCCTTATTCCAATAAACAAGACTAAAAATCTCTACATTTAATTAATAAAATAATTTAAAAAATATATAATCTTAATAGGGGTATTTTTATGAAATACGATATAAAGCAAATAAATAATTTAAATAAAGTTATAAATAAATGTTATCCACATATTTTTGAAATAGAACCGTCGTTTAATATAACTTATCGAGGGATAAGTCGAATGGTTATGTTGGACAGGTATTCCCAAAAAGATACTAGTTATAAAAATTTTATTCCAGGAGATCTTGTAATAGTTATAGTTTCAGATGATTTGAAATTTCCAACAAGAGTTATTGGTAATATTTCTAAAATTACAAAAAATTCAGCTGAAATATTAATTGAAGATGGATATATTCCGTTAATTAAAAAAAGTGATTTTATTTCAAAAAATACTATTAAAAAAAGATTTACTAGAATTAGCAAGCCACTTGAAATATATTGAGAACAAATTGCAAAAAGAGTTGCAAATAAGTTAAGTAGTGTTGAAAAATCAATTAATGAAAAACAAAAATGAATGAAGTCTTTTTACAGTCAAATAAAAAATCAAAAAATTCTGCCTGCTGGTAGGGTTTTATATGGTGCTGGAAGCAATTCTATGGTTACTTATTTCAATTGTTACGTTTTACCATACGTTCATGATTCAAGAGAAGGTATTTCAAATCATAGAAAATTAGTAATGGATATTATGAGTAGAGGTGGGGGGGTTGGAACAAACGGATCTACTTTGAGACCAAACGGCACTAATGCAAAGTCTGTTGGAGGTAAATCGTCAGGTTCAGTTTCCTGATTGAATGATATTTCTAATCTTACTAATCTAGTAGAACAAGGTGGTTCAAGAAGAGGTGCTCAGATGATAATGCTAGCAGATTGACATCCTGACATAATTAATTTTATTATATCAAAAATGCAAAAACCAGAAATTTTAAATTGATTAAAAATAAATTCGAAAGACCCAGAAATTAGGTCAAGTGCGGCTTCTAAAATTATTCTAAATCCGTTAGGTGAAACAAAAAAAGTTTTATATGAATATGTTAAAAAACATCAAAATGAATTTTCAGATGAAATTGTAGAAAAAGCTCTAAATACATTAGAAGAAAAAGGTACATGAATTATAGATGATCCTGAATTCTTAACTGGTTCAAATATTTCTGTTGCAATTAGTGATGAATTTATGGAAGCAGTTAACAAAGATGAAAAATGAGTTCTTAAATTTCCAGATTTAGATCGTTATACTGAAAAAGAGAAGCAAGAATATGATGAAAAATGAGCAGATATAGGTGATATTCGCGAATGAAAAAAAATGGGTTATAAAATAAAAAATTATTATACCATGAGAGCAAGAAATCTTTGAGATTTAATTTGTTTTTGTGCAACATATTCTGCTGAACCAGGTATTTTCTTTATAGATGTTGCAAATAAAGATACGAATGCAGCTAGTTATGGTCAAAAAGTTGTTGCAACAAATCCTTGTGGAGAGCAGCCTTTAGCTCCTTACTCAGTTTGTAATTTAGCTGCAATAAATTTAAGTAAATTTGTTAATCGAAAAAATGGAAAAATTTTATGAAAAGAATTAGAAAATTCTGTAAAAATTTGTACTAGACTTCAAGATAATGTTATTGATGCAACTCCATATTTTTCAGATAAATATAAAAAGCAAGCAACAGGAGAAAGAAGAGTTGGACTTGGAATAATGGGATTACATGATTTACTAATTTGAACAAATACAATTTATGGCTCAACTAAATCATTAAAAATTGCTAATAAGGTAATGAAAACAATTGCTGAATCTGCTTATAACGAAAGCATTAATATTGCTAAAGAAAAAGGGTCATTTCCCTTTCTAACTAATAGAGAAGATTTCATAAAAACAGGATATATGAAACGTATGAAAAAATCAATTACTGATAATATATTAAAATATGGAATAAGAAATTCTCATCTTCTCACAATTGCTCCAACAGGAACTACAGGTACTCTAGCAAACGTTTCAACGGGATTAGAACCTTTCTTTGGATATACTTTTTATCGTTCTGGCAGATTAGGTAAATCAATTAAGGTTGAAAGCGGAATAGTTAGTGAATATATTAAATATAATCCAAATGTATCAGTAGATAAGTTACCAGATGTATTTATTAAGGCAAGTCAGTTATCACCAATGAATCATGCTAAAATGCAAGTAACTATTCAAAGATGAGTGGATTCAAGTATATCAAAAACAGTAAATGCTCCAAGTAATTTTACTGTTATGGATGTTGAAAAAATTTATAGCTTTCTTCACAAAAATAATGCTAAAGGTGGAACAGTATATGTTGACGGTTCTAGAAATAAGCAAGTTTTAAGCTTATTCAAAAATACTAAGCCAACTAAAAAGATTGAAATAGAAGATATTTCTAAAGAAAAAATTAAAAAAATGAAAGAAAAATCAATTAACTCTGAAAAAAGATTTGATCGTTTAGATAGAGAAATAGGTGTTGCGCCCGGAAATATATGTCCTAATTGTAAAGAGGGTATTATGATTGTAAATGGTGGGTGTACTGAATGTAACAATTGCAAAGCGCAACTAAAATGTGGACTTTAATTAAAAAACACTTGCTTATAATTATTGATATATTTCATAATAAAATTACTCAATAATCAATATATAAATTAAAAATTCAACCAAGTTATGGTTGAATTTATTTTAAGTGGGTAATTTAAATTATTAAACTAATTTAAAGTTTTGTAAATAAGTATAAAAATCATGAGTTGCAATTATTTGTACTTTTGGTACTATATTATTATGAAAATTATTTCCAAAATTAACAAATGCATTTTTTAAATTATTAGTATTTAAACTCGTAAAAGGTATATGTCATCCGGCACTAAGACCGTTTACAGCAATTTGTCCAATTTGAGTCATTATTGTTTGAATTGAATTATCCTGTTCAGTGAAAATTCTTACTACATCTTCTATTATAGATACTAATAAACTATCAACAGCTGGCATAAAATCTTTATTTATTACTTCGAAAACTAGTTTTCTTTTAAGGTCTGATGAGTCCCTTTTAACTACTGCCAGATTTTGAAGTTTTTTTAAATCAACAGTTTCATTTTTTTTAACATGAGGAATTTTAAAATTATTTAAAATAGTTGTAAGTTTTGCTATTTGAACATCAATTGCACGATTAATTATGGTAAATTGAACATCTGAATGCATTTGAATTCCATTAATAATTTCACCTTTGTTAAGAAATGGAATATTACCTGGAAGTGAACTATTAACTATTTGTATAAGTTGAGGTTTTAGACTTGATTTTAGTTTACTAGTATAACCCGTAAGTTTATGAATAAGATTATTTTTTGCTGGATTTAAAAAATTATCATTTATGTAATCAATTAAACCGTTTGTTCCTTTCTTTACTAAGATATCAAAAACTTCTTGAAGTGATATTTTTGAGCCAGATCCTTCTTTAAAACTAGTTAATATAGTAGTGAGTTTATTAACTAAAACTCCTTGTTCTTTTGATATTTCAGCAGCTATTTTTGGAAAAATCCCCCCTATAATATCAACAATTTTACCTTGTATAACGCTAGGGAACGCTACCATAAAATCTCTTTGGAATGAATGTTCTATTGTGGCTAATGTGCTTTTAATGATGTTAGAAAGCGGAATAGTAAATTTATTATTCAAAAATCCTGCAAGTATTTTCCCGTTATCATTTAATCAGTCTGGAAATGTATTATCATCATTAACAAATTTATTATTTTTATTATCTAAATTATTAGTAATTTCGGAAGTTGGTTGATTTGATTTTGAGGCTTTACTTTCTAATAACACAATGCTAGAAGATGTTAGAATTAATCCGCCCATTATTAAATTTAATAATATGTTTTTTTTATTTTTTATTTTTATTATATTCATATAACCTCTTTATATTAATAAATTATATCATAATAACACAACATAATAAATCAATATGTGAACATTATTAGATTAATTTATGATTAATATAAATTAAAAAATTAAACCAATGAATGGTTGAATTTATTTAAATACTTTAATTTAAATTATTAAACTAATTTAAAATTTTGTAAATAACTATAAAATTTATCATTTCCATTTTTTTGTATGCTTGGCGGTAAAATATTGTGGAAATTAGTTCCAAAATTATTAAATGATGTTTTTAGATTATCATAGCTTATTACTCCTTTTATAAGTCATCCAGCATGAATTACGTTTACACCAATTTGTGCAAATTGATTAATAATTATTTTAATTGGATTATTTTGATCAGTAAAAATACTTACTACATCTTTTATTAACGATACTATTAGACCATCAACAGCTGGCATAAATTGTTTATTTATTACAGCAAAGATTATTTTTCTTTAAATAGTTGCGTGAATTCCTTGAGTTGATCTAAGTCCTTGAACATTTTTTAAATTAGCAACTACATTTTTCCCAATATGAGGAATTTCAAAATTATTTAAAATAGTACTGAAATTTTTAACTTGAGTATCAATTATTGCTTTAATTACATTAAATTGATCTTCACAATTGTTTTGAATTGCATCAATCATTTGGTTTCTATTAACAAATGGATTAAATTCATCTATTAAGTTACTAATCATTTCTGTAACTTGATGTTTTATTTTAAATTTTAGTTCATATCATAATCTTCAAATTGATGGATGATTTTAGTTTTTGCGGGGTTTAAAAAGTCAATTAAACCATTTATTCCTCTAATATTTAATATATCTATAAATTATTCAGGTGTTAATTTATTGTGAGTTCCTGTTCCAAAACTAGTTAATGTACTTACAAGCTTACTAACTAACTCTGTTTGTTCATTTGCTATATCAGCAATTATTTTTATAAAATTGTTTGTTATTGTCTTATTAACTCCGTCTTGTAAAGTTTTAGGGAATGCTTTTTTAAAATCATTTTAAAATGGTGTTTTAATAACATTTAATGTGTTTGAAATACTTTTTAAAACTGGAACAGTAAAGTTATTATTTAAATAATCAGTAAATATTTTCCCGTTTTTATTTAATCATTCAGGAAGTGTATTACCATTATCCCCAAGATTATTATTTTTACTACCTAAATTATTAGTAATATTTGGAGTAAGTTGACTTGATTTTGAAGTCTGAGTTTTTAATATTGCAACACTTGATGATGTTAAAATTAAACCACTCATTAGCAAGCTTATCAATATGTTTTTTTTAGTTTTTATATTTTATTTATATTATTTTAAATTTATATCACAATTACTAAATTTACCCAAATCAATATGTAAAAAAATCACAAGCATATAAAAATACTTATTTATCTACTTATAATAAGGTTTTTAAAATTTAAAAATAATCATTATAATTTAAATATTATTGCTATTAAAAAACTTCAATATTATTTTTTTTTAGTAATTCTAGTTCTTTATCAGAGTTAATAGTTTGAATAACTTCACTAATGTGAATCTTATCTAAAACTATAGCATATAAATATGTCATATTTATAGATACTTGGATACTTCGATTTATCATTTTCTGTTTTAATAAATTAATATAATAATTTTTTAAATTAATTTCATATCCTTTCCTTACTTCATTCTGTTTGATCATTGTTTTAAAATCACAATCATAGGTAACTTCTACCATTTTATATACATTAAGGTTTCTTTTATTTTGCATAAACAATCCATAATAATACTTTCAGTCATAAACATCATAAAGAAAGATTGAATTTTTAATTATATTTTTTTCAGGAATTGTATTTAACACGAGAATTTCACCATTTTCATTAAATAAGTGGGATACTGAATCCAAAAATGTTTCTTCAGAATAAAAATTAATACTATCTATTTTAATATACTTGTTGTTTAAAGCAATATTAGTTTTACTAAGTGTAAAAAAAACTTCAGTTTCGCTTATTATTTCTTTAAATATTTTCACAATTTTTTTAATAAAGTTATTTATTGAAGGAATAACATTATCTTGTTTAATATATTTCAATAAATTAATTTTGTCAATAAAAATTGGTGAATTATTATTAAAATATAAATCACTAGATAAATCACTATGTCTTATAAATAAAACTTCATTATTTTTTAATTTTATATTTTTAGAAATTATTCGTGACCATTTTCTAACTCCGTTGGGAATAACTCCATTCTTTCTCTTTTTTTGAAATAATATATTTCTTGTAAAAGTAGAATTTCCTTTTTCTTCATTTATACCTAAATCATCATCATATATAAGTGGGGCATGGGTTTTAATAATGTTAAATTCATCATTTAATTTTTTATTAATAAGATCATCAATAAAATTAATAGCTCTAATTGTTCTTTCTAAGTTTAGTTCGGATTTATAGTTATTAGTATTTATTTTTTTATTAAGTCTATCAATAATATTATTATTCATTTATTTTATTACTCCTTAATTGAGGAAAAATAATTACATCTTTTATCGATTTAGCGTCACAAGCTAACATAATAAGTCTATCTATTCCAATTCCTACTCCAGAACACGGCGGTAATCCATATTTTAAAGCCTCAACATAATCTTTATCAAATCCTGAAATTTCAGTATTTCCTAGTTTTGATTCTTTTTCTTGCTGAAGAAATCTTTGTTCTTGATCGTAAGGGTCGGTTAATTCATCAAATCCATTAGCATATTCAGTTCCAGCGATGAATAATTCAAATCTTCTCGTAAGTCCTTCTTTGTCTTTTAACTTCTTGGCAAAAGGGCTTATCACTTCTGGATAGTCTGTTATAAAGGTTGGATTTATTAAATGTTTCTCTACAAAAGTTTCAAATAAAAGATTAATTATATGTCCGACTTCGTTTTGATGTTTTTCTATTTTAATATTATGCTTTTTACAAATATTTAAACAATATTGTAAATCTGAATCATAGCTAATTTCTATATTTACATGTTTTTTAATTGCATCAATCATACTGATTTTTTCTCATGCGTTGTTTTCTAAATTTATATCTATATTACAATATTTAAATTTTAATTTTTTTCTAGTTAACAAACAAACCTTTTGAATTAATTTTTGAGTTAGATCCATTGATTTTTCAATATTTGAATATGCTTCATAAAATTCAATACTTGTAAATTCTGGATTATGTTTATAACTAATGCCTTCATTTCTAAATAAGCGTCCAATTTCATAAACTTTTTCAAACCCACCTACAATTATTTTTTTTAAAGGTAATTCAGTAGCAATTCTTAAGTAATAATTTCTCTTAAGAGTATTATGTGTTGTAACAAAAGGTTTAGCTGCTGCTCCTCCATATATTTCTTGTAAAACCGGAGTTTCAAATTCATAAAATCCTTTTTGATCAAGAATGTCTCTAATTAACCTTACAATTTTAATTCTATTTTTAAATGTTATTATAACTTCATTATTTGATAATAAGTCTAAATATCTTTGACGATATCTTTGCTCAACATCTTTTAAACCGTGAAATTTATCTGGTAATGGTAATACTGATTTAGTAAGGAGAATAATTTTTGAAGCTTTTATTGTTAGTTCGCCTTTCATAGTTTTCATCACAATTCCTTCAACAGAAATAATATCTCCTAAATCACTGCTTTCAATAATAAAAAATTCTTTTTCGTTTAATAGAGTTTTTTTAACATATATTTGTATTTTCCCGCTGAAACTTTTTATATTTAAAAAGTAAACCTTGCCTTGCCCTCTTTTAGCTATAATTCTTCCAGAAATAGTTTTTATTATATTTTTTACTTCTAGTTTTTCTTTTGTTAGATCAACAAAACTATCTCTTATTTTTTTAATATCATTTCTTTTTAAATAAAATGAACTATAAGAGTCAATTCCCTTTTCTTTAAAGGTTGTAATTTTGTTTTTTCTAATTTTTTCTAAATTATTCATATATTATTCCTTTCCAAAACATGTTGTTGGTTTCACTTTATTTATTGCTAATTTTACCATATATCACATAAATATTAGAATACATATCATAAATATAGCTCCAAAGAAAATGGTTATATTACTAAATATATATTCATTAAAACTAAATGTAGAATGTCTGTACCCTTTTTCAAAAAATGACGCTACTACTTTTTTAACATTACTATATATAAATTCAGAAAAAGGAACAGAGATTATAAAACCAATGAATATAAATAATAAAAATTGTCATATATATCCTGTTGCAATACCAAAATAATTACTTCCTAGCGCTTTAAACAAAGATATATAAGTCTTATTAATTCTAATATGAAACTTTAATACAACAACGGTTATTAAAAGTGATAATAATATAATTATTCATACGAGAATTATCACTAACGCAAAAAGAGGATATATCATATTTAGTGTATTATCAATGCTATCTTTTACATATATTATTTGTTGTTTAAAATCTTTAAAGCTTTTTTTAGAAATATTTGAATTATCATTATATGGCACAACACCAATATTTTCTAAAAATTCACTTTTATTTTTTGATACTAATATATTGTCATATTTATCAAAGTTATCTGGTATATTATTAATTCATTCTGGTAATGTAATATTTAGTTTTTTAAATATAGAAGTAAGCGTTTTCTTGTTTACCAAATTAGTATTTAAATATATACTCATGACAGTATCATTCCGAGTAACAACACTAGGTATTATTCTATAATCTATATTATTTTGTATTTTATTTCCAGTTTTTATTATTAATTTATTTATATAATTTGTAATATCATAATATTGTTTACCGCTTTCTTTAATATTTCCATAAAAAGTAGTTGATACAATTGCTGGAATATTAATAATAAATTCTTTTTCTATACTATCGTTGTTAAATTTGGGATTTTTAAGAATACTTATTTTCTTCTCTTTATATTGATTGATTTTATCTTGAGTTATTACATTATTAGTATTAGCAATATTAGAACTTATATTAAATAAATAAGTTTGTGGGTTATTTAAAATTGTGCGACTTGGGATAACAATCATCGGAGTAGATTTAGAATTATCATATGGACATATTCCCCTTACTAAATATTTGAGTTTTCCTAAAGCACATTGATATAAATTACTAAAGACTCATTTATAATCATCTCTTATATTTAATGGAGCTAATTGCTTTACAAGTTCATTAATTTTATTAAATAATGTTGGTTTATCACTATAATTGCTATTAATAAAATTCAACAACATATCCTGAGTAATATAGGCATTATTACCTAAAATTTTAGATTCTGAAATATTAAAAAATTCTTTAAGACTTTCGTTTGATAGGTTTATTTTTGTTCCATTATTATTAAATCAACTGTTTTCACTTTTATCATTGGTAGGTAAAAATTTTCCAATATTTACAAATTTATTATCTGTGCCTTGTACCAAGTTGTTTTCATTTATTTTTATATAATTTGCAATTCCTGAAATATTTACTTCACCAATTTGTTCTTTCATAAGATTTTCTATACTAAGTGTTGAAAGTGTTGAAAATCCAATAACTATAAAAATAATTATAAATATTGTTGTTAAAAATGGTTTTGTGAAAATATTTATTAATCCAACCCTAAATAATATTGGTGTTTTGGGAAATAAAACACTTATCGCTTTGCTTATTTTTGTACCGTTATCTGTTTTATCAGTTTTTATAAGTTGAATAATAGGTTTTTTAAATAAGTAATACGAAAATAATGTTATCATAGTTAAAACTATTGTAAAACTCAAGAAAATAGGTAAAAATAACAAAATAAAGTGTAGTGAATAGTTTATTATTAGCATATTTAAGTTAGTATTAAATATATTAATTAATATTGTACTTAAAGGGATACCAATAATAATACCTAACAACGAACCAATGGAGACTGTTATTATAGGGAAAACAAAAAGTGTTGATAAGATATATATTTTTGAATATCCGTTTGCAATTAACATAGCATATTGATACCTTTTTTTAGTAACATAATCTCTTGAAATAAAAATACATAATACACCTATCGTTAATAATAATACTGGGAACAATCCTCAAAATAATATAGAACTAAAAGTGTTAACGTTATTTACTGTAAATGAATTATTTGTAAACCAAATGTAACTATTATAATCAACTGATACTAAGTTAATATTTGGTATTGTTTCATTATATTTTTGTTCATCATTAGTATAATCATAACTACTTGTTATTGCTTTTCACAAAAAATCTAAAGCATTCTTTTCATTATCATAATTTAAAAACTTCCCTAAGGTCATACCGTTCGGATCTTTATATTTTGTAAGAATAGCACTAACTTTATCCATAGAATGTATTGTATTACTATTTAAAAAAGCTCTTTCAATTTTATATACAAGGTTTCCTCCGGCGATAATTGCATTTGCTTTATTGGCATTTACAGGAGTTGGGAGTTTTCCATTAATAACATTTGAAAATCCTATACTATTTATATTTTCAGTATATCCAATGATTTTGGTTTTAAATCCAAATAAATTATATGAAGAATCAATCTTTAACTTATGAATTTGTGCCCACTTTTTAGAGACATATATTGAATAAACATTGTTGTTATCATCTTCAATATTAGAATTTTTAGATAAAACATTCCTATTTTTATTTATAGTTCACTTATCTGCATATGATTGATTATTTGATAATATGGAGTCTGTTAAAATAACTGTTACTGCGTTTTCATCTGTACAACCTATAACACTTCTTAGATCAAACTCAAGATTTTTCATTAATGATGTAAAATTTTTATTCCCAACCCATTTATCTAAAAATGAATTTTTTTTTATTTTCGGTATTTTTTGTGAAGTATTATTTATAGAAAGAGGTCTTATATATTGTTTAATATAATCACCTAATGATCCATAATTATCATTATCTATATTATATGAAGATTGTGCATTTCCAGCGTTAGTAGATAACCATTCTTGATATGTTAAATCAGTTTTATCACTTATCCTTTTATCTGGGAAATCTATTAATGAATAATATTTTGCAGTGTTTGTTTGTTGTTTAAAATTATTATAAAAATCTACTAGATTTTTTGCAGCTGATCTATATCCAATATAAACACCAATCTCAACTCCAATGGCTAAAGCTACTATTATAATTAATAATTTTTCTTTTAAAAATGATTTAAATGTATATTTGATTAATAAATAATATCTATTTAAATAAAATGAAAATGATTTAAACATTTCAAAAAAGTTATTTATCATTCAATTCCTTTAAAGGTTTGGTTTTATAAATTATTTGCCCAACGAAGATCATAATAATGAAATAAAAAAACAATAGCGCAAATACACCTATTGCTAAGTTAGAAAAAGAAAGAGCCGATATACCTAAGTTCGGTAATTTAGATTGAACAATCATAGTTGCTGAAACTGTAGTTGAAATAAAAGTTGCAAACGGGATAGCGACAATGAATCCTAAAATAGCAAGTAAAATATAAAAACTAAATATCTCTTTTAAAATACTTCTAGAATTATATCCCATAATTCTTAAAACTGATATATGTTTAATATTTCGATAAATTATTATTTTAAAACCAAAAAATAAAACTAAAAGTGAAATACAACCGAGAATTAAATATATTTCACTAGTAACAGAATTTAATAATGAATAATCATTATTTATAGTCTGCTTTAGTGTATTAATACTAAATGCATCTTGTATCCCTCAAATGGAGGGTTTCTTAAAAAAATTAGCCATATTATTTTTATTTATTGCTTTATGTGTTTGGACATAATAATTATCATAAGCACCTTCTATAGGGTTAATTTCTCCAATATTTCGAAAATCACCAGTTGGAGTCACCCCGTCATAAGAAGGATATCCATCTGGAGCGCTTCCGGTTATAGCTGAATAAAATCCCGGAGTTTCTTCTCCAGTATAAGGATTATTATTAAAATAAAACTTTGAGTTACCATTTAATCCTAATGACGTATAGTCTCCGCTTCAAGAATAAGTAATGACATCTTTTAAATCTTCTGGAGTATTATCCTTTGAAAACTTTGCATTAAATGCATTGTTGTCAACATGACTATCTGATCCATATGTTGATCCTTGTATAGTATATCCGTTCAATAAATTTGTTATTGACTTATTCATAAATATCATAGGCTGATTACCATAATTATTTGTTATTCCAACAACTTTTAGCTTTACTTTTGTTTTTTTATCTTTTAAATACATTTTATATGTATTATCATCAACACTATGATTTACGTTGTCACCGCCAGTTCAAGAATCATAATTATGTTGATAGTGATCAGTTAAAACGCTAGTTGAAATAAAGCTTTCTTTGTTATTTGCATCATTAATTTTATAATATCAACTACCAACTGTAGGTTTTGCAACAGCATTAAATGATGCAAAACCTTTAGAATAAAAATTCTCTGCTTTTGCTTCTGTATAAATACTTTGTTTTTTTGCCATTGATTGATAATTATCACTCACCATAATTCTTGGTACATTAACCTTATAATCAATAAGAGAATTTTTAAAAATATTATTTTTTAATGCAAAAGATTTATTAATAACTACAGGGATAGTAGTACTAACAGATGCTTCACCTCTTGTACCGTTATCACCAAAATTAAAGTTTGGATTACTACTTGAGGTTTCAAGTTCTTTTATTGTATTTAAATTATTTTGAATTGATAAAAGGGCGTTTATATTTATATTATTATCATCTAATAAATCATATCTACTTCCGCCAGTTTTATTGACAAGTGGATCTTCTCTATTAAGTGGATTATTTGTAGTATTATTAAAATTTATTCCTCAAACTTTTTGTGCTGTATTATTATACATTCCGTTTAAATATGTATATAATTCTTCATTTTTATTGTTATATGGGACATTACCAAAATTAACACTGATATTATTTTTATAAAATTTATTTTTTTCACTAGCTGTAAATTGTTGTAGTATTCCTTGCTGTAATATTTGTGATGGTGATGAAAGAGGAGTACTATTTTCGTTTCCTCCGTATCATATGACATTATTTGGATCTGGTAAATGAGTTTTAGGATTGATGCCGGCTTTATATTTAACTCCAAGAGCATAACCGAATAAATTTTTCAAAAATGGTAAATTTCCGCCCGCTTGCTCTGCTGCATTGAAGGCTCTAAAAAATGAAGAACTAATATTTTGTCCTCTTAAATATTGTAATGACATACCCATTAAAGCTTCTGATACTTTTGCATCTTCTTCTTCAATTATATTTTTCGGCATAGGAAATACTTTACCTTTATTATTAAGATTAAAATAATCTAATAGCTTTTTAAAATAATTAGTATTAGCAATTCCTTTATAAACTCCAGGTGAAGTATTAGTTATTGATAACTTATCTTTTGAATTTAAATTATCTGGTACATATGTTGATAACCCTCTGTATTTTGTGTAATACTTATACGCATCATTTTTGCCATCAAGGTTATCTTTTATTTTAGGAACAATAAAATTATGTGTATTATCACTAGATATAGCACCCGATTGAATTCCCAAAACAACATAATGACTTAATGCTTCATCTAATGATAAATGAGGAACACTTTCAGAACCACCTGAGTTTCCCGGGAAATCTGGATATTCAACATAACTGTTATAATTTGATGATGGATTTAATCTAGGGTCATTTAAATAACTTTTAAAAGATGACGGAGTAATAGTAAAAATTAATATTGTTAAACTAAATATAAAAAATGTGAAAAATATTGTTGCTAAAAAGAACTTTCTTTTAATGTTAATTTTATGACTTCTTATAAGACTGTTTATTCAATTTTTAATTATTCACATTAACTATCTCCTAATATTTCTATAACGTTAGTTTTATTAATTTGAATAACAGAAAATATTCAAAATAATAAATATAATGATAGTAATATTCCAAAGTAAATTAATATAAATAATAAATTAATTTCGACCGGTGGAATTACAACATTTTGACCACCAAAATAATTTTGGATAGATCTAGTATATAAGTTAGTTATTACACTAAATAAAGGTAAAATAGCAACACTTGATATTATTCCGAAGATAAAATATATTGATAAAGATTGGCCAATTATTCTATTTGTTGTATATCCTAATACCTTTAAAGTAGCAAATATTCTTTTGTTTGTAGAAATAATTATTTTTCCACTAACCAAAAATATTATTAGTCCAATTATAATTAGTATAGTAAGTACTAAATATGTAATTATACTAATCAAATAAGTATAATTATTAACACCAGATGTAATATAATTACCACTAATTAAATTTTTAATTCCAGACCCAAATAAAAGTCCCTTTGTAAAATTAAATGTTGAAGTTGATGTTATAAGCATTCCGTTTAGCTCTACATTGCTTTTACTAGATTGTAATGAGCCATTAAAATATCCTAAGCCATCACCAAATGTTGGTGGCAATTTCTCTTTAGTAAAATATGGTTTTTTTATTGGTGGTGTATAATAAGTTTCATTACATTTTAAATTTTCAGTATGATCATTATCGGTATTTCTTTCATTAGGGTCTTTAGTATTTATTTGTCAATTATATTCTTGATGAACATCTGGTATTCCAGAGTTTCTATCAAATACTATTGCGTTCGCCTCTTGTCTGCTTGTATAAAAAATACTAGGTCCATATGAGTTAGTATGACCAACCACCTTTAAATAAATATTTTCGTGATATTGTTTTGTGACAAACTTATTATTAGAAGATCTAGTTTTTCTAAGAATACTATACTTAATTATTTTGCCAATATTTGTAAAATTTAAATTTGAATATTTACTTATTGTTGTTTGATTTAAAACGATTGGAATGGCCTTGTTCGGTGTTTTTCCATCCAAAAGCATATCATCGTTAATATTTGTATATGCATTATTATTTATAAGACTATTAAATGCTGATTTATTTTTATTTCAAAACCGACTATTCTTTTTTAAACCTCATAGCGGATTTGAAATATTAACATTTTTATTTAATAAAAAGTTTCCGTTCAATGATGTATATAATTCATCCTTTTTAGGATCATAAGGAAGGTTACCAAATGTTAAAAAATTTAACTTAGAATTACTTGCATATCGAACAACCTTTGTGTTTATATTTTTATTTAAAAAATTATGAACATTTTGCTTATTATCAATCACATTATTATAATATTGTAAAATTTTATCAAATCCTGCTGCAAACTTTACTTTTACAAAATATGGTGCAAAATATGATATTAATCCAATTAATAACTCAGAAAACCCGTTTATATCAGTATTATGTGAATTAGGTTCCTTTATATCTTCTTTTGTTGAGGCCGCTTTTTCAATTTCATTCGGGTTATTGGATAATAATATAGAGTAAAAAGACATAAGCAATCCTTTAATATTAATTCCTGTATTACTATCAATATATTGTGTTTCAAATTTACTAAAATATATTTTAGTTGTGCTTTGATTATGAGCATTAATAATAATAATAGAAATAACTGCAGCTATTGTTTTCGATATTGCTCAACACCTTAAAACATCTGATTGGGCAACTTGTGAACTTATATTATCTGGTTTGTAATCTGTATAAAATTTTTCTGTTCTTTGTCCGTATTGACAATATAAATAATAGATATAACTATCTAGATATTTGAATTCACTCATTTGATTTTCAAAAAAAGTTAATCCTCCGAGCCCTGGTGAATTTTCTATTGAAGTATATGAATTTAAAATAAAGTATTTAATTAACGATTTATAAAAATTTTGAATTATTTTACAATTATCAATCGCTAATTTAAAGTCTTTTTTAATGTTTCCGGTTTCTTGATAAATATTTAACGAAGGAAAAATATTTTTTGCACTATCGCCAATTAATGGTGAAAGATCACCATATAAAGTATTGTCTTTGATTTTATTATAATTATAAGTGGCAAGTGATGGGCTTCTGCCAGGACTTACTAGACTATTTGCTATTTCTCCTGGTTTATCTGAATTCATAGAATTAGTTTTTCAAATACTGTGATATGTTGAGGGATCTTCTTCTAGATATTGATCAGGAATATTACCTTGTTGGTCTGGCATTGGAGCATATGATAATGTAGAATATGAATTGTATGGTGTTAAATATTCAGTAGCGGATTTTTTAATGTTTTTAATGACAATCGGAACTGTTCCTGTTATTAATGCTAAAAATGTTAAAAGGGTTAAGCATAATAAAACTATTATAATTTTATTAAAATTTTTTAAAACAAGGTCTTTTTGAAATTTATAAGACGCTTTAATTTGTCATACTATGCCATATATTCTTTTGTTTTTAACAATTGAATAACGAATATTTTTATAAAACATCGTTCCTTTTATTCTTGTTTTAGTTTTAGAAGAAATTCTTCTTAAGAATGCAAAATTTTCCTTCTTACTACTACTTGTAAATATTCGTCTTAAAATATTTCTTGTTAATTGAACTATAGAATTAATTATCTGTTTCATATATTAATTCCTTAGTATCTCTTCTAACCAATCTAATTGTAATAAAAAGCGAAAAAAGGATTATAAAAGATAAGGGGGCTATCATACTAATAGCAATAAATATTGGGTTATTGCTTATAATAACTGAAATAGAATCTTTCTTTTGAATATAAAAATTAAAATATCTTTCAAAGATATTTATTAAGATAAGTCAAGAAAAAATTCCTATCCCTAAGCCAATAATAGATGAAAATAATGAAACTATAAAAGGAGTAACAACATACATAGTTGATATAGTTGTAGCTTTATAACCAAGTGACTTCAAAATTCCTATTTTTTTTGCATCATAGTCAACTTGTTTTTTAATAATTATTGATAATATAAAAATAGATACTAATGATATTAATGAAACGAAGATAACAGATACTACTTTTAAAATATTAGATAATGTATCGGTAAATGTATATCTTTGAGATAACATATCGGGAAAATTTGTTACTAAATCGGCATTATAAAGACTTTCTCCCTTGCTTTTCTCTGTAAATTCACTAGCAACATTTTTTGCTATTTTAACAGCCTTTTTTAAAATAGCAGAGTCATCTGATGCAGCAACTCCATTTAGTAATGAATTTTGATCAATTGATGTTGGAGCAGATGAAACGAATAATTGTATGGATTGTTCACATGAAGTCGGACTTACACTAAAGTGACTCATAAAATTTCTACTAAATGTATCTGATGCAGTAAATACTAAACATTGATCATCATTATTTGGAGTAAGGTTTGTTTCAGAAAATTGTGGATAAATGAAATCAGAATTAATTGCATATCCTGTAACTATATAACGTACATCGTCAATTACTTTGACAGCATGTTGTTTATTTGCTAAATTATAAACATCAGAAAATGTTAATTTTGAAGATGTACTATACATATCTAAAAATTTTCCACTTTTATCTTTAAAATTAAATATGTTAATGTTGTGTGTTTTTGCATATCTTTTAGAAATTAATATTTGATGGGGTCCATATGGTCAATGTGATTTTCCAGGATCACTTTTAATATTGCTTGGATCCTTTGCTGAGTCAATAAGTATTGGCTGAGTAATTGTTCCTTTCCCGTTGGAATTATAGTTTGGAATCGTTAATAGGTTCCCAGCTAATTTATCTCCCATGTTAGCTCATTCCGGAGGGATAATATCTCCGTTATTCCCTTTAAATGAATTTGAAAGAAAGGTTTTTAAATAATTTCATTCACCATTATAATAAGCATTACCAAGAAGGTCCTTAGATAATCCTATAGAGTTAGTAACGGGCATTTTGGCGTTTTGAAAATTAGTATTAGCTTGACATCAATAAGGAATTCCAATTATTTTATAAAGATCATTAGAGTTTGAATTTTGAAGAACTCTATCGTTTCTAAAAGAGGCATGAGTATTTATTCCAGCTTTCCATTCGGCTTTTAATAAACTTCCGATTATTTCTCTATTTAATATAGTATCATTATCAGCACCTGCTTCCCATTTGTCTTTTGCTGATGTTGGGATGTTTACTAAAAACATTGGACTACTTCTATCTGGATAGATATCACTACTATCTTGTGCTGAATAATTAAATACAATTTGATTATGATTACCTTTTTTATATGTTTCTTCTTTATTTTTATTTAAAAATACAGTAACCCCCGTTAAACCAACCAAAATAAGAATAACTAGTAGCATAATCGTTGCAATAGAAAAAATCTCAAGTTGATTTTTTAATAATGATTTTGCCATATTTTTTCACAATAATAAGACTGAACCAAGTTTTCTTCTCAAAATTTCTCCTTTCCCTAATTATTTGTATATTTTAAGTAGTTAACTCGCTTAATTTGATTTTGACAAACGAGATAGCTAATTAAATATGTAAATATTATAATTGAAAAAGAAATTATAAGGGGAAATAGTTGAAGGTTGGTATTTATAACAAGGTTAAGGTGTGTTAAAACTAAATATCCAATTAGTATGAGTGTACCAAGCACCATTATTATGCCTATTAAGTACATTATTATTGTAATTGGAGCATAAACAATCATAAATATCTTATTTGTTTTGCTATTTTGATATCCGATTACTTGTAGTATTGAAATCGCACTTTTGTTTTCACATATTATTAAATCATTTAATGTAACTATTGAAAGACATCCGATAATTGATACTCCAATTGTAAACATTAATAATAAAAAACTTAAAATTCCAACCTGGCCTTCAATTCCCGCTTTCAATGACTTTAAATCACTTATAGCTACAAGCGCCACCCCGGGTAATTTGCCTTCTTTTTCATTAATTAACATAATTGGAATTTGACTTGGTATGGCTCTATTATCATTGCTTCTTCCGCCTGTTAAATAATTAACAGGAAACTGTGAATATATAGTATTATAGTTTTTAGTAAAATTAAATTCAGAATATCCTTCATTTTCATAAAGACTTTGTATTGAACTATTAGATATAATTATTTTTTTACTAAAAGAATCCTTATATTTATCAATTATTTTTATTTTGTAATTATTAAGTGTGTGTCATTTTTTTATATCAGGAAATATATTTGAATTTACAGAAAGAGTTGATCCAATATTTAAATGGTTAGCTTTAGCATATGAATCTGATACTAACGCTGGTATATAATGCATTGTATAATTTCCTTCTAAATGAGAATTTTCAATAGTTTTTAATATATTGCTTGGAATTGTTTGGAATACATTATTTACTTGGATATCTTCCCTTTTATTTGATTTTTCTGGAGGCGAAAGGGCTATAACATTTACTTTTTTATTAGAATCTGGTTTTTCTGCTATTTGATTAATTGAACCCATAGATAATTTATTTACTCTAATGTCAGTTAATGGATTATATAATTGAAAACCGCAGTTAACTTTAGTGGTGGGATTATTTGAAAATAAATTAATAAGAATTTCTATAAATGGTACCATCTTAAATCTCTTATTTATAGGTGTATTAAGTTTTTTGAAAAGATCTCCTGTAATTAACGTTAGATCAGAAAACATATTTTCTTTTGAATCAAATATTGATTTTCCATCAACTTTTAATGATGTTCGGTTAATGAAAAAATATGGATTTAAATTAATTGGCATCTCGATAGTTGGATTATCTCCAATTAATTCAAGAAATTTCCCAAATTCATATTCGTTTTTCATATCATCATTATTTATGCTTTTTTTGCTTGTACTATAATCTAATGATAATCCATAGTTTATATTATCTATATATCATTTATTTATATCATATTGGTTGTTTTTTTCAAGTGATACAAGATTAAATCTACCATTAATATTTACATTTGAATTATATTTGTAGCTAATATCAAAATTATTTGCGTGACCTCCCTCATCTAATGAATCACTAATAAGTGTTCTTATGGAGAACCCAAAAATAATAAGAAACGAGCCAACTAATAATATTCCCATTAAAATAACTGTTCTAAAACCAGCAGCAATTGCAATTGAAATACCAAACCTTAACGTAAAGGGCAAAAATCTAAAAACCCTTAAAACATATGACCCAACAGTTCCAAGCGAAAATTTTTGTTTTTGATATAATAATTTTATAGTTTTTTCTCTAATAGAAATTAAGGCAATAATTCAAGCCATAAATCCAAACATTAAAGAAAAAACAACAACTCCAAGCAATATATACTTTATATTAATAATATTTCCAGGATCCTTAATATTAAATTGGTAGAATTGCTGTTGTTCAATAATTCCACTAACTCAAAGGGATAGTATTGAACCAACTATAAAACTAAAAACAGAGGTGATAATAGGATATATTGCAAAAGATGACGATATAGTTAAAGATCTATATCCTAAAGCTTTTAAGATTCCGATTTTTAATCTACTCGCATCAACTCTTTTCTTAATAATAAAACTAACTAAAAACGATATCGTAACAGCTATTAAACCAATAAGTACTAAATCAATTGTTTTTGTATTTTTTGCAGATTGAAGAATAGAAGATGAACGCAATGTAATGATTGAATCATTCGAGTTTCAATCATAAATATTTAATTTTTTAGCAAAATAATTTGAAATGGCTTCTATTTTTTCATTTTTTTCATTATCTGATAATTGCTTATTAAATGATCCAACTGTATAAATAATTTTACTAAATGCAGAATATTGCATCATTGATTTTTCTAGATTATTTAAATCATCGGTATTAAAAACTATAAAAGCTCCCTCATCTAACCTGCCGATAGCATTTGTAAAATTTAAGGGGAAGAAAAGTGCAGCTGAATTAATATAACCAACAATATGATAATAAATATTTGGATTTAAACCATTAATGTGTAATTGAAAACTGGTATTGTCATTTGGTTCTCCAATTTTTTCTATCTTTTCGTTATCATCACCTTTTACTAAATGATTATATTTTGCTCACGGATATGAAACTATAACATTTAATACTATTTTGTTATCTTTTGAAGCAATAAATTTAGATCCATCATTTTGTTTACTTTTATTTATATATTGCTGTTCAGGATTATCATAGTCAACATTAGGTTTACTATCTTGTTTAATAGAAGTTATATTGTTAGGTTGATCTATAAATGAAAAAACATTTCTATCATATTTTTGCCCAAATTTTGGTGCATAGTATTTAAAAGAAAACTCTTGTCGTTTATAAATAGAGGCATCATATTCACTTTCAACATATTCAATATATGATATATCTTCTTTTGTAAGACCCTCTTCTCTACGTCTTGGACTTATTACAAAATCATGTAAATGGGTAGTTTTTTTAAGATTATTAAAAGTTGATACTAAATGACTGTTTACTGATAAAGATGAAATAAATAATACTGCTAATATTAAATTTATAACAAAAGTAATAAAAAACTGTAACTTATAGTTCTTTATATCCTTTAATGCGTTTTTTCAAATATAAATCATTATATGGTTCTACATTCATTTGATTTTCATTGCATCCTGTGGATTATTTTTAACTAATGATTCAATATGACCATCTCTTACTTTAAGAATCTTTTTAGCCGCTTTAGCAATATTAGTATTATGTGTTACCAAGATAATTGTAGTGTTAAATTTTGTATTAATTTTCTGTAAAATTTTCAAAACTACTCTTCCTGTATCTTCATCTAATGCACCTGTTGGTTCGTCGCAAAATAGTATTTCAGGGTTTTTAGCTAACGCTCTAGCGACAGAAACACGTTGTTGTTGTCCTCCAGATAACTGATAAGGATATTTTTTAATATGTTCTTTAATTCCTATTGTTTCAATAATGTTGTTGACAAAAGTTTTATTTCTTACTTTTGCAAGATTTCACCCTACTTCAATGTTTTCTTCGGCAGTTAAATTAGGTAGCAAATTATATTGTTGAAAAACAAATCCAATTTTTTTTCTTCTAAATGTTGTTGAATCACGATCATTTAATAATGACAAGTTTCATCCATCAACAAAAACATCTCCTTCTGTTGCGTTATCTAATCCACTTAGAATATTTAGTAAAGTTGTTTTACCAGAACCCGAAGGGCCAAGTATAACTAAAAAATCACCTCTTTCTAGTTGAAATGTTATTTTCTTTAAAACCTGGTTTTCGATAACACCACTGAAATAACTTTTACAAATTTTATTAATTTGAATAACATACTTTTTACGATTTATAAATTTTCCAATTGCATCGTCATAAGGGTTGGTATATGAAACTATTTTATTTTTTCTGATAATTGATTTTGAAAACTCTCTAGTTAATGTTTTTTTTCTTATTTGAATTGATTTTTGTCTTTTTTTAACATATGTTCGTTGCTCTTTAAGACTCAATTTTTTAAAATCATCATCACTAAATTTTTCAATAATTTTAAAAGCTCCTTGAGATTTTTTTGTATTACTAATTGTATTCAAAATTTCTTTTGAGGGTTTTTGTTTATTTTCGTTTATTGCATTCATTTTATTTCTCCGGTTTTATAATTATTTTATCTGTTTTTTTAGTAGTTGTTTTATTTTTTAACTTATCTAAATTTATTTCATTATCTTTTTTATTCTCTAATATTTTAATATAGTTACTAACACTTTTTGGGTGTTTTTTATTTTTTCAAATGTATTCAATTTCACTTGCGTTAATAATTTCTTTTTTCATTAATGCAGTTGCCAATAATTCTAACATTTTACGGTATTTAACAATTATATTAAGTGCTTTTTTATATCCATCATCAATAATAGCTTTAACAGCGTTATCAATTTTTGATGATAACAACTCACTTACTTCAAGTCCTGAACTATTTGGGTTGTGTGGATCATTTTGATATTTTACAATTCCTACATCCGGACACATTCCAAGTTCTGTAACCATTGCCTTAGATAATTGAGTAGCTTGTTCAATATCATTATGAGCTCCTGTAGTTACATGCTCTTTACCAAATATTACTTCTTCAGCTGCTCTTCCTGCTAAAAACCCGATAATTCTTTCAATTATTTCTTTTTTAGTAGTGAAATATTTTTCTTCTTTTGGTGTTGTTAAAGTATATCCACCAGCTTTTCCTCGCGGAATAATTGTAATTTTTTGAACACGATCTGCTCCATCTAAAACTAGACCTGCTAATGCGTGGCCAGATTCATGATATGATACAAGTCTTTTTTCATGATCAATATATTTTTTAGATTTTTTAGCAAGACCGCCAATCGCTCTATCAATAGCTTCATCTATATGTTCTAGTTCAATTACCTTGCTGTTTTCTCTAATTGCTAACAAAGCCCCCTCGTTTAGGATATTTTCTAATTGAGCTCCTGTAAACCCTGGAGTTCTTTCAGCTATTTCATTTAAATTTAGTTTTGGACTAATATTTTTATTTTTAGAATGTAATTTTAATATTTCATATCTTTCTTCATTATTTGGTGAATGAAAATCAATAGTTCGATCAATTCTTCCAGGTCTTAATAGTGCCTTATCTAATACTTCAGCTCTATTTGTAGCCGCTATTACAACTACCGTACTTTCTTTTGTAAATCCATCTAACTCTACTAGTAATTGATTTAGAGTTTGTTCTCTTTCATCATTACCACCACCAAGTCCAATTCCTCTTACTCTACCAACAGTATCAATTTCATCAATAAATAAAATACATGGTGAATGTTTTCTTGCAGTGCTAAAAATATTTCTAACTCTTTGAGCTCCTTGCCCTACAAATAGTTCAACAAATTCAGATCCATTAATGCTTAGAAATGGTACATTAGATTCACCTGCAACAGCTCTTGCTAGTAATGTTTTTCCTGTCCCCGGCGGTCCAGTTAAAAGAACACCTTTAGGTGTTCTAACTCCAGCTGATGTATAAACTTTAGGTCTTTTTAAAAAGTCAATTATTTCTTCTAATTCAAATTTTTCTTCAACATAACCAGCAATATCAGAAAATAGTGTTTTAGAAATAACTGGCTTGATAGCTTTTTGGCTTGGTAGTCCAAACGCTCCACCTCTTCCTTTTTTCATTGAACGATATATAATATATCCAATAAAAATAAAAAGTAAAAGCGGTAAAAAGCTTAATATTGTACTAAATATTTCAAATCCATTACCTGGTGGAATAATTTGTAAACTATTTGAAAAATCAGGATTTGAAGTGCTTCGGTGGCCAATATACGTACCATTAGAATTTGTTATTGTTAAATTATTTTCTTTCGATTGAACGTTTATGTTTGATGAAGCAATATTTTTTAAAATTGTTATTAGTGTGTATGATCCTTCAGAACTAACTTTTTCTCCACTTCTTGGAAAAATACTGTTTTCGCTTACTAATTCTCCTTTATTATTAATATATTCAAGACTTACTTCTCAATTTAAATTTGCATTTTCTACAAAAGAAACGTTTCTAAAATATGCTTTTTGGCCGATCACAGATTCACTTATTGAAAGGTGTGGTATACTTCATTCCGTTAAGTTTTTAGTTTCATCTGTTGAACTTTTATAATATAGTGACATTGTTTGATTTCTAAAATCTTCTGCTTTTTCATTTTCAAAAAGTGAGTGAATATGTTTATCATTACCTTTACTACCCGCAGCAAAAGCGATTAAATCTGATTCTATTTTGTTCATTGAAACGTTTTGAGATGTACTTCTAAAGAAAAGTGCTCATATTATTGTTATAAAAATAATTGAAGTTACTAAAATAATAATTCATCTAGTTCAAGGTTTTTTTACAACAACATTAGAAATATTTTGTACTTTATTTTTTCTTTTATTTAAATCTGTTTTTTTTATTTTTGGATTATCTTCTTTTTTGTCTTCATCATCTACAATGGGTAAAATATTTATATTTTTCATTAGTTTAGCTGCCTTTAATTTATATAATGATTATTATATATTAATTATCTATATAATTGAATATTATTGATGGGTATTTTTAGCTAATAATTTAACATTTTCCTTATTTTTAATCAACAATCATTGATTAGAAATACGAAAAAATTTAGTTGAATTATTTTTATTTATCAAAAACCCAATTATGTTCTCAATTTTTTTCCTTGTAAATGGTAATTTATTTTGATTTAAATATTCAATCATAAGGACACATGTTAATTCATAATCTTCTTTGCTTTTTTCTTTTAATTTTTCTAGGTTAATTTCATTATTTTTAAATATTTCATAAAAATATAATTCCTTATTCTTATTTTTTTTCAGTAATGTTTTGTTTTTTAAATGTGCTTCACAAATGATTTCTTCTGCTTGATCGTAAGTTAGTTTTTTAATATATTTTCTAATTCTATTTCTTTCATAAACGTTTGATAAATTACTTTCATCAATTCTATAAGTTATTTTATTTTGATCTAAATAATATATGATTTCCTTTTTTTTAATATTTAGTAAAGGTCTTATGATTGAGATATTATTTCAAGATGTTATCTTCTTGATACCAAAATATTTAGCAATACTTTTTCTTCTCTTTTGAAAAATTATTGTTTCAAGGTTGTCATCAAATTGATGGCCAACATAAATCACTCTTCTTTCTTTCTTTGCGATTTCACATGCAGCATCATACCTATATTCTCTTGCGTTAGCTTGAAAATTACCTTTTTTATCAGAACTATATAATTTAATTACAAGAGGTAAATTATTTTTTTTACAAATATTTTCTACAACTTTTTGATCTAGTATTGAATTTGCTCTTTTTTGATAATTTATATGAAGTACAAGTATATCTTTCTTCTCTTTTAAAAGATAATTAACTAGATATATACTATCAGGACCACCACTACAAAGGGCAATTACTTTCTTTTTTTCTAATTGTAGTTGTTCATTAATCATATAAAACTTTTTTCTATAAAATCAAAAACTCCTTCTTTTGATCTATCTAAAATATATGCAAGTTCTTTTATTTCTACTTTTTCAAACTCTTGTAAAACATATATTTTTAGCATTCTATCATTATCTGGTTTTCCTATTCCGATTCTAAGTCTTTTTATATTTTTTGTATTTAAAGAATTAATAATGCTTACAACTCCATTATGTCCGCCAGCAGATGCATTTATACTAAATCTTATTTTTCCAAACGGTAAATCTTTATCATCATGAATTATTAGGATATTTTCTGTTTTAATTTTATAATATTTAGCGATCTTGCTAACAAAATCGCCGCTTAGGTTCATCATTGTTCCCGGTTTCGCTATAATTACTGAATATTTATCTAGATTCCCTTTATAAAAACACCCGTTAAATTTTTTAAATTTTAAGTTTATGCCAAGTTCAATACATAGTTTTTCAATAACTAAAAAACCAACATTATGTCTTGTTGCTAAATAATTGTATCCAACATTACCAAGCCCGACTATAAGTCTAATATCACTATTATTTTCCATAATTACTATATTTTTTATAAACTAATGAAATAGATTTATTTTCAATTTGCGATAGTAATACCTCGCCTAGAAAATTATTTATTTTAATAACTTTTAATTTATCTAGCAAAAATCCTTTTTTAAGATTAACTGTATTTGTAACAATGACCTCTGAAATTATAGGATCTGATAGCCTTTTTAAAGCATTCTTATTAAAAAGTCCGTGAATTCCACAAATTATAATTTCTTTAGCCCCAGATTTTTTTAATATTTTACATGCAGAGTGAATTGTTCCAGCTGAGTCTATAATATCATCAACAACAATACATATTTTATCTTTTACATTACCTAAAATACCATATGACTTAACTTTATTTATTCCAACTCTTCTTTTATCGATAATTGCAACTGGTTTATTCATTTGATCACTAATTATTCTTGTAAATTTCACTGAACCTTGATCTGGAGCCACAAATACAATTTTTTTATCTTGATATTTTTTCTTTAAATATTTAGCAAGACAAAATAATCCTTTTAATGCATCAACTGGAATATTAAAGAAGCCTTGAATTTGTTCTGCGTGAATATCGAAAAAAGTAATTCTAGTTGCTCCAACTTTTTCAATTAAATCAGCAACCATTTTTGCAGTAATAGGTTGTCTTCCATCCACCTTCCTGTCCTGTCTTGCATATCCAAAATAAGGACAAACTATAT